>NZ_KQ236956.1:566652-839874 GCF_001185845.1 Bacteroides sp. 3_1_13
TCAGACTGATTTTGGATAACGCCTACAACTTATGGGTATGATACTGCGTATTGCCTCAAGTCGCATAGTGGGGCAAGGGGATATTGTGGGCAGAAGTGGGTATTTCAGCCTCAATTTATCTGCTAATTCAGTGATGAGAGGACGTTTAGACGCAAGAAGGACGCTGAAGAGCTTAGTTGCGGATTTGAGGGTCTTGTTTCTTCCCATTGCACCCGGTAATTTTTATCAATATAGATAAGCCCGAAGTCAATACTTTTTAGAGCTAGTTTCTGCTTCTTCAATGCTTTTTCCAGTTCTTCTTTGGCTGCAACCAATTCTCTTTCATAATTCTTGAGTTGAGTGATCTCCCATCGGGTTGCGAGCAGCCATCTTTTTTCCCCTTCCCATGAAATAATTGATTTTACAGCAATCGTATCATGGGTGATTCCATCGGGAGTGATATATTTTTCTTCTTTGCGGTATACTTTGCCTTCTTGTACGAGTTCTTTGTCGATATTCCGGTATTTTTCTCCTCTTTCTTCTCCGTATATTTCGTAGTCAGTATGTCCGATGGCTTCTTCACTGCTAATGCCGGATTGAGCGGCTGATTCTTTATTCCAGTAATAGTATCGGAAATCATTTGTAATGTCTTTTACGAAGATAGGAAAAGGAAGGTTGTCGAGAATGTCAAAAGAGAAACGGTAGGAATGATTGGTTTTTTTAATCGTTTTTTGTAATTTACGGATTCTATATAATAAGATGCTGATGATAAGGAGTAAAATAATTACCAGTAAATAATTATAACTCCAATATGCTTCACTAATCCAAGAAATTAACAAAATATTGTTTGCCATAAAATGTTTGATATAAATGAGGTTGTAAAGATATGAATTGTTCTCTGAATTATCAAAAGATAATACATAAATATATTGATTTTCAACCTTATATTGTGACAGTGTAATAAAATGTGATGGATAAATGGGGACGTATGGTGTCTTTTATTTCCTGTATGGTATGATATTTTGCTTAATTTTGATTCTTTTTTTAGAGGTAAAATGTATTAAAATATTAAATGATGTCTCATGAACTAAAATCATTTCTAATTTGTTTTAATAACGCTGGAGTATTTTCTATTTTTGTTCACCTAAATTAGTTTTGATAGAGTCAAAATAAAACAATCATTTAATTACGTATGCTGATAACCATTATTATTCTCGTTCTTTCGGCTGTCTTTTTCGTGAACGGCAAGGTTCGTTCGGATATTGTGGCGCTATGTGCGCTGATAGCCTTACTTGTTTTTCAGATATTAACTCCTGACGAGGCACTCTCCGGTTTTTCCAATTCGGTAGTCATTATGATGATCGGATTGTTTGTTGTAGGAGGGGCTATTTTCCAGACGGGACTGGCAAAAATGATTAGTTCCCGAATTCTTAAACTTGCGGGAACCAGTGAGATCCGGTTGTTTCTATTGGTGATGTTGGTGACTTCTGTCATTGGCGCGTTTGTCAGTAACACAGGTACGGTGGCATTGATGCTTCCTATTGTTGTTAGTCTGGCGATGAGTGCCGGCATGAATCCCAGCAGGCTGTTGATGCCGTTGGCTTTTGCAAGTAGTATGGGAGGTATGATGACTCTGATTGGTACTCCGCCGAACCTTGTGATACAGAATACGTTGACTTCCGCCGGACTTGAGCCGCTTTCTTTCTTCTCTTTCCTGCCTGTCGGCATTGTTTGTGTAATTGTCGGTACACTGGTTCTGATGCCGCTTAGTAAATGGTTTCTTTCTAAAAAAGGCCAGAAAGATGATAATAAACGTTCGGGCAAGTCATTGAAACAGTTGGTTAATGAATATGGACTTTCCAGTAATTTGTTTCGTTTACAGGTGATAAAAGATTCAAGGCTTTTGGGGAAGACAATTATTGATCTGGATATTCGCCGTAAATATGGTTTGAATATTATGGAAGTTCGTCGTGGTGATGCATCGCAACATCGTTTTCTAAAAACGATTACTCAAAAGTTTGCTGCACCGGACACGATGTTAGAAGTAGAGGATATTTTGTATGTGACTGGAGACTTTGATAAGGTGCAACTCTTTGCGGAAGATTACCTGTTGGAGATCTTGGGCGACCATGCAACGGAAGAAACAAAAAGTACGACTAATTCGCTTGATTTTTATGATATCGGTATTGCTGAAATAGTATTGATGCCATCTTCTAATTTGATAAACCAGACAATTAAAGCAGCTGGTTTCCGTGATAAGTTTAATGTGAACGTATTGGGGGTTCGTCGTAAAAAGGAATATTTATTGCAAGATTTGGGGAATGAGCGTATTCATAGTGGTGACGTGCTTTTGGTGCAAGGAACATGGAATAATATAGCCCGTCTTAGCAAGGAAGATGCTGATTGGGTTGTTTTGGGACAACCTTTGGCGGAAGCGGCTAAAGTTACGTTAGATTATAAAGCTCCGGTAGCAGCTGCTATTATGGTGTTAATGGTGGCAATGATGGTTTTTGATTTCATTCCGGTAGCTCCGGTTACAGCCGTTATGATAGCGGGTATATTGATGGTGCTTACGGGATGTTTCCGCAATGTGGAAGCGGCTTATAAAACGATCAACTGGGAAAGTATTGTATTGATTGCTGCCATGCTCCCTATGTCTCTGGCATTGGAGAAAACGGGAGCTTCGGAATATATTTCCAATACATTGGTGAACGGTTTGGGATCATATGGACCGATTGCATTGATGGCAGGTATTTATTTTACGACTTCGTTGATGACGATGTTTATTAGTAATACGGCTACCGCTGTTTTGCTTGCTCCGATTGCTTTGCAAAGTGCCATACAGATTGGAGTCAGTCCGGTTCCTTTCCTGTTTGCCGTGACGGTAGGTGCAAGTATGTGTTTTGCTTCTCCGTTCTCTACGCCGCCTAATGCCTTGGTAATGCCTGCAGGACAATATACTTTTATGGATTATGTAAAAGTAGGATTACCGTTGCAGATTATTATGGGAATCGTGATGATTTTTGTATTGCCATTGATTTTCCCCTTTTAGTCTTTGTCTTTTTATGAAGAGTTGCATATTTCCATGCAACTCTTTTTTTTGCTGTATACTATTGAATAAATAGTATTAAAATTTTTATATTCAACGATATAACTAACTGTCATCTAATATAAATAATTAGAGTGAGGCGCTTTAAAAGATGTTAACTGCAAATCGGAAAATGCAATGTAATCTGTATAATGTTTATAAATACAATTATCTTTGTGCGTTCATTGCTGATTATTGATTAGTAGTGATTTATGTTTTTCGCAAATAAAACAAACTAAAGCATTAAAAGATTATGAAACAGAACATTGCAAAAGTATTCACTTTCTCGTTGTTGGCGTCTTCCATCAGTTTTATCAGTTGTGTTGATAATGAGAAAAATCTGTTTGATGCAGATCAACTGAAGCAAATTTACGAAGAAACTTTTCCTGTAAAAAACATCGATCTTGATGGTGATTGGACAGTGTCACGAAGTGTGATAGCGTGTGTGTCAGTTAATGGAGATCAGGGAGTAGATTATAAGATACAAATATTTGATGCCGATCCATTAAGTCCGGGAAGTACAGCAAAACTCTTAGCGGAAGGAACTGTCAATCAAAGTACGACTTTGAATGTGGTGATGGATTGTGCAACAGCGCTTGATAAGGTGTTTGTTGCACGCATAGATGAGCACAAACGCTATCTGGTTCAACCGGTAGCGATTGAAAATGGTACAGTGACAGCGCATTTAGGAGACGCACATTATATATGGATATACAGGAGCACAACGTCTCATGTTGAATACAGGGAATGCTAGTACCCCTCTGACCGATATATACATTCTTGAAGTGAACGTCAAACTTAAGAATACAATATCTGTCCCTAGTGTGACAGATGGCTTAGACTTCTTCATTGCTTATCAGGGGATAGGTCAAAAGAGAACGGAAATCCATTTGACTCATTTTAATTCGGCTACGGCGAATGGCCAATTAGCAGATAATGAAGTGCTCGAAGTAATCAAGGCAGTTAATAATACTTGGGCTCTTTGCGTTCCTGATAAATTTGTTTATCCAACAGAAACAACAGTGATAACGAATGCATATTCTAAATTTGCAGATTGGGCACACGATCAGAGCTCAACCACAGATTGGTATAAGACTGTTAGTAGTGACAAGGTGATTCAGTACTAAACTTTTCGTCATCTCTACACTTTTTACATAAAGTTTTAGAATCCCTGATTATACTGACGATTGTTTGTGTAATCAGGGATTTTGCTATCTCACATGTTTTGTTATTTTTCTCTGTTAGCAAGCAAAAACCTTTAAAATGCTGAAAATTTTGCTTGTTTTGTACAAAAGCACCGTGTTTCTCATTGAAAAGCATCGTTATATTTGTGAAAAACATAAGGATAAAGTAAGCAAAAGATGCGGATAATGTCACCAAAAGCTATGGATAGAGTAAGCAAACCATTGGGATAGTGTCGCTATGTCGTAAATATTGTTAGTATTTTCTACTTTCCTTCCATTGATTTTTCTACTTCGGTCTTTGATAATGATAAATAGAAAAGAATAAAAGGGAACTTTATTAGTATAGATAATATCTTTTTGGTGGTAAAATCTTTGATGATGTATCAAAAAGTGTATATATCGTGCCTGATTATAGAATAACGATTTGAGCAAATTCCTCTACAGTGACAGAAACTCTTTATTCCAATAAAAGGGAGGAAAGAAACGATTCCTGGTAGATTAAGAATTACAAAGTGTCAATGGTGACTTTTTGTAAACTATAGTTTCTATAAGATAGGTTTCATCAATTGTTAAGGCATTTTTTCTCTCTGTTACAATTATATATTTTAATGCTTTGTAACTATGAAGAGACAAAGAATAGTAGCTATGTTGAATAATAGTTGCTTGATGGCATAGCACGATAGAACTTCCGTAATGTACAAATCAAGCGATTTAAGGTTGAATAAACTTAAATCGCTTTTCTCCGCATCACTACTATCTGATCGAACCGCTTTTGTGACGGAGTGCCAACTATAATTTCCTTTGGAGGGAATCGCTTATCGAACTCATTAGCAGCTGATTTATCGACCTGATATATTTCATCTTCTATGTAACGTCCTTTAGCGTTGGCTAAAGCATTATCATATAATTCATAAACATGAAGAGCTGTGGCATACATATTATCTTCGGTGCGAATCCCTAATGTTTCAGCAGGAATGAATCTTTGCCGGAGGTAATAATCCGGATCACCGCAAAGTAAAATGGCACGAAATCCCATATCGAAAGCTCGTTCTTTGGTCAGCGCAATCATTTTTCCTCCAATACCTTTCTGTTGATATTCGGGAAGAACAGAAATAGGCCCCAGACTCAATACTTCATATTGGTTACCGTCATCTGCCATGATAAATGATTTAAGGCAGACCACATTGCCGACAATCTTGCCATTAAGTTCTGCAACAATATCGAGTTCCGGTACAAATTTGGGATGGTTACGCATGATATGGAGCAGATAATGTTCGTCACACCCCGGAGAAAAATGATTCCAAAAGGCTTCCCGTGTGACATTTTCGGTTTCATTATAATCCGAAGGTTGCTCAATTCTAAGTTTTATATCCATCTTATCAAATATATAGTTGCACAAATATAGAGAACAAAATTTGAATATTTACCTCTTTAAGGACGAATCTGTACATTATAGCAAGATGAGACAAAAACTCCCGATACAAAGTTTGAATATACACTAGTATCAGGAGCTTTTTGTATTGATGCATCAAGATTGTAGAGAATTAAACCTTGTTCATATTTTGCGTGTACAGACTATCGATGATACCGTCGGACAGTCCGATGGTAGGAACAATAACATCGGCCCGGTCTGGTTTCAACTTATATTGTTTCATACTGAAAGAGAACTGTTTAAATTTTCTGCAGAAATATCAATGCGAGATGTAATCGTCATAACGATATTATTACGAACTTATTACAATGTTTATTTGTTATTTTTATATATCAGTAGAAACACTTATATTCGCAAAAGTATTGAAACAGACTCGGTTAAAAAATATAGAATTTATGAAAACAATGAATTATTCCCTTATTCGCATTCTCTTTGCACTTGTAATAGGATTGGTGCTCGTTATTTGGCCAAATGCGGCTGCCAGCTATATTGTCATTACAGTTGGTGTTGCCTTTTTGATTCCCGGTGTTATCAGCCTTTTTGGTTATTTCGGCCGGAAAAGACAGGAAGGTGAAGCGGCTCCCCGTTTCCCGATAGAAGGAATCGGCAGTTTGTTATTTGGACTTTGGCTGATTGTGATGCCTGAATTCTTTGCAGATGTTCTGATGTTTTTATTGGGATTTATCCTGATAATGGGAGGAGTGCAACAGATTGCTTCTTTATCGATGGCACGTCGGTGGATGCCCGTTCCGGGAGCGTTTTACCTGGTTCCTTCATTGATTCTTATTGCGGGTATCATCGCTTTGTTTAATCCGACAGGAGCACGTAATACTGCATTTATAATTATTGGTGTGAGTAGTTTGGTTTATTCGCTTACCGAATTAATCAACTGGTTCAAGTTTACCCGTCGTCGTCCGAAGACTCCGGTGGTACATGACGATGATGATATTGAGGATGCAAAGATAATCGAATAAAAAAGAAAAAATAGTAGGTAATGTTGTTATGTCTCTGAAAAAGAGTATCTTTGTGGTATAATAAAAACAAATGTATGAAGCCTGAAAAGAAACAAAGCAAATCTTCTTCTTTCTTTCAAAAAGTATTGGAGGACAAGAAAGCGATAAGGAAATGTATACAGGAGGGTGGAGACTTGAAAAAAATAGCCAAAGAGCGTGACATCAAATTCTCAACTCCCGTATGAATTCTGTAAGGAATCAGATTGGAACTACTCATTTATAACGATAAGCGGTGTAAAATACATCGCTTATTTTGTTGATTACTCTGTATATCACCCGGATTTTGACGAAGTAGGGATATTCCTAAAATAATAAAATTTAAGGCAACTAATTCATTGCGAGTTAGTTGCCTTTTTTGTATCTTTAAGCATTCCCCCCAAAAAACGGTTTGACGGCCAAAACGGGGGTAATTAAAAATAAAAACACATGGTAAAGATACAAAAAATCTCAGAAATCGAACCTTGTTTAGGTTTTACTGAGTTCGATATGCTTAAAAAATATCGTCAAAGTTTTGCAACGAGTGAATTAGGTCGCCTCCATTCTCTGTTCCCTTTCTCGGAACTGGCCCGACAAATGCATTTGAAGTCCTCTCCTTTTGGGCGTAAAAGTTATTTTTCTCCCGAAGGTAAAATAGCCTTGATGGTCTTGAAGTCCTATACCAACTTTTCCGATGCACAACTGATTGAGCATTTAAACGGTAATATTCATTACCAGTTATTTTGTGGTGTTCAGATTGATCCGCTTCATCCACTAACCAATCCTAAAATCGTTAGTGCAATTCGTCAGGAACTAGCGGATCGCCTTGACGTTGAGTCCCTCCAGCTCATTCTTGCCGAGCATTGGACACCTTATCTTGAGAACCTTCATGTCTGTATGACCGATGCCACCTGTTATGAAAGTCATCTGCGTTTCCCTACTGATACCAAACTCTTATGGGAAGGTATTGTATGGCTTCATCGTCATCTGTGCAAACATTGCCAGACCTTGCACATACAACGTCCCCGTAACAAGTATCTTGATGTACGCCGTGCCTATCTTGCTTATAGCAAACTGCGTAAACGCAAGAAATCACAGACTCGTATGATTACACGAAGGTTACTTCAGTTATTGGAAAAGTTACTTGACCAGCTGGAGCTGCTTCATTCATCCTACAGGAACAGGCTTACACTATCCTCTGATTACCAAAGACGTTTCTCGGTCATACAGACAGTCCTTGAGCAAGGGAAGAATTTATTTGCAGGCAAAAAAGTGTCCAACCGTATCGTGAGTATCGACCGGCATTACCTTCGCCCCATTATCAGAGGCAAGGAAACCAAATCCGTTGAATTCGGAGCCAAAGTCAACAATATACAGATAGACGGAATCTCCTTTATAGAACATATCTCCTTTAAGGCTTTTAACGAAGGAGTACGTTTGAAAGACTGTATTCATCTGCAACAACAACTGACCGGGGTTAGGGTTAAGGCGCTTGCGGCGGATTCAATCTATGCCAATAATGCCAACCGGAAATTTTGTACAAAATATCATATAAGTACTTCCTTTAAGCGTAAGGGCAGAGCTGCCAAAGATGAGCCGCTTCGGAAAATCTTACGGTCGGAACTCAGCCGTGAAAGAGCTACCCGCCTGGAAGGAAGTTTTGGAACGCAGAAACAACATTACTCACTGGCCAGGATAAAAGCTAGAAACAGGAAAACGGAAGTACTTTGGATTTTCTTTGGGATACATACAGCCAATGCGGTATGTATGATAGAAAAGGTCGAAAAGAAAAAAAGAAAGGCAGCATAATCTAACTAAAATAACAGGAAAAACAGGAGAGGTTTTAACTTCCCCTAAAAAAGACATGTACATAATGCATGGGTGGGAAGGAAAAAATAAGAATATGTAAACAATATTCTACAAAAAAGATAGAAGACTGGGAGAGTTGAACGAAAAAATCAAGAGAAAAGCTCACGTAAAGCAAAGCTTTTCTCTTGATTTTTTAGAAAGAGGAACATTTACTGAATATCCCGAAGTATATACTTTTAGTTTTGAACCGGAAGAATCAACTCCTCATCCTATTGATCCAAAGATAGCGGCAACAATTGTTACGATCTTACAAGAATTCTTTCAAAGTAAAGAAAGAGCAATGATTCTTGTATGCGATAATATTGATGGAAAAGAAAATAAAAGAAATAGATTGTTTAGTCGGTGGTATACTAATTTTAAAACCAAAGATATTCTAAAATTTGATGCTTCGGCTACTACTGAAGGGTATCAATTATATGTTTCTATCTTGTTAAGTTCTTCCCATCCTCGAAAAGAAAAGTTGATTGCGGCTTTTTATGAGTTAGTTAAAAATGAATTTTATCCTGTTGAATAAAAAAGAAGAGGACTGCTTCACAGCACCCCTCCCCGCAAACTTAAAACAACCAACAAAAGAAATAGATAATTTCATAACGGTGAACTGTGAGTGGTAAACGGTAAATGCGTTGCAGTGCAATTTGTTCACCGTTTATCGTTCACCGTTCTTTTTTTCTATCTCACAAATAACAGTTCCCTGTATTTCGGAAGCGTCCACATCTGGTTGTCAACAATGAGTTCCAACTTATCGATGTGGTAGCGGATTTCTTCCAGTGCCGGAACGATCGTGTCGTGGTAGGCAATGGCTTTTTCCCGTTCGCTTTCTATCTTGTTCGCAACCTTACGAGCTTCAATCATTGCATCTACATGTTCCTTGATGAAGGCTGTGCGGTCGGCAATCTCTTCAATAAGTTCCAGGTTTTTAGCAGACAATTTCGCTGCCTTTTCTGCCGGGAAAAGAGATTGCATCTTATAGACATTATTAATTAAATCCGTTTGATATTGAGTGGCCACCGGAATGATATGGTTCATAGCCAAATCACCCAATACACGCGCCTCGATCTGAATCTTCTTCGTATACGTTTCCCATTTCACTTCGTTGCGGGCTTCCAGTTCTTTCTTTGTCATTACGCCGGTAGCTTCGAACATGGCAATGGTTTCCGGTTTCAGGTAGTTATCGAAGATAACAGGAACACTGGTTTCGCAATCCAGTCCACGACGGGCTGCTTCTTTCTTCCATTCGTCGCTGTAACCATTGCCGTCAAAATGAATCGCTTTACATTCCTTGATATATCCACGGATAATTTCGAGAATGGCAGACACTTTAGGTTCTCCTTTTTCAATCAAAGCATCCACATCTTTCTTAAACTTCACCAATTGGTCTGCTACGGCAGAGTTCAATGCAATCATGGCAGACGCACAGTTTGCCTCGGAACCTACGGCACGGAACTCAAAACGGTTTCCGGTGAAAGCAAAAGGAGAGGTACGGTTACGGTCAGTATTATCAATCAACAATTCGGGAATCTGCGGAATATCCAACTTCATTCCCTGTTTGCCGCTAAGACTAATCAAATCATCTTTCGTACTGTTTTCAATGTGATCCAATACCTGCGACAATTGCTTCCCTAGGAAAGAGGAGATGATGGCAGGAGGTGCCTCATTAGCTCCCAGACGGTGGGCGTTGGTAGCGCTGGAGATAGAAGCTTTCAACAATCCGTTATGATGATAAACTGCCATCAATGTGTTTACGACGAAAGTAACAAAACGCAGGTTATCTTCCGGAGTCTTACCCGGTCCCATTAATAAAATGCCCGTGTCAGTTCCCAGCGACCAGTTGTTGTGTTTGCCCGATCCGTTGACGCCCTTAAAAGGTTTTTCATGAAGCAGTACGCGGAAACCATGACGGCGACTAACCTTACGCATCAATGACATAATCAGCAAGTTATGGTCGTTAGCAAGGTTACACTCTTCAAAGATGGGGGCTAACTCGAACTGGTTCGGGGCAACCTCGTTGTGACGGGTCTTAACAGGAATACCCAGCTTTAACGCTTCAATTTCGAGATCCTTCATGAAAGCGGCTACGCGGGTGGGGATAGCACCGAAGTAGTGGTCCTCCAACTGTTGGTTTTTGGCACTGTCATGTCCCATCAAAGTACGACCGGTCATTAGCAAGTCCGGGCGTGCGGCATACAATCCTTCGTCTACGAGGAAGTATTCCTGTTCCCAGCCCAAGTAAGCAACTACTTTTTTCACTTCCGGGTTGAAGTAACGACATACGTCTACAGCAGCTTTATCTACGGCACGCAATGCTTTCAGCAAGGGAGCTTTATAGTCGAGAGCTTCACCGGTATATGCAATAAACACAGTTGGGATGCAAAGTGTATCATCTACAATGAAAGCAGGTGATGAGGGGTCCCATGCGCTGTAACCACGGGCTTCGAATGTGTTACGGATACCGCCATTCGGGAAAGAAGAAGCATCCGGTTCCTGCTGTACAAGCAGTTTACCAGTAAATTCTTCCATCATACCGCCTTTGCCATCATGTTCAACGAAAGCATCATGTTTTTCAGCTGTGCCTTCGGTCAGCGGTGCGAACCAGTGCGTATAATGAGTAACACCCATTTCAATGGCCCATTTCTTCATGCCGGCAGCTACCTCGTCGGCAATACTGCGATCTAGCGGAGCACCGTTGTCAATGGCGTCAATCAGTGCATTGTATACCTTGCTGGGAAGGTATTTGAACATTTTCTCCTTGTTGAATACATACTTGGCGAAATACTCCGAAGGACGTTCGGCAGGTGTTGCTACCTCAACAGCCTTTTTCTTGAAAGCTGTCTCTACTACTCTGAATCTAAGTTTTGACATAATACCTGATTTGATTTGTTGTTAAATATGTTAGAGTAAATAATTACTTTGTTATGTGGTTCCCGGAAAGGCGATCAAACCTGTCCGGAAGTTTTTTCTGTGATTAGCGGGGTAGTGATTAGTAGTAAGTTGTGCGTAGCTGTCTTTCACTAATCACTAAACCGTTCATCACTAAATTAGTTGTAAGCAGATTCTCCGTGTTCGTAAATATCAAGACCTTCTTCTTCGATACGTGCCGGAACGCGAAGTCCGTGAATCTTATCAAGCGTTTTGAAAATGATGAATCCCATGCCTGCTGCCCATGCACCTACTACCAATGCTCCAAATATTTGTGCACCGAGGAATCCGAAACCGTAGCCATAGAATAAACCTTCACTGGTGGAGAACAAACCTGTAAGAATAGTTCCTAAAAAGCCACAAACACCATGTACAGAAGATGCACCTACCGGATCGTCTATCTTTAACACCTTGTCAATGAAGTCAACGGAGAATATCATTACGACACCACATATTGCACCTATTAAGGCTGCTCCTGCAGGAGATACTGCGTCACATCCTGCTGTGATGCCTACCAGCCCTGCCAAGATACCATTCAGTGTCAATGACAGGGAAGGTTTTCCATATTTCATCCAGCTCACCAACAGAGCGAAGAAACCACCGGCACAAGCAGCCAGATTCGTTGTCAGGAATACGTGGGAGATGGCGATAGCATCGGCTTCGGTTGCTGCTGCCAATTGAGAACCGGGGTTGAATCCGAACCATCCGAACCAAAGAATGAATACGCCTAGTGCGGCAATAGTCAGGCTATGGCCTGGGATAGCTTTTGATTTGCCGTCTTTACCATATTTACCGATACGGGGACCAAGAATGGCAGCACCTACCAAAGCAATCCATCCACCTACAGAGTGAACGACCGTAGAACCGGCAAAGTCATGGAAGGTGGTTCCGAAGAGACTCATCATGAAAGAACCTTCTTCACCGTTCATCAACCAGCCTCCGCCCCATGTCCAGTGACCGGATATCGGATAAATCAGTACACTGATAAAGATGGTGTAGACGATATACATGGAGAATTTTGTGCGTTCTGCCATGGCTCCTGATACAATTGTAGCTGCTGTCGCACAAAATACGGTTTGGAATATGAGGAATCCTTCGGTTGGCAGACCATTATCAATGAAAGAAAGGTCGAAGAAGTGGGGCATTCCGATGAATCCGCCTGCGCCGAACATCAATCCGAAACCGATAAACCAGTATAGTAAAGAGCCGAACATGAAGTCTACAAAGTTCTTCATCAGAATGTTGGCAGTATTTTTCACTCTGGTAAAACCTGCTTCTACTAATGCAAATCCCGGCTGCATGAAGAATACGAGCATTGCTGCAAGCAACATCCATACAGTATTCAATCCAAGAGCTAATTCACCAACCGTATCGGGAGCTGCTGATGCTTCTTCGGCAGGAGCGGTAACGACTTCGGTAATTGTTTCTGTAACTGCTGTAACTGTATCGGCAGCGGCCGTGTTTTGTGCTGACATATCAGTAGTAAAACAGCACAAAATGAATATAGTAGTGGCTATCCACAGCTTTACGAAGCTATGGCTTTTATATTTTGTATCCATAATAGTATAATCTTATTTAACGTTCTTGTTCTGCATTGTAGAGGGCTATGTCACCACGTTCGGCAGTGCGTATGCGGATAGCGTCTTCAATAGGAATGACGAAAATACGTCCGTCACCGATTTCTCCGGTCTGTGCAGCTTTGATGATAGCCTGCACTGTTTTCTCGGTATTCTTGTCGCGCACGACAATAGAGATCAAAATTCGTTCAATGGTGCTGGTGTCATAAACTACGCCACGGTAGATACGTCCTTGCCGTGCTTTTCCAATGCCTCTTACATCGTAATAAGAGAACCATTCGATGTCCGCTTCGAGTAGGGCGTCTTTTACGTCCTCGAATTTGGTTTTACGGATGATAGCTTCAATCTTTTTCATATACCTTAAATATTAGTGTGTTCTGTAAAAGAAAGAGGTATAGGGTAGCGGTAGCCATAGCAGGTTACCATACAACAAACCGATAAAATCTAAACTCTAACTACCTTTTCTAATCCCTATACGCTCTTTGTATTGTAAATTCTCTCTCTTAAAAACTTAGTCCGAAAGCAAAGTAGGCTCCTTCAGTGCGTGGGTTCACTGTTACTTTGGCAAATGTCGGTACGGAGAAGGAATCTGTGATTTTAATCTCCTTGGATGCTCCGAGACTGATGTCTGTTACGCAGAATCCACTGGTATAGCCATTATAAAAAGTTGTTTCCCAGGGAACCATACCTAAATCTACTGTCCAGTCGAGACCTCCCAATTTGAAAGGTGCGCTAAGTGCGAGGTAAGAAGAATAAGCTCTTTTGCCGTTTTCTTTCACACCGTCGGCACCTGCAAAGTTTGTGTACCAGTTGACGGCTAGCGGACCGAAATCATATCCCACTTGTGCTTCAAATACATGTGCTGTAGAATAGGCCCCATATTGGAAATACTTATTGGTTGTATAAATCTCCTTTCCGTATTCATCTACATCCCCTGTATATGTTTTATCAAACCAATAATCCGTTATTGAAACACTAAATCCACCAATTGAATAACCGATAGTTAAGTCAAACTCTTTTGCATCTTTGGATTCAATTCCTACTGATCCCCATGCTCCGAGTGATAAACCTTTGTAAGAGATTCCCAGTGAAGGCTGGACGCTAACTCCGCCTAAATTCTGACCGCGCCAGATGTAACCACTTACCAAATCTGCCCCAACGGAAGCTTCTACCTTATCTTGTGCCATCATTGTAGACGGGACAAGTCCTGACAGTAATAATGCTACTGTTATTACCCCCAATTTGTTGTTAATCGTCGTTTTCATCGTCTTTTTACCTTTAAAAGTTAGAAAAATGTGGATGTACGGTCCATTTGTTATATAGTAGCGCGCAAAATACTATCGTTTTTTATGGATAACTGATTATGGATAACTGATCCTGCAGGAATGATGATGTTCGTTTAATGGGGGCATGTTGAACTTTCTATTTCCCGCTATCCATTATTCATTCAATCAGAGCCAGTTTTTTATTCTTCTCATCGCTTCGATACAGTCGTTGCGTTCGCCGAATGCAGTTAAACGGATATACCCTTCACCGCTTGGCCCGAAACCTACACCGGGAGTACCGACCACATTGGCTTCATACAACATCTGTTCGAAGAATCGCCATGAAGAAAGTCCGTTCGGAGTTTTCACCCACAAGTAGGGAGCGTTGACGCCGCCGTATACTTTCAGTCCCGTGGCTTCCAGTCCTTCCTTCATGATTTTTGCGTTGGTCATATAATAGTCGATTGTTTTCTTAATCTGTGCCTTGCCTTCTGCACTGTAAACGGCTTCAGCTGCCCGTTGGGTAATATAAGAAGTGCCGTTAAACTTAGTACACTGGCGACGGTTCCACAATCTGTTGAGTGGTATGCGATCGCCTTCCAGAGTGGCGGCAGTGAGCTCTTTCGGAACCACGGTATATCCGCAGCGTACTCCTGTAAATCCTGCCGTTTTTGAAAAACTACGGAATTCAATCGCGCACTTTTTAGCTCCCTTAATCTCATAGATAGAGTGGGGGACATTCTCGTCCTGGATATATGCCTCGTAAGCGGCATCGAACAGAATCAGTGTATCGTTTGCTAAGGCATAATCCACCCACTTTTTCAGTTCCGGTTTGGTTAAGGTGGTCCCTGTCGGGTTGTTCGGATAACAGAGATAAACGATGTCTATCCGTTTGTCCGGAATTTCCGGGATAAAGTTGTTCTCACTTGTGCAAGGCATATAAGTAACGTTGCTCCATTTACCCGTTTCTTCTTCCAATACTCCGGCGCGTCCGCACATAACGTTACTGTCTATGTAAACCGGATAAATGGGATCTGTAACACCTACGCTATTGTCGTGGCGAAGAATATCACCTATATTTCCGGTATCGCTTTTAGCCCCGTCACTGACAAAAATCTCGGATGCCGAGAAATGAATCCCGCGTGGAGCGAAATCGTTCTTTATGATTGCTTCAATCAGAAAATCATATCCCTGTTCAGGACCATATCCGCGGAATGTATCTTTGCCGGCCAGTTCTTCTACCGCTTTATGCATTGCTTCTATACAGGCTGGAGGAAGTGGCTGCGTAACGTCGCCGATACCTAGCCGGATGATGTCCTGTTTGGGATGCGTTATCCTGAAAGTATTTACCTTTTTCGCTATATCCGAGAATAAATAACTTCCCGGTAATTTTAAAAAATGCTCGTTTACTAATGCCATCTTGTTATTGTTTTAAGTTTCTATTACTATTCATTCTCAACTCTCCATTCTCAACTCTCAACTTCTTCAACAATTTCCCCATCGAAAACCTTGGTTGCCGGTCCGGTCATTAATATATGTCCGGAGGTTTCATCCCATTCGATGGTGACTGTCCCTCCATCCATTATCACATCGCTTTTTCTTCCTGCAAGTCCGTTGATGAAGGCGGTTACTGCTGTGGCGCAGGCACCTGTTCCGCAAGCTTGAGTAATTCCCGATCCTCTTTCCCACACTCTCATCCGTATGGTGTCTTTACCGACGATCTGTGCAAACTCTACATTCGTTCTGTCGGGAAAGAGAGGATGATTCTCCAGTTCAGGACCGATTTCCGGCAGATTAATTCGGGTAATGTCATCAATAAATGTGACAAGATGAGGATTGCCCATTGATACTTTAGTAGATTGGAAAGGATATTTCTTTCCCCAATCAATCTCTCCTGTTTCTTGCGGACTGCCCATATCTACGGTGACTGTACTGACTATTTTTCCCTCTACCTGCAATTTCAGAATTTTAATTCCCGATAGTGTATCCAAAGTTATTTCTGTTTTATCAGTCAATCCGTATTCATATACATATTTGCCTACGCAGCGGCTACCATTGCCACACATCATTGCTTCCGAACCGTCGGCATTGAAAATACGCATACTGAAATCCGCTTTATCAGAGACACCAATCAATATAAGTCCATCGCTTCCGATTC
Source organism: Bacteroides sp. 3_1_13 (assembly GCF_001185845.1). NCBI lineage: Bacteria > Pseudomonadati > Bacteroidota > Bacteroidia > Bacteroidales > Bacteroidaceae > Bacteroides > Bacteroides sp. 3_1_13. The sequence continues at coordinate 583,110 of NZ_KQ236956.1, forward strand.
CTGTATGAAACTTGCTCCATTCGATTGCCTTCTTTTCAGGGTCTGCTATCGGATATCTGGTCGTGTCTACATATATGTAGTCATTTCCTGCTCCATGCATTTTGGTAAACTTGGTTTTTGTTGTCATTTTGATTGGTATTTATTGGTTGTTGTATCCTTTTGTTTTATTACAATGCAAAGGTATGACTTTTTGCTTTATATTTTATTAAAAAGCATGTCTAATATCTATTTATTTTCTTATAACTTATAATCGCCTTTGATATGACTGTGTTTAGTTATAATTTGAAATTATATATATCTATATATTAATAAACTGTTATTTGAGCGAATTGTTTTGCATATCCTTCCATTATATATGAAGAATATTTAGCCCTGATAATTCATTAAATTAGTTATAAAAACAAGAAATATATTTTTTTTCTTTTGACGATATGAAAGTGAAAATCCTTATTTCTCTATCATATTGTTTGCGGAGTGTTTTGAAGAACCTTTTTCTGTATTCATTGTTTTAGCACTATCATTAATATAAAAACGTAGCGATATGAATATAGAGAAACAATTAGAAACAGCTATTAAAACCAACCATTTGGTGTTGGTGGTGTTCTATGCCGATTGGTCCCCTCATTATGAGTGGATAGGGCCTGTGCTTCGAACTTACGAAAAGAGAACTGTGGAATTGATTAGAGTGAATGCAGAAGAGAATAGAGCAATTGCTGATGCTCATAATGTAGAAACAGTACCGGCTTTCCTTCTATTGCATAAGAGTCATGAACTTTGGAGGCAGGTAGGAGAGCTTACGGTAGAAGAATTAAAAGAGGTATTGGATGATTTTCAATAAGATGAGAGATTGTAATTTCATCTGTCGGTTTATTAAAAAAGTGCTATCACGTGAGTTAAACTTACTGAATAATAGCACTTTTTCTTATATATAACATAATTATTATCCTTCTGATACTTCATCATCAACAATATCATTCAAATCAAAAAACAACAAACGAGTAGAAGAATTTTCATCTTCAGGTGTCAGCGGGACAAAACCATTCTTTATATAAAATGGAACAGCTTCGGAATAGGCATCTACGGTAAGAAAGCGGCACCCTGTTTTATTATTTATAACAAAATAGCTCTGAATAAAAGCTAAAAGGAATGAGCCCATGCCTGTACCCTTCACTAAACGATCTACTCCTAAACGACAAATCTTCGCTGCCGGATAACTTCTTAATCGCTTTTCATTTACAAAACGATGCTTTCGGAAATGATTAAATTCAGTTTTATCTTTAAAATCAGTTAATGAGATTCTATCATTAGCCAGACTGAAATAGGCAGCAACCCGATTATTATCTTTCTTGTCTTCAACAACATAGCTTACTGCGAGTAATGCTTTCCGATATAATAATGACTCATTTAAAATAAAATCGTTCAGATCTGTGTCACCACAGTCGAACGATTTCACTGATTCTTTCATTTTCAAGCGGCGCACTATATATGTCTCTTGAAATATTTCTTCTGTTAAAATCATACTTATCAATCTTTGAAAACGTTCATTACGGCTTTGTAACGTTTCAATCTGATTGCTTTTTGTTCCGGTGTCTCTCTACGTTTTTCTTTCATTCGCGCTTCAAATTTCCGGGCATCCTCCCCAAACAAAATTGGGGTTTCTTTTATTGGCTTTGCCACTTTGCTTTCTCCTTTCATTGTTAATTCAACATACAAAGGTAGCACTATTTCTTTGTTATGGCAAGCCCAAAGAGTCTTTTCTTCAAGCTTGCTGTTCAATTTGCTTTTAAAAAAGTGTCCTTTCAGGATTAGAACTTCTTTAATTCTTCTTGTAAGATGACCGGTTCGTTAGTGGTGATGAAATCTACCTTTTGCTCGATCAGCCATTTCATATCTTCTACTTCGTCTACTGTCCATACGTTGACTTTCAAGCCGAGGTCGTGCGCTTCTTTGATCCATTCGGGGTGTTTCTTAATCACTCCCATGTGATAGTCCAGACCGGCAGCACCCAGTTCTTTCAGCTCTTTGGGAGACAATTCCCCGTTAAGGTAATATACCGGAGTACCGGCAGGAGCCAGACGGATAAACTCTTTCATGGCATGTAGAGAGAACGTGATATATTCCATACGGTTTTCCAGTCCCATTTTCTTCACCATGGCAACAATTCCTTGCACCGCTTTAGTCTCACGTTTCTTGTTGCTATGTGCTTTCAGTTCGAGAATCAATTGGGTTTTACAGTTTTTTCCAGTTTCCAGATACTGTTCCAGGCTGGGTAAGTTTTCTCCGTTGGATAATTTAAGTCCGGTCAGTGCATCACCTTTGGAATATTCCATCGGCCTCATCTTATATACAGGATCATGGTTAACCACTAACTTGTTATCCTTCGCGATCCATACGTCAAATTCTGAACCGTAACAACCGATGGAATCTGCTTTTAGAAGTGATGAAATACTGTTCTGCGATGATCCCGGAGTTTTCCAGAAACCGCGGTGAGCTATCACTTTTGTCTGTGCCTGCATACAACAAGCAGCCATTAGAAGGGCAGAAGCCATCATCATTTTTTTTAAATTCATTTGTTTGATCTTTTAAAAGTTTGATAGATTTAATTGGGTTTGGCCTCAAAATTATAAAAAAGAAAACGCAAATCAGCCGATAATATGCTAATCTGCGTTAATCCTTGGGATTTTAGAATAGAAATGCTACAAAAGAATAACAGAATTTGCTGTTTCCGTTATTTTTTATCAGTTAAGTATAGGCCTCTTCATGTATTCCTTTCACTGCACGTCCGCTAGGCTCATTCAGATTTCTGAAAGCGATATCCCAGGCTAGTGCTTCTGCTGTGGAGCAGGCTACACTCGGAACACTGGGGACGGTGCGTGCTGCACTTTCACTGGGGAAATGCTCTTCGAAAATGCTACGATAGTAGTACTCTTCTTTGTTTTGTGGCGTATTGATCGGGAAACGTTCGGCAGCATGTTCCATTTGCTCATCGCTCACGGCAGCTGCTGTGATCTCTCTCAATGTGTCAATCCATGAATATCCTACACCGTCACTGAACTGCTCTTTCTGTCTCCAAGCCACACTTTCCGGTAACATATCGGCAAAGGCTTCGCGAACAATTCGTTTCTCAATGTTTTTTCCGGGGCACATTTTAGCTTTCGGGTTCAGGTTCATTGCCACGTCGAGAAATTCTTTATCAAGGAAAGGGACGCGTCCTTCTACTCCCCATGCTGATAAACTTTTATTGGCACGGAGGCAATCGTACATGTGCAACTTTGAAAGTTTACGTACTGTTTCTTCGTGAAATGCCTGTGGAGTAGGGGCCTTGTGGAAATACAGATACCCCCCGAAAACTTCATCAGCACCTTCACCGCTCAACACCATTTTGATTCCCATTGATTTAATGACACGCGCCAATAAATACATGGGAGTGGAAGCGCGTACGGTAGTTACATCATACGTCTCGATGAAATAAATTACGTCGCGAACAGCATCCAGACCTTCCTGAACGGTGTAGTTGATCTCATGATGGACGGTACCGATATATTCGGCCACCTCACGCGCTTTAATCAAATCGGGGGCGTCCTTTAGACCGATGGCGAAAGAGTGGAGTTGAGGCCACCATGCATCGCTTGCACCGTCTGTTTCTATACGTTTTGCCGCATATTTTTTGGCAATGGCAGAGATAACAGAACTATCTAACCCGCCCGAAAGCAACACTCCATACGGTACGTCACTCATTAACTGGCGGTGCACAGCCTCTTCCAATGCCACTTTCACATCCTCGGTTTGTGCATCATTCTCTTTGACGGTTTCATATTCTGTCCAGTCGCGCGAATACCAACGTTTCATTTTTCCCTCTTTACTATAGAAATAATGTCCGGGGAGGAATACTTCATATTCGTCACAAAATCCTTCGAGAGCTTTCAACTCGCTGCCGAAGTAGATTTTTCCCTCTTTATCTTTTCCTATATATAAAGGAATAACCCCTATCGGATCACGGGCAATTAGAAATTCATCCTTTTCCTCATCATAAAGCACGAAAGCGAAGATACCGCTGATATCTTCCAAAAAATGGATGCCTTTATCTTTGTAAAGGGCAAGAATTACCTCACAGTCACTTCCGGTTTGAAAGTTATATTTTCCCGCATATTTAGCTCGAATATCACGGTGATTGTAAATCTCACCATTTACGGCGAGCACCTGTTTACGATCGGGAGAGTATAACGGTTGTCCGCCACTCTGCGGGTCGACAATGGAAAGACGTTCGTGTGCCAGGATGGCACTTCCGCCTACATAGATTCCGCTCCAGTCCGGTCCGCGATGACGGATCTTCTGGGCCATTTTCAGTGCTTTATCTCTTAGTTCTTTCGTTTGAACTTTGATGTTGAGTATACCTGCTATTCCACACATAACTTTAATTTTTAGAGGGGGTAATGTAATCTGTTGATTGTTTATTCGCTATTTCTAAGAAGCTGATTAGCTATTCTTAATTCGTTCCATAATTGTTATCGTTTAGTTCCACAACTGTTTCCCTTTAGTTCCATATCTGTTATCGTTTAGTTCCACAGATATGGAACGAACCGGTAATAGCAATCGAGCTTCTTGTTGTACACTGTTGCAAACCTTATTGTATTAGATAAGCATCTATTTCCGCAGCAGCCTTTCGTCCTCCCGCCATGGCGCGTACCACCAGGCTGGCGCCAGTCTCGGCATCACCGGCTAGGAATACATTCTTTGCAAATTTCGGTTGTTCCGGTTTCAGGAATCCCATTGCCAATAATACCATATCAGCTTCGATGACTTCCTTCTTCCCTGTTGGTTTCATCGTGGGACGTCCGCCATCTGCTGCCGGAATCCATTCCACTTCTTCCACTTCTACACCTGTCACTTTTCCATTCTTTCCGAGGAACTGATTGGAAGCCAGGCACCAGCGGCGTGTACAACCTTCTTCATGGCTGGAAGTCGTTTTAAAGACTGCCGGCCATTGTGGCCAAGGAGTAGCCGGATTGTAGCCGACAGGAGGTTTCGGCATGATTTCGATTTGAGTGACACTGACGGCTCCCTGTCTCACACTGGTTCCGATGCAGTCGGAACCGGTATCTCCGCCACCTATCACAAGTACTTTTTTGCCTTTGGCATTCACCAATTTATCTTTCGGGAAAGTCTGTCCTGCCAGAATCCTGTTCTGCTGTGCCAGCATTTCAAGTGCGAAATGGATGCCTTTCAGTTCACGTCCCGGAATACTCAAATCACGTGCAGTCGGCGTTCCGGTACAGATGCAGTAAGCGTCGAATCCTTCCGGCAAATGATTGATGTCTATTTCTACTCCCATCTCAAACAGTATTCCTTCTGCAGCCAATATCTTCATCCGTCGGTCAATTACATTCTTATCCAGTTTGAAATTAGGAATACCGAACCGTAATAACCCTCCGGGCGCTTCGTCCTTATCGAATAAAGTAACGCTATATCCTTTTAAATTCAGCTGATTAGCCACCACCAATCCGGCAGGACCCGCACCAATCACCGCCACTTTCTTTCCGTTTCTTCTCGGCGTCTTTACCTGTATATATCCTTCACGAAAAGCCGCTTCCACGATAGCTGCTTCATTCTCGCGAATAGTCACCGGCTGATCGCAGGAAAGTTTCAACACACACGATTTTTCGCAAAGAGCAGGACAAATACGTCCTGTAAATTCCGGAAAATCGCAAGTAGACGACAATACTTCGTATGCCTCCTTCCATTTTCCCCTGTATAATGCATCCTGCCATTCCGGTTGTTTATTTCCTATCGGGCATGCCCAATGACAGAAAGGTACGCCGCAATCCATACAGCGTGACGCCTGCAATTTACGGCTGTTTGTATTCAAAGTCTGTTCTACCTGACTATAGTCAGCGATTCGCTCGTTTACAGGGCGGTATCCCGCCTCTTGTCGAGGTATATTTAGAAATGCTTTAGGATCTCCCATCTTGTTATTTACTATTTGACGATTTACTATTTACTATTTTTAGACTATCTTGTCATTTGCTATTTGACTATTTACAGACTATACATTCAAATAGTAAATTGTAAATAGTCAAATTGTAAATCTAATAGTCTCTTTGCATGTCTGCAATTTTTTGTTGTAATTTTCTCATCTGTTCCTCCTGCAATACTTTTTTGTATTCGATGGGTACTACTTGGATGAACTGTTCTGCATAATGATTCCAGTTGTCAAGCATGGTACGGGCTAGTTTTGAGCCTGTGTACAGATAATGTTGGCGGATTAGTTCGTGTAGCTCCTTCCGGTAGCTGGCTTCTTCGATGAGTGACAGTTCCACCATTTCCATGTTGCAGAAATAATCGAAGTTGCCATCCTTGTTCCATACGTAAGCCACACCGCCACTCATACCGGCTGCAAAGTTACGTCCGGTTTGTCCGAGGACTACCACACGACCTCCTGTCATGTATTCGCAACAATGGTCGCCCACACCTTCCACTACGGCAACTGCACCGGAGTTACGAACTGCGAAGCGTTCTCCTACACGACCGTTGATATATACTTCACCGCTTGTTGCTCCATAAAGCAAGGTATTACCGGCAATTGTATTCTTTTCGGCTTCGAAGTTGCTGCGGATAGGAGGCAATACGGAGATGCGTCCGCCGCTCAATCCTTTACCCAGATAATCGTTTGCTTCACCTTCCAGTTTAAAGTTAACTCCCGGTACGAGGAAAGCCCCGAAAGACTGACCTGCCGAGCCTTTGAACTTCACATTCAGCGTATGTTCCGGCAATCCTTTAGCACCGTATTTCTTGGCAATCACTCCGGAGAGCATGGCACCTATTGCACGGTCTGTATTGGCAATCGTATATTCTAAAGAAATCTCTTTCTCATGTTCAATAGCTTCCTGTGCCGCATCAATAAGGGTTACATCCTTTACAGTAGAAACACCGTGATCCTGATCGATGACATGGCGGATAGCCGCGTTGTTATCAATGCGTGCCAGCAATTTGGTGAAGTCGATTAACGCATGTTTCGGATTCGGGTCGTTGGCAACGGACTTGCGTTCGATCAAGTCTGTGCGTCCGATAATATCATCCATTCTGGTGAATCCCATTTCGGCCAAATGCTCGCGGACCTCCTGTGCCAGGAATGTGAAGAAATTTACCAAATATTCACTACGCCCATGAAAGCGTTTACGTAATTCCTCATTCTGTGTGGCAACTCCCACCGGACAAGTATTCTGATGGCATTTGCGCATCATTACACACCCTAATACAATCAATGCCGAGGTGGCGAAGCCATATTCTTCGGCACCCATTAGCGCCATTAAGATGATGTCACGTCCGGTTTTCAGTTGTCCGTCGGCTTGCAGAACTACTTGCCCACGAAGTCCGTTCAAAACTAATGTTTGTTGTGTCTCGCTCAATCCCAATTCCGGTGAGATGCCCGCATAACGGATAGAAGAAGCCGGAGAAGCACCTGTTCCCCCTTCAGCACCGGAGATGACAATCAGGTCCGCCTTTGCTTTTGCCACCCCGGCGGCAATTGTACCGACGCCGCTTTCTGCTACCAGTTTCACACTGATTTTGGCCTGTGGATTTACATTTTTCAGATCGAATATTAATTGTGCCAAATCCTCAATCGAATAAATATCATGATGAGGTGGGGGAGAAATCAGTGAAATTCCCGGAATGGAATGGCGTGTTTTTGCAATCACATCATTCACTTTAAATCCCGGAAGTTGTCCGCCTTCACCCGGCTTTGCTCCTTGTGCTATCTTAATCTGAATCTCATCCGCATTAACCAGATATTCTGCCGTTACACCGAAACGTCCGGAAGCTACCTGCTTGATTGCACTTCGTAAGGAACTGCCATCGGGCAGCGGTTGGAAACGGGCAGCGTCCTCGCCACCTTCACCGGTATTGCTGCGTCCGTGAATTTTATTCATGGCAATAGCCATTGCCTCATGAGCCTCTTTGCTGATAGAACCAAAAGACATGGCCCCCGTGACGAAACGATGCAGAATGTTTTCCACCGGTTCTACCTGATCGATCGAAATCGGGTTACGACGGAATCCCAGAAAGTCACGAAGGAAAATAGGCTTCTCTTTTTCGTCTACCAGATGAGTATATTCTTTAAATTTCTTATAACTCCCCATCCGTGTAGCCAATTGCAGCGTACTGATTGTTTCCGGATTCCATGCATGCTCTTCTCCGTCTTTACGGAAGGCATACAAACCGTTGTTTTTTAATAATGGAAAGTTGAAAGTGGAAGATGGAGAATTACTTTGTGTTCCTTCATTTCTATTTTTGATTTCTGAAAATCCTTCCTCATGGAAAGCAATGGCATCTCTGGCTATTTCTTCCAAGCGAATACCTCCGATGGGCGAACCGAGTCCACCGAAATAGGTCTTACTCAATTCTTCGCTCAAACCGACGGCTTCGAAGATCTTTGCACCACGATAAGAGCGGATGGTAGAGATCCCCATTTTACTCATGATTTTAAACAAGCCTTTGCAGATGGATTTGATATAATTCTTTTCAGCAGTGGCATAATCCAACTGAATATCCCTGTCTTTAACCAAGCGGTCGAGAACAGCGAATGCCATGTAAGGATTCAGGGCACTTGCTCCGAAACCCAGTAATAACGCAGCGTGCATCACCTCACGTATTTCACCGCTTTCTACAATCAATGCTGTTTGTACACGTTTGCCGACTGAAATCAGATGGTGATGAACGGCGCTTACTGCCAGCAATGAAGGAATAGCGGCATGGGTAATATCCACGTCACGGTCGGTCAGGACAATGTAGTTTACGCCTTCCGTCACAGATTCTTCCGCCATTTTACAGAGGCTGTTCAGTGCCTCCTGCAATCCGGCTTTCCCTTTTGCTGCTTCAAATAACATGGGCAGTTTGACCGTTTTGAAGCCTTTATAGCGGATATTACAAAGAATATCCAGTTGTGTGTTGCTCAAAATCGGATGATTCAGGCGGACCATTTTGCAATGACTCTCGCTGGGTGTCAGAATATTCATGCCGACTGCCCCGATGTATTCTGTCAATGACATTACCAGTTCTTCGCGGAGCGGGTCGATGGGAGGATTGGTCACTTGTGCAAATTGCTGCCGGAAATAGTTGTAAAGCAATTGCGGCTTATCCGAAAGTACAGCTAACGGAGTATCATTACCCATTGAATGGATCGGTTCTGCTCCGCTGCTTGCCATCGGCATAATCAGTTTTTCGATATCCTCTTTGGAGTAGCCGAAAGTGCGAAGCATACAGTCGTAGTTTTCTACATGATGAGGTACTTTGCGTCCGCTCTTCAGTTCATCCAGTTCGATTCGGTTCGTAGACAACCAGGTGCGGTAAGGTTTGGCTTCAGCCAACTGTTTTTTCAGTTCGCCATCATAATAAATTTCACCTTTTTCTGTATCTACCAGCAAAATCTTACCGGGCTGTAAGCGGCCTTTTTCTTTGATGTCTCCCGGTTCGAAATCCATCACACCGACTTCCGAAGCCACTACCATCATATCATTTTTAGTAATCAGATAACGGGCAGGGCGCAGACCGTTGCGGTCGAGCATACCTCCGGCAAATCGTCCGTCGCTGAATAGTAGTGCGGCCGGTCCGTCCCACGGTTCCATCAAGATAGAGTGGTATTCGTAGAATGATTTCAGATCCTCGCTGATGGGATTCTTTTCGTTGAAAGATTCCGGCACGAGCATAGCCATAGCGTGTGGCAGGCTCAACCCCGACATCACCAGGAACTCCAGTACATTATCCAAGGAAGCACTGTCGCTCATGCCCGGTTGTATAATCGGGCGAAGTTCTTTTATGTCACCCAAGGTAGGAGTGGAGAGTACGCTTTCGCGGGCTTCCATCCATCCGCGGTTACCACGGATCGTGTTGATTTCACCGTTGTGTGCCAGAAGGCGGAATGGTTGTGCCAATCCCCATGTAGGGAATGTATTGGTACTGAAACGGGAGTGCACCAGTGCCAGTCCGCTGGTAAAATAGCTATTCGTCAGGTCCGGATAGTAGTTGCGCAGTTGCAACGACGAAAGCATACCTTTATATATAATGTTTTTTGTAGAAAGCGAAACAACATAAAAATCGTCCTTTGTCGGAATGGATGACAGTCTGACCTTATTCTCGATTCTTTTCCGGATCAGATATAACTTCCGGTCGGCCGTTTCCGTTTCTGTAAATCCGGTGATAAACACCTGCTTGATGTCAGGTTCGTTTGCCAAAGCAGATTCTCCTAGAATTTCAGGGCAGGTGGGCACATTGCGCAGATGCATCAATGTGAGTCCTTCTTTTTCAATTTCTTCAATAATGATACTTAAAATGGCTGCCTGGTCTTTCTCATTTTTCGGCAAAAATAGCAATCCTGTGCCGTACCGTCCTTTTTCGGGTACAGGAATACCTTGCAATAAAATAAACTCATGCGGAATTTGCAGCATGATACCTGCACCGTCGCCGGTTTTGTTATCCGCACCTTCGGCGCCGCGGTGGCGCATGTTCTCTAATACCTTTAAAGCCGACTCAACAATGTCGTGTGACTTTTCTCCATGAATGTTTACCAGCATACCAACACCGCAGGCATCGTGTTCGTATGCCGCATTGTACAAGCCCATCTGTTTGGGCTGTCGTTGGTAAGGGGATCCTTCTGTTACGTTGTTAAAAAGTTCTTGTTTCTTCATTCTTACTAGCTTTATTGTATGATAATACCTAATTGAAGTGTCAATTTGTTCGGCAAAGTTAGTAGTTTAATTTCAAAATGATAGTAAAATATAAGTTTTCTGTAACGCGAAATTAAAAGAAGAGCCTGTCTTCTTCTAATTTGTAATTAAAAGAAGGAGATTTACTTTTAATTTGTTAGCTCTTTTAGGTGAATGGTGAACTAATTGTAATTTGTTTCTTTTTGAGCTAAAAATAATATATTATTTAACTTTTTGATGTGTTTGCAACTTTTTTATGCGTTTCTGTCAAATAAATATGCTTTTTGTTGTCTTTATGTTATTTGTAATGTGTATATTTGCAGTCGAAATAAAAATATCATAATATGTGTGGAATAGTAGGCTATATTGGTAAACGAAAAGCCTACCCTATCCTTATAAAAGGGCTGAAGCGACTGGAGTATCGTGGATATGATAGCGCGGGGGTAGCAATCATCAGTGATGACCGACAGTTAAATGTGTATAAGACGAAAGGAAAAGTCTCCGATCTTGAAAATTTCGTCACACAAAAAGATATTTCCGGTACAATCGGAATTGCCCATACTCGTTGGGCTACTCACGGGGAACCTTGTTCCGCTAACGCCCACCCTCATTACTCTTCTTCCGAAAAGCTCGCTCTCATTCATAACGGTATTATTGAAAACTACGCCGTTCTCAAAGAAAAACTTCAAGCCAAAGGCTATATTTTTAAAAGTAGTACAGATACCGAAGTCCTTGTTCAATTAATAGAATACATGAAAGTCACTAATCAAGTCAGTTTGCTGACAGCCGTTCAATTGGCGTTGGGAGAAGTGATTGGTGCCTATGCGATTGCGATTCTTGATAAAGAGCATCCCGATGAGATTATTGCTGCCCGTAAGAGTAGCCCGCTGGTAGTGGGGATTGGAGCGGACGAGTTCTTCCTTGCTTCGGATGCCACTCCGATTGTAGAATATACAGATAAGGTGGTTTATCTGGAAGACGGAGAAATTGCTGTTCTCCATTTGGGAAAAGAATTGAAGGTGGTCAACTTGAGTAATGTTGAAATGACACCTGAAATTAAAAAGGTGGAGCTTAATCTCGGCCAGCTGGAAAAAGGGGGATATCCGCATTTTATGTTGAAAGAGATTTTCGAACAGCCCGATTGTATTCATGATTGTATGCGCGGACGTATCAATGTGGAAGCAGACAATGTGGTACTTTCCGCTGTGATCGATCATCGGGAAAAGCTACTGAATGCCAAGCGGTTTATTATCGTTGCCTGCGGAACTTCCTGGCATGCCGGACTGATTGGTAAGCATCTGATTGAAAGTTTCTGCCGCATACCGGTGGAAGTGGAGTATGCTTCCGAATTCCGTTACCGTGATCCGGTGATTGACGGACAGGATGTAGTGATAGCAATCTCCCAAAGCGGTGAGACTGCGGATACTTTGGCTGCTGTGGAATTGGCAAAAAGCCGCGGAGCATTTATATATGGTATTTGCAATGCTATCGGGTCTTCTATTCCCCGTGCCACTCACACCGGTTCGTATATCCACGTAGGTCCGGAAATCGGAGTCGCTTCCACCAAAGCGTTTACCGGACAGGTCACTGTGTTGGCAATGCTGGCATTGACGCTTGCCAAAGCGAAAGGAACAATTGACGAACGGCATTATCTTTCAATTGTACAGGAATTAAATCATATTCCGGAGAAGATGAAAGAAGTGCTGAAACTGAATGATACCCTGGCGGAATTATCGAAAACTTTCACGTATGCGCATAACTTTATTTACCTGGGACGCGGATATAGTTATCCTGTTGCCTTGGAAGGTGCATTGAAATTGAAAGAAATATCGTATATTCACGCCGAAGGTTATCCGGCTGCCGAGATGAAGCACGGACCGATTGCCTTGATTGACGCGGAAATGCCGGTAGTGGTGATTGCTACGCAGAATGGACTGTACGAAAAAGTGCTAAGTAATATTCAGGAGATCAAGGCGAGGAAGGGAAAAGTGATTGCGTTCGTTACGAAGGGAGATACGGTTATCAGCAAGATTGCCGATTGTAGTATCGAACTTCCTGAAACAATAGAGTGTCTCGATCCGTTAATAACTACGGTACCTCTCCAACTTCTTGCTTATCACATTGCGGTATGTAAGGGGATGGATGTAGACCAGCCGAGAAATCTGGCGAAGTCGGTAACGGTGGAGTAATGTGATTTACAATTAGACAATTTACTATTTACGATTTACGATTGAAGAATCAATGATAGATAGTAAGTTGTTTGATTGGCAGGTGGTAATTTAAATCGTAAATAGTAAATCGTCAAATCGTAAATAGTATAGATGGAACAATTGAAACATGAATGTGGCGTTGCCATGATACGCTTGCTTAAACCGTTGGAGTATTACGAGAAAAAGTACGGAACATGGATGTACGGTCTTAATAAGCTCTACCTGTTGATGGAGAAACAACATAACCGTGGACAGGAAGGTGCGGGACTGGCATGTGTGAAACTGGAAGCAAATCCGGGTGAAGAATATATGTTTCGTGAACGTGCTTTAGGCTCCGGAGCTATTACGGAGATTTTTGAAAATGTTCAAAACAATTTTAAGGAGCTCACTCCCGAACAGTTGCATGATGCTGCGTATGCCAAACGAGTCCTGCCTTTTGCCGGGGAAGTATATATGGGGCATCTTCGTTATTCCACTACGGGAAAATCCGGAATCTCATACGTGCATCCATTCTTAAGAAGAAATAACTGGCGTGCCAAGAATCTCGCTCTTTGCGGAAACTTCAATATGACGAATGTAGACGAAATATTTGCCCGTATCACTGCCATTGGTCAGCATCCGCGTAAATATGCCGATACATATATCATGTTGGAACAGGTGGGACACCGTCTTGACCGTGAAGTGGAGCGTGTATTCAATCTTGCCGAAGCCGAAGGGCTTACGGGCATGGGCATCACGCATTATATAGAAGAACATATTGATTTGGCAAACGTACTGCGTACTTCCAGTCGCGAATGGGATGGGGGGTATGTTATTTGCGGATTGACCGGAAGCGGTGAATCTTTCGCTATTCGTGACCCGTGGGGCATCCGGCCTGCATTTTGGTATCAGGATGACGAGATAGCTGTTCTTGCTTCCGAACGTCCGGTTATCCAGACAGCTTTGAATGTTCCGTTTGAGGAAATCAAGGAACTGCAACCGGGGCAGGCATTGTTGATTAGCAAAGAGGGAAAGATCCGTACTTCGCAAATCAATAAGCCGCGTGAAAATCAGGCTTGTTCTTTCGAACGTATCTATTTCTCCCGTGGCAGTGACGTCGATATTTATAAAGAAAGGAAACGGCTGGGCGAAAAGTTGGTTCCGAAAATACTGAAAGCAATCAATAATGACATCGATCATACGGTCTTCTCTTTTATTCCCAACACTGCAGAGGTTGCTTTCTACGGAATGTTGCAGGGACTGGATGATTACTTGAATGAGGAGAAAGTGCAGCAGATCGCTGCATTGGGGCATAACCCGAATATGGAGGAGTTGGAAGTTATTCTTTCCCGTCGTATTCGTAGCGAAAAGGTGGCAATCAAGGATATTAAGCTCCGTACGTTTATTGCCGAAGGAAACAGCCGTAATGATTTGGCTGCCCATGTGTATGATATTACATACGGAAGTCTTGTACCCGGTGTTGATAATCTGGTGATTATCGACGACAGCATTGTGCGCGGTACTACGCTGAAACAAAGTATTATCGGTATTCTCGACCGTCTCGGTCCGAAGAAGATTGTCATCGTATCTTCTTCTCCGCAGGTGCGTTATCCTGACTATTACGGTATTGATATGGCAAAGATGAGCGAGTTTATCGCCTTCAGGGCTGCTGTAGAACTTTTAAAGGAACGGGATATGAAAGATGTGATTGCGGCCGCCTACCGTAAATCGAAAGAGCAGGTAGGACTGCCGAAAGAGCAGATGGTAAACTATGTGAAAGATATTTATGCTCCGTTCACTGATGAGGAAATCTCTGCCAAAATGGTGGAACTGCTGACACCCAAGGGAACCAAGGCGAAAGTGGAAATCGTCTATCAACCGTTGGAGGGATTGCACGAGGCTTGTCCGCATCATAAAGGCGACTGGTATTTTAGCGGTAACTACCCTACACCGGGTGGTGTGAAAATGGTGAACCGGGCGTTCATCGACTATATAGAACAAATGTATCAATTCTAACAACCATACAACGATTCAATAATAAGAATGAGAAATGTGACATTAATCCTTGACGACGGGAGCCGGTTTTCCGGTAAGTCGTTTGGCTACGAGAAGCCGGTGGCGGGCGAAGTAGTGTTTAATACTGCCATGACCGGATACCCGGAGAGCCTCACTGACCCTTCATACGCCGGACAGTTGATGACGCTTACCTATCCTTTGGTAGGTAACTACGGTGTTCCTCCTTTTACTATCGAGCCGAATGGACTTGCCACTTTCATGGAAAGTGAGAAGATCCACGCGGAAGCGATTATCGTAAGTGACTATTCTTATGAATACAGCCACTGGAACGCTGTGGAAAGTCTTGGTGACTGGTTGAAACGCGAAAAGGTTCCTGGTATCACCGGCATTGACACACGCGAGTTGACGAAAGTTCTTCGTGAACATGGAGTAATGATGGGGAAAATAGTATTTGAAAATGAAGAATTAAGAATGAAGAATGAAGAATTTCCGTCTTATAGCGATATAAACTATGTAGACCAGGTTTCCTGTAAAGAAATTATTCATTATTTCCCTAGTGGAACAAGCAGCCACAGCGCAGCTAATTCTTCATTCTTCATTCCTCATTCTTCATTAAAAAAAGTTGTCCTGGTAGATTGCGGTGTGAAGACTAATATCATTCGTTGTCTGCTGAAACGTAATGTAGAGGTGATCCGTGTACCTTGGGATTATGATTATAACGGACTCGAATTTGACGGACTGTTTATTTCTAACGGACCGGGGGATCCGGATACCTGTGATGCTGCGGTGCAGAATATCCGCAAGGCGATGGCAAACGAGAAACTGCCTATTTTCGGAATCTGCATGGGTAACCAACTACTTTCGAAAGCGGGAGGAGCCAAGATTTATAAATTGAAATACGGTCACCGTAGCCATAACCAACCGGTGCGTATGGTAGGCACTGAACGTTGCTTCATCACCTCGCAAAATCACGGTTATGCCGTAGACAATAATACGTTGAGTGCAGATTGGGAACCGTTATTTATTAATATGAATGATGGCTCTAACGAAGGAATCAAGCATAAAAGAAACCCTTGGTTTTCTGCACAATTCCATCCGGAAGCAGCAAGTGGACCTACGGATACGGAATTCCTGTTCGACGAATTTGTAAAACTATTATAACCCATATTCATCACGGATTATAAAAAATCTGTGTTAATCTGTGTAATCTGTGGTGAACCAGAAAGTAGAATCAATGAAAGAAAATATAAAGAAAGTATTGCTGTTGGGTTCCGGTGCCCTGAAGATCGGTGAGGCCGGTGAGTTTGACTATTCCGGTTCGCAGGCACTCAAAGCCTTGAAAGAAGAAGGCATTGAAACGATTCTTATCAATCCTAATATTGCTACGGTACAGACGTCCGAAGGAGTGGCGGATCAAATCTACTTCCTCCCGGTGACTCCGTATTTCGTAGAGAAAGTGATTCAGAAAGAAAAACCGGAAGGCATTATGCTGGCGTTCGGTGGTCAGACAGCTTTGAACTGTGGAGTGGCATTGTACAAAGAAGGTATTCTTGAAAAATATAATGTGAAAGTACTTGGTACTCCGGTACAAGCCATTATGGATACCGAGGATCGTGAACTTTTCGTTCAGAAATTGAATGAAATCAATGTAAAGACCATTAAGAGTGAAGCCGTAGAAAATGCGGAAGCTGCGCGTCGCGCAGCAAAAGAACTGGGGTATCCCGTAATTGTTCGTGCTGCGTATGCATTGGGTGGCTTGGGCTCCGGTTTCTGTGATAACGAAGAGCAACTGGATATTCTTGTAGAAAAAGCGTTCTCTTTCTCTCCGCAGGTATTGGTGGAAAAATCTCTTCGTGGTTGGAAAGAAGTGGAATATGAAGTGGTGCGCGACCGTTTCGACAACTGTATCACAGTTTGTAATATGGAAAACTTCGACCCGCTGGGTATTCATACCGGTGAATCTATCGTTATTGCTCCGTCACAAACGCTTACGAACAAAGAGTATCATAAACTCCGGGAACTGGCAATACGTATCATCCGCCACATCGGTATTGTGGGCGAATGTAATGTACAATATGCTTTCGACCCCGAATCCGAAGATTATCGGGTGATTGAAGTAAATGCCCGTCTTTCTCGTTCATCGGCTTTGGCATCTAAGGCAACGGGCTATCCGCTGGCTTTCGTTGCGGCTAAATTGGGACTGGGTTACGGACTCTTCGACCTGAAGAACTCTGTAACAAAGACTACTTCTGCTTTCTTCGAACCGGCACTGGATTATGTTGTATGTAAGATTCCACGTTGGGATTTGGGTAAATTCCACGGTGTAGATAAAGAATTGGGATCTTCTATGAAATCTGTCGGTGAGGTGATGGCTATCGGTCGCACTTTTGAAGAAGCTATCCAGAAAGGGCTCCGCATGATCGGACAGGGAATGCACGGATTTGTAGAAAACAAGGAGCTAGTTATTTCCGACATCGACAAGGCTTTGCGCGAACCGACTGATAAACGTATTTTTGTTATCTCGAAGGCTTTTCGTGCCGGCTACACCATCGATCAGGTACACGAACTGACTAAGATTGATAAATGGTTCCTTCAGAAATTGATGAATATCATGCAGACTTCCGAAGAACTGCATAGCTGGGGAAATAATCACAAACAAATAGCCGATCTGCCAAACGAACTGCTTCGTAAAGCCAAGGTTCAAGGTTTCTCTGATTTCCAGGTTGCCCGTGCCATCGGCTACGAAGGTGATATGGAGGATGGTATTCTTTATGTCCGCAAACATCGTAAAGAGGCGGGTATTCTTCCGGTAGTGAAGCAGATCGATACTTTGGCAGCCGAATATCCGGCACAAACCAATTATCTGTATCTTACTTATAGCGGTGTGGCAAATGATGTTCATTACTTGGGCGACCATAAATCCATTGTCGTATTAGGGTCTGGTGCTTATCGTATCGGTTCTTCCGTAGAATTTGACTGGTGCGGTGTGCAGGCTTTAAATACTATTCGTAAAGAAGGATGGCGCAGCGTGATGATTAACTATAATCCTGAAACCGTATCTACGGACTATGATATGTGCGATCGCTTGTACTTCGACGAATTGACTTTCGAACGCGTGATGGATATTCTGGAGCTTGAGAATCCGCATGGAGTAATTGTATCTACCGGTGGTCAGATTCCAAATAATCTTGCTTTGCGTCTGGATGCACAGAATATCAATATCCTTGGCACAAGTGCCAAGAGCATTGACAATGCTGAAGACCGTGAGAAATTCTCTGCCATGCTCGACCGTATCGGTGTGGATCAGCCCCGTTGGCGTGAATTAACATCTATGGATGATATTCAGGAGTTTGTTGAAGAAGTAGGTTTTCCTGTACTTGTCCGTCCGTCATACGTGCTTTCGGGAGCTGCAATGAATGTTTGTTCCAATCAGGAAGAACTGGAACGTTTCCTGAAACTGGCAGCCAATGTCTCGAAAAAACATCCGGTAGTAGTAAGTCAGTTTATTGAACATGCCAAGGAAGTAGAAATGGATGCCGTGGCGCAGAATGGCGAAATTGTGGCATACGCTATTAGTGAGCATATCGAATTTGCGGGAGTACACTCCGGTGACGCGACTATTCAGTTCCCGCCACAGAAGCTATATGTAGAAACTGTTCGTCGTATTAAGCGTATCAGCCGTGAGATTGCCAAGGCTTTGAATATCTCCGGTCCGTTTAATATTCAGTATTTGGCAAAAGACAATGATATCAAGGTGATTGAATGTAACTTGCGTGCCAGTCGTTCTTTCCCATTTGTCAGCAAGGTACTGAAGATTAACTTTATTGAACTGGCAACCAAAGTTATGCTTGGCCTGCCTGTCGAAAAACCGGAAAAGAATCTTTTCGAACTGGACTATGTGGGAATCAAGGCTTCCCAATTCTCCTTCAACCGTTTGCAGAAAGCCGATCCGGTGTTGGGAGTAGATATGGCTTCCACCGGTGAAGTAGGTTGTATTGGTATGGATACTTCTTGTGCCGTATTGAAAGCAATGCTTTCTGTAGGTTATCGTATTCCGAAGAAGAATATCTTGCTTTCTACGGGTACGATGAAGCAAAAAGCGGATATGATGGATGCAGCCCGTATGTTGGTGAATAAGGGATATAAACTCTTTGCGACGGGCGGTACACATAAAGCGCTTGCCGAGAGCGGTATTGAGAGTACTCATGTTTATTGGCCGAGTGAAGAGGGACATCCGCAGGCGTTGGAGATGCTTCATAGTAAGGAAATAGATATGGTAGTCAATATACCAAAGAACTTGACTGCCGGAGAATTAAGTAATGGGTATAAAATCCGTCGTGCCGCTATTGATTTAAATATTCCGTTGATTACGAACGCTCGTCTGGCTAGTGCATTTATCAATGCTTTCTGTACAATGAGTGTGGATGATATAGCTATCAAGAGCTGGGCAGAATATAAATAAGATGATTATATTCTATTGAAATGAAAAGACAAAGGTCGTTCTTATTATTCGAGAGCGGCCTTTGTCTATTATTGTAGAAATACAATTTTTCGATTATTCAGTTGGAAAATTAAATACTCTTGGTCTTTATTTGCTGTTTTGGACATTTTAATGTAACTTGCGCGCTTATTTAAAATAGTATTTTTTTACAGGAGGATAATAGGTATGGATAATCATGTTGTAATAATGGCTGGTGGCATAGGGAGCCGTTTCTGGCCGATGAGCACTCCGGAATGTCCTAAACAATTTATTGATGTAATGGGATGTGGCCGGTCACTGATTCAATTGACGGCAGACCGGTTTGATGGTGTTTGCCCCAGAGAAAATATGTGGGTGGTAACTTCTGAAAAATACATTGATATTGTTCGGGAGCAGTTGCCGGAAATTCCGGAAAGTAATATTTTAGCGGAACCCTGTGCACGAAATACTGCGCCTTGTATCGCGTTTGCTTGCTGGAAAATCAAAAAGAAGCATCCCCATGCTAACATTGTAGTAACTCCTTCGGATGCATTAGTCATCGATACGAGCGAGTTCCGTAGAGTGATGGAGAAAGCACTTCGTTTTACGGATGATAGCAGTGCTATTGTCACAATAGGTATTCGGCCGACTCGTCCGGAGACAGGCTACGGATATATTGCTGCTGCCAACCAGCTTCAAACAGATAAAGAAATTTATACAGTAGACGCATTCAAGGAAAAACCCGATAAAGAGACAGCAGAAAAGTATTTGGCGGAAGGTAATTTCTTCTGGAATGCGGGAATCTTTGTGTGGAACGTGCGTACTATCACTTCCGTGATGCGTGTATATGCTCCGGGTATCGCACAGATTTTTGACCGTATTTTCCCGGATTTCTATACGGAAAAAGAAAATGAAACAATCAAAAAGTTGTTCCCGACTTGCGAAAGTATTTCTATCGACTATGCGGTGATGGAAAAAGCGGAGGCAATTTACGTGTTACCGGCTTCTTTCGGCTGGTCGGATTTAGGCACATGGGGAGCACTTCGCGGTCTTTTACCACAGGATAAATCGGGAAATGCTACGGTAGGAACCGATATACGTTTGTATGACAGTAAGAATTGTATTGTGCATGCCAGCGAAGAAAAACGAGTTGTTGTTCAAGGATTAGATGGATATATCATCGCGGAGAAAGATAATACATTACTGATTTGTAAACTGGAAGAGGAACAACGGATTAAAGAGTTCTCGAAATAAAGATTATTTCGTTTGCTGATATTCGTGTGGTGTCATTCCTGTCATTCAGCTGATATTCAATTGAAAGCCGGAGTTAAGTACTCCGGCATTATTTTTATAATTGCACTTCGATATTTAATTTTCCACCAAGTCCACGTTCTACAATATCAAATAATGTTTTGAGAGTAATATTTTCTCCATCGTTTTCAACTTTTGATATGAATGTACGTTTCTTGTCAATGCGACTTGCAAGCTCTGCTTGTGTCATCTCTAATTTTTCTCTGGCACTTCGTATCTTAAAGCCAATGCGCAAAGCCTCAAGTTCTCGCTCAAGCCTGTCTCGTTCCGGTGCTCCAACTTCACCGTAATACTCATTTTTAATTTGGTCTAATGTCTTTGTATTCATTCTAAAATCTCCTTTTCTTTTTCTTTATAATAGTCGGTCATAAGCCGTTCTGCTCTTTTTATTTCTTCTGGTGGTGTTTTTTGTGTCTTTTTCTGAAAGCCACTTAACAAAACAACCAATTTATTACCGTCAAAGAAACAAAAAATGCGGAAGATATTATTGCCTAGTTGCACGCGAACCTCAAATAGTCCATTAGTACCTTCTATGTATTTTAGATATGTCGTTGGGATTCGGTCTATCTGCTCGATAATATCTAGCACTTTGATGATTTTATCGCGAACCTTCTGTGGTTGTTTCTTGAAAAAATCATCAAAATATTCTTTATATGTTATGACTTCTCTTACTTTCATTTTACAAAGGTAACTTATAAATTACATAAAAGCAATTTTAGGCTACTTTTTCTTTAATTTTTCTCATCATTTTATCCATTATCTCTTCAGAACATTTTGCCAACTCATAGAGAGTGACTGTATTCAGGAAATCCCTATCTTTGTCTTTCGAAGAAACCAAAGAAATAATGGATATGAAAAGAATGATTTTCAGTTTCTCCTTTTTACTGTATGTAGCAGGAGCGTATGCGCAGATTACATTGGAAGAATGTCAGCGGAAGACGCAGGACAATTATCCGTTGGTACATCAGTATGGCTTAGTGGAGAAGACAAAGGAATATAATCTGGAAAATGCAGCCAAGGGATATTTGCCTCAATTTGCTCTTTCGGCAAAGGCCTCTTATCAGAGTGATGTGACAGAAATTCCGGTAAAACTTCCCGGAGTAGATTTAAAAGGATTGTCCAAAGACCAATATCAGGTCATGTTGGAATTGCAACAGAAGATATGGGACGGGGGAGGAATCCGTATGCAGAAGAAGCAGACGATTGCAGAGGCTGAAGTGGAAAAAGAAAAACTGAATGTAGATATGTATGCGCTGAATAACCGCGTGAATGATCTTTATTTTGGAATTCTCCTGCTGGACGAGCAAATCAAACAAAATACATTGTTGCAAGATGAACTGGAGAGAAATTATCGTCAGATTACTGCTTATGTGGAAAATGGAATAGCCAATCAAGCTGATTTGGATGCAGTGAAAGTGGAGCAGCTGAATACAAAACAGAAAAGAGTGGATTTAGTATCATCACGGGCAGCTTATTTGAAAATGCTTTCGCTGTTGGTAGGAGAAGCACTGTCTCCGGAGACAGTGCTGGAGAAGCCTGTACCTCAAAGTATGGTTTCGGCTGTCAGTGAGATTCGTCGGCCGGAGTTGGCTTTGTTTGATGCACAGGGAGCCGGACTGCAAGTGCAGGAGAAGGCTTTGAATGTGCGTCATCTTCCGCAGTTCGGACTGTTTGTGCAGGGGGCATACGGAAATCCCGGATTGGATATGCTGAAGAATGAATTTTCTCCTTATTATATGGCAGGTGTCCGGCTTTCATGGAATTTTGGTAGTCTGTATACTTTGAAAAATGACCGTCGGGTGATCGAGAAGAAAAGACAGCAACTGGATAATAACCGGGATGTATTCCTTTTCAATACAAGACTGGAAATGACGCAGCAGGATCAGGCTATCCATTCTTTGGAGAAGCAAATGCGGGATGATGATGAAATAATCCGGTTGCGTACAAATATCCGTAAAGCTGCCGAAGCAAAGGTGGCAAATGGAACATTGACCGTGACTGAAATGTTACGTGAACTGACTAATGAGAGCTTGGCGCGTCAGTCGAAAGCCATACATGAGATTCAACGGTTAATGGGAATTTATCAATTGAAATATACAATAAATGATTAATATAACTTCTCCGGATATGAAAAGAATAACAAAAATAGGAATGTGGGGGATAACGCTGATGATGTTATCTGCCTGTGGAAATGGAACACCAGATTATGACGCAACCGGTACATTTGAAGCTACGGAAGTAATAGTGTCCGCCGAGGCTGCCGGAAAATTGCTACGACTGGAAGTAGAAGAGGGAACAAAGCTGAAAGCGGGTGAGGAGATCGGGTTGGTAGATACGGTACAATTGTATTTAAAGAAACTGCAATTGGAAGCCAGTATGAAATCGGTAGAAAACCAGCGTCCTGATCTTGCCAAACAGATTGCCGCTACCAAACAGCAAATTGTCACGGCAGAGCGTGAGAGGAAACGGGTGGAAAACTTGCTTGCTGCAGGTGCGGCCAATCAGAAGCAACTGGATGATTGGGACGCGCAAGTCAAATTACTCGAACGGCAGCTCGTTGCACAGGAATCATCGTTGCGTAATAGTACGAATAGCCTTACAGAACAAGGCAATTCGGTTGCTATACAGGTAGCGCAAGTGGAGGATCAGTTAGCTAAATGTCATGTTCAGTCACCTATCGCAGGTATAGTATTGGCTAAATATGCGGAAGCCGGTGAATTGGCGGCTATCGGCAAGCCTTTATTTAAGGTGGGCGAAGTGGATCGTATGTATTTGAGGGCTTACATCACTTCCGAACAGTTGTCAAAAGTGAAACTGGGAGATCAAGTGACTGTGTATGCTGACTATGGCAACTCGGAGCAGAAAGCTTATCCGGGGGAAGTGACCTGGATTTCCGATCGTTCGGAATTCACTCCAAAAACAATTCTGACGAAGAATGAACGTGCTAATCTGGTATATGCAGTGAAGATTGCGGTGAAGAATGACGGAGCGTTGAAGATTGGTATGTATGGCGGAGTAAAATTAAAGAATGAAGATTAAAAATTAAAGTCAGGGAGATGGAGAAGGATGTACCCATAGTGGTTGTGAAAGAAGTCGGCAAGAGCTATGGAACGGTGGAAGCGCTGAAAGAGGTTTCTTTTGTGGTAGAACGGGGAGAGATCTTTGGGCTGATAGGTCCTGACGGTGCCGGTAAGAGTACCTTATTCCGTATTCTGACTACTTTGCTGCTGGCAGATAAGGGAACGGCCACGATCGGCGGACTGGATGTGGCAACAGACTATAAACAGATTCGTACGAAGGTTGGATATATGCCCGGCCGTTTTTCACTTTACCAGGATCTTTCAGTAGAGGAGAATCTGGAGTTTTTCGCTACCGTATTCCATACAACTGTTCAGGAGAACTATGATTTAATTAAAGATATCTATCAGCAGATAGAACCGTTCAGGAAAAGAAGGGCAGGGGCTTTGTCGGGTGGTATGAAGCAGAAACTGGCATTGAGTTGCGCTTTGATTCATAAACCGGATATTTTATTCCTGGATGAACCCACTACCGGAGTGGATCCTGTGTCGCGCAAGGAATTTTGGCAAATGCTTCGGAACTTGCGGGAACAGGGTATTACCATTGTTGTTTCTACTCCCATTATGGATGAAGCCCGGCAATGTGACCGGATTGCTTTTATCAATCATGGAAAGATTCATGGAATTGATACTCCCGAGCGTATTCTTCAGCAATTTGCATCCATCCTTTGCCCGCCTTCTTTGGAACGGGAGGAGGTGAGGCATGAAACCGCTCCGGTCATTGAAGTGGAGCAGCTGACAAAGTGTTTTGGCAATTTTACAGCGGTAGATCATATCTCCTTTCAGGTGAACCGGGGAGAGATATTTGGCTTTTTGGGTGCTAATGGAGCCGGAAAGACTACGGCCATGCGCATGCTTTGCGGATTGAGCAAACCGACATCGGGCATCGGAAAGGTGGCAGGATATGATATTTTCCGGGAAGCTGAACAAGTAAAGAAGCATATCGGCTATATGAGCCAAAAGTTTTCGCTATATGAAGACCTGAAAGTGTGGGAGAATATCCGTCTGTTTGCCGGGATTTATGGGATGAAAGAGCAAGAAATAGAGCGGAAGACAGAAGAATTGTTGGATCGCCTGGGGCTTGCTGCCGAGCGGGATACTCTGGTGAAGAGTCTTCCGGTGGGGTGGAAGCAGAAATTGGCTTTTTCAGTTTCAATCTTCCATGAGCCGAGAATTGTTTTTCTGGATGAGCCGACGGGTGGAGTAGATCCCGCTACGAGAAGGCAGTTCTGGGAATTGATTTATCAGGCAGCCGACCAGGGAATCACCATATTTGTCACTACCCATTATATGGATGAAGCGGAATATTGTAACCGGATATCTATCATGGTGGACGGTCAGATTAAAGCTCTTGATACACCTGCCCGTCTGAAGCAACAATTCGGTACGGAAACGATGGATGATGTTTTTCAGCAATTAGCCCGCGGTGCGGTGCGCAAAGCAGATTGATTATGAGACAGTTTATAGCTTTTGTAAAGAAGGAATTTTATCATATTTTCCGTGACCGGCGAACCATGCTGATTTTGTTGGGGATGCCGGTTGTACAAATTATACTATTCGGTTTTGCCATCAGTACAGAGGTGAAAAATGTCCGGTTGGCGGTGCTCGATCCTTCTAATGATGTGGTGACACGAAAGATAATTGATCGTTTGGACGCCAGTGAGTACTTCACCGTTACTGCACGTTTTCATTCGCCCCAGGAAATGGAAGCTGCTTTTCTGAAGAATAAGGTTGATATGGCGATTGTTTTTAGCGAACGTTTTATAGATGATCTCTATACGGGTGATGCTCGTGTGCAGCTGGTAGTAGATGCGACAGATCCGAATATGTCGACTTCGCAGGTTAATTATGCAACGGGAATTGTTTCTATGGTAGGTCAGGAAATGATGCCGCCCAATATGTCGGCTGCCCGTTTAACGTCGGATATAAAACTGTTGTATAACCCGCAAATGAAGAGTGCTTATAACTTTGTTCCGGGGGTAATGGGGTTGATCCTGATGCTGATTTGTGCTATGATGACCTCGATTTCCATCGTTCGTGAAAAAGAGACGGGGACCATGGAGGTATTACTGGTTTCGCCTGTGAAGCCACTATTTATTATTTTGGCAAAGGCTGTGCCTTATTTTGTGTTGTCGTTTGTCAATCTGATAACAATTCTTTTACTTTCGGTCTTTGTGCTGGATGTTCCGGTAGTAGGAAGTTTGTTCTGGTTGATAACCGTCTCTTTGTTGTTTATCTTCGTATCCTTGGCGTTGGGTTTATTGATTTCATCAGTCACGCGTACACAGGTTGCAGCCATGCTGGTTTCCGGTTTGATGTTGATGATGCCCACGATGCTTTTATCGGGGATGATTTTCCCTATTGAGAGTATGCCGTTGATACTTCAGTGGATTTCGGATATACTTCCGGCACGTTGGTACATTCAGGCTGTGCGAAAGTTGATGATTGAAGGAGTACCTGTTGTATTGGTATATAAGGAGATTGGTGTCTTATTATTAATGGCGACGGTACTTATTACGATCAGTATCAAGAAATTCAAGTATAGATTGGAGTAGAGAAGAATAATATGTTAATGTGCCAATTGGCTGTGTTATACTACATGGCATTGACATATAAACATATCAGCAAATTGAAGAATTATTTATGATAAAGTTTCTGATAGAAAAAGAGTTTAAACAATTGCTTCGCAATTCGTTTCTTCCGAAATTGATTCTTGTATTTCCATGCATGATTATGCTATTGATGCCTTGGGCGGTAAATCTGGAAATCAAGAATATACAGCTGAATATTGTGGATAATGACCATTCGGCTATTTCACAACGTTTAGTGAATAAGATTGCTGCCTCCACTTACTTTCGCTTGGTAGAAGTACCGGCCTCGTATGAAGAAGGTCTTCGAAACATTGAAATTGGAACGGCTGATATTGTGATGGAAATTCCAAGGCATTTGGAACGGGATTGGATGAATGGAGAGGATGCTCATGTATTGATAGCAGCCAATGCCGTGAATGGAACGAAAGGTGGTCTGGGCAGTTCTTATTTGTCTTCTATCATTAATGATTATGCAGCCGAACTACGTTCGGAACATCCCGAAGCAGCTACCGTTTCCGGCACTTTCCCTTCCATACAGGTTGATACGCAGGGATTGTTTAATCCGAATCTGAACTATAAGCTCTATATGATTCCGGCATTGATGGTCATGTTGTTGACTTTGATTTGTGGTTTCTTGCCTGCGTTGAATGTGGTTAGCGAGAAGGAAGTGGGGACAATAGAACAAATCAATGTGACTCCGGTTCCGAAGTTTGTTTTTATTTTGGCAAAGCTCCTGCCTTATTGGCTGATTGGTTTTCTGGTGCTGACGGTGTGTTTCATATTAGCCTGGTTAATTTATGGCATAGTACCTGTCGGGCATTTTCTGTTGATTTACTTTTTCGCGGTTCTTTTTGTTCTGGTGATGTCCGGCTTCGGACTAGTCATTTCCAACTATTCAGCAACGATGCAGCAATCAATGTTTGTTATGTGGTTCTGTTTGTTGGTGGTGATTTTGATGAGCGGTTTGTTTACCCCCATTAGCAGCATGCCGGAATGGGCACAAATAATAACGATATTCAATCCTTTGAAGTATTTTATGGAGGTGATGCGAATGATATATCTGAAGGGGAGTGGTTTCTTTGATCTGCTGCCGCAGTTCGGAATATTGTTGCTTTTTGTAGTCGTATTTAATAGTTGGGCGGTAATTAGCTATCGGAAGAACAACTGAAGATAATAAGGCGGCATTGCCTGCAAAGACAATAAAAAAACAGCTCGTTTCCCTTTAAGGGAGAGAGCTGTTTTTGATCCTTTTCATCACCATCTCCGGTGAATAGTAAGTGGTTACTTTATTACTTTATTTCGATTTGTCTATTTGGCTTCTTTACTTCTTCTTCAGAGAGTTTCGGAAGTTCGATATTTAGAACGCCATGTTCTACAGATGCAGCAATTTTCTCTTTGTCTACATTATCCGGTAGAATCATTGTTTGCTGGAACTTAGAGTATGAGAATTCGCGACGCAGATAGCGACCGTCTTTCTTTTCCTCCTTGTTTTCTGTCTTCTTCTCCATGCTGATAACGAGGTTATTATCTTCATCAATGCGAACATTGAAATCATCCTTCGTCATACCTGGAGCAGCCAATTCCACTTTGTATTCTTTTTCTGTTTCCAAAACATTAATTGCAGGTGCAGTAGCATTTGCTTTTACCATCCAATCGTTATCAAAGAAATCATTAAAGATACTTGGTAACCAACTTTGAGTTCTTCTAACAGGCATCATAATTTTAGTCTCCTATCTTTAAGTTAAACATTCAGTTAATTATTCTTGAACTTCGGTATTTTCACTTCTGATGGTACCGGTTGTCCCGGTTTCCATCGTTTGCTCTCGAACCGTTGTTCGCTTCTATAAGTGCAAACCTCATGCCAAGTGATTTTTGAGACTAAAATTGTCTATTTGTCATTATAATAATGCCAAATTTGCAATAATAATGACAAAATGTATTCTGTTTTTATTTATTTTATATAAGATAGATATTAATTTGATAATATGTCTATTTCTTCTCGATTAGTTTGAATCTCATTCTTAATGTTTGCCTTTCTTCGTCATAGTCATAGCTAATGATTTTGAAAGTTCCCATTTCAGAAGTATTTGATACATGCAATCCGATACAGGCACAGGCGTCATAATCTCCAATGCGGACAATGCGAAGGGTAGGACTTGCGTCAGCAGGTAGTTTGCTTAAATCTACGATGTCTTTGGCCTGTTCATGTGTCATATACTCAACAGTCACAGGTAGGTTTTGACTGATTGCTTCATTTACTGTCTCTTCAATGGACTGGATTTGTTCCGCTGTCGGACATGAAGAAAGTATATAGTCGCATTTGCTCTTTTTTCTTTCGATGTGGGCATTGCGAGAACGCGGGCAGCCAAAGGTTTTTACCATGGTTGCATTGAGTAAATGCTCTGCTGTATGCATAGGAGGATACTCCTGCTTGTTGTGGTCGTTGAGTTGAATTTGTTGTTCCATAAATTATTTCAATAACTTTTTATTTTTGATATCTTCTAGTATGCTCATTTGTTGAATTGCTATTTGATTTAATTTGATAAGTCTGTCTTTGGGTGTCAAACCTTCATTTATGAAAACGGCATTTAAATTTTCCATGTTTGATAAGCAGATAAGTTCATTGATTGAGGCATAATCACGAATATTACCTTTTAAATTAGGGTGTGTATCACGCCATTCTAAGGCTGTCATTCCAAACATAGCTACATTAAGGATATCAGCTTCGCTGGCATAAATCATGGATGCTTGCTGTGGGGTGATTTCTTGAGGGATAAGATGCTGCTTGATTGCATCAGTATGAATATGATAATTAATTTTAGATAGTTCTCGCTTCGCTGACCAACCAATTTGAGCTTGCTCTTGCTCTTTGAGACGTTGGAATTCTTTTACTATATATAACTCAAATTCAACAGAAATCCAACTTGCAAATTTGAAAGCAATATCTTTGTGAGCAAAAGTGCCGCCATATCTTCCGGATTTGGATATGAGTCCAATAGCACAGGTCGTTTCTATCCATTTTTGAGGAGAAAGAGTGAATGCATTTAAACCTGCTTCTTTTCTAAACCCCTCGAATTCGAGGGGTTTAAAATGGGGGTTATATAATATTTCCCATAATCCTAGATATTCAATAGTCATTCTATTACGTAGCCAGTTGGCAATAACAGTATTAGCATCTGTTGTCTTGTATTTAGCTATGTCGGTTAAAGAAATATAATCTGTATCGTTGATCTTTAAGATAGTAACGTCTGTGGTCTGAACTGTAATCTTTGCCATATTCTGATTTTTCAGTAAAGGTAAAGTTATATTTGGGAATAAAGAAATGTATATCACTTTTTATTCAAGGTATGTTAAACTCACTTCTAATATATAGGCATAAAAAAAGGAGCAACGCCTTGCTCCAACCTTTGTTAACCTTAAATCTAATACTATGAAAAACACATTGCAAAGATACGGACTCCTGGGAAATTAGCAAATAATCCAAGTAAAATAGCATGTTATATAACATAGATTAAGAAAAACATCTTTCGTCTTAACGGTTATTCGATATTTTGGGCGTCTATGTATGGAGTTTTTTCTATCTTTGTGCAAAATATCATATTACTAATACTTAATATAAACATGGATAAAAGAAGATTAAGCCAATGGATGTTATTGGCTGTTGTTTGCTTGAGTTTCTCAATAGGAGAAAGCTATGCACAGAAAAATGATTTTGGAAATTTAGCTCGTTATTCAAAACAAAATGCTGCACTTCCAAAGGCGACGAAGAAAGACAAACGAGTTATTTTTATGGGAAATTCCATTACGGAGGGCTGGGTACGTACTCATCCGGACTTTTTCAAATCAAACGGTTATATCGGCCGTGGAATCAGTGGGCAGACTTCTTACCAATTCTTGTTGCGTTTTCGGGAAGATGTGATTAATCTTTCTCCTGCTTTAGTGGTGATTAATGCCGGAACCAATGATGTCGCCGAAAATACACAAACTTATAATGAAGATTATACATTCGGAAACATTGTTTCTATGACAGAATTGGCAAAAGCAAATAAGATAAAAGTGATTCTGACTTCCGTATTGCCTGCCGCTGCATTTAAATGGAGAATGGAAATAAAAGATGTTCCACAGAAAATTAAATCTTTAAATGATCGGATAGAGGCTTATGCAAAAGCTAATAAAATTCCGTTTGTTAATTATTATAAGGCAATGGTGGATGAAAATCAGGCCTTGAATCCCCAATATACTAAAGATGGAGTTCATCCGACAGGCGAGGGGTATGATATTATGGAGCCGTTGATTAAGAGTGCGATAGAGAAAGCACTCTAAGGTTTATTGATGTAAATTTTGAAATATAAATGCTGTCTGATAATCAAGTTGGGCAGCATTTATTGTGAATGTGCACTTCTAATGAAGATAGTTGTTGAAAAGGTTTAGATGACGTATAGACATAAAAAAAGGAGCAACGCCTTGCTCCAACCTTTGTTAACCTTAAATCTAATACTATGAAAAACACAGTGCAAAGATACGGAGTTTTGGCAACTTTGCAAATTATAAGCTGCTAATTGGTGTTTTTATAACACTAATTAATAGATTAAATCCTGTGTTACAGGTTTGTTAAGAGTTTTATCCTTTGGCAATTCTCATGTAATATATGAAGAGTGGGAGTTTTTACCCCCATTTCTCTTTCATCAAATCTTCCAGTTTCAACAACTCGTCACGGTATTGTGCAGCTTCAATAAATTCGAGTTTCTTGGCTGCTTCCTGCATCAGTTTGCGAGTACGTTCGATACTCTTTTCCATTTGCGCTTTACTCATATACTGCACTACCGGATCTGCTGCAATGTTCGGAGTAGAGGGTTCTACATAAGCATGTCTTTCTTTTAGCAGTTCATCCGCCTCTTTGGCATTACCGAATACCGACAAGTTTCTGGCCTTTTTAATCTGTTGAGGAGTAATTCCGTTTGCTTCATTATATGCCAACTGTTTTTCCCGGCGGCGATTGGTTTCGTCAATCGTCAGTTTCATGCTATCCGTCATTCTGTCCGCATACATGATTACCTTGCCGTTTACATTACGGGCAGCACGTCCTGCGGTTTGCGTCAGTGAACGGTGGGAGCGGAGGAATCCTTCTTTGTCGGCATCAAGAATAGCAACGAGCGACACTTCCGGAAGATCGAGTCCTTCACGGAGCAGGTTGACTCCGATAAGCACATCATAGATTCCTTGCCGGAGATCATCCATAATCTTCACACGTTCCAATGTATCGACATCACTATGGATATAGTTACATCTTACATTATTATTAAGAAGATACTCTGCCAGTTCTTCTGCCATTCGTTTGGTTAGTGTGGTGACGAGTACGCGTTCTTCTTTTTCAATGCGGAGCTGGATTTCTTCCATTAAGTCGTCAATCTGATTAAGGCTCGGGCGCACTTCGATGACAGGATCAAGCAGTCCCGTAGGACGAATCACCTGCTCTACGACGATACCTTCAGACTGAATCAATTCATAATCTGCCGGTGTGGCACTGACATAAATTACCTGTTTCGCCATTTCCTGAAACTCTTCGAATTTCAACGGACGGTTGTCCATAGCCGCAGGCAATCGGAAACCATATTCCACCAGATTGATTTTACGTGCACGGTCTCCTCCGTACATCGCACGGATTTGAGGTACACTTACGTGGCTTTCGTCAATGACAATCAGAAAATCATCCGGAAAGAAATCGAGCAGACAATAAGGACGGGTACCGGCAGCACGACCATCGAAATAACGGGAATAATTCTCAATTCCGGAGCAATGCCCTAACTCCCGTATCATTTCCATATCGTAAGTCACCCGTTCATATAGTCGTTTGGCTTCATATTCTTTACCGATAGACTCGAAGAATGCCACTTGTTTGGTTAGGTCATCTTCTATTTCGTGGATAGCACGGAGAGTAGCCTCTTTGGTCGTCATAAACAAATTGGCCGGATAAATCTTATAGGCGTCAAATGGTGCGATAGTGACTCCTGTGATAGGGTCTACTTCTTCTATACCATCAATCTCATCTCCCCAGAAAGTGACACGGAGCAGATTGTCGGTATAAGCCAGATAGATATCCACGGTATCACCTTTAACGCGGAAATTTCCACGGTTCAAGTCAATATCATTGCGGACATACAAGCTGTCTACCAGACGACGTAAAAAGACATTGCGGTCCATCATCCGTCCCCGTTCTATTTCAATGACATTTTTGTAGAAGTCCGAAGGATTTCCCATACCGTAGATACAAGATACGGAAGAAACCACTACCACGTCTTTTCGTCCGGAGAGTAGGGCAGAAGTGGCTGCGAGTCGAAGCTTGTCGATTTCGTCATTGATGGCAAGATCTTTCTCTATATAAGTATCACTGCTCGGGAGATAGGCCTCCGGCTGATAATAGTCATAGTAAGAAACGTAATATTCTACCGCGTTATTGGGGAAGAAACCTTTAAACTCACTATAAAGCTGGGCAGCCAATGTCTTGTTATGGCTCAAAATCAACGTAGGTTTGTTGATATTGGCGATCACATTGGCAATGGTAAATGTTTTTCCCGATCCGGTCACTCCCAGTAAAGTCTGTGCGGGAACTCCCTGAAGTACCCCTTCAGTCAGTTGTGCTATCGCTTCCGGCTGATCCCCGGTAGGTTTGTAAGCTGATGTTAGTTCATAATTCATAGTTAAATCCTAAAAAGTGGAGCAATATTCGGTAAAATAATCGAGATAACAAATCATTTTTCCAAATAAATCCTTTACTTTGCAACATATTAATATCAAAAAACAGATTCATACAACTAGTAATACCAGAAACACATGATTTGGAATGAGAGCATTGAGTGTATGGACCGCGAAAGTCTTCGCAAGATTCAAAGCATACGACTCAAGAAAATTGTAGATTACGTCTATCACAACACTCCTTTCTATCGAAAGAAGATGCAGGAAATGGGAATAACCCCCGATGATATCAATAGTATCGATGATATTGTAAAACTGCCGTTTACCACGAAACATGATTTAAGAGATAATTATCCGTTCGGACTTTGTGCCGTGCCGATGAGCCAGATTGTACGTATTCATGCCTCTTCCGGAACGACCGGAAAGCCGACGGTTGTCGGATATACCCGTAAGGACTTGGCCTCCTGGGCGGAATGTATATCACGTGCTTTTACCGCTTACGGAGCGGGCCGTTCTGATATTTTTCAGGTATCATACGGATACGGACTGTTTACGGGCGGACTGGGAGCACATGCCGGAGCCGAGAATATCGGTGCTTCTGTTATTCCGATGTCCAGTGGCAACACTGAAAAACAGATTACCTTGATGCATGATTTCGGATCGACAGTGCTTTGTTGCACCCCTTCTTATGCGCTCTACCTGGCAGATGCAATCAAAGATTCCGGTTTGCCACGTGAAGAATTTCAACTGAAAGTCGGTGCGTTCGGTGCGGAACCCTGGACGGAAAATATGCGTCATGAAATTGAAGAGAAACTGGGAATCAAAGCATACGATATTTATGGGTTGAGTGAGATTGCCGGACCGGGTGTCGGTTACGAGTGCGAATGTCAGAACGGCACTCACTTGAATGAAGACCATTATTTCCCGGAAATTATCGATCCGAATACTTTGCAACCGGTTGAACCGGGACAAACGGGCGAACTGGTGTTTACCCACCTCACCAAAGAGGGTATGCCATTGCTCCGTTACCGTACGCGTGATTTGACTGCCTTGCATCATGATAAATGTTCTTGTGGTCGTACATTAGTACGTATGGATCGTATTTTGGGACGCAGTGATGATATGATGATTATCCGTGGTGTAAACGTATTCCCGACACAGATTGAATCCGTTATCCTTGAAATGGCAGAATTTGAACCGCATTATTTGTTGATAGTGGGTCGTGAAAATAATACCGATACGATGGAGCTCCAGGTTGAAGTACGTCCGGAATTCTATTCTGATGAGATCAACAAAATGCTGGCTTTGAAGAAAAAGCTGGGAGGACGTTTGCAAAGCGTACTTGGATTGGGAGTCAACGTGAAACTGGTAGAGCCTCGCAGCATTGAGCGTAGCGTAGGTAAAGCAAAACGTGTGATTGATAACAGAAAAATATAAATAAGTATTAGGTATACCTAATGCTTGTTACCTAATACTTAATACTTATTACTTAATACTTTAATAAATATGGTAGCAAAACAACTTTCTATCTTTTTGGAAAATAAGTCAGGCCGTTTGACGGAAGTGACTGAAGTGCTGGCGAAAGAAAATATCAATCTTTCTGCCTTGTGCATTGCCGAAAATGCTGATTTTGGTATTTTGCGTGGAATAGTATCTGATCCGGATAAAGCATACAAAGCTTTAAAAGATAATCATTTTGCAGTGAATGTGACTGATGTAGTAGGTATAAGCTGTCCCAATATACCGGGTGCTTTGGCAAAAGTGCTGGGATATTTATCAGACGAGGGTGTATTTATTGAATATATGTATTCGTTTGCCAATAACAATATTGCAAATGTGGTAATTCGCCCCAGCAATCTGGATAAATGTATCGAGGTACTGAAAGAAAAGAAAGTCGATCTGCTGGCTGCAAGTGATTTGTACAAGCTGTAGATATAGCAGTAAACGATAAACAGGGAACGGTAAATAGCTGTGTTGTCTTTGAATGGGATAACACATTTGTTTGCCGTTTTCTGCTATAAAAAATAGTGACGCTATCCGATGCGGATAGTGACGGTATGCTTCACCGATACCGTCACTATCCCGGGCATATACCGTCACTATTTTTTTTCTGCCTTATAACAAGGAATCTGATGTTTGTTCGTCAGGTTTATGTCAATCATGATTTCTGTGTGATTCGTTTATTACCTGCCGTTTACAGTTTGGTGTTTGCAATTCGACGTCATTTTCTCTCCTTTTGTCGATGTTTAACGCCTTTTATGTATTAAAAAACACAGATTAATTGCTAAATTCCCAGCGAATAAGTAACTTTGCGCATTATTTTTAAATAGGATGAAGAAAAATATCATTATAACTTTGCTTGCGGCGGCTACTCTGACATCATGTGGAGAGTACAATAAATTGCTGAAAAGCACCGATTACGAATACAAGTACGAAGCCGCCAAAAACTATTTTGCGAAGGGACAGTATAATCGTTCAGCTACGTTGCTGAATGAGTTGATAACCATTCTGAAAGGAACCGATAAAGCGGAAGAGTCTTTGTATATGTTGGGAATGAGTTATTATAATCAGAAAGATTATCAGACAGCTGCCCAGACATTTATCACCTATTTCAATACGTATCCCCGTGGCACTTTTACCGAATTGGCACGTTTTCATGCAGGTAAAGCTTTATTCCTGGATACCCCGGAACCACGTTTGGATCAATCAAGCACTTATCAGGCTATCCAGCAGTTGCAGATGTTCATGGAGTATTTCCCGAACAGCACAAAGAAGCAGGAAGCACAGGATATGATTTTTGCTTTGCAGGATAAGCTGGTTTTGAAAGAACTTTATTCTGCAAGATTATATTATAATCTGGGTAATTATTTAGGCAATAACTATGAGTCTTGTGTAATCACAGCTCAAAATGCACTGAAAGATTATCCTTATACTGACTATCGTGAAGAACTTTCTATCTTGATTCTGCGTGCAAGACACGAAATGGCTATTTATAGTGTAGAAGACAAGAAGATGGATCGTTACCGCGAAACAGTGGACGAATATTATGCTTTCAAGAATGAATTTCCTGAAAGTAAATATTTGAAAGAAGCCGAGAAAATATTCAATGAATCACAGAAAGTAATTAAAGACTAAATTTAAATAGATTTATGGACTACAAAAAAACGAATGCTCCTGCTACAACAGTAACCCGTGACATGATGGAACTCTGTGCTGATACAGGTAATGTTTACGAAACTGTTGCCATTATTGGCAAGCGTGCTAATCAGATCAGTGTAGAAATCAAAAACGATCTTTCAAAGAAATTGGCAGAGTTTGCCTCTTACAATGACAACTTGGAAGAAGTGTTTGAAAATAGAGAGCAAATCGAAATTTCTCGTTATTATGAGAAATTGCCGAAACCGGACTTGATTGCTACGCAAGAATACATCGAAGGGAAAATATATTATAGAAATCCGGCTAAGGAGAAAGAAAAACTTCAGTAATTTATTTTCTGACGAAGAATTTGATAGTCAAGTAGTAAGTGGGATGATTATCCCTACTCCTTATTGCTTGGCTATTATTGTTTAACTCAACTACTATTTAGAATACTTATGATTCAACGAATTCAAACTGTTTATTTATTGATTGTTGCAGGATTGCTGATTACAGCTATGTGTATGCCGATAGGTTACTTCATTGATACAATGGGCGAACATCCTTTTAAGGCATTAGGATTGGAAATAAACGACGCTTTTCAGTCTACATGGGGTTTATTCGGGATTCTGATGCTTAGTACTATCGTTGCCGTGGCTACCATTTTTTTATATAAGAACCGTATGTTGCAGATTCGCATGACGATTTTCAATAGCTTGTTGTTGGTTGGTTATTACATTGCTGCCCTCGCTTTTTATTTTGCGTTGAAGAATGATGCAAATATGTTCCGGGTAGGCTGGGCATTGTGTTTACCACTTATTTCCATCATTCTGAATATATTGGCTGTTCGTGCTATTGGACGCGATGAGGTGATGGTAAAGGCTGCAGATAGATTGAGATAAGACTTTTCCCTATATCTGGGTAATTCGTTAATATGATTAATGAAAAGCATCGCTTTATAAGAGTTAAAGCGGTGCTTTTTGCTCTCTAAAGCTATGCTTTAGCATCCCTAAAACGGTGCATTTACTGAATATTCCTGTTTTAAAGATACAAATAAGGCAACTAATTCATTGCGAGTTAGTTGCCTTATTTATTTAAAGAGTATCCCTAAAGCGCTGCTTTGTAGATATTCAAGCTCCTTCTCTCGAAAGGGAGGAGGGAGAGGATTTTATTTCTTCAAGTCAAATAGGTACGTGAGCTTTATGGTAATTGTTCCATGCGCTGCACGGGCGAAATAGTCTTTCTTTGTGGTGCTATAAAAGTCAGACAGCGCAAAGTAGTAACGGCCTTCAACGATGAAGCTGCCGGCTTTCTTTGTTCGGAGTTCTACACCGCCGCCACCGGCAATACCGTAGTCGAATTTATTCTGAATCTTAACTCCGTATACGGCTTTCTGTGTATTGGAAAGTTGGTCCATGTTTACACCTGAAATAGTCTCTGATTCTCCAATGAGAAAGCTTATTTGTGGACCTGCATGAACAAAGAATTGTAGTCCTCTGTCTCGTCCGAAAGCAAGGTGGGCAAGGAAAGGAATATCGATATAAGTCATTTTACGGGTGTAAGTTTGAGTAGGGTCTTTTACCATTTCTCCGTTTTCCCCTGGTATCTCAAACAATTGGTCCCACCCCCTTTGTGATACATTCAATTCGACTTGTGCACCGCAAATCATGGCAAAATACTTCTCGGATATATAACGTGCCGTCAAGCCTCCGGTAATTCCCATCAAGCTATTTTGCTTGATGCTGGGAGTGAAAGAAACACTGTTTAAGTTGACACCTCCATTAACACCTACTGATAAATTGCTGCGTGCTTCTCCAATTTGGGCAGTGGCAGGAAGAGCAAATCCTGTAAGTAGGAGTGTTGCAATCAAAAATGGTTTTATCTTTATCATTTTCGTATTATTCGAAGTCAAGTTTTACTAATTCAAAATTCTTAGTGAAACGTATGAAGAACACTTTTTTATTAATAAATCCTCCCCAGTTGTTCACGCGCTGGAATTTGAATCCTGTCTGGATT
The DNA here is from genome assembly GCF_001185845.1 of Bacteroides sp. 3_1_13. Classification (NCBI taxonomy): domain Bacteria; kingdom Pseudomonadati; phylum Bacteroidota; class Bacteroidia; order Bacteroidales; family Bacteroidaceae; genus Bacteroides; species Bacteroides sp. 3_1_13. The sequence goes on from NZ_KQ236956.1 coordinate 621,297, forward strand.
GGCGTCAGGTTCATCTTAGGCAGATTGTTTTCCAATTCCGAGCCATAGAGCGATAATCCCTTCAAGAAGAAGAAACCGGTGTCGAAGCCAAGCATTGCGTAATTGGGGTATTTGCTTGCCAAATCTTTACTATACCATTTATGATAAGCGTTGGTGAATTGCACGGCTGCCGGAAACAATGTATTCGTATAGAATGAAGAGTAGAAATATACATCCAACTCAAAGAAATTTTCCAGATGATCTCTGGTGTAAGTCTGCCATTCCGGGTAGCCGAACAGGTGAATTTTTTCTGCAGGATTCTCTCTGACTAACAACGTCAGTTGAGGAAGTACCTTAATCAGTAAAACATTACTGCCCGATGTCGGGATAAAAATGTTTTCTTTATCACTGCGAAGTGTTGCTTTCAATGTTTCTTTAGTTGCGCTTTCGCTGACGGTTCTCATAGGAATTCCTTTGCTCTTCAACTCTTGTTTCAAGCCGCTGATAAATTCCGCTTTCTCCTTGTCAGCACTCGACGGTTCGATGAAAATAACGTTCGCATTAGGGAATTGGCGGGTGAAATGCTCATAAACCTCTGAATATAAATAAGATTGAGGCGTATTAATCTGATAAATAGCAGGATTTTTGAATACCTCTTCTCCTTTTTGAGAGAAAGGGATCACCAGGCGTATATCGTTCTTTTCCGCGAAGTCTGACAATGGTTTTATTTGATTCTGATGCATCGGACCGAAGATGATATTCATATTCTTCATCTCGTTTTTGGCAAGAATCGTATTCAATGTAGAAATGTCTTTTCCACTGTCATATACATATAAATCAAGAGAAACGCCCGTACGTTTCAGACTGTCTACTGCCATCAGGAAACCTTCGTAATATTCCACCATGCGTTTGTCCTCCTGGAAAGGCAACAACAAGGCAGCCTTAATAGTAGACAGCTTTTGGGGAGTCTCCTTATTTTTGCGGAAAAGCTCGCTATTGCTGGGAGGAACAGCGTATGGATCTTCTTTCTTTGTTGGCTGTACAGTGGTTGCTGCCGGGTAGGGGATGCAAAGGAATTGTCCCTTTTTCATTCCCTTTTTCAGTTCCGGGTTAGCGTCAATCAACTCCTGCTCGCTGATTCCGTATTCACGGCTCACGCTGAATATAGTCTCTTTGCGCTTTACCTTATGCATATCTTTGCATCTCGGAACGACAGGACCTTGAATAGTCGATTGTTCAGTAGGCGTTTGAACTACGGCGTCAGTTTGTTCTTCTTTTTTCTGCGGAATCAGAATAACTTGTCCGATACGGAAATTCTCGGCACTCAAACCTGGGTTTGCTTCACAAATATCTTTGGCGGACACATTATACATCGTTGTCAGTTTGTACAATGTTTCTCCGGCTTGGATCGTATGGAATGTTTCTCCCTTCTGGCTTTCTTTCCCAGTAGGGATTTTGATGGTCTGTCCGGCATAGATTTTTTCGTCACAACCAGGATTCAGACGTATGATGTCTGACGTAGTGACATTATACATCTTGGAAATGGAGTATAAACTTTGTCCTTTTTCGATGGTATGCAAGAAATAAGATTGGTTTTCCTGTGCATAACTGATAGCGTATGAAACGCTTATAAAAAGCAGAAATAAGAATATTCGGTTTATCGGTTTCATCAAATTATAACTATTGGTTCTTGAAATCAAGGAACAAAGGTACAAATAATGCCCTATATCTTCATAAGATTTGAGTTAAGAAAATAATATTGTGCTTTTTTAGGAGCATATTTCGGGCGGAAACATTAATTTTGCAACATTTATGGAAGGATATGAATATGCAGGAAACAGAATATATTAATGTGTACGGTGCGCGCGTGCACAATTTGAAGGACATTGATGCCGAGATTCCCCGTAATAGCTTGACTGTTATCACCGGATTGAGCGGTAGTGGAAAATCTTCTTTAGCCTTCGATACGATTTTTGCCGAAGGACAGCGCCGCTATATCGAAACTTTTTCAGCCTATGCCCGCAATTTCCTGGGCAATCTGGAACGTCCGGATGTCGATAAAATAACAGGCTTGAGCCCGGTTATCTCCATTGAACAGAAAACAACGAATAAAAATCCCCGTTCTACCGTAGGAACAACTACCGAGATCTACGATTATCTCCGTTTGTTGTATGCCCGTGCGGGAATCGCTTATTCGTATTTGTCGGGGGAAGAAATGGTGAAATACACCGAAGAGCAGATTCTGGATTTGATTCTGAAAGATTATAAAGGAAAGAAAATATATCTGCTGGCGCCATTGGTGCGTTCACGTAAAGGACATTATAGAGAACTTTTTGAACAGATACGTAAAAAAGGATATTTATATGTACGAGTAGACGGAGAAGTGCGTGAAATCACGCATGGTATGAAGCTCGACCGTTATAAGAACCACGATGTAGAAGTGGTTATCGATAAATTAGTGGTTGCAGAGAAAGACGACCGGCGTCTGAAACAGAGTGTGGCAACTGCTATGCGTCAGGGAGACGGGCTGATGATGATTTTGGATGCCCAGTCCGAAAGTATCCGGCATTATAGTAAGCGACTCATGTGTCCTGTCACCGGGTTGTCTTATCGTGAACCTGCTCCGCATAACTTCTCATTCAATTCACCGCAAGGCGCATGTCCGAAGTGTAAAGGGTTGGGAGTAGTCAATCAGATTGACGTGGACAAAGTGATTCCCGATCGTGAACTTTCCATTTACGAAGGTGCGATAGCTCCTTTGGGAAAATATAAGAATGCGATGATTTTCTGGCAAATCGGTGCTTTGCTTGAGAAGTACGATGTAACGTTGAAAACACCGGTTAAGGAGTTGCCGGACGATGCGATTGATGAAGTGTTGTATGGCTCTGACGAACGGATTAAAATCAAGAGTTCGCTGATCGGCACTTCATCCGATTACTTTGTTACCTATGAAGGAGTGGTGAAGTATATTCAGATGTTGCAGGAGAAAGATGCTTCTGCGACAGCGCAGAAATGGGCGGAACAATTTGCCAAAACAACGGTTTGTCCTGAATGTAAAGGGGCTCGCCTGAATAAGGAAGCTCTGCATTTCCGCATCCACGATAAGAATATTAATGAATTGGCAAACATGGACATCAACGAGCTGTATGACTGGTTGATGAAGGTAGATGAGTTCCTTTCCGATAAGCAGAAGAAAATATCAGTGGAGATTCTGAAAGAGATTCGTACACGTTTGAAGTTCCTGCTGGATGTTGGTTTGGATTATCTGGCGTTGAACCGTAGTTCTGTCAGCCTTTCCGGTGGTGAGAGCCAGCGTATCCGTTTGGCTACACAAATTGGTTCTCAATTGGTGAATGTGCTTTATATTCTCGACGAGCCGAGTATCGGTCTGCATCAGCGTGATAATTTACGTCTTATCAACTCCTTGAAAGAACTCCGTGACATGGGAAACTCCGTGATTGTGGTGGAACATGATAAGGATATGATGCTGGCTGCCGACTATGTCATCGATATGGGACCGAAAGCCGGACGTCTCGGTGGAGAGGTTGTTTTTGCAGGAACTCCCCAGGAGATGCTGAAGACCGATACGATGACTTCGCAATACCTGAATGGAAAGATGAAGATAGAAATCCCCGCCAAGCGTAGAAAAGGAAACGGGAAATCTATCTGGCTGAAAGGAGCAAAAGGGAATAACCTGAAGAATGTCGATGTAGAGTTTCCGTTAGGTAAACTAATTTGTGTGACAGGTGTGTCAGGAAGCGGGAAATCTACTTTGATTAATGAAACTCTGCAACCGATTCTGTCGCAGAAGTTCTACCGTTCTTTGCAGGATCCTTTGGAATACGATTCGATTGAAGGATTGGAAAATATCGATAAGGTAGTGAATGTCGATCAATCACCTTTGGGACGTACGCCACGCTCCAATCCTGCTACCTATACCGGTGTGTTCTCTGATATCCGTAATCTGTTTGTAGGGCTTCCGGAAGCTAAGATTCGCGGTTACAAGCCGGGACGTTTTTCCTTTAATGTTTCAGGCGGACGTTGTGAAGCCTGTACGGGAAATGGTTATAAAACAATTGAAATGAATTTCCTTCCTGACGTATATGTGCCTTGTGAAGTATGTCACGGCAAACGTTATAACCGGGAAACACTGGAAGTACGTTTCAAGGGAAAATCGATTGCCGATGTATTGGACATGACAATCAACCGTGCCGTAGAATTCTTTGAAAACGTTCCGCAAATCTTGAATAAGATAAAAGTATTGCAGGATGTCGGACTCGGATATATAAAGTTGGGACAATCTTCTACCACTCTTTCCGGTGGAGAAAGCCAGCGTGTGAAACTGGCAACGGAACTGTCGAAAAGAGATACAGGCAAGACCCTTTACATCCTTGATGAACCGACTACCGGACTTCATTTTGAAGATATCCGTGTACTGATGGGAGTACTGAATAAGCTTGTAGATAAAGGGAATACGGTTATCGTCATCGAACACAATCTGGATGTGATTAAAATGGCGGATTATATTATCGATATGGGCCCTGAAGGGGGTAAGGGCGGGGGAGAACTCCTTAGTTACGGAACACCGGAAGAGGTTGCGAAGAGCCCTAAGGGATATACACCTAAGTTTCTTCGCGAAGAACTGGGGCTCTAATTTGAAGCATAGAGCGAGTGCGTTCCCCCAATAAAGTCAACTATCTCTAATCATATTAATTAAGGCGCGGATTACATGGTTTTTATTTAATTAGAGCCGTGTAATTCGTGCCTTAATAAAAGTCATAGAGGACTTTGTCCCCCACTAATTCTTTATTTATCAGATATAGAAAGTATAAATACAACGAAAATGAAAATCAATAAAACAAATGCCGCACGGCTGTTAGATAAGGCTAAGATAGCCTATGAACTGATTCCCTACGAAGTGGATGAAAACGACTTAAGTGCTGTTCATGTAGCAGCAGATTTAGGAGAAAACATTGAGCAAGTGTTTAAGACTCTTGTCCTGCATGGCGATAAAAGCGGATATTTTGTCTGTGTCATTCCGGGAGAACATGAAGTTGACTTGAAACTGGCAGCTAAAGCTTCGGGTAATAAGAAGTGTGATTTGATTCCCGTAAAAGAACTTCTGCCACTTACCGGATATATCCGGGGAGGGTGTTCGCCTATCGGCATGAAGAAACATTTTCCTACTTATATCCATGAAACCAGCCGGGAGTTTCCGTATATTTATGTAAGTGCCGGTGTGCGGGGACTTCAGATAAAAATAGCTCCGGAAGATTTGATTCGTGAATCCAAGGCAGAAATTTGTCGTTTATTTGAGGAGTAGTTTAACAAATCATTGTGCAAAAACTCAAGAAAAAGTATATATTTGCAAGAAATATTTATTTAAATCAATCATTTATTAATTCTAAAAACTTATATCTATGTTCAGTAAACACCCTAAAGGTCTGATTGCTGCAGCTTTAGCTAATATGGGAGAGCGTTTTGGCTTCTATATTATGATGGCGATTTTGACATTGTTTATTTCAGCGAAATTTGGATTGTCCGAGACAACTACCGGATACATTTATTCCGCGTTCTATGCTTCCATTTATATTTTAGCTTTGGCGGGAGGTGTTATTGCTGATAAGACGAAAAATTTCAAAGGCACTATTTTAGTAGGGCTGATATTAATGGCTATCGGTTATTTGATTATTGCCATTCCTACTCCGACCCCTGTTCCTAGTATGGCTCTTTACTTGGGATTAACCTGTTTCGGACTTTTGGTGATTGCTTTTGGTAATGGTTTATTTAAAGGAAATCTGCAGGCTTTGGTAGGCCAGATGTACGATGACCCTAAATATTCAAACCTACGTGATGCCGGTTTCCAGATATTTTATATGTTTATCAATATTGGAGCTGTTTTTGCACCGTTTATTGCTATTGGTGTGCGCAACTGGTGGCTGAAGGTGAACAACTTTGATTATGATGCCACTTTACCTGAATTGTGCCATCAATATTTAGAAAAAGGAAATGATATGGCTCCACAGGCAATGGAGAATCTGACAACTTTGGCTAAGAGTGTTGTTCTTGACGGGACTCCTGTAACAGATATGGGTATGTTTGTTAATAACTACCTTGATGTGTTTAACCGTGGTTTTCAGTATGCTTTTATGGCTGCTATTGGTGCTATGCTTGTTTCGCTGATTATTTATATGGCAAATAAGAAACGCTTCCCGGATCCTGCGACTAAATTGGAAACCAGTAAAGGTACTGCGACTGTGAATAAGGAAGAAATCCAAATGAGCGCTACTGAAATCAAACAACGTATCTATGCTTTGTTTGCAGTATTCGGTGTTGTTATTTTCTTCTGGTTATCTTTCCACCAGAATGGTTATTCTTTGACTTATTTTGCCCGTGACTATGTGGATTTGAGTGTGATTAATATCGACTTAGGCTTTACGCAGATCAAGGGAGCTGAAATATTCCAGAGCGTTAATCCGTTCTTCGTTGTATTCCTGACTCCATTTATCATGTGGATGTTCGGCTCAATGAAAAAGAATGGTAAAGAACCTTCTACCCCGATGAAGATTGCCATCGGTATGGGTATTGCCGCATTAGCGTATGTATTCTTGATGGTATTCTCCTTTACATTGCCTTCGAAAGAGGTGTTGGGTACTATGAGTGCTGCTGAAATAAATGCTATTCGTGTGACTCCGTGGATTATGATCGGTCTGTATTTCATCCTTACAGTTGCCGAATTGTTCATTTCTCCTCTGGGATTATCGTTTGTATCTAAGGTGGCTCCTCCTCATTTGCAGGGATTAATGCAAGGTTGCTGGTTGGCTGCAACAGCTGTGGGTAATTCACTGCTGTTTATCGGTGGTATTCTTTATACCACTGTTCCTATTTGGGCTTGCTGGTTAGTATTTGTAGGCGCAACAGGTGCTTCTATGATTGTAATGCTTTCAATGGTAAAATGGCTGGAACGCGTAGCGAAATAGAATCCCGTCATTGACTAAATAACAAAATGCCCCGGAACATTCACGATACTTGTTCCGGGGCATTTTGGTTTATTAAATATCCAATCCCATAATATAATCATTCATATAATACCCATTGCCAATCGGGAAATCACCTTCCCGTAACTTTCTCATTCCCATGTATTCGTAAAACTGCAAGGCTTTATTGTTACGATTCACGTTGAGTTCCATCAGACAAGGTTCTGGGTGTATCTCCTTGATGCATTTGATTGCTTCCTTAAATAAGAAACTGCCGCAATGCGTACCCTGAAAGCGGGGGAGAACATAGATTTTCTGAAGATGGAATACATCTTTTTCCTGTTGCTGCACAGAGACGTATCCGCATGGCTCATTCTCTTTATAGGCGATGGAATACACATGCCCTTCTTCTTCCATTTGCTTGCGCACATTGGAAGGAGCATACATCCAGTCCATCATATAATCCAGTTGTTCAGGAGATAAAATATCCTTGTAGGTGGCGGGGAATACCTCCTTTGCCATCGTATGAATAAGCTCGCAATCGGCTACCGTTGCTTTTCGAATTGTAAACATACGTACTTTCTATTTTATGGTTTAACGGGCACAAATATAGCCATTATTTCTTTTTATAATAAGGTAAGCACTCTCTAATGTTTTAATTATTATTAATTTATAGTACTTTGTAATGCAAGGTACTTAAGTAATGCATATATTTGTGCCATCTAAAAGAAGTGAATAATGAAAGTAGACAATGTAAAATCACAGATGAGGAAAGGCATGCTTGAATATTGCATCATGCTTTTGCTGCACAAAGAGCCTGCCTATGCTTCTGATATTATTCAGAAATTGAAAGAAGCCCAGCTGATTGTAGTGGAAGGCACCTTGTATCCGTTGCTGACCCGTCTGAAAAATGACGACTTGTTAAGTTATGAATGGGTGGAATCTACCCAGGGACCTCCCCGCAAGTACTATAAACTCACTGAACAAGGAGAAACCTTTTTGGGAGAACTGGAAATTTCCTGGAAAGAACTTAACGACACAGTGAATCATATAGCCAATAGATAATCCGAAAAAGAAGAAATAAAAATGAAAAAGACATTGACCATAAACTTAGGAGGAATAGTTTATCATATAGATGACGATGCCTACCGACTGTTAGACAATTATCTGTCTAATTTGAAACATTACTTTCGTAAACAGGAGGGTGCGGAAGAGATCGTAGACGATATTGAGATGCGTATTGCCGAACTGTTTGCCGAGAAAGTAACTGAAGGAAAACAGGTCATCACAGTTTCGGATGTAGAAGAAATTATCGCCCGCGTAGGCAAACCGGAAGATTTTGGTATTGCTGACGAGGATACAGATTCACAGAAAAGAACGGAACAAGCATCGTCCGCTAATCAAAGTAATACGCAAACCTCTGCCCAACGTCGCTGGTTCCGTGATCCGGATAATAAATTGTTGGGTGGTGTGGCAGCAGGACTGGCAGCTTACTTCGGTTGGGACATCACATTGGTGCGTATCCTGATGATTATTCTGGTGTTTGTGCCTTATTGTCCGATGATTATCCTTTATGTTATCGGATGGCTCGTTATTCCGGAAGCCCGTACCGCCGCAGAAAAGTTAAGTATGCGTGGAGAAGCGGTAACCATTGAGAATATTGGCAAAACAGTGACAGACGGCTTCGAACGGGTAGCAGATGGGGTTAATAATTATGTGAACTCCGGTAAACCTCGTACCTTTCTTCAAAAGATAGGCGATGTATTTGTTTCCATTGCTGCCGTCCTCTTTAAGATATTTCTGGTAGCTCTTGTCATTCTTTGTTGCCCTGTCTTGTTCGTATTGGCTGTCGTATTGGTAGCGTTGGTATTTGCGGCAATTGCTGTGGCAGTCAGTGGAGGAGCTTTACTTTATGAATTGTTGCCTGCCATCGACTGGATGCCGGTTGCTTCCGTCTCTCCTATGATGACATTATTAGGTACGATTGCCGGAGTTGCCCTCATTGGTATTCCATTAGGAGCTTTTTTGTATACCATCTTGCGCCAGCTATTCCATTGGTCACCAATGGGAACAGGTTTGAAATGGTCGTTACTGATTTTATGGATATTGGGTGCGGTCATTATGGTTATCAATCTTTCTGCTCTTGGCTGGCAACTGCCTCTGTATGGGCTGCACTGCTGTTAACTAAGCCTCATTCTATTAAAAAAGGATAATATTTATTCTTTTATAAGTAAATGTACCCCGATAGTGTGTCCGGGGTACATTTTTTGTTTCCCCTTATTCATCGTAAATCGAGATTTTTTAGTAAGTTTGTAAATACGTATTCAGGAAATAAAAATGGGTGAACATATATGTTTTAGGAGAAACGAACGTTTAGCGACAGTCAATCCTTATTGGAGAGGAAATCCGATGGTGCGCGGACGTTTTTTTAACAGGCAGCATCGCTTCCGTCCGGGGATGGGCAGCGTGTTGAAATGGCGTCTTTCGCCCAATCCCCAACGCAAAGAGAAGAAGATGGTGAAATGGGACCCGAAAGTTTGTTATCTTCGCTCATTGGATGCGATGGTAGGAGATTCTCTGATATGGCTCGGACATAATTCTTTCTTTCTTCAATTAGCAGGTAAGCGAATCATGTTCGATCCGGTGTTCGGCAGTATTCCTTTTGTGAAAAGACAGAGCGAATTTCCTGCTAATCCTGATATATTTACGGAGATTGATTATCTACTTGTCAGTCATGACCATTTCGACCATTTGGATAAACAGAGTATAGCCCGCTTACTGAAGAACAACCCGCAAATGAAACTTTTCTGCGGCTTGGGAACCGGTGAACTGATTCAGGGATGGTTCCCTGAAATGAAAGTGATTGAAGCCGGATGGTATCAACAAATGGAAGATGAAGGATTGAAGATCACGTTTCTGCCGGCACAACACTGGAGCAAACGTTCCGTACGCGATGGCGGTCAGCGACTGTGGGGAGCTTTTATGCTGCAAGGAAATGGGATTTCTCTTTATTATAGTGGTGATACGGGTTATTCCAGCCATTTTCGTGAGATTCCCGATCTGTTCGGAGCACCGGATTATGCTTTGTTAGGTATCGGTGCATACAAACCTCGCTGGTTTATGCGTCCCAACCATATATCGCCATACGAATCCTTGACTGCTGCCGAAGAAATGAATGCAGGTCTTACCATTCCCATGCATTATGGCACATTCGACTTGTCTGACGAGCCTTTGCACGATCCTCCGAAAGTTTTTGCAGCAGAAGCAAAGAAACGGAAGATTCCAGTGGAGATTCCCTATTTGGGAGAGATTGTAAAATTGAAAAAACAGAAATAATTAGAAACGAATAAAGAGATGAAGAAATTAGAAGTAAAAGACCTGAAAGAAAACTTTTTCGAAGCGATTGGAAAAGAGTGGATGCTGGTTACGGCCGGAACAAAAGAGAAGTTTAACACGATGACAGCAAGTTGGGGTGGCATCGGTTGGCTGTGGAACAAGCCTGTTGCTTTCGTTTTTATCCGTCCCGAACGGTATACGTATGAATTTGTAGAGAAGAACGATCACCTGACTCTTTCTTTCTTAGGGGCAGAAAATAAGAAGATTCACGCTATTTGTGGTTCTAAGTCGGGACGTAATATAGATAAAGTAAAAGAGACCGGATTGAAGCCAGTGTTTACAGAAAATGGCAATGTGTTGTTCGAGCAGGCACGATTGAGCCTGGAGTGTAAGAAGCTTTATGCTGACGGTATCAAACCGGAATGTTTTCTGGATAAGGAATCATTGGAAAAGTGGTACGGTGGTGCTCATGGTGGTTTCCACAAGATGTATATTGTAGAAATTGAAAATATTTATTCGGAGTAAGATTTAGCCGATTTATGATGGATGCAATGGAGAAGGCTCTGAACTCAAGTAGATTGAGAACAGAGCCTTCTTTTATTTTACTTTATTGGAAAGTCGTTAAGCACAGATTATATGAAATATGCAGTTTTAGTGAATCAAATGACCGTGAGATTCGTATAATCCGTGCTTTAAAATTTTACTTAGATGGAGCTTTCTTCACCCATTTATCCAACCATTCAAAGAATGTGCGTTGCCATAAAACTCCATTCTGCGGTTTCAATACCCAGTGGTTTTCATCCGGATAAATCAGCAACTCTGCAGGAACACCACGCATCACGGCAGCATCGAAAGCAGCCATTGCCTGATTAGCCAGAATACGGTAGTCTTTTTCTCCATGAATACAGAGGATAGGCGTATCCCATTTCTCCACGAATAGGTGAGGAGAGTTGGCAAACGTACGTTGTGCCACCGGGTTTTGTTTTTCCCAGTATGCGCCTCCCATATCCCAGTTGGCAAACCATTTTTCTTCAGTTTCCAGATATTGCATTTCCATATTGAAGATACCGTCGTGGGCGATGAAGGCTTTGAATCGTTTGTCATGATGTCCCGCCAACCAGTATACAGAGAATCCTCCGAAGCTGGCACCTACACATCCCAAGCGATCTTTGTCTACATACGGTTCTTTTGCCATTTCATCGATAGCAGTGAAATAATCTTTCATACACTGGCCACCGTAGTCACCACTGATCTGTTCGTTCCATTCCACGCCAAATCCCGGCAAGCCGCGACGATTCGGAGCAACAATGATATAATCATTGGCTGCCATAATCTGGAAGTTCCAGCGATAAGACCAGAACTGGCTTACCGGACTTTGCGGACCTCCTTCACAGAACAGCAAAGTCGGATATTTCTTGTTCGGATCAAACTGCGGAGGATAGATTACCCATGTCAACATCTGTTTGCCATCTGTTGTTTTCATCCAGCGACCTTCCACTTTACCCATTTCCAACTGGTCATAGATCTGCTTGTTTTCCTGCGTCAGTTGAGTAGTAGAGCCATCCAGTGCCACAGTGTAAATTTCATCGCCCATGCTCATTGAATGACGTTTGGCGATCAGTTTATCCCCGAAAAGAGCTACACTTTCATAATCGTACATTCCTGAAGTGATTGCCTTTACCGAATCATTGGCCAAATCCAGCGCATAAATCTGCGATTCTCCGTGCCATACACCGGTGAAATAAATCATCTTTGCATCTGCTCCCCATACAAAAGCGTCTACATTCGATTCGAACGCCTTGCTCACAAAACGTTTCTCACCGGTTTCCAAATTCATGATGAACAGACGGTTTAAGTCGGCTTCGTAACCGTCACGTTCCATACTCTGCCAGGCGATATATTTGCCGTCCGGAGAGTATTGCGGATTGGTATCATATCCCTTATTCTCTTCGGTGATGTTCTCTGTTTTCTTAGTATTCAGGTCATAGACATAAATATCCGAATTGGTAGAAATCGCATATTCCAATCCTGTCTTTTTACGGCAAGTGTAAGCCACTTTGTCCGAAGTAGTATTCCAGGCAAGTTGCTCAATGCCACCCCAGGGTTTCATCGGACTTTCATACGGTTCTCCGTTCAGGATATCCACGATATTGGAAATACCGTTACCGTCGAAGTCGGCAATAAAAGGATGTGGAGCTGTCGTTACCCATTCATCCCAATGTTTGTACATCAGATCGGTCACGATGATACCTGTGGCTTTCGGCAGGTCCGGATATTTATCAGCAGTGCTTTCTTTCGTCTTTACTTGTGAAATAAACAGCAGCTTTTTGCCATCCGGTGAAATGGAATAACCTTCGATGTCTCCGTCGTAGTTGGTCAATTGCTTGCGTCCGCTACCATCCGGGTTCATTTCATAGAGCTGGCTGCTTCCGTTGTCATTACTTAAGAATGCAAGTTTGGTGCCTCCTTTAATCCATGTCACTTCATTTTCCTGATACGGGGTATGAGTGATTTGCTGGTTTTCGCTTCCGTTTGCGTTCATCACGAAAACTTCGCGGTTACTCTTGTTTTCCGGTACACTGTAATACGCTACCGTATACGCAATTTTCTTTCCGTCGGGCGATACGGCGAATCCGCCGATACGTCCCATAGCCCAAAGTGCTTCGGGAGTCATGCGCTTCCCTTCGATCTTAATATCCGATTTCTCGATAAGCACCTGATCTGTTTTGCCTGCGTCTTTGGTTCCTCCGCAGGCAGCTAACAACATTGCTGCCGACATCATAAATAAATTAGCTTGTCTCATATATTTTATAAAATGTTTATTTTCTTGCGAAGATAGTGAAAAAAGGATTTAAATCTTCTTTTTCTGCCAGTTTCCTTTCTTCATATACCAGTAGCAGAACAATAGTATAAAAGTACCGTACACACATTCCGTCGTCCAGGCAAAAGCGACGTCCATCTGCAGGTACATAATGAAATATGCCGAGTAGGTGACATAGATAGCCAGTACACAAAGTTCCATAGCCAATGCAGTCCGCGTATTTCCTGTTCCTGATACCGATTGGAAATACACATTGGCAGGCACCAGCACCAGATAGGCAGAACATAGTACCCACAGTGAAGGTACGGATGCCGCCCTTAAATCCGGGATGTCTGTATAAATGCGCAGAATCAGATCCGGGAATAAGCAGAAAAATACCAGGATCGGCAATACAAAGATATATCCGATACGGATATGCTGCTTGATAGTTCCCCGTACACAATCCTGTTCGCCTGCACCGATCAGGTTACTTACCAGTGAACCGCAGGTGGAAGCAAATGCCATTGCAATCATAAACGGTATCCCCGACACATTGCGGATGATGTTGGCAATCGCCAATGACCGCTCTCCCAAATGTTCCACAAACAGGAAGAACATGAACCAGGTAGACAAAGAAACGAAATTCTGAATCATTGTCCACACAGAAACATTCAGTATGCGTTTCAGTGTTTTTCCATGGAATTTGGGCAATATGTTCAACGCATATTTCTTGCAGTCAATTCGTTTCCAGGTATAGATGATGAAGAAAATCACCGATACCATTTCGGCCAGTGACGAACCGATGGCAGCACCGGCAATTCCCAGTTGCGGGAAGCCGAATTTACCGAAGATCAGGATATAGTTGAATACCACATTCGAAAGCACCATTACGATAGAGTTCAGCGTCAGTGTTTTGGTTTGTGTCGTACCTACAAAGAAGGCGCGGAACATGACCATGACAAAAGAGAAGAAGAACCCATACACACGCCAGTGAATATAACTTTCGGCTGCATCGTAAATGTGAGGAGACGAAATGATATTCTTTAAGATATATGGTGAAAATACGATGGAGAATGTGAATAAAATCACTGCCATGGCAAGCAGGAAATAAATGCCCTGATAGAAAATCGGTCCGATTTCCTTGTAGTTTCCTTCTCCGTTGCGGCGGGCGATTAAGATCTGTGCGCCGATGCTGAAACCGAATGCCATCATAAAGATGGCGAGATAATATACCCCTGCGATAGCAGAAGCACCCAGCTCGATTTCTCCTACACGTCCCAGAAAGGCCGTGTCCGTCATGCCGATCATTTGCTCCATAATCAGACTGATCAGGATAGGGAAGGTGATCGTCCAGATTTGTTTATACGAATATTTAGTTTTCATCTTATTATATTGTTTAGAGAAAGAAAGCCGGGCAACCAAAATAGGGTGTCCGGCTTTCTTAGAATATGATTCAGGAATAATTCCTTATTTTTTATTCTGTCTTTGCTGCTGCAGTAGCTCTTGTTGCTTTTGCATCGCTTCCAGGCGAGCAGCAAATCCGGTCTTTTTCATTTGTTTCGGGTCCTTCTTTTTCGCTTCAAGAATAGCCAGCAATTTAGTTTCGTCGGTCGTTTTACGAAGCAGAATCATAGTACCCACGCTAATCAGCGTTGACACAAAATAGTAATAGTTCAAACCTGACGGATAGTCGTTCAAGACAAACAAGAACATAATCGGCATCAGATACATCATCCATTTCATTGCCGCCATTTGTGGTTGCGCTCCGGTATCCTGCATAGACATCGTGTACTTCGTGTTCAAGATGTTTGTCACCGTCATCAGCAAGCAGAACAAGCTAAGGTGGTTGCCCAGGAACGGAATATGGAATGGGAATGTGATGATAGCGTCATAAGTAGAAAGGTCGTCCGCCCACAAGAAACTCTGTTGACGCAGCTCGATAGCACTCGGCACGAACATAAACAAAGCCATCAAGATAGGGAACTGCAATAACATCGGCAGACAGCCGCCCATCGGGCTTACCCCGTACTGGCTGTAAAGACCCATCACCTCCTGCTGTTTCTTCATTGCATCTTCCTGCTTCGGATATTTCTTGCTGATTTCGTCAATTTTCGGTTTCAATACACGCATCTTGGCAGAAGACATGTACGTTTTCCAGGTAGCCGGATAAACCACGACTTTCACCATGATGGTCAGAATCAACAGTACGATACCCATGCTCAATCCCCAACCGGATAACCAGTCGAATACGTTGATTGTGATAAACTGGTTAATCCAGCGAATCAACGGCCAGCCCAGATAAACCAGTCTGTGAAGTTCCCATTTCTCGTCGCGGCCTTTATCCAGCGCTTTCAGCGTCTTAAAGTGGTTCGGACCGAAATAGAAATACATCTCTGTCGGTTCTTTGCCTGTCGGATCAAAGAAAGTATTCATTTCAGCAGAATAATCTTTGATATATCCGCTTCCTTGCTGCTCCATTTTTGACTTTACGGAAACCTTGTCGAAATCCTGTTCAGCAATAAATACAGACGAGAAGAACTGATTCTTGAAAGCTACCCAATCAATGCGTCCCGGCAAATCCTGACTGTCATCTTTGGCAGCAGATAAGTTGTCCACATTGTCACCTGTTACTTTATAAGTCAGTTCCGACAGACGATTCTCATAAGTGAATCCTTTTTCCAGTTGGCGGGCACGTTGTGACCAGTCGATGTCCACATACTTGGTGCTTGCCAACTTGTTTTCCATGCCTGTCGCTTTGATTTCAAAGTTCATCAGGTAGCTATCCGGTTTCAGCGTATAGATGAAATCGATATAGCTTGCGCTATCCGCAGCCAGACGCATGGTAACACTACTATCCGTCTTGTTTACAGCTTCAAAGAAATAATCTTTGGTCTGGATGGCTCCTGCTTTGTTGTAGAAGTTGAAGTTCATCGAAGCATCGTCACCGTCGAACAACATAATTGGTGTCTTTTTGTCCTGTGCCATATAATCCTTCAGCATGGCTGAATAGACACGTCCGCCTTTTGTTGCGAAAGTAATTTCCGCTACATTATTCTGGATGCTGATTTTAGAATCGGTCCCATGTAAGGCATTGAAAAACAAAGCAGAAGAATCGGCAGCCGATGCAACCTCTTTTTGGCTGTTAGCCAGCGCAGCTTCCGTTTTCGCCTTCAGCGCTTCCTCCTGCTGCTGTACTACGGCAATAGAATCATAGTATCTTTTTTGTGCAGCTATCTGTTCCTCGCTTGGACGACTCAAAAAGCTGAATCCTACCAATAATATGCCTATTAGAACGAGACCTGTGATGGTGTTTTTATCCATTCTTATTTTAATTACAAATTATAAAATTACAAACTACCGGTCGTTTACCGTGTATCGTTAGCCTTTTGCCGTTGTTTTTTCGTTTTCGATGGCAGCCTTCACGAATGCCACGAACAACGGATGAGGATTCAGTACCGTACTGCCATATTCCGGATGGAATTGTGTACCGACAAACCATTTCAAAGCCGGGATTTCAACGATTTCTACCAAATCCGATTCCGGGTTGATACCTACACATTTCATGCCGGCAGCTTCATATCGGTCTTTATAGTCATTGTTGAACTCATAGCGATGACGGTGACGTTCCTGAATATGTTCTTGTCCGTAAGCCTGATATGCTTTCGAACCTTTCTGCAATACACATTCGTAAGCACCCAGACGCATCGTACCACCCATGTTAGTGATTGCTTTCTGTTCTTCCATGATATCAATCACGTTGTGCGGAGTCTTTTCATCCATTTCACGTGAGTTGGCATCAGCGTATCCCAGTACGTTGCGTGCAAATTCGATGGCGATGCATTGCATACCCAGACAAATACCGAAAGTCGGAATGTCATGCGTACGTGTATATTTGATAGCGACAAACTTGCCGTCAATACCCCGTTGGCCGAATCCCGGACCGATCATAACACCTGCCATGCCTTTCAAAGCTTCACCTACATTTTCGTCTGTCAGTTTCTCACTGTTTACGAAATGAACTTCCACTTTGCGGTCATTGTAAGTACCTGCCTGCGATAAAGCTTCGCGGATAGACTTATAAGCATCCTGCAAATCGTATTTTCCAACCAGTGCAATATTGATCGGTTCTTTTGTCTCTGCAGCGTGACGACGTTCCAGGAATTTACGCCATGGGCCTAATCCCGGAGTTTCTCCTACCGGCAGTCCCATCTTTTCAAGGATAGTGCTGTCCAGTCCTTGCGCCTGCATCAGGATAGGTACTTCGTAAATTGTTTCTGCATCGATAGACTGCACAACGGCTTTATCATCTACATTACAGAATTGTGCCACTTTCTTGCGCAGTCCGTCACTTAGCGGATGTTCGGCACGCAATACCAGTACATCCGGCTGGATACCCACACTTTGGAGCTCCTTTACAGAATGTTGCGTCGGTTTTGTTTTCAACTCTCCGGCAGCAGCAAGGTAAGGAACATAAGTCAAGTGTACACAAAGAGCGTTCTTTCCGAGTTCCCATTTCAACTGACGGATACTTTCGAGGTAGGGGAGTGACTCGATGTCACCTACCGTACCACCGATTTCAGTGATTACAAAATCAAACTTGTATTTATTACCAAGCAGTTTTACATTCCGTTTGATCTCGTCTGTGATGTGAGGAATCACCTGGATCGTTTTACCCAGATAGTCTCCACGACGTTCTTTGTCAATGACGCTCTTGTAGATACGTCCCGTAGTAATGTTGTTCGCCTTTGTCGTTTGTATACCCAGGAATCGCTCATAGTGTCCCAGGTCGAGGTCGGCTTCGTGTCCGTCTACGGTTACATAGCACTCTCCGTGCTCGTATGGATTCAATGTTCCCGGGTCGATGTTGATATACGGGTCAAACTTCTGAATGGTTACATTATAACCTCTTGCTTGCAGCAACTTACCGATGGATGATGAGATGATCCCTTTTCCTAATGAAGAGGCAACACCACCGGTGACGAAAATATACTTTGTTTCTCCCACAGCTATAACTGTTTTAATAATTGTTTACTTAGTAGTAATCTTACGAACTTAAAAAGCGCAAAATTATAAAAAAAAGAGGAAGATTGCAGACTTTCGTCTCTACAATTTTATTAAAAAATGCAATTTTGAAAGAATCCTATGATTTCTGAACAAAATAATGTAGCTTTGCAGCCTAAACCATAGACAAATATGATGAGAATTACTACTTTATGTTCAGCGTTTATCCTGTCAATCTTATCGTTATCGCTTTTTGCGCAGGAACCAGTCGAGGCTGCTTCACTTCCGACTGACTCTCTGCAGCCTGCCCCTGAAGTGATTAAACCAGCTAAAACGGTCAAACCTTCGGCAGTTGTGGCAAAGGCCAGAGTTGTGAAAGCCGATACGCTTTCGGCAGAGCTTCAGAAATATTTAATGCTAAAACTTAATCTGTCAGGTCCGACTCCGAAATTGGATACTGTTTCTTATTTATATAATAGGTATGTTGCGCAATTGGATTATTTGAATGATTTGTCTGTGCCGCCACGTTATATTCCGTCCGATCCCGATTATTTTCGTCTGTTTACACCTTTGGCATATTATTATGCTCCGATGGCTCAATACTCGAAGCTGGAATGGAAACCCATGCAATTGGATACCACTCCTCAACTGACGCAAGAGCTTTTGCCATACGATACCCTGGTATTTACCAAAACTCAACGTGCCGGGAAGATAGTCAACAGCGCGTTGATGGATCTTTATTTGGAGCGTCCGGAATTAGTTGTCACTACGGAGGATCGTATCATGAGTCGTGACGTGTTCCGTCATGATGTGAAGCCGAAAATATCTCCCAAAGCAAACGTTATTCATCTGTTCCAACCGGAAAACATGGATGATAATGTAGGAAAGGCCAATATGAAGATTAGCAGGCCTAACTGGTGGGTGACCGGAGGTAACGGATCGTTGCAGATCAGTCAGAACCACCTTTCGGATAACTGGTATAAGGGAGGTGAAAGTAACTTCTCCGGATTAGCGACTTTTCAGATTTTTGCCAACTATAATGATAATGAAAAAGTCCTGTTTGAGAATCAACTGGAAGCTAAAGTGGGTATGACCTCCACTCCGTCAGATGAATATCATAAATATCTTTTTAACACCGACCAATTCCGCTTATATAATAAATTAGGTTTGAGGGCTTTCAAGAATTGGTACTATACCATTTCTTCCGAGTTTAAGACACAGTTCTTCAACGGTTATAAAGCTAATAGTGAAGAATTGGTTTCGTCTTTCATGTCTCCGGCAGATTTGGCAGTCAGTGTCGGTATGGATTATAAATTGAGTAAGAAGAAATTTAATCTTTCCGTGTTTATGGCACCGTTGACTTATAACTTGCGTTATATAGGTGATTCTGAAGTGAATGAAACTAAGTTTGGCTTAGACAAAGGAAAATGCTCTAAAAATGACTTCGGTTCCCAGTTGCAATCGACATTGAACTGGACCATCATTTCTGCAGTAACTTTAGAGTCTCGTCTCAATTACCTGACCAACTACCATTGGGCACGTGTAGAATGGGAAAACACATTCAATTTCGTATTAAACCGTTATCTTTCTACCAAGCTCTATATACATACCCGTTTTGACGACAGCTCGAAACCGACTGAAGGAGACAGCTTCTTCCAGTTGAAAGAATTGCTTAGCTTCGGTATCAATTATAAGTGGTAAGAAATTTAAAATTTCCCAAAAGAAATAGAAGAGGCTGTTTAACAGTAAAATGTTATTCAGTCTTTTTTTTGATCCATATATTTGTTATATCACTAATTATAATTTAAAATATAACTTATATGGCAACAGTAAAAGTGAAATTTCATCCTTCCTCTGTTTGTGAAAAAGAGGGGACTTTATTTTATCAAGTGACTCATAATAGAGTTGTGAAGCGAATAGGTACATGTTACAAGATTTTTCCGTCGGAATGGGATAATCGGCTTTCTTCAGTCATTACCTTTACTGATAATGAAGATCGTGCACACCATCTTGTTACAATAAGAAAATGCATTTTGGAAGATCAATGTCGGCTTAAAGAAATTATTCGGCGGTTTGAGCAGTCGGCGCATGCTTTTACTTCAGAAGATGTAGTGAAAGCTTATAAAGTACCTCTCGTTGAGGGATTCCTGTCATTTGGACGGAATCTTATTGTGCAGTTAGAGCAAATAGGTAAAGAACGTACCGCTGAAACTTATAGGGTAACTTTAAATAGTTTAGAACGTTTCATGGGAAGTCGTGGTGATATTCTTATTGAAGGAGTGGATTCTGCTTTTATGGTTGAGTATGAAACATTTTTAAAATCAACGGGAGTATGCCCTAACAGTTCCTCGTATTATATGAGAAATTTGCGTGCGATTTATAACCGTGCTGTTGACAAGGGGTTGACGGTACAACATAGTCCGTTCAAGCATGTGTATACTGGAATTGATAAGACAATGAAGCGTGCTGTGTCAATGACGGTCATTCGTCAGATTAGGGATTTGGAACTAAGATTTTCATCTTCAATGGATTATGCTAGAGATATCTTTATGTTTTCGTTTTATACTCGTGGAATGTCGTTTGTAGATATGGCATTTCTTAAAAAGAAAGATATTAGGAATGGCATCTTGTCGTATCGGCGTCACAAGACAAATCAGCAGCTTTTTATTAAATGGGAAAAACCTATGCAAGAGATCGTTAACAAGTATAATACGGTAGATACACCTTATCTGTTACCGATAATAAAGAATATTGGTAAAAATGAAAGGCGACAATATATAAATGCGGCGCATTTGATAAACAGGAAATTAAAAATGATCGGAGAACTATTGAATTTGAATGTAACATTGACAACGTATGTTGCCCGCCATGCTTGGGCCAGTATAGCCCGAAGCAAAAATATTTCTATTTCTGTTATTTGCGAGGCTATGGGACATGACTCGGAGAATACTACAAAAATTTATCTTGCATCATTAGATACTTCAGCTGTAGATAATGCTAATAGTCTTATTATTAACTCTTTATAATAAAGAAGAAATGAATATATATTGCTGAACTGGTACTTTTCTTATCAAGAGAAGTATTAATATGATGCAAAATTATAAAAAATAGGCTACATGGTATTATATCAAACAACTTTTTTTATTATGTAACAAAAAATATTAGCATTTTTTGTAAAATGTTAATTGGAAAAGCACTTCAATATAATTCAGAAGCATCTGTATCAGGCAATATCGTTGTCGGTACTTTTCTTGATAAGAGAAGTATTGAATTGAGCCATAAAGCAAATAGAATTAGGGAATAAACATATTTGTGGGGGAAATATTAAGGTTGAGATATTTTTTTAGAATATCAGTAAATGCTAATTTGTTTATTGCTGTTTGTTTGAGGTAATACTTAAAGAGAAATAGTAACAATTATTTGGCATAGGAACACACATAAATGATGAAACTAAGGATTTTTTTTCTGATAGTAGCCATGAATGGCGTGGCTTATACTATAAATGCGCAGAAAGCGGCACTAAAGACCAATGTTTTGTCCGATGTTTTCATGAATGTAAATACCGGTCTTGAGGTCGGACTTGCACCTCGGTGGACATTGGATATTACCGGAGATTTCAACGCATGGACTTTATCACATAATCGCCGGTGGAAACACTGGGCGGTACAACCTGAAGTACGTTACTGGTTTTGCGATCGCTTTGCTGGCCATTTTGTTGGAGCTCATCTCCACGGTGGACAATATAATATAGGCGGTATTGACACTGATTTTAAATTACTGGGTACAGATTTTTCGACTCTTAAGGACACCCGTTATCAAGGATGGTTTGTTGGCGGTGGTGTCGCTTATGGTTATGCCTGGATCTTGGGACGTCATTGGAATATCGAAGCTGAAATAGGTATCGGCTATTCCTATACCCGATATGATCGTTTCAGGTGTGCCGGATGTGGAAAGAAGGTGGAGGAGAACAAGCCGCACAACTATTTTGGTCCTACTAAAGCGGCAGTGAATTTAGTTTATTTATTCTAAAAGCGTTTAGTTATGAAACGAGCTATTTTTATTATAACAGTATTGTTGGGAGCCGGTTGCATGCTAAATGCCCAGCAAACAATTGGGGTGACAACTGATAGTCTTAAAATCGAACGGAACGGTGAATATATAGTAGTCGATATGAATATGGGGCTGTCTCCTCTTGACGTAGATGGCAATAGAGCAGTGTTGCTCACTCCTCGCTTTGTGTGCCCTACGGATACGTTGGAGCTTCCTTCGGTAGGAGTTTATGGGCGTCGTCGTTATTATTATTATGTGCGCAATGGTGAAAGCATGCTCTCCGGTAAGAAAGAGATGACATTCAGAGCACATTCCAAACCCAAAGATGTGGCGTATCGTGCCATTATTCCATATTATAAATGGATGAACGGTTCTGCACTGGAGCTCTATCGTAGCGATTACGGATGTTGTAATACACTATTGGCAGAATGTATCGAACCGTTAGGCGGATATGCCGAAATAGAACCGTTCTCTCCGCAGTTACTCTATGTGTACCCGCAGGCGGAAACAATCAAAAGTCGTTCGCTTTCCGGTTCGGCTTTCATCGATTTCCCGGTCGACAAGACGGTTATATATCCCGAGTATCGTCGGAATACTTCCGAGTTAGGTAGAATTCAGGCTTCTATTGATTCTGTCCGTAATGATAAAGATATAACCATCACTTCAGTATGGCTTAAAGGTTATGCTTCGCCTGAAAGTCCGTACTCTCATAACCGCGATTTGGCAATAGGCCGTACAGCGGCATTAAAAAATTATATCAATCAGTTGTATCATTTCAAAGATAGTGTAATAACTACAGCCTATGAGCCGGAGGATTGGGAAGGATTGCGCCGGTATGTTGAAAAAACGAACCTTGCGCATCGTACGGAAATACTGGCTATGATTGACAGCGATATGGAACCGGATGCTAAGGAAACGAAGATCAAGCAGACTTATCCGGAAGAATACCGTTTCTTATTACAAAACTGCTATCCGGCTTTACGCCACACCGATTATCGCATAGATTATGTTATCCGCAGCTTCAGTGATGTGGAAGAGATCAAACGCATCATGCGGACACAACCGCAAAAACTTAGTCTCAATGAGTTCTATCTCGTGGCGCGGACATACGAACCGGGAAGCGTAGAGTTTAATGAGGTATTCGAAACAGCCGTGAGAATGTATCCTGATGATGAGACTGCCAATTTGAATGCGGCGAATTCTGCTATGCAGCGTAAGGATTTTGAAAGCGCAAAGCGTTATCTTTCCAAAGCAGGAGATTCATCGCAGGCTGTATATGCTCGTGGGGTATATGCTTTTGGAGTAGAGGAGTATGATGATGCGCGAAGATTCTTGAACGATGCGAAGGCGATGGGAGTAGAGGAAGCCGCGATTATTCTTATTGAGATAGATAAAATAAAGAAAGCGAAAAATAAATTATTAATTCATTAACATTATTAGAAGAAAGATGTGACTGCTAATATGATAGGATTGGCCGGCAGAACTAAAACTAAGATATTAGGAGATAATTTTATTATAACTATTAATTATTTAATTATGAAAATGAAAAAGTTTATTTGGGGAATTTGTGCATGTATGGCATTATGTGCATGTTCTGATGAAGGTAAAGATGTGACGGATGTCGATAATGGTAATACCGTTATTTTTCCGAATGGCGAAGCGTATATAAACGTGAGAATTTCGGAAGCGGGTGCTTTGACGAGAGCTACAACTAAAGATGATTCAACAGGTTTTGAATTTGCTGATGAAAACACGAAAGAAGGCAAAGTGGAGAATGCCAAATTCTATTTTTATGATGCAACGGGTGCTTTTGTGTTGAAAAATGATGTATGGGATGGCGGAAATATTCATGCTCCAAATCCGGATAACATTGAATTTGATGGTAAGACAGTTGTTGTTTTGCGTGGTCTTACAGAAACAAATTTTCCGAACTATATGCTTACTGTATTAAATGCACCTGCTAATTTTGAGGCAGGAGCTACGTTAGAAGAAGCACAGAAAAATTTGATGGCGTTGAACAATGGTGTAGAAGGCGTTTATAAAAATGGTGAAAACTTTGTCATGAGTACGACAAGTTACGTCAGAGAAGATGGTACTCCATATTATTGTGTAACAACTTTGTCCCCAGAAAATTTTGCAAAATCTACAGAACAGTTGAAGGACGCTCAAATTGTAAAAGTATACGTAGAACGTTTGGCTGCAAAAGTTGCTTTGAGAACAACGCTTACAGAAGCTTCTTCATATATGAAGGGGGACGACAAAGTGTCTCTTTATAAGTTGAATGTTTCTATCGCAGGTGAAGAAAATGATGAGGGAAAAGTTGTATTCCCAGGTGTAGGTGAGGATGCAACTGATGATGAAATTAAAGCTGGTGCAACAGATATTTATGTGGAATTTGTAGGATGGGGACTGAATGCTACAGCAAAAGATTCTTATTTGCTGAAAGGTATTAAGACAGCATGGCAGAATACAAATCCTGCAGATAAAAACACTTACGTAGGGTTCGAGTGGGATGCAAACAGCTATTTTCGTAGTTATTGGGGTACTTCATTTGCTTATGGTCATGAGATTTCTGCAAATTCTGCTGCAGATGTTGCTACTGAAGAAAAAGATAAAGATGGTAATACCGTATTCCATAATTCAGATAACTCAACTTATTTGAATTTCATCTCTGCAGAAAACTGTAATGGGGTAATTAATAAGGATGTTGCTTATTGTGCTGAAAATACAAATACGGCTGATTATGCTGTATCTCGGGCAGCTCGTACAAGTGTAATTTTGGTAGCTCGTATTTGTGACAAGGACGGTAACGATTTGGAAGATGATTTAGTTCGTTTTAATGGACTCCTTTATTTGAAAAAATCATATCTCAATTATGTGCTTAATACACAAAAGATTAATTTGTACTATAAAGTTGCTGGTGTAGATGAGGATGCTACTGATGATAAAAAATACAAGCAAATCAATAATACTTATGTAGAATTGGTCAACATGGGCGATGGTAAAGTAAAAGTTGCGCTTACTAAGGACACAGAGGATGCTATTACAACTCTTTATAAAAAGGTCGAAAGTGCAATGGTACCTGCTGAAACTACTGATATTGATATTGTAAATACTGCTTTGTCATTTAAAAACTTTGA
This sequence comes from Bacteroides sp. 3_1_13, assembly GCF_001185845.1. Classification (NCBI taxonomy): domain Bacteria; kingdom Pseudomonadati; phylum Bacteroidota; class Bacteroidia; order Bacteroidales; family Bacteroidaceae; genus Bacteroides; species Bacteroides sp. 3_1_13. The sequence continues at coordinate 646,580 of NZ_KQ236956.1, forward strand.
AAGCCAATCTCCTGCAATTGGTTATAAAGGTGGTTTGATGTACTATAACATTCCTATCGAACACTTGAATAACGAAACTGAAACAATAGAAGGAGCAAAAGTGAAAACATTCGAAGCTAACTATGGTGTTGTTCGTAACCACTACTATCAACTTACAGTAAACAAGTTGGAAAACTTGGGCAAGGGCGTTTATGATCCGGATGAAGTAATTGTTCCGAACGAAGATGATGAAAAAGAGAACTATTACGTAGGTGCTACAATCAATATTCTTTCTTGGAAAGTTGTCAGCCAGAATGTAGGTTTATAATTTTCCCATCCCGTATAATGTGATAAGTATTTCGGGAGAGGAAAGTGTTAAAAAACTGCTCTCCCGGAATCTATAAAAAGTACTTCCGTTCCGGTACAAAGAGAGGACGGCTTTGGAAAGAATGACAGTCATATCTTTCCCCCTAATAATGAAAATTCACTACGAATGTATGTTCGTAGACAATATATATAACGAGAGAAATAATCGGCGTATATAAACGATGAATACATTAGTTTATATGAAAGAAATAAATAAAACAATAACAAAGTTACCGGTGCTTTTGCTGCTGTCTGTTCTTTGGGTGATAGCGGCTTGCGATGGAATTTACGAAGATGAAGGAGATTGCTCTGTTCATTACTTTGTGAAGTTCCGTTATGACATGAACATGAAGTTTGCAGATGCTTTCGCCCATGAGGTAACTTCGGTTACACTCTATGTTCTTGATGAGCAGAATAATGTAGTGTGGCAAGGTTCCGAGCAGGGGGATGCTCTTGCAAAAGAAGGCTATGTAATGGAAGTAGACGTAGCTCCGGGTAATTATAGTTTGTTAGCGTGGTGTGGGCTGGCAGGAGGCAATTCGTTCGTTGTGCCTGTTTCATCGCAGAAAGAAGACTTGAAATGCATCTTGCAACGTAAACATACTGCCGATGATGTTGCATACGTTGATGAAGATTTAAACAGACTGTACCATGGCTATGTAGAGAACCAGGCTTTCAGTGAGGTGGAAGGTTCTTACACATTTGTGGTGCCGCTCATGAAGAATACCAACAATGTGCGTGTCGTGTTACAGCATCTTTCCGGTGAGCCGGTGGATAAGGATAAATTTACGTTTTCCATTACCGATGAAAACGGATATATGGATTGGAACAACGCATTACTCCCCGACGAATCTGTGACTTACTATGCTTGGCATACGGATTCGGGAACGGCAGGGATTGAAGATGAGGACGTAAATAGTCGCACTATTTCTTCTTACAGTGCGGCTATTGCCGAGCTCACTATGGCGCGTCTGGTAAAAGGGAAAAATACCCGTCTGCGAGTGATGAATGATGAAGGAGAAACGGTATTCTCCATCCCATTGATAGATTATGCCTTGTTGGTGAAAGGAGAATACAATCGTCCAATGGACGATCAAGAATACCTTGACCGGCAAGATGAATACAACATGGTTTTCTTCCTCGATGAGGATGATCGTTGGGTGGATTCTCATATTTATATAAATTCTTGGAAGGTTGTCCTTCAGAAGACCGGGCTTTAAAAAATGTATATGATGAGAAAAGGTAAAAGCATATTGTTACTTTCTTGCTTGTTCTTCTCTTTCTGTATCTTGTTTTTCTCGTGCAGTTCGGAGAGAGAATACCTTTCAACTGATTGGCAGGAAGAAGAAGGGGAGGCTATGCAGGTCAGTTTTCATATTGCGTTTGATGAGCTTTCTGATGCCCGGGCTGTGACAAGAGTCGACCGGGATGGGTATGACAGCGGAATGGAAACTGATTTTGAAAACTACATTGATTTTGAGAATCAGAATTTCAGTATCCTTTTCTTTGATAAAGATAATAAATATATTTCTACGCTTCAGTTGGAGGGTATTATGCTTGTGGGCAATGCCGGCTATCGGTCGAAGTATTATGATGTAGTGGGTAGCATTAGAAATCCACTTCCTTCTATATTCAAGGTAGTAATGCTTGCCAACTGGAGGGAGTATCCCAAAAACAATGAAATGGTTGTGGGTCAAACTACCATCAAAGATATTTGCACAAGTCCGGGTAGCCAATATTCGTATGTTACTCCTTCTTTGTTTCATCTTTCTGAAGACTGTCTCATCCCTATGTATGGCGTGAAACTTTTCGAGAATGTGAAATTCTACTCTAATAATTGTACCTATTTAGGTACGCTCCACATGCTTCGTGCGATGTCAAAAGTAGAAGTTAACTATATCGCTTCCGAAACGTCCGACGATATTTCCGATTATACTTTAGAGTCTGTTACGCTACATCGTTACAACAGTCGGGGATATTGTGCTCCGGATAATGTATTTATGGAAAGCGATTATATAAAAGGTGATTATGATAAGGATTATGTAGACGATTTGCATTTGCCGAACGGAAAGAATGACAGTGATGATAAAAATATACAGTTCGAGGAACTGTCGAAAGGGAGTCGTTTTGTGATTTATATTCCCGAATATCAAAATCTCCTCAACGGCAATAAAGCTACGGATGCAGCCGAGATTCACTTGAAGTTTGCCGAGAGTGATAAAATACATATTATTGATTTTAAGTATTACGACAATGCCCCCAAAGATGTGGCGTTAGGTACTCCTTTCGACATCCATCGCAATTATTATTATAAATTCAATGTGACGAAAACATACATTGATAAAATAGATGTTTCTGTACAGGTAGTACCGTATGCGGAGGTCGAACTTGAACCCGATTTTGGTCTAAAGCCAGAATCTAATTCTAACAATTAAACCTGAAAATGATGTGTCGTATGAGAAAGACAATAGCTTTATTTTATTTTGCTTTGCTTATGCTGCAATTCGTGTTGACGACGAGTTGTCGGGACGATTATTTCATGGCAGAAGAAATAGGCAAAGGAAATGCTGCCATTTCTGTATCTTTATATTTTAATCAGGAGAATGCAGTATTAGGTAAGACCCGTGTCGGAGAAGTGCAAGAAGAGACGGGTGGTGAAGATGGAGACGCTATTCAGAATATCAATTCGCTTTGTATGCTATTTTATAATGAAGCAGGTGAATTAGTTCATAATTATGTAGTTCGTAATAATGATGAAACTCCCGATCCGGATGTTACTAATTGGAATTGTAAATTGGAAGACAATCGTATTGATGAGGATAAAAATGAAGATGGTAGTCAGTTTGAGGACGATAAGACGGGTTCGGCCACTTTTAAACTTCGTTCGATAAAGCGCGGACGGTACTATATTTATGCTGTAGCTAATATGGATGATCTAGGAGATTATTCTGATGCGATAAAGACTCGTGCAGGGCTGAAAGCGATTTCTCTTACATGGGAGGATGAGATAGCCAAGAACAGTGAAATGTTTGGTATATTCAGCCTTAAACCGGATCGTAATGCGGGCGATGACCAACCTGTCACTATCAATTCTCCTGTCGTGCAACTCCATAGTTGGTTACGTCGTGCAGCTTCTAAAGTGACGGTTGCGTTCGACGGTACTGATCTTTATGAAAATGTGCAGATATATATTGAAAATATTGTGATAAAGGATATACCTAAAACCTGTTCATTAGGCAATCCGAATACACCCGGACAGGCTGATGCGGACAAAGTGTATCCGTTAAGTGATTATATGGATCCGGGAATCGAATGGGATGATAGGATGCGGGGACGTTCTGAACGTTATTCGGTTTCGAACGGACTGCGTGAAGAAGGTAAATCTATCATTATTCAAGAACTCCCTGATGTAGATTTCCAAACGCTTACTCCGGAGAATTATAAACATGTGTGTAAAACAAAGCATCCTTACTTGGGTATTGGAGAAGATGGTGGCGATTCCAATATTATAACCAATCGTCATGCCCATACAGCAAAGTCTTTGTTTTTCTATGAGAATATGCAGGGGAAAGGGAAGTTGAAATATCAGTCGAACGATGGTGGTCATTCGATATGGAAGCCGAATCCGGATGAAAATACGCCAGGTACCGGTTGGAAAGATGAAAAGCCTTATGGTACCTATGTGGAGGTGAATGGTTATTATCGTTGTATAGCTTCGAATGAACATCTGGGTGCAGGACCGATCAAGTTTCGCTTTATGCTTGGAAAAGATATAAAAACGGATTATAATGCCGAACGGAATACCCATTATAAACTGACTCTTAAATTCAAGGGCTACGGCAATGATGCCGACTGGCATATCGAATATAAAGAGCCGCCCGGCATATATGTAACAACTCCGCAATATATATCATACCTTTATAATAAAGACATGAATGCTACGGTAAAAGTGGTTGGAGAGATGAAAAAAGGGTATAAGCTTGTGGCAAAAATCTTAGCAAAGAATACCAAAAGTTATGGTATTGCAGGCCGTCCTTCCGGTGAAGATGATGAAGTGGATCCGGAATTTACAGGTTGGAAGCCATGGGGAAATGGAACAACTGCATTTCCTTGGGTTACTAACGATTTTTATTATACGGGTGAAATTTATAATGATGGTCCTTGGAACAGTTTTTTATCTTTGCGAAAAACTTCAGTTGTAAAGGTTGAAAAACCTGAATGGGCGAATAAAGCATCGTGGGAAATTGATGCTGTTGATGCGTCGTATTACAACTATCAATATTATAAGGGAATGATTGATGGAAAAGATAGGGGGAAAAGAGAATATGTGTGGAGTGAGAACGGTAGTGGAGGTGATGATATTGATGGCAAATATACAATAGTAAGTAAAGGAAGTGAACATATTTTTACTATTCCATTATATACTCGTGCTAAGGAACTTGTTACAAAAACAGGTTTTACAGGTAATAATCCGTATGTAGCATATCCTCGTAAAGAGAAGATAAAGTTTACAATAGAGGATGACAACGGAAATCAAGTGGGAGAGCCGGTTTATCTTGATATGATACAGGTACGTCGCGTAGAAAATCCGAAGGGAGTATGGCGTAGTGCAGGCAGGAAGGATGATTTCCATGTGACACTTATGCGCCTACCAAAAGACGATGCAGCATCTTATGTTACTTTCAAATCAGAAGGGGCATGGAGAGCGGAAATAATGGAGGGGGGAGATGACTTTATATCATTGGAAGCAACTTCTGAAGGGAGCGGAGGGATTGTGAATAGTAGTTCGAAAAGAATAGAAGGTGCAAGTGAACATTTGGTAGATTTTAAAATAAAGTTTAACGGGACTATAAAAGATACTGAAGTTCGTTGTGCCATTGTACGTGTACGTTATCACAATTATACTTGCGAACATTCTATATTTGTACGTCAAGGATATGCACCTATTACTTTGGATGGAAATGCGGAGAGTGAAACGAATCCGGCATGGACTTCTTTTAATGTTTATCGTTTTGCCGATAATGATGTTCCTGTCTACACAAATTCTCCTTTGGAAGAAGGGTCGTTATTTCGTCGTGGCAACTATACAGCAATTCTCGCTTCCAATAATGAACGGGCTGGGTTTAGGTTTGGTGAAGGCCCGGATGGAAATTTCACAGTATTAGAGAAAGGAAAAACGGCAGAGTCAGAGTTGTCATGGGGAGGGCTTCAGCCGTCATTGACGAACAACAAGCTTGTCTCAGGATGGAGTATTGCAGGAAATAATGAGCGTATTGCTAAAATTGAGGATTTTTATACTTTGGAATCCACCTTGATTCATAGTAATATTAATAAAGGATATGGTGTGCTTTATGGGGATGGTGCTACAGAAACGCAATCATCCGTAGAAATAGCTTGGGGATATGATCATGGGGAAGACCCTGAATCTTCCAAGAAGGGTATGCGTGGATGTTTTGTATATAATATAAATAATGGACGGAATATATTTTTCCCGGTTGGTAAATCAGGTTATGGAAGGCGGATAGGAAGTCCGGATACTAAAAGTAATCCGAATGATAAAGCCGGAAGGCTACGTTATGCAGGACGTTCTGATTATTATACAAAGAATGACAGTCCTGGAAATATAAAATATTTGCCGTTATTTTATGATTTGTTTAAGCGTCCTGGTGCTATTTATCATTGTCGTAACAGATTGCTTAAGAATGAAATAAAAAATGTAAAGGAATCAAGTGCTTTTGATATAAACTATTTTACTATGGGGTTTGAAGGTTTTTTGAATGGTGCTGCAGATGCGGATGATGGTAGTAATTGTGACGCTTGCTTCATTCGAACTGTAAAGTATTGAGATTTGTGAGTAAAAAGAGAGCATTTTTCTTGTTTATTATTTATAATTTTGTCTATCTTTGCCACCGAATTCAATCCGTTACCTAGGAAGTAACGGAAAAATGAGGGGTAAAAATACATGATCATTAAGAAAAATGACGATCGAGATCTTCTGCCAACAGATGTGATTGGCAGAGGCGTAGCACGCTCAAAACGTTGGTTAGTAGCCATTGTGCGTATCTGTCACGAGAAAAAAACGAGCGAGCGGCTTACGAAAATGGGGATCGAAAATTTCCTTCCAATTCAACAAGAAGTCCATCAATGGAGCGACCGTCGTAAAGTTGTCGACCGGGTACTACTTCCGATGATGATCTTCGTTCACGTTGATCTGCAAGAGCAAAAAGAAGTCTTGACTTTATCTGCTATCAGCCGTTACATGGTATTACGTGGGGAGAGTACTCCGGCTGTCATTCCTGACCAACAAATGTTGCGATTTAAGTTTATGCTTGATTACTCGGACGAGACGATCAGCATGAGTACATCGCCATTAGCTCCGGGGGAAAAAATACGGGTAATCAAGGGACCATTGGCAGGATTGGAAGGGGAATTAGTACATGTGAATGGGAAATCGAAAGTTGCTGTTCGATTGACAATGTTAGGGTGTGCATGTGTAGATATACCGGCTGGGTGTGTAGAGCCGGTATCTGAAAATGGGGATTTACGTGATTGAGTAATCAATCTATTTTATAGGGGTATGGGGATTTTACTGCAAAAATGTAATGAAAGTCTGTAAAATAGCAGGCAGTCTATCTGACATCGGTAACCAAACAGTGGATATATTTATCGATGACCTCTCTCAAAAATAAAAATCCATAAAGTATTATGAATTATATCTTTACAAAAGATATAGTGTAGAAATGTATGTACGTATCGAAAGATGAAGGGATTCTTTGTTGGGCTACACCAACATGGAAATCGTAGTCATAGTCCTTGTACTGATCATAATCAATCAGATAAATCAAATTTCGAAATATTATTTTATTCATTTATACTATAATGGAAAAAACATTGAAGGACATAGTGCAATATGTCCGCAAAAATTATTTCAGTTATTGGGTTATTTTAGGTATTGACACGGCAATTTCTGTATTATGTTCGTTGGTCGCTTATGCGGTAATTCATTATATGGCGCATGTTCCAATGACCGACTGGATGCTCTGTAAATTTGCTTGCGTTTCTTTGGTGGCAAGTGTTGCGGGCTCTTTATTATTCCATACTTATCGTAATACAATTCGTTTCTCACAGGCACGTGAACTTTGGCGTATCATGTGTGCCGTTTTATTTAAAATAGCCTGTTTGGTCATTATTTCTTTTGGAGTTATATATGAGACCCAATTGCCATATAATTATAAAATATCCTATCTTCTATTTGATGGTTTATTGACTTTAGTGATCTTGACGACCTTTCGTGTATCATTGATAATCGTCTATGATTTTTTATTGGATTGGGTGAATAAAAAGAACACACGTATTCTTATTTATGGTACTAATGAAGAGAGTGTAGCCTTGAAGTTACGTCTTAGGGATAGTGCACATTATAAAGTAACCGGTTTTTATGTATATGGTAAAAATAACAGCCGACGCCGATTGGCAGATCTTCCCGTTTATTACTTTGAAAATGAATCGGATGTTGATTATATCATGCGGAAGCGCGGAATTAAGGGGATTCTGTTTGCCCGTTATGAAGATACCCGCCTGGAAGAAAAACGCCTTCTGGAATATTGTAAAAACAATGAACTTAAGACATTGATAGCTCCTACTATCAGTGAGGCGGATTCTGATGGAAACTTTCATCAGTGGGTACGTCCTATTAAGATTGAGGATTTGTTGGGTCGTGCCGAAATTAATATCAACCTTCGTCAGGTTGCAGAAGAATTCAGGGGAAAAGTGGTGTTGGTGACTGGTGCGGCAGGCAGTATTGGTAGTGAACTTTGCCGTCAATTAGTGCAGATGGGAATTCAGAAACTTATCATGTTCGACTCTGCAGAAACACCTTTGCATAATGTCCGTCTTGAGTTTGAGAAAAAATATCCTACTATAGATTTTGTTCCGGTGATTGGTGATGTGCGTGTGAAGGAACGTGTTCGTATGGTATTCGAATCGTATCATCCTCAAATTGTTTTTCACGCTGCTGCTTATAAACATGTGCCTTTGATGGAGGAAAATCCTTGTGAGGCTGTACTTGTCAATGTGACCGGTTCTCGTCAGGTGGCTGATATGGCTGTGGAATATGGTGCTGAAAAGATGATTATGGTGTCTACGGATAAAGCTGTAAATCCTACTAATGTAATGGGCTGTTCCAAGCGTTTAGCTGAAATCTATGTTCAAAGTCTGGGATGTGCTATCCGTGAAGGAAAAGTGAAAGGTCATACCAAATTCATCACTACCCGTTTTGGTAATGTGTTGGGTAGTAACGGTTCTGTCATTCCTCGTTTTAAAGAACAGATAGAGAATGGTGGTCCTGTCACTGTTACTCATCCTGATATCATCCGTTTCTTTATGACCATTCCCGAAGCTTGCCGTCTGGTAATGGAGGCTGCTACCATGGGTGAGGGTAATGAGATCTTTGTCTTTGAGATGGGAAAAGCTGTGAAGATTGTTGATCTGGCGACTCGTATGATCGAATTGGCTGGTTATCGTCCGGGTGAAGACATAAAGATCGAATTTACGGGATTACGTCCGGGTGAAAAATTGTATGAAGAGGTGTTGAGCGATAAAGAAAATACGATCCCAACAGAGAATAAGAAAATCATGATCGCCAAAGTTCGTCGGTATGAATATGCTGATATTTTTGATACTTATGCAGAGTTTGAAAGGTTGTCGCGTGCGGTAAAGATCATGGATACCGTGCGGTTGATGAAGAAAATAGTTCCGGAGTTCAAATCAAAAAATTCTCCGCGATTTGAAGTACTGGATAAAGAATAAATAGGGAATAATCAACAAAAGATTCTATAAATAAATTATCATTTAATATGAATAAATCATTGCGCACGCATTTGAATGTACGAAGCTTGTATGGAAGTTTGTTTTCCTGTCTGATAGCGGTATTTCTGTTTGCTTCCTGCCAGTCCTATAAGAAAGTACCTTATTTGCAGGATGCGGGAGTTGTAAAGGACACCAATCAACAGGAAAATTTATATGATGCCAAGATAATGCCTAAAGACTTACTTACTATCGTAGTCTCATGTACTAGTCCGGAACTTGCAGTTCCGTTCAACTTGACGGTGGCAACTCCTGCTAATGCGGCTACTGCCAGCACCCAATTGACTACCCAGCCTGTCTTACAACCTTATCTGGTAGATAATGAAGGCAAGATCAATTTTCCTGTTCTGGGTGAATTGAAAGTGGGTGGATTGACGAAAAGAGAAGCTGAACAACTGATAATAGACAAACTGAAACCTTACATAAAGGAGACTCCGATAGTTACTGTCCGTATGGTAAACTATAAAATTTCTGTATTAGGTGAGGTTGCCCGTCCGGGTACATTTACTATCAACAATGAGAAAGTCAACTTGTTGGAAGCTCTTGCCATGGCCGGTGACATGACGGTCTGGGGAGTTCGTGACAATGTGAAACTGATTCGTGAGGGTGCTGATGGCAAACAGGAAATTGTGACATTGGATTTAAACAAGGCGGAAACAATTCTTTCTCCTTATTATTGGTTACAGCAGAATGATATAGTCTATGTGACTCCTAATAAAGCAAAAGCTCGTAACTCTGATATAGGTAACAGTACCAGCTTGTGGTTCTCCGCTACTTCTATTTTGGTATCATTGGCAAGTTTATTAGTAACAATCTTCAAATAGTAATATAGATATGATTGAGGAAAAAAGAGACCGGGGTGAGCAACCGGAAGAGCAAGTGAATATTCAGGAAATCCTTTTCCGTTACCTGATCCATTGGCCTTGGTTTGTGATTTCTATAATAATCTGTATCGCCTGCGCATGGGGCTACCTGCGTTTGGCCACTCCCGTCTATGATATAACCGCCACAGTCTTAATCAAGGATGACAAGAAGGGCGGTGGTGCGAGCATGTCCTCCGAACTGGAAAAGATGGGACTGGACGGCTTCGTTTCCTCGTCGAACAATGTAGACAATGAAATCGAGGTGCTGAAATCAAAGTCTCTTGCCCGTGAAGTGGTCAATAATCTGGGACTGTTTGTGACTTATAAGGATGAAGATGAGTTTCCTAATAGGGAACTTTACCGTACCTCGCCCGTAGTGGTGAGCTTGACTCCACAGGAGGCGGAAAAACTGTCTGCACCAATGGAAGTGGAGATGACTTTATTTCCTAATGGTGGGATGGATGCGTTGATAACAGTGAAAGACAAAGAGTACCGGAAACAATTCGATAAATTACCTGCTGTTTTTCCGACCGATGAGGGGACGGTCGCCTTTTTTGAAAGCAAGGATACATTGACGACCAATCAGGCTAAGGAGGAAAGTAAGGAGCGTCATATAAAAGCTTTTATAAACCGGCCGATGTCTGTGGCCAAAGGATATATCAAATCTTTGTCGATAGCCCCTACATCAAAAACTACTTCTGTAGCTGTTCTTTCGTTAAAGAACTCAAATACCCGGCGTGGCAAGGACTTCATCAACAAACTCCTTGAGATGTACAATATCAATGCCAATAATGACAAGAATGAGGTAGCCCAAAAAACCGCAGAATTCATCGACGAACGTATCGGCATTATTTCCAAGGAACTTGGAAGTACCGAACAAGACTTGGAGAACTTCAAACGTAGCGCCGGAATTACAGATTTGAGCAGTGAGGCGCAAATAGCCTTAACCGGTAATGCTGAATATGAAAAGAAACGTGTGGAAAACCAGACTCAAATCAATTTGGTGATGGATTTGCAACGCTATATGCAAGGTAATGAATATGAGGTCTTGCCAAGTAATATTGGATTACAGGATGCGGCATCAGCTGGTGCAATAGACAGATATAATGAGATGTTGGTTGAAAGAAAGCGCTTGCTCCGTACATCAACCGAGAATAATCCGACGATCATAAATTTGGATACTAGTATCCGTGCGATGCGGAGCAATGTACAGGCTACGCTGGATGCTACATTGAAAGGATTGCAGATAACCAAAGAAGACCTTGCCCGTGAGGCGAACCGCTATTCTCGTCGTATTAATGACGCTCCGACCCAGGAACGCCAGTTCGTAAGTATCGCCCGGCAGCAGGAAATTAAGGCCGGTCTTTATTTGATGTTACTTCAAAAACGTGAAGAGAATGCCATCACTTTGGCAGCTACAGCAAATAATGCCAAGATTATTGATGAAGCGTTAGCGGACGACAATCCGGTTTCTCCTAAGAGGATGATGGTCTATCTTGCCGCCTTGGTATTAGGAGTAGGATTTCCGGTAGGTATTATTTATCTGATTGGCTTGACCAAATTCAAGATTGAGGGCCGTGCTGATGTTGAAAAACTAACTTCTCTTCCTGTTATTGGCGATATCCCGTTGGCGGATGAAAAGTCCGGTTCTATAGCTGTATTTGAGAATCATAATAACCTGATGAGCGAGACATTCCGTAATGTACGTACCAATCTTCAGTTTATGCTTGAAAATGGCAAGAATGTGATTCTGGTGACTTCTACCGTCAGTGGTGAAGGTAAGTCTTTCGTATCATCCAATTTGGCCATCAGTCTTTCTTTATTAGGTAAAAAAGTTGTGATAGTTGGTCTTGATATTCGCAAGCCTGGCTTGAATAAGGTTTTTAATATTTCCCAAAAGGAACATGGTATTACCCAGTTTCTGACCAATCCGACAAAGAATCTGATGGATTTAGTACAGTCTTCCGATATAAACGAGAATCTGTTTATTCTTCCGGGCGGGTCAGTTCCTCCCAATCCAACGGAATTATTGGCCCGTGACGGCTTGGAAAAAGCCATCGAAACGTTGAAAGCTAATTTTGACTATGTGATTCTGGATACGGCCCCCGTGGGTATGGTAACTGATACCTTGCTGATAGGGCGTACTGCTGATTTGTCGGTATACGTATGCCGTGCCGATTATACCCGTAAGGCAGAGTTTACTTTGATTAATGAGCTTTCTGAAAACAACAAACTGCCTAACCTCTGTATCGCCATTAACGGCTTGGATCTTCAGAAAAAGAAGTACGGCTATTATTATGGTTATGGTAAATACGGTAAGTATTATGGCTATGGCAAACATTACGGTTATGGCTATGGTTATGGAGAGAAGCATACAGGTCGGGAGGGTAAATAAACTACTATAGATAAAACCAAATCAAACATAATATGCGTGATTTCAAAGAGATTCGGGTCGCAGTAGCCGGAACTGGCTATGTGGGACTGAGCATAGCGACACTGCTATCACAACATCATCATGTAACTGCCGTGGATGTAATCCCGGAAAAGGTGGAGAAACTGAACAACAAGATTTCTCCTATCCAGGATGATTATATCGAGAAATATCTGGCTGAAAAGCCGCTTGATCTTGTTGCCACTTTGGACGGGAGGTCAGCCTATGCTGATGCCGACTTTGTGGTAATAGCCGCTCCTACAAACTACGACCCTGTGAAGAATTACTTCGATACGAGTCGTGTGGAGGAAGTTATCGATTTTGTGCTTGAAGTGAATCCCGATGCCGTAATGGTCATCAAATCGACAATTCCGGTGGGCTATACCCGTAACCTTTATGTAAAATATGCCCAGAAAGGAGTAAGGAAGTTCAACCTGCTGTTCTCACCGGAGTTCCTTCGTGAAAGCAAGGCCCTTTATGACAATCTCTATCCGAGTCGTATCATCGTAGGTTATCCGAAGATCATTGACGGCCCGGAGTTTGCTGAAGAAAACAAGGCAATCCGGTCTGTCACGGATGTCACTATGTTACAAGAAGCAGCTAGGACATTTGCCGCCCTTTTGCAGGAAGGGGCTGTCAAGGAAAACATCGACACGCTTTTTATGGGTATGAAAGAAGCCGAAGCCGTGAAGCTATTCGCCAATACCTATCTTGCTCTCCGTGTAAGCTATTTTAACGAACTCGACACCTATGCCGAGGTGAAAGGTCTTGACTCTAAAGCTATCATCGAAGGTGTAGGTCTTGACCCACGCATCGGTACACATTATAACAATCCTTCATTCGGCTATGGTGGCTATTGTTTGCCTAAAGATACAAAACAACTTTTGGCAAACTATCAAGATGTTCCGCAGAATATGATATCTGCCATTGTTGAGTCAAACAAAACTCGTAAAGACTACATAGCCGATGCGGTTCTTCGTAAGGCGGGTTGGTACGACTATTCCAGCAACAACCAATATGGTACAGAAACAAACAATTGTGTTATCGGTGTATATCGACTAACGATGAAGTCTAACTCTGACAATTTCCGTCAGTCTGCTATACAAGGTATTATGAAGCGCATCAAGGCAAAAGGAGCAGAGGTGATTATTTACGAACCAACTCTTGAAGATGGAACAACGTTCTTTGGAAGTAAGGTGGTAAATGACTTGACTCTATTCAAAACAAATAGCTATGCTATTATTGCCAACCGTTATAATTCCTGTCTTGATGATGTAAAGGATAAAGTTTATACACGTGATATTTTCCGTAGAGACTAAGTGCTTGTCATATGTTTCTTTCTTCCATACAAAATAAAATCCACAGAAATTCAATATTTAGTAAAAGGACATCTTCTTAACAGAAATTTTCTCAAAGAATATGATAACCTAAAGAATATGGTTGAAAGCAATGTGGATGAACGGCAAATAGAAGCATCTCTTATTAAGGGAGTCACAGTCCAAGAACAGTGGTTTCCTGTAGATAAAGTGCTTCGGTTAGATGTTTTTATCTCACATTCTCATAAGGATGTAAACAAGGATATAATGCCATTAGCTTTTTGGTTGTATTCCAATTTGGGACTGCGATGTTTCATTGATTCCGTGTTTTGGTAATATGTGGGCAAATTACAGAATATGATGGATAAGTGTTATGCGCAAAGGAGAAATGGTAATTATGATTATAACATATACAATTATACAACATCCCATGTTCCTACAATGTTGTCAATCGCATTGATGAAAATGATGGCAAAAACGGAATGTGTATTGTTTGTCGATTCAGATAATAGTATTAAATATCAAAAAGGTCAGTCGCAAACTCTATCACCTTGGATTTATGAGGAAATCAGCTTAGCACAAAACTACAGCTGACAATACCTGATAGATATCTACAACAATTGATACCTGTTTGCGAAGGTGGAGGAAGAATACAAATGCGCACATTCTCGGACCGACGTAAGATGAATGTCATGTATGACGTGGATTTGTCACAATTTTATAAAAGTTCTGATAAGCGTAATGGCAATTTTGGCAGTAAGGCTCTTGACTACCTATATAATGAAGCACTTAAGAAATACAAACGTAGAACCAATAGAAGCATTATCTATGATTAAATATGTATTTAAAGAAGATGATATCCGTCAACATCTTATGATGTAGCAGGACATCATCAATCGTATGGCCAACAATAGCAGTAATTGCAAAGCATGGTTGATAACGATTGTTGCAGCATTGACCGCACTACAGATATCATAAGAAACCATTCATAGCTATTGATGATCCGACTTTAGAAAATTAATAACTATACATAAAAATAACATGTCGGCACAAGCATATAATAATTCTCGCATAGCAAAAAATACTGTGTTCCTATATGTCCGAATGCTATTCTTAATGCTCATATCTTTATATACGAGTCGAGTAGTATTGAATGCATTAGGTGTAGAGGATTATGGCATATACAATGTTGTAGGTGGCTTTGTTGGAATGTTTTCTATGGTCTCAACATCCTTAGCTGGTGCAATTAGCAGATACATAACATTCTCACTGGCTAAAAGTTCGTTGCAACATCGGCAAAAAGTATTTTCAACAGCAATTGTCATTCAGATTATAATCTGTGCATTTATTGTTGTTTTAGGGGAGACTATTGCTATGTGGTTCTTAAATTATCACATGGTCATACCCCAAGAAAGAATTGTTGCAGCAAACTGGGTATTTCAGCTATCAATTATCACGTTTATTATAAATGTATTAAGTACTCCTTATAATGCTCTTATCATAGCTCATGAGAAGATGTCTGCTTTTGCATATATAGGAATATATGAAGGTATTGCAAAATTAGCAATAGCTTTTGCTATTCCTTATTCACCTATTGACTCATTGGTTTACTATTCTATATTGATGTGTTTGATTTCCATCTCAACTCGTTTATTGTATGGACGATACTGTTCAAAAAAATTCTTAGAAACAAAAGGCAAATTACTTTTTGACAAGATGCTTGTTAAGGATATGTTGGGATTTGCAGGTTGGAATTTTCTAGGAACCACTTCGGGAGTATTAAGGGATCAGGGAATAAATCTTCTTATCAATATTTTTTGTGGCCCTGTTGTGAACGCGGCACGAGGTATAGCCATGCAGGTTAATTCAGCAATAAGCGGTTTTTCTTCCAATTTTACGATAGCTGTTAGACCTCAGATAACTAAGTCTTTTGCTATAGGAGATAGAGCCAGATATGAGGACTTAGTATTTAAAAGTTCTAAGTTCTCATTTTTCCTATTAATGCTACTTTGTATACCAATAATCGTAGAAGCAAAATATATTATTAGTCTTTGGCTTGTAGAGGTTCCATCTTTTACAGTAGAGTTTGTACAACTAGTATTAATATTGACACTGGTAGAGTCCTTTTCAAGTTCATTAGTACACTTATTATTAGCGACAGGGAAAATAAGAAAATACCAAATATGTGTTGGTGGTTTACAGTTGCTAAATTTTCCTTTAGCATATATATTGCTGAAATCTGAAACTTCTCCTTTATCTACAGTTATAAGTACTATATTTATAAGTTGTTTTTGCTTGTACTTGCGTTTATATTTACTAAAGGAAATGATGCAATTTCCTGTTAAATGTTTTCTCTTTCAAGTGATTTTTAGGAGTATTAGTATTTTCATTCTTTCTTTGATTTTACCAATTTATGTAACATATGTTCTTGAACAAAATCTAATAAGGTTTGGCTTGAACGTAATAATTGCAGAATCATTGTCAATAACATTGATTTATTTCTACGGACTTACTTGTTCAGAGAAGAGAATCTTAAAAGATAAAGCTAACAAAATAAAAGTATATGTTAAACAAGGGACACTTTAAAGATTTGTGGAGTAGAATTGTATGTTTTTTACCATCGTTGTATTTTAATATCAAATATTTACCCTTAAGACAAGCTCTCAGGATGCCTATCCTTGTACATAAACCTCATTATTGGAAAATGAAAAGTAAACTTGTGATAGATGCTTCTTTGAAATATGGCATGATTAGATTGGGCTTTCTTGGTGGTCATATGTATCCAAACAACGGAATAGCATTCACACTCCAAGGAGGTACTATAGTTTTTAAGGGAAAATGCCAAATTGGCAATAATTCGTTTATTGTACAAGGCCCATGTAGCACAGTTGTTTTTGGAGATGATTTCTTGGCAAGTACATCTCTTAAGATTATTAGTTTTAAAGGTATAGAATTCGGGAGTCACACAAGAATTGGATGGGATTGTATTTTTATGGATACAAATTTTCACCCACTCTATGATATGGAAAAGAAAAAATTCAAACGTGCCTATGGTTCTATAAAAATAGGTGACTATAACTGGTTTGGAACTCAATGTAAAGTTATGCATTCGGTAGATACCCCAGAAAGATGCATATTCGGTATGGGGTCTATAGTAACACGAGGGTGTAAATTCGAATCTTATTGCGTACATGGCGGTAGTCCGCTAAAGGTTTTGTCAAGAAATGTAATGAGAGTTTACGGGCAAGATTTCATTTGCGACTATAGTAAAGATTGATGATAAGGGTTAAGGATAAAAAAGAATGCTGTGGTTGTACTGCTTGCTGTAGTATCTGTGCGCAGAATGCTATTACGATGAAGCCTGACAGCCTTGGATTTTTATATCCAGAGGTTAATGTAGAATTATGCGTAGATTGTGGCCTATGTAATAAGATTTGTCAATTTAATGATAGATATGAACGGTTTGCAAATTTTGAGTTTCCTCGTGCATATCAGTTCCGGATTATTCCCGATGAACAATTGCAAAGAAGTCAAAGTGGAGGCGCATTTTTTGCCATAGCTAATCGTTTTATAGAGAATGGTGGATTTGTGTATGGAGCAGCCTTTACTGCTACATGGCAAGTTACTCACCAAAAGGCAACGGACGCTGAAACATTAGAAGCATTACGTATGTCAAAATATGTTCAGAGTGATATACAAGGAGTTTTTTTACAAGTTAAAAACGATTTGAAGAACGGACATATGGTACTTTTCTCAGGAACAGGATGTCAAGTTTCTGGTTTGAAATCCTATATTCCTCAACGACTACATGAACGGCTTATTTGTGTGGATGTCATATGCCATGGAGTTCCATCTCCACAAATATGGATGGACAACATAGGCTATCTGGAGAAAATTCATAAATCAAAGATTATAAAAGCCTGTTTCCGTGATAAACATTTCGGATGGCATGGAGCAATAGAAAGCTATCATTTCGCAAATGGAGAAAAATCATTTGGAAGGACAAGCAATGAAATGTATTTTTCAGGGTTGTCAGTACGTGAGAGCTGCTTTTATTGTCATTATACTAATTTAAAAAGGGTTGGGGATCTCACTATTGGTGACTTATGGAGTTTAGAAAAGGACTCCCCCTTGAATGACGAAAAGGGGGTTTCATTAGTATTAGTTAATTCTGAAAAAGGTCAAAAACTTTTGGATTCGATAAAAGATAATGTTATTTGTAAAGAACGAAAGTTAGAAGACTGTTTGCAACCACAATTACAGCATCCTGCAAAAGCGAATACATTTCACAAAAAGTTTATAAACGATTACTCCACAAAAGGTTTCTTATATGTAGCCAAACATTATGGCGACTTGGGATGGAGGTATAAAAGGAAACTATTTATAAAGAAGTTTAAGCATATGATCGGAGCGCTCATCCAACGCTATTAACCTCGATAATTATGAAAATAGCACTACTCACAATATGGCATGAAAAAAATTATGGAGCAGAACTTCAAGCTTATGCCACAATAAAGATTTTGCAACAATTAGGATATGATGTGGAAATGATAGACATTCGTCTGTCTGACCTACATCGCTCTAATCTTAAGGGAAAAATAGGCAATTATATATCAAAATTTGGTCCCAGTCAACGCAAATTTGAAAAATTTTGGAAGACATATATCCCTGTATCACAAAGATACAGAAGTTTAGGAGACTTACAAAATGACCCTCCGGTGGCTGATGTATATATGGTTGGTAGCGACCAAGTTTGGAATCCGGATATAGTGAAAGATTTTACAAATGTTTATTTCTTAGATTTTGGTAGTGACAAGATTAAACGTGTATCTTTTGCAAGTAGTTTCGGAGTTTCTACATGGAAACGTCAAGAAATGATTGAAAATGTAAGAACACTCTTAAGAAGATTTGCTTACATCAGTTGCCGGGAAGATAGTGGCGTAAAGATACTAAAAGATGTATTTGACATTACAGCAGAACACGTATTGGATCCAACAATACTGTTGGGAGATTTCCACAACTTAACAGATTATACTGCAGAAAAAAATACTTTGGTATACTATCCTCTTTTTACTCAATATAATTTAGAAAAATATGTCAAGAAGTTAGGAGATGAATTGGGGTTAAGTGTAATAAATGCCAATTGGAGTAAAAACATTTTAGGTACAATCATTTGGAATCGTAATTCATTGGAAGGCTGGATAAAAGATATCGCAGAGGCGAAATTTGTAATTACACCGTCATTTCATGGCGTGGCTATGAGTATTGTACATCATCGAAATTTTGCTGTGTTAGTTGCACAGAAAGACAGAGCCACTCGAATTTTTAGTCTATTGTCACAATTGGGCTTACAGGATAGAGTTTTCTACTCGATAGAAGAACTTGACAGCGCAAAACCATGGAATCAAACAATAGACTATACCGAAATTGATGAAAAATTAAAAGAACTTCGAAAAAACTCGATAGCTTATTTAATAAAATCAATGAATTAGAATGAACATACTTTTTATATCTCCTATTCCTATTATTCCTTATTTTGGTGGAATAGAGAGAGTTACCGACATCTTGAGTAGGGAGTTACAACGAAGAGGACATTGCGTTGTTTTTTTATGCTATATGGATAAAAATGTTCTCTCACATAATAAATTCTCAGCTCCTCAATATTACATCTCTGAAAATATAGATTCAGATGAATTAGAGAGGTGTAGATATATAAAAATCATCGAAAGACACAAAATTACTCATGTAGTTTGTCAAGCATGTAATGAACACACTGCTAATTTTGTAAAATATTTGCCTAAGCCATTACAACACAAAACTGTTTTTACGTGTCATATAGTTCCTTTTTACTCTGATATGATAACAAGGACACGTATATGGCAAACACCGACTCATAATGCGCGTCAATTAGTTTTCAAAATAGTGTCTTTTGTTTTTCCATGCATTTACAAACTATGGTTTTCCAATGACCATAAGAAAAATTTTGAAGCGGTATTCTCTATTGCAAAAAGGATTTGTTTTATATCAGATAAATTTTATCATAATGTTATAACACACATTCCTAATGCACCATTGGAAAAATTTACATATATCTATAATCCCAATACATTTGACAAACAAGAGAATGTGCCTACTTATTGTGAGAGAGAGGATGCAGTCTTATGGGCTGCAAGAGTAGAAAATACCCCCAAAAATATAATTGGTTTCTTGGATACATGGAAGATATTCTTTCAAAATCATAAAGATTGGAAAGCTTATGTGGTTGGTGATGGTAACGATTTAGAATATAGCAAAAGATATGCTTCAAAGAATCATATTAAAGGAATATATTTTGAAGGAGCACAGTCTTGCATGGAATTGTATTATAAGAAATGCAAATTTTTTTGTATGACTTCTTATTGGGAAAGTTGGGGAATGGTAGTAACTGAGGCTATGACATTTGGATGTGTGCCAATTGCAATGAATAACTATGCGACCTTGACGGATATTATAGACGATGGAGTGAATGGCTTGATTTGTAAACCAACGGCAGTTGAAATGGCCAAAAAGCTCAATTCTATTGCAACTGATGAGGAAATCTGGCTTGAATTATCAAATAATGCCAAACAAAAAGCCATGAATTTCGATGTCTCAACTATAGCTCAAAAATGGGAACAATTATTAAATGGATTGTAAACATGAATAAGTATAGACTATATTGGGCTAAAGAGTCAAAAGAAGCTATAGGTGTAAAAACACTTATGTTTTTAGTCTGGCCTTTTGCAGCATGGATATATGCGTTAAAAAAAGCAAATACAAGATCTTCATTTTTTATATTCTTCTTATTCAGTCTGTTGGTCTGCTGGCATTTTTCAGAAACAGGTTTAACACAAAGGTATGATGACTTCATGGGGATTAGAGACCGATTTCTTGAATCGAATTATAGCTTCATACAAATTTCAAATGAGATTAGTTCTTATTTCAAGATGGCATCAGGTGCACCAAAAGACATATATGAAAATACTTTAATGTGGCTTGTAAAAGTATTATTTGGTAATAATTATCATTTCTTTTTTTTATTTGCTTCAATACCTGTTGCCTTATGTCAGTTAAAAATAATAAAGCACATAACGTGTGATAAGAAGTTCATAGCAGGAAGCCTTTTCGGCTTTTGGGTCTTAGTAATGATGATATTGCCGCGTGATATTGTAACGGTACAGAATCCACGCTTTTCTACTGGATTTTGGGTATGTGTACTATCCAGTATATATTATTTCTGCGGCTATGGAAATAAATACTTATATTTTATGTTGGTATTGATTTCTCCACTTTGCCATTCCGGTTTATGGATTTACGTACTCCTATTTCTTGTTTCTACTATAATTCCACAAAAGACTCGTGTATTTGAATTTGCAGCTATCGTTTCAATTCCATTTATGTTCTTTGATACTGGATTATTATCTAATATTGATGTAGGTTTTCTACCAGATAGTATGCGTTTCTGGGCAGAAAGGCAGATGGATGATGAATCTTATTCTACGTTTGTTCTTAATGAAGGAAAGTCAGGTTTTCATTGGATTACTGATAGCTTTAATTTGTTAATGCGTGTAGCCTATATTTATATGACATGGGAAATGATAAGGAGAAGAGACACTATACTTAATGACAATGAAACTAAAAGATTTTATCATTTCTATTTGCTTGCCTTTGCCTTCATTAATTTCATTCAGTTTGTACCAATTATAGGAGCACGTTATTATTGGTTCACTCGTATTTTCTGTTTGTTTTTATGGTTTAAGACCTTTTTCCCTACTCATAAAAAGACTCTTTATTTTTTAGTCTTTGCTTGTTCATGGTCTATATTTGAGAGATATGGTTACATAAATGGTGGTGCTTTACTATGCAATACACCATTGGATTTGTATGTAATGCCACTTCCCTACTTATTAGGGAAAGGATTACTTTGGTAATAACTAAATAGCATTATCAATATTTATGAGAATACTTCAATTTATGCCAGAATTCGGTATTGCAGGAGCAGAAATCATGTGTGAAAACCTTTCTACAGAATTAATGAAGAAAGGGCATGATATGACAGTTGTCAGTTTATACACTTATGAGTCAGCAATAACCAAACGTCTAAAAGAAAAGGGTGTTGATATTATATTCTTGGATAAGAAACCGGGATTTGACTTTAGTATGTTCAGAAAAATACGTTCTGTTGTTAAGAAAATAAAGCCTGATGTAATACACACCCATAGATATGTGGCTCAGTATGTCATTCCAGCCTCTTTAGGCCTGAATGTAAAAGCAAAGATTCACACTGTTCATAATATTGCTCAAGAAGAGAACACTCCTTGGGCACGAAAACTCAATAAGTTCTTCTTCCATTTTTGCGATTTAGTGCCAGTGGCTCTTACTCAACTGATTAAAGAAACCATTGTTGAAGAATACGGGATAAAAGAATCTGCAATCCCAGTGATTTATAATGGCGTGCCATTAGAGAACTGTATAAGGAAAGTTTCTTATAATATAGGTGAAACGGTAAATCTTCTTCATATTGGTAGATATAGTGAACAAAAGAACCACGTTGAGATGATTAAAGCAATTGTTAATCTTCACAGCAAGTATCAAAACATAAGACTTCATCTTTGGGGTGACGGACCATTAAAGGGCACGATTTCGGATCTCATCGCAAATAATCATGCTGCAAATTATATAATAGAACATGGATTATGCGATAAATCATACCAACATTTTTGTGATGCGGATATTTTCCTTTTACCTTCAAAATATGAGGGTATGCCTATGACTTTAATAGAGGCTATGGGAACTGCTTTACCTATTGTCGCAAGCAAAGTTGGTGGTATACCCGATATGATTAAGGATAGTGAAAATGGTTTGTTATGTAGCCCCATTGCTGAAGATATTGCTCAGAAAATAGAGACACTAATACTTGCCCCAAGGCTTAGAGAACAATTGGGCTGTAATGCCATATTAAAGGCTAATGATTTTACATCTCAGAAAATGGCAGAACAGTATCTGAATTTATATTCTAAAAGAATTTAAACAAATAGGTATGAATTGGTTAAATATTTACAAAGAAGACCTGATACGTTATAATGGGCATTGTAATGTTTTCATCAGAATATGGCTTTTCTTGTATCGTAAATGTTGTTATGAAAACTCTTCTATATTTAAAGTCTTTTATAAGATTGCATTTCGTCTTTGGTCAGACCGAAGAGGATTGGAAATCAGTACAGCCAACCCAATAGGGGGAGGGATTTATTTAGGTCACGCATACAATATAACGATTAATCCAAATACAAGAATAGGTAGGAATTGTAATATTCATAAAGGGGTAGTGATAGGACAAGAGAATCGAGGCGTAAGAAAAGGCGTTCCGACTATTGGCAATGAGGTATGGATAGGCATAAATGCCGCCATTGTTGGAAATATAACTATAGGCGATGATGTACTAATAGCTCCTAACACGTATGTCAATCGTGACATTCCTTCTCATTCTGTTGTTTATGGAAATCCATGTATAATCAAACATCGTGATTGCGCGACCGAAGACTATGTGAGTAATAAGATTTAAGGGAATATATTAAATGAAATCGAATAAAATTTGTGTTTGCGGGCACTTCGGATTTGGGCAGAATCTTCTAAATGGACAGACCATCAAGACCAAGATTGTTGCTGAGGAATTAGATAGAGTTTATGGGAGTCAGAATATAATAAAGATAGACACAGCTGGTGGTATAAAAGAATTACCAAGGATTTGGTGGCAAGGATTTGTCGCTTCTTGCAAGTGTAAGAATGTCATAACACTTTTGTCCGACAATGGGCTAAAGGCTGTGTTACCAGCATTTCTATTTTACAAATTAGTATTTCATAATAGAATCAGCCATTTATGTTTAGGAGCAGAATTGGCAAGGTATCTAAAGCGTACCCCTTGGGTTGCCAAATTAATGCGTAATATAGATTTCCTTTATGCAGAAACCAATGTTCTCAAAAAAGCCTTAAATGAAAGAGGTTATAAAAATGTTCGCATACTCCCTAATTGCAAAAGACTTCATCCGATAGACGAGAGCCAATTGAAGTTGAAATGGAATGAACCATACAGACTTTGTATGTTCGCTCGTGTTATGAAGGAAAAGGGCGTTGAAGATGCTGTTCATATTATAAATGAGATTAATAATGAAACCGGGCGCATTGTTTATAGACTTGACATCTATGGTCAAGTAGATGACAAACAAGTTGAATGGTTTGACAATCTAAAGGAAGAATTTACACCTGCTATTACTTATGGAGGACTTGTGCCATTTGATGAAAGTGTTAAGGTGTTGAAAGATTATTTTGCCCTGTTGTTTCCAACGAAATTCTTTGTAGAAGGAGTTCCCGGTACAATCATTGATGCGTATGCTTCTGGTTTACCGGTCATTTCATCTAAATGGGAAAGTTTTGCAGATGTGGTTGACGATAAGATAACGGGATATGGGTATGAGTTTGATAATCTGGCAGCTCTTAAAAAATTACTTATCGACATTGCGGACAATCCTCTAATGATAACATCATTAAAAAAGAATTGTTTGCTGAAAGTTGATTATTACTCTGCATCGCATTTATTAGAATATCTCAAATTATAACAAATATATGGGAGTAAGCTTATTTAAATTGAAAAAATGGACAAACATGCTTCGAGGGAACAGCGTTTATCATGTCGATCAAGATGAAGGTAAACATTATTCGAAGACCGAGGTAAAGGGATTTTATAATAATTTTACAGATAAAGTACTTCTTTTCGGAAAAGATGATGATGAAGTGCCAACGACAGTCGTTGATACAGGAGAAACGATATATTTCTCTATTGCCATATTCCAATATGGTTTGGCTTCATACGATCTCTATTTGGCTTCTGATAAGAAAGACAAGTCAATGTACGATAAGGTAATTGCCTGTGCCAACTGGGGAGTAGACAATCAGCAAGAAGATGGTTCGTGGGTAACATTTGCATATGAAAACCCAGCGTACCCTTATTCCGCTATGGCACAAGGAGAAGGTGTTTCACTTTTAATCCGTGCTTATAATGAAACTGGTGATGAAAAATATATGGTTTGCTTCAAAAAGGCAATGGCTTTTATGCTGACATCCTTTGAAGAAGGAGGTCCTACATTATATAATAGCGACGGAGTTTTTTTATATGAGTGTCCAAAAGATCCTTTGATACTGAATGGCTGGATATTTTCTTTTTGGGGGTTATGGGATTATTGCCTTACCGTAAAAGAAGATAAAAGAGCAAAGAATGTACTTGATAGCACATTGGAAACAATGGTAAAATGGCTACCAAAGTTTGACCTCAGTTACTGGAGTATGTATGAAGATGGCAAGCGTATATGCAGTCCATTCTATCACAAACTTCATGTTGCTCAACTGAATGTAATGTATGACCTTACAGAAAGAGAGGAATTCAAATATTATGCTAATCGTTGGAATAAGTTCCAACATAATTGGTTGTATAGAAAAATAGCCTTCGTTAAAAAGGCTGTTCAAAAAATATTAGAGTAATGGCACTAAACTTAATGTATATAACTAACGATCCAGCTGTCGCTCAAATAGCAGAACAGGCAGGTGTTGATTGGATTTTTGTCGATATGGAGTTTATTGGCAAAGATGACCGTCAGGGAGGACTTGACACAGTGCAGAACCATCATACGATAGAGGATATCCGTAATATTAAGAATGTTGTTAAGAAAGCCAAGATCTTGGTGCGAGTAAATCCGATACACAAGGTCCATAACGGGTACTTTGACTCGAAGGACGAAATAGATGCCGCTGTCGAAGCTGGTGCTGACATATTGATGCTTCCGTTCTTTCATACAGTGCAGGAGGTGACAGACTTTGTGGGGTATGTAAAAGACAGTTCTAAAAAACATGGCAGAAAAGTACAAACTTGCCTGTTGCTCGAAACGCCGGAGGCTGCGATACTCTTAGATGAGATATTAAATGTATCAGGGGTGGATATGATTCATATCGGGTTAAACGACCTTCACCTTGCAATGGGTATGAAATTCATGTTCCAACTGTTGACTGACGGCATTGTGGAACAGTTGACCCGTAAGATTCTTGCCAAGGGTATTCCTTTCGGTTTCGGAGGTATAGCAAGTCTGCACTCAGGAGCATTGCCGGGGTCATACGTTCTGAAAGAGCATTACCGCTTGGGAAGCTCTATGGTGATAGTGGGTAGAAGCTTCTGTAATACTAAGGTGATAACCGACTTAGAGGAAATCAGGCAGATATTCAATACCGGCATAGCGGAAATCAGAAAATTGGAGGAGGAAGCGCAAAAGGCTGTGGATTACTTCAAAAACAACCATGAACACGTGGTAGAGACTGTAGACAAAATAGTAGAGGACATTAACAGCAAGAGACAATGATACTAAACAAACAAGTAATTAGCGAACTCCGTAAAGAGTATGGTGACGCTTTCTATCTGTTGGATAGCGAGCAGTACAGAAATAATTTCATTGAACTGAGAGATACGTTTCGCAAGATTTATCCTAACTTCAACATAGCATATTCATACAAGACGAACTACACGCCAAAGTTTTGTAAGATAGTAAACGAACTTGGTGGCTATGCAGAGGTGGTAAGCGAGATGGAGTTGGAGATAGCACTTCGTATTGGAGTGAAGCCCAACCGCATCATTTGGAATGGTCCAATCAAGAACCCACAGAAGTTAGAGGAGTTTCTTGTGGCTGGCGGTACCGACAATATTGACTCTATAGAGGAATTTGCTACTGTAAAGGATATAGCGGAAAGACATCCCGCCAAAACACTAAATTTGGGTATTCGTTGCAACTATGAAGTGGGTGACGGCGTTGTGAGCCGTTTCGGTTTTGATGTTGACAGCAAGGACTTTAAGCAAGTATTGAAGTTTGTGACAACAACCAAGAATGTACATTTCATTAACTTCCAGTGTCACTTTGCGAAGCGTCAGATAGAATACTGGCCGGCACGCGCCAAAGGTATGGTGGAACTGATAGACTGTCTTGGCATCATTCCTGAACGTATAGACATCGGTGGGGGATTGTTCGGCAAGATGGCAGACTCGCTGAAAGCACAATTCACCAATGAAATACCAGACTATCAGGCATACGCGGAGGCTGTGGCACCCGTTTTTGCTGATTATTTTGCCGACAAAGACGTGAAACCGGAACTGTTGATAGAACCGGGAAGTGCTGTTGTGGGCGACTGCATGAAGTTCATCGGCACTGTAAAGACTATCAAGAATGTTCGTGGTAAATGGATTGCTACAGTTTTGGGCAGTCAAAAGAATATCAGTATGAGCGGCATCAATCCGCCGATGGAAGTAATAGCCATGGGGGATGAACAGAAGGAATACGAAAATCTTGATATGGTAGGATTTACATGTATTGAGGGCGATGTGCTCTATCACAATTATTCTGGTAGACTGGCTCATGAGGATGCTATAGTAATCGGCAACTGTGGTAGTTATTCACTTGTAATGAAGCCACCTTTTATCTTGCCCAACTTCCCGGTTCTTGATATCTGTGGAGAGAAGACAGAGGTGATAAAGAGAGGCGAAGTGTTTGATGACTTATTCCATACCTTCGATTTTTAATATATGTGGCTACAATTCAATCTCTTTATAAAACGATTGTTCGACATCTGTTCTTCAACATGTGCTATTGTTGTTTTGTTGCCGGTATGGGTAGTTATAGGCATTTGGATTAAGACTGATTCAAAAGGACCGATACTGTTCAAACAAGGACGCAGGACTAAGAATGGTTGTATATTCAAAATGTGGAAATACCGTTCAATGGTAGTGAATGCAGAGAACATGGGTTCTGGGTTGTTCAGTTATGACAACGACCCTCGCATAACAAAGGCTGGTGCTATTATCCGCAGGACTTCTATAGATGAATTGCCACAAATTTTTAATGTGTTGATGGGTGACATCTCGGTAGTGGGACCACGCCCATGCGTAACTTACGAGTTGGGAGACTTTGACACGTTGAACAAGAAATACAAGAAACGCTTCCAGATGAAAGGTGGCATTACGGGCTTAGCACAATGTAAGGGCAGAAACGAAAACTCATGGGATGAGAAAGTAACGCTTGACAATGAGTATATAGACCGCTTCAAGAAAGAAGGCTTTTGGCTGGACATTAAAATAATATGGTGGACAGTGGCAAAGGTTTTTCAAAGTGCCAACATCAATGAAGAGCAACGTGAAGGCATGAGTGCAGAAGAATCGGCTGCATTAGACGATGAAGAAGTAAAGCGTATTGCCCATCTGCCGGATGAAGAATAAACAACAGAATAAGAACAACTTAAAATATAGATAAAATGAAATACGATGTTGCAAATCGTAGAATTTGGCTGAAAGGCGAAATTCTGAATGTTAATGATGCCAAGGTAAATGTGTTGTCACCTACATCACAGTTTGGACTAAATGTGTTTGAGGGCATTCCATGCTACTGGAACGACGAACAGAAGCAACTATATGCCTTTCGTCTGAGTGATCATTACGACCGTTTGATTCGTTCAGCAAAACTGATACAGTTTGACCTGAAATATACCAAGGCGGATTTTACGAAAGCATTGGTAGACACGATAAAGGCAAATGAATACGACGAGAATCTGTCAGTACGCCAGACCCTGTTTGTTGACGGTTTCGGCTCATGGGGTTCTGACGGACCTGTCGAGATGTTCGTGGCTCCCATTCCACGTGGACGCACTAGTGCAGAATATAACAAGAAAGGGCTGAACTGCTGCATCACCTCATGGAGACGCATCAGTGATGAGAACCTGAGTCCGAGAATCAAGTGTGGGGCCAACTATATTAACAGCCGTGTGGGGCAGCGTGAAGCTTTGCGTAACGGTTATGACACCTGTATTTTCTTGAACGAGGCTGGAAAGATTGCCGAGGGACCAGGCAGCTGTTTCTTCATGGTGAAGGGGGATACACTGATAACCCCTCGACTGACAGATAGTGTGTTGGAATCAATTACACGTGATACTATCATAAAGTTGGCGACAGAAGAACTCGGTTTGAAGTTTGAAGAGCGTACCATAGATCGTACTGAGGTCTATATGGCAGATGAGGCTTTCCTTTGCGGTAGTGCTATGGAGGTGACACCTATATATACCATAGACCTTTATCTAATAGGCACGGGTGAGCAAGGCGAGGTTGCAAAGAATATACATTTGAAGTATTTGGAGTGCGTACAAGGCAAACTGCAGAACCGTCTTAACTGGTTAACGCCAATATATTAGGATATGGCATTGTACGAGAATGAGCGTATATCGGTAATCATACCTGTATATAAGGTAGAGAGATTTATCGAGTATACGATACTATCTGTAGTCCACCAGAACTATCCTGACATAGAGGTAGTTTTGGTGGATGATTGCACACCAGACAACTCGGCAGCGGTCATCAGAAACTTGCAGGAGGAGTATTCAAACATTGTGTATCACAAACTTGAAAAGAATAGTGGTGCTGCTGTGGCTCGCAATAAGGCTCTTGACATAGCAACAGGTCGTTATGTCGCTTTTCTTGATGGTGACGATATGTGGGTTGAAGGTAAACTGGAAAAACAGATGGCTTTTATTAAGGGACATAATGCAGCCATCTGTTGCACAGCTATGGACACAGTAAATGAAAATGGCGAGGCTCTTGGTTCTGTACGCAATGTGCGAGAAAAAATCACTTATCGTTTCTTGTTGCATAACACTATGATTGCTACATCAACAGTCATTATAGACCGCAATCAGACTGGTGATTTCCAAATGCCACTTCGTAGAGGTGGACAGGATTATGCTACGTGGCTGATGTTGATGAGAGACGGTACCGTGTGTTGGGGACTTAATGAAGTGTTGTCGCATTACCGTGTCGTCTCAGGGTCGTTGTCTTCAAACAAATGGAAGAGTATTCGACAAGTATGGGAGATACAGACAATAAACGAAAAAATAGACAATGTTTCGGCAGCATTTAACGTGTGCTTTTTTATAGTAAACGGTCTTATTAAACACTTTGTAAGATAAAGGATTAATGGACATTACGCTTCTTGGGCTATTATCCTTACTCCGTCATTCCCAGCTTGGAAAACCAATAGACGAAACCCTTTTCTCCTCTATGACGGAGCCGGGATATGGGAGGACATTTATGAGGTTTCGCAAAAGCAAGGAGTGGCGGCTTTTACTTTTGATGCATTAAAAGACTTGGATATCAAGCCTGCCCAATCATTATTGTTAAAATAGATAGGTTTGTCGTTGCTAATAGAGAAGAACTGTAAGCGACAGGAACAATCGGCTATAATGTTAGTTGATGCCTTTGCGAAAAAAAGTATGAGGATATTAGTGCTGAAAGGAATAGCCGTTAGCCTGTGTTGCCCTATTTCATATCATAGATAATGCGGAGATGCCGTCTCTTTTTCTTGTTAAAGGAAAAGAGACGGCATACGAACAAGGCAATGAAATAGTGGAATCCTTTGGTGTAATGGTAAACAGAGAATATTATAAGAATTCTTCTTTTACGTTTAAGGGACTTCATGTAAAAACATAGATTTTGCACACAGATTCGTGGAAGCAAAAGAACAAATAGGTTAGAAAGAATTGGGGAAACAATGTCGTTTTCAGAAGAAAGAAAATCGGGTATAGAAATTCCCTGTGCTATGTTCAATGCTCTGTTTCTGACGGAACACGCAAAGAACCATTTTCTGCGTGAAGGCATTTCGCTAAGACATATTTGCGACTGGATGATGTTCAGACTAAAATATGCAGAGTGTTTGAATTGGAGTATCTTTGAAAATACAGCAAAGGAATTTGGGTTATTGCGATTCGTGCAAAGCATGAATCATCTGGCAGATTATATCATGTACGGTGAAGAGAATATACTCGACGGAAAAGGCTGATAACTCTTGAATGACACATTGTCTGAACGTATATCAACGTCATCACAAGAATTTTCATTGACTGGTAGATGGGTATTGATAAAAGAAACCCTTAAGTCACGATGGAAATACGAGACGTTTTCAGATGGCTTTATGTTTCAATGGTTACTACATTCTTGTTTTGGATATTTTTTTTGATAGGAGACCAAAGTTATGAGAATATTAAAAGGATTTTGGATGTTCTTAAAGTTTATCTGTATTCCTCAACAAGGAAAACATGTAACAGAACAAGCTCAATCTTACTCAAAAACGAATAAAAATGAAATTTGACAAAGAATTTTTAGGAATGCTATTTGAATAAGCTGTGGAAAACCCACGCTTGCGTCAGAACTTCGGTCTACGCACTTTGTCTGCTGATATTAGTTAATGTATATTAAACGCATTATTGCCAGAAACTAAAGTGCCTGTCCATCGGCATGAAGATACCACAGAAACTGTAATTTGTTTGTGCGGCAAGTTGGATGAAGTTATTTACGAGAAGTTATTTTATCTGAAAATAGTACACTTGGACTCCCACATGGTATGGATGTGCAAGCTGTATCTCGTAAGGTGGAATATCGAAAAATACAACGCATTCACCCCTGTCCCGCTGAGGCAAAATATGGTTGCCAAATCCCTAAAGGGGCATGGCATACTGTAGAGGTGATTGAGCCTTCTGTGATATTTGAGGCTAAAGATGGAGCGTATAAATCAGAGTAAGAAGGAGAGATAACTAGATGAGTGAAAATAACGATTGGGTATTGTTGGAAAATGGCTATAAAAAGGCGTGAGATCGAGTGGTATCACGCCTTATTTTTAATTTTATAGTGTCTTTGAAAACCGCTTTTGGAGCTATTCTTGATAAGAAATTATTTGGGAATACTCTTTCACCGCATCAAAGCACGGACATCCTTTCATCGGATTCAAGTCCCGGTGTCCCACGACCAGTGCTTTCGGAAACTGCCTTTTCAACTCCCTCAACAAGGCAAGCAAAGCTCCTTTTTGCTCCAATGTACGCGTATCTTTCGGTTTTCCGTTCGCATCCAATCCTCCCTCATAACAAACACCTATCGAATGGGTGTTATGATTACGGCAGTGTGCCCCGACCTTTTCTAACGCACGTTCCCGGTGAATCTCCCCATCACGAGTGATGTAAAAATGATAGCCAATATCACGGAAACCACGGTGCAAGATATGATCCTGTCGGCAAGCCTCCGCCGAAAGGGACTTTCCTTCCGGCGTGGCACTGCAATGAATGATAATTAATGTAATAGTCCGCATGGGGTTACATGCAACTTTGTATTCCGAACACACCTCCGATGGCGGTGGCTACAGTGATAACGATTTTGAGAACTAAGCTCCATACAGAGCGGGAAGATGATGATTTACTCATACAATAACAGGTTTTAAATAAATTAATAATAGTTTTCTTTTACCACAGATTTACCACAGATTTACTGTAGGTTTGCCATAGGTTTACCACAATCTACACAGACTCACACAGATAAATAATCGACTACTTTAGCAACTACCAATTCAATATAATCTGTGGAAATCTGTGTAGTCTGTGGTGAATCTTTTAGGCAGCTGGGTCAGGCGCTTCACCACCTCCATCCGGTTTTGGATCAGGGTTGTCACCCGAATCAGAACCTCCGCCGGCAGTTGTCGGTTTCTGATACTCCGCCTGCTGCTTCAACTGGCTGTCGAGCTTCAGGTTCGTGGTAGACAGATTACCGGTGGCACGAGCTTTCAGACGCATGCCGCTAATATTCTTCTCCAACGAGAATTCTTCCAGCGTATCGGCTGCCTTACTACGAATACCCACACCAAAAATGGCAAGATCATCGATTTTCACACACTTGCCGTCCAGCAACAATTCCTTGATGCAATCTACCATATCCGAAAGCACACCTTTGATGACACCACCGGAATACGGTGAATTGTGCTTCGACATGTGTTCGGCAAGCTTTGCCAAATCAAATGTCTCATCGCTTACTGCACGGGCGAACCACTTACCCGCATTCAAGCCTTTCTTCTGCTGGTTCTGATAAATTTTGTAACGAATCATAAAACAATAAATTAAAGGGTTAAACATATTGTCCGGGGATTCTTTTCCCTTTCGACGATACAAAAATACGACTCCGGATCTCCCGGAAATCAGCTGTATACGGTTGTGTCTGGTAGCGGTCGGTTATTTGTCATTATAGTCGGTTATTCAATGGAAAAACGTTGGTTATATAGTCGTTTTTTCGTATTTTTGTAACAGAAAATCAGAAACATAACCATCATGAGCGAATTTAAAATACGTGCTTACGGGCGCATGGAACTGGCGCAACTCTATTCTCCGCAACTAACTGACATTGCTGCCTATCGAAAGATGAAGAAATGGATCTCTTTGTGTCCCGGACTTCTGCAACGCCTGTACGACTTAGGTTACGAATCAAAGCGACGCTCATTCACACCGTTGGAGGTGAGAGTCATTGTGGATGCTTTAGGAGAGCCCTAAATTAAGCGTCGCTTTATGGTGTATAAAGCACCGCTTTACGATGTCTAAAGCTTAGCTTTACACCTCCTAAAGCGATGCTTTATGCATGACAAACGATTGTTTCAGTCAAAACGGATGTGGTAATTGAAATGACTACTGCATCCGTAAATAAAACGGGTACAGTAGGTACACTTTTTCCGGTTCACTCATACACACACGCACGCGTATACAACCCTTTACCGTCCATACTGATTAATTTTCCGTGTTTGGTGAGCCGTTTCAGCCAAGTGAGGGCTGTGTTTTCTTTAATTCCCATGGCAACTGCTTCTTCCAGTAACTGGGTACGAGTAAATTCATCACCCAGTTTCTGGAAAAGATAATCACGATCGGCATTAGGACGGTGGCTGATTTCTGTATTGGGGAGGAACGATAGAATATGCGTGGCATGACAGTAGAGAGGTTCCGCAAGACTAAGCACAGCATGAAAGTCTTCCTGTGAAATGGATACATCCCAACGAGTGATGATGTCATCTTTGCGGTTGTCCGCAGGAATCTCCTTGTCCGGTGTGAAAGGAGAGGTGGGGGAGGTCTTGAAGTCGTAGGGCTGCGGGCTTTCGAGAGCACGCAATACGGCTACTTCCGACATGATTCTGCATAGATTGACAGCCAGACGTGCCACAAAACTATACATTTCCCTTCCATTAGCTACACTGGAGCGTTCAAACAAGTCGGAAAAGACGGTGTCGATTTCTTCTTTTTGTTCATCCGTGAGTTGCAGGGTATGAATGCCGTGCGATTTTATCACGCTCAACTTTTCTTTCCATTCCAGTCCCATAGCGGTGAATATCTCCTCCCAATCTATCTCGTTGTCCATAAATTGGCTGATCCATTTACTGATTCCGCACATGTAATAATATAATTGGCGGGAGTATGATCCGTCTTCTGCCGTCGGAATGAAAGTTTGCACTTGCGACGGCGTACCCGAAATCAGGACGGAAAGATAGCTTTTCTTCACTTCCCGGTATTCCTGGTCGGTGCGGCGGTTGTAGGACAAGCGGTCGTGGTCGAACGCTTTGCGCAGGGTATCGCTCCAATGACCGTGGTCCGATCCGATGGCGGTGGAAAGAGTGTCCGCTTCCGCTTCGCAGATAAGTCCGGTTCCGTCGGAGTCCATGATGTTTTGTAGGATACCCGTACCGGTGTTGTTGCCCGAAATGAGGAACATCCTGTTAGGGGGCATTTGTGGAGCCTCCTTTTTGGTTCGTTCTTTTCCCATTGCATCATACTCGGCTTTCTCTTTTTTGTATGCTTTCATCTGTATGGCCACTTCTTTGCGGATCTCGTCGTGGATAGGTTCCACGAGTAAGCGGATGTAGGAAAGGATACCTTTGCCGGAAGCCGAAGGAGCCACTACGAAACATTGGAGGCTGGGGTGATGGTATTTGCCGCCATATAGGCATCGCACGTGGCGCGACATACAAGCACCCAGGGCAGTGAGCGCTCCCAATAACATGATGTCGTGTTGTATTGGGTTGCTCCCGGCTTTTATGATACGTTGCAAAAATTCCGGCCAGTCGTTTTCCGGAAAAGTGGGCAATTGATGTTGTGGTTCACTGCCTGGTAATAGTTCTTCTTCCCCTTCTTTATCATCGGAGATATTGTCATTTCCCACCTTATTATGCGCGCCCGTGTGTGGGGGAAATTTGCGTGCTGTACCTGCTGTACCTTTTGTACCTGTGGGATGTTTGGGCATTTCTTCTATGCAGATGCTTACTCCCGTCGCTTCGGCAAGGTGGAAAGCGGTGCCCAGGTGCACTTCTCCACGTTGGGTGTGGAGTGCGTTGGAGAATACCCGTTCGGCATGTTCGCGCTGATACTTGGGAGATACCCGGCACAGGCGGTGAAAAAACTCACGTCCTGCTTCGCCGCAATCCGTTGCGATGGCGAATGACAATTGTACGTATTCAAGATAAGTGGGAGCAATGTCCGCTCCTGCCGTTTCGACTGCTTCGGTGAGACGGCGTAAAGATTCAATATCGGTCATTTTGATTTATGATTTTTGATTTATGATTTATTCGTTGGTGGTTCTGAACAATGCTTCCGGGTCGTAACTAAGGAAACAGGATCTCACGAGGTCTTTGCCGGAGAAATCTACTTTGGATTTTGTTTCGGAAGAAACTGCTGTTACCGTATTGTATGCCGTCTCTACGTACCGCATCGCCCAACTCATGTTGTCTGTGATATTTTGGATGTCATTTGTCGTGGAGGAATAATGGCAGGGAACAAATGCCTTTACACCCAGTCCGCTGGGGCTGACAAAGGTGAGTACAGGTTGTAGGAGAGGATCGTCATAGAGCATACGTCGCATTTCCACTGCTTCCTGATAAGAGTGGAGACCGTCCACATCTACTATCACCAGGTGAGACGGGGAGACGAAATCCTTACTGCTACGGCGGGTGAATGTGCCGCAGGGGGTCACATACGGTAGTAATGACGCTTTGGCGGTTCGTATATCTTCGGAGTTGCGCACTTGTTCGGTCAGGGCTTTGAGATTCTCGTTGCAAGTAATCATTTGGAAAACTTGTTCGATGGAGACTTCGCAGAAGGGGATAAGCGTGGGAGGAGTCATCAGTCGGCCTTGTTTGTCTTTGATAGGAGCGATAGGTGGCATGAAATAGGACATTCTGTAGTTGTTTGGCATCATTTTCTTTTTGTTTCAAGTTAAAATGTTTATTTTTGCAAAAAAATATGAGTGTGTTTCAAAACACGGCGTAAAATTAGTAAATGCAAAATAGACATCGTCCCGACATGTTGGGATGAAAGTGAAAATAATTAACCGTTACGGTGTAATTTTAACAATAAAAAAGAATGGAAAATGAAAAAGGTTTATATGTAGCTTTAGGAGTTTACATAGGAGAGTTGCAAAAGCGTGCGGATTTGAAAAATGACGAAATACGGAAGAGCGTACACATCGGCCACTCCACTTTTAATGATTTAAAAAAGGGGCAAAACGCCCATTGAGTGATTACGTAAAAGTGGTGGAGTGCTGTCTGGATGCCTTCAATGAAGAGGAAGCCGGAGTTATCTGGGATGAATGGAGGAGAATGTATTTTCGATACAGGAGAAGAAAAGAGGAGGAGAGAGGAGAACGGTGAAAAAACAGATAAGGTAAAAGCGGCAGGCGGGAAAAAGTTTCCCGCCTGCGGTCTTTATGAATGGATTTTTTTTGTAGCTTTGTGAAAAATAAGATTGATATGGAAGATTTGTCTGGTAATTTTTATAATTTAAGAAAAAGAAGCGTATGAGTAGCAAGATATACCCCATTGGCATACAGAACTTTGAAAAAATCCGGAAAGACGGTTATTTCTATATTGATAAGACTGCTTTGATTTATCAGATGGTGAAGACAGGCAGTTATTATTTCTTGAGCCGTCCCCGTCGTTTTGGAAAAAGTCTGTTGATATCTACGCTTGAAGCGTATTTCTTGGGCAAGAAAGAACTTTTTGAGGGCTTGGCCATGGAAAAGCTGGAAAAGGATTGGACTACATATCCCATTTTTCATATCGATCTTAATACGGAGAAGTATGATACGCGGGAGAGCCTGGATAGTATATTGAATTTCACATTGGAGAAATGGGAACAGCAATATGGCACCGCTCCGTCGGAAACAACTTTTGCATTGCGTTTTCGCGGCCTTATTGAACGGGCTTATGAGCAAACCGGGCAGCGTGTGGTCATTCTGATAGATGAATATGATAAGCCCATGTTACAAGCAATAGGTAACGAGGAGCTTCAGAAGGAATTCCGTAATACCATGAAAGCTTTTTATAGTGTGCTGAAGACCATGGATGGTTGTATTCAGTTTGCATTTTTGACGGGAGTGACGAAATTTGGTAAGGTAAGCGTGTTCAGCGATTTAAATAATCTCGATGACATCTCAATGCGGAAGCAATACGTGGATCTTTGCGGAGTTTCTGAAAAAGAATTGCATGATAATCTGGAAATTGAACTGCATGAACTGGCGGATGCAAAGGAGCTGACTTATGGTGAACTGTGCAATAGATTGAGGGAGTACTATGATGGCTATCATTTTACATACAATTCTATCGGAATATATAATCCGTTCAGCTTGCTTAATACTTTTAAATATAGAGAGTTCGGTAGTTATTGGTTTGAAACGGGAACTCCTACTTATCTAGTGGAGTTGCTGAAAAAACATCATTATGACTTGGAACGTATGGCGCATGAGGAAACGAGTGCCGCTGTATTGAACAGTATTGATTCAACATCGGACAATCCCATTCCGGTCATTTATCAGAGCGGTTATCTCACTATCAAAGGATATGAAGAGCGTTTTGGCATTTATAGCTTGGGTTTCCCGAATCGCGAAGTAGAGGAAGGGTTTGTCAAATTCTTGCTTCCTTTTTATGCAAACACCAATGCGGTAGAGTCGGAGTTTGAAATACAAAAATTTGTTAGTGAAGTAGAAGCTGGAGATTATGATTCTTTTTTCCGTCGTCTCCGGAGTTTCTTTGCTGATACTCCTTATGAGCTTATCCGTGATTTGGAATTGCATTATCAGAATGTACTTTTTATAGTCTTTAAACTGGTCGGATTTTATGTGAAGGCGGAATACCACACAAGTGAAGGACGTATCGACTTAGTTCTGCAAACTGATAAGTTTGTTTATGTGATAGAATTCAAACTTGACGGGACAGCGGAAGACGCCTTACGACAAATCAACGAGAAACATTATGCACTTCCTTTTGAAGCTGGCGGCAATCGCCGATTATTTAAAATAGGAGTGAACTTTAACGCGAAAATGCGTAATATTGAGAAATGGATAGTGGAGTAATCTGTGAAATAATTGATGGAAAATCCCGGCTGAATAAATAAAACGGCTGGGATTTTTTGTTTAGGATGTCTATTTGCCATTCTTGAAAAATATCAAATGGTAGCTATATCTTTTCCGTGTGCGATAACGAAAACGCAAAAAATAACAATTTATTATGTAGAAAAAGTTGGGGGAATGCTTCGTAGTTCACAAATAATGATTAAATTTGCCGCGATTTGTAATGCGGAGTTTGCAAAATGACGAATAATACTATAAAGCATCTAGGTATTGTGGAAAACATCCAAGGTTCTCATCTGTCGGTGAGGATTGTCCAGACATCGGCTTGCGCGGCTTGTAGCGCAAAGGGGCATTGTTCCTCGGCGGATAGTAAGGACAAAATCATAGATATTATAGATACCGCGGCTTCTTCCTATCAGGTGGGAGAGAAGGTGATGGTGGTCGGCGAAACGTCGATGGGCATGATGGCAGTGGTATTGGCTTTCGTACTTCCTTTCGTACTTCTTATATTTTCATTGTTTCTTTTGATGGCGTGGATAGAGAATGAGTTGTATGCAGCACTTCTTTCTCTGGCTGTCCTTATACCTTATTATTTCGTTTTGTGGCTCAATAAAACGCGACTCAAACAACAATTTTCATTTACTATAAAACCAATAAATAACTAAAAACATTATGAATTTGATTCTGATTGCAGTGATTTCATTGGGAGCTATAGCGCTCGTGCTGGCCGCTATTCTTTATGTGGCTTCCAAGAAATTTGCCGTGTATGAAGACCCGCGGATTGCTCAGGTGGGAGAAGTGCTTCCCCAGGCTAATTGTGGTGGATGTGGCTATCCCGGTTGTAGCGGATTTGCCGACGCTTGCGTCAAAGCCGGTTCGCTGGATGGTAAATTCTGCCCCGTAGGTGGACAACCTGTCATGGCACAAATTGCTGATATCCTCGGACTTGCAGCCGGTGAAGCTGAACCGATGGTAGCAGTGGTAAGATGTAACGGAACGTGTGCCAATCGTCCGCGTACCAACCAATATGATGGTGCGAAGAGTTGTGCTATTGCCGCTTCGCTGTATGGTGGGGAAACGGGATGTAGTTACGGATGTCTGGGGTGTGGTGACTGTGTGGCTGCTTGTCAGTTCGATGCCATCCACATGAATCCTGAAACGGGACTTCCGGAAGTGGATGAAGCGAAATGTACCGCTTGTGGCGCCTGTGTGAAGGCTTGTCCGAAGGCGATCATCGAAATCCGTCCGCAAGGAAAGAAGTCACGCCGCGTGTATGTCTCTTGTGTGAATAAAGACAAGGGAGCGGTGGCACGTAAGGCTTGTACAGTGAGCTGTATCGGCTGTGGCAAGTGTGTGAAGACTTGTCCGTTCGAGGCTATTACGCTGGAAAACAATTTGGCTTACATCGATCCGAACAAGTGTAAATCTTGCCGGAAATGTGTGGAAGTTTGTCCGCAGAATAGCATTATCGAGTTGAATTTCCCGCCGCGGAAACCGAAAGAAGAAGCACCGGCTGCTCCGAAACCGGCTACAAAAGTGGAAACTCCTGCTGCAAAGGCTACAGAAGCTCCGAAAGTAACAGAATAATAACAGAAAAAAATACAGAACTGTATGTTAAAGACATTTTCAATTGGTGGAGTTCATCCACACGAAAATAAATTGTCGGCACATCAACCTATTATCACAGCGGAAGTTCCTGCAAAGGCTGTTATTTTGCTGGGGCAGCACATCGGTGCGCCTGCAAAACCGGTTGTAGCGAAAGGGGATGTGGTAAAGGTAGGCACACGGATTGCCGAACCTGCCGGCTTTGTTTCGGCAGCAATTCACTCTTCGGTCAGTGGTAAAGTGGCGAAGATTGATACCATAGTCGATGCCAGCGGTTATGCGAAACCTGCCATCTTCATTGATGTGGAAGGCGACGAATGGGAAGAGACAATCGACCGTAGCACCACACTGGTGAAAGAGTGTGAACTTTCCGCAGAAGAGATCGTGAAGAAGATTGCCGATGCTGGAATCGTAGGTCTGGGCGGTGCTTGTTTCCCTACGCAGGTGAAACTTTGTCCTCCTCCTTCTTTCAAGGCTGAATGTGTGATTATCAATGCCGTAGAGTGTGAACCTTACCTGACTGCCGACCATCAGCTGATGCTGGAACACGCGGAAGAAATCATGGTGGGTGTTTCTATCCTGATGAAAGCGGTGAAAGTGAACAAGGCATTTATCGGAATCGAAAATAATAAGCCGGATGCTATCGAACTGATGACCAAAGTGGCTTCCAGCTATGCAGGTATCGAAGTAGTGCCCTTGAAGGTGAAATATCCGCAAGGAGGTGAAAAGCAGCTGATCGACGCGATTACCAAACGTCAGGTAGCGAGCGGTGCATTGCCTATCTCTACGGGAGCAGTCGTGCAGAACGTGGGAACAGCATTTGCCGTTTATGAAGCTGTACAGAAAAATAAGCCGTTGTTCGAACGTGTGATTACCGTGACAGGAAAGTCGGTTGCGAAACCTTCCAACTTCCTGGCTCGTATCGGTACACCGATGAAACAGTTGATTGACGCTTGCGGCGGTCTGCCCGAAGATACGGGTAAGGTGATCGGTGGCGGTCCGATGATGGGTAAGGCGCTCGTAAATATCGAGGTTCCTACTGCGAAGGGCAGTTCCGGTATCCTGATTATGAATCAGAAGGAAGCCAAACGCGGCGAAGCTCAAACCTGTATCCGTTGCGCGAAGTGCGTGAGTGCCTGTCCGATGGGACTGGAACCGTACTTGCTCGGAGCTTTGTCCGAAAACGGAGATTTTGAAACAATGGAAAAAGAAAGAATCATGGATTGTATCGAGTGCGGCTCTTGCCAGTTCACTTGTCCTGCCAACCGTCCGCTGCTCGACTACTGTCGTCTGGGCAAAGGCAAAGTAGGTGCTATGATTCGTGCACGTCAAGCTAAAAAATAACGAATATGGAAAATAAATTAATCGTATCACTATCACCCCACGTTCATGGCGGAGACAGCGTACAGAAAAATATGTATGGCGTGCTGATCGCACTGATTCCGGCTTTTCTGGTGTCTCTCTATTTCTTCGGACTGGGTGCCCTGATTGTCACGGCTACTTCCGTTGCAGCTTGTTTGTTCTTCGAATGGGCGATCGGGAAATATTTAATGAAGAAACCTACCACTACCATCTGCGACGGCTCTGCCATCATCACAGGTGTGTTGCTGGCATTCAACTTACCGTCTAATCTCCCTATCTGGATTATCATTCTGGGTGCACTGTTTGCTATCGGTGTAGGCAAAATGTCTTTCGGCGGATTAGGTTGCAATCCTTTTAATCCGGCACTGGCAGGACGTGTGTTCCTGTTGCTTTCTTTCCCGGTGCAGATGACCAGCTGGCCGGTAGTCGGACAGTTGACCGCTTATACGGATGCTACCACCGGTGCCACTCCGCTGGCATTGATGAAACAAGCGATTCATGCTGCAGATAAAAGTGCGGCTATGGATGCTTTAAACCAGATTCCGGATGCATTGAGTTTGCTGATCGGACAGAATGGCGGATGCTTGGGTGAAGTGAGTGCATTGGCTCTATTGATCGGACTGGTTTATATGCTCTGGAAGAAGATCATCACTTGGCATATTCCTGTGTCTATCCTGGCTACCGTGTTTATCTTTGCAGGTATCATGCACTTGGCAGATCCGGAAAAATATGTTTCTCCGATATTGCAGTTGCTCTCCGGTGGTCTGATGCTGGGTGCTGTCTTTATGGCAACCGACTATGTGACTTCTCCGATGAGTAAGAAAGGAATGTTGATTTATGGTGTATGTATCGGTCTGCTAACGGTTGTCATCCGTCTGTTCGGTGCTTATCCCGAAGGTATGTCGTTCGCTATCCTGATTATGAATGCGTTCACTCCGCTGATTAACACCTATTGTAAACCAAAACGCTTTGGGGAGGTAGCGAAGAAGAAATGAAAAAGTTAGAATCATCTTTAAAGAATATGTTGCTGGTACTTACGGGCGTGACTGCTGTCTCCGTAGCGTTGCTGGCTTATGTAAATGAACTGACAAAAGGCCCCATTGCCGAAGCGAATGCGAAGACACTGAACGAGGCTTTGAAAAAGGTTCTTCCCGAATTTACCAATAATCCGGTAGCGGAAAGCGATACGATTTTCAGCGAGAAAGACGGAAAGAAGAACGTTGACTTTATCGTTTATCCGGCTAAGAACGGCGAAGAATTGGTAGGAACGGCCGTCGAAGCTAAATCAATGGGATTTGGTGGCGAACTGAAAGTGTTGGTAGGCTTTAACGCCGAAGGTAAAATCTATAATTACTCGTTACTCGCTCACGCGGAAACTCCGGGACTGGGCTCTAAAGCCGACAAATGGTTCGGAGCATACGACCCGGCCAAGGGAGAACAGGCTGTGTCTCATGAAGAGAGTAAAAAGTCTATTTTGGGGATGAATCCGGGTGAAGCTCCGTTGACCGTCAGCAAAGATGGGGGAGCGGTGGATGCCATTACAGCTTCTACCATTACTTCACGTGCGTTTTTGAATGCTGTAAATGCTGCTTATCAGGCTTATAAGGCCGAAGGTGGTGAAGTGAACGGTGTCAGCGGTGCTTCTCAAAAGGCTACAGGTGCAGACTCTGATGCTGCTACAGGAGCTACGATAAAAGTTGAACTTACTGATTCGGTCAGTGCTAAATAAGAAAGGAGACAGATATGAATAACTTTAAAGTAATGATGAACGGGATTATCAAAGAGAATCCTACGTTTGTACTCCTGCTCGGTATGTGTCCTACATTGGGTACGACTTCGTCGGCCATCAATGGTATGGGTATGGGACTGGCTACCATGTTCGTTTTGATCTGCTCGAATGTGGTGATCTCTTTAATCAAGAACCTGATTCCGGATATGGTGCGTATCCCGTCGTTTATCGTGGTGATCGCATCTTTCGTAACCTTGCTTCAAAT
Source organism: Bacteroides sp. 3_1_13 (assembly GCF_001185845.1). Lineage (NCBI taxonomy): Bacteria > Pseudomonadati > Bacteroidota > Bacteroidia > Bacteroidales > Bacteroidaceae > Bacteroides > Bacteroides sp. 3_1_13. The sequence continues at coordinate 689,641 of NZ_KQ236956.1, forward strand.
GGTGATGCAGGCATACGTGCCGGGACTGTACGCTACGCTCGGACTTTTCATCCCGTTGATTGTAGTGAACTGTATTGTGTTGGGACGTGCCGAAGCATTCGCCGCCAAGAATAACGCAGTTGCTTCTATGTTCGACGGTATCGGCATGGGACTTGGTTTCACCATTGCCCTGACATTGCTGGGTGCTGTCCGTGAATTTCTGGGAACCGGTAAGATTTTCGATCTGACCATCATGCCGGAAGAATATGGAATGTTGGTATTTGTATTGGCTCCAGGTGCTTTCATCGCTTTGGGATACCTCATTGCGCTGATTAACAGTTTCAAGAAAGCCTAATTCAATTAAATAAGAAAAGAATATGGAATATATATTGATATTTATTTCGGCAATCTTTGTAAACAACATCGTGTTGTCGCAGTTCTTGGGTATCTGTCCGTTCCTGGGCGTATCCAAGAAAGTAGAGACTGCGATGGGTATGAGCGCTGCGGTTGCTTTCGTGTTGACCATCGCTACCATCGTTACCTTCCTGATTCAGAAGTTTGTATTGGATGTTTTCGGGCTGGGATATTTGCAGACGATTACGTTCATTCTGGTCATTGCCGGATTGGTGCAGATGGTGGAAATCATTCTGAAAAAAGTATCGCCTGCTCTGTATCAGGCTTTGGGCGTGTTCTTGCCTTTGATTACAACCAACTGTTGTATTCTTGGTGTGGCTATCCTGGTGATTCAGAAAGACTACGACCTGCTGACAGGTGTTGTGTACGCGTTTTCTACGGCCATCGGTTTCGGTCTGGCACTGGTGCTTTTTGCCGGATTGCGCGAACAGATGAGCCTTGTGAAAGTACCTAAAGGAATGCAAGGCACTCCGATTGCCTTGATTACCGCCGGTTTGCTTGCTATGGCATTCATGGGATTCTCCGGCGTGGTGTAAGGATTTACAGTTGATAATTAAATAGGGGATTGGAAGCTCTGCTGTATGGCGACATACAGCTTTGAGTTTCCAATTCTTTTTTATACCTGATTGCCACCCAATCGTACCTAAATTACTTTTCAGCAAATAAAATTGTGGCAAATTATTGCTATTCCATTTTATTTCCATACATTTGTAACTCAAACAATGATAAGCCGAGAAACTAACCATTTTTATAAAGTATATGAAAGAAAGAATTTTAGTAACAGGCGGGACAGGATACATAGGGTCTCATACTGTTGTAGAACTACAAAACAGTGGATATGAAGTAATCATCATCGATAATTTATCAAATTCAAGTGCTGATGTTGTTGACAATATAGAGAAAGTTTCCGGTATTCGCCCAGTTTTTGAAAAGCTGGATTGCCTGGACTTTGCTGGTCTTGATGCAGTATTTACAAAATATAAAGGAATTAAGGCGATCATTCACTTTGCAGCGAGCAAAGCAGTAGGAGAATCGGTACAGAAACCGTTGCTTTACTACCGTAATAACCTGGTTTCTTTGATTAACCTTCTCGAACTGATGCCAAAACATGGAGTAGAAGGTATTGTGTTCTCTTCTTCCTGTACAGTATACGGCCAGCCGGATGAATTGCCGGTGACAGAAAAGGCTCCGATTAAGAAAGCGGAATCGCCATACGGAAATACGAAACAGATCAATGAAGAGATTATTCGTGATACGGTAGCTTCAGGTGCTCCGATCAATGCGATTATGCTGCGCTATTTCAATCCGATTGGTGCGCATCCTACGGCATTGCTGGGTGAACTGCCTAATGGGGTTCCTCAAAACCTGATTCCATATCTGACCCAAACCGCCATCGGCATCCGTGAGAAACTAAGTGTGTTTGGTGATGATTATGATACACCGGACGGTTCTTGTATCCGTGACTTTATCAATGTTGTTGACTTGGCTAAAGCCCACGTGATTGCTATCCGTCGTATCTTGGAAAAGACACAAAAAGAAAAAGTGGAAGTGTTCAATATCGGTACAGGACGTGGCGTTTCTGTATTGGAATTAATAAATGGCTTTGAAAGAGCCACCGGCGTAAAATTGAATTATCAGATTGTCGGACGTCGTGCAGGCGACATTGAAAAAGTTTGGGCGAATCCGGATTTCGCGAATCAGGAACTGGGTTGGAAGGCTGTAGAAACTTTGGAAGATACTTTACGTTCTGCATGGAACTGGCAGCTGAAACTCCGTGAAAGAGGGATTCAATAAAAGAGATTTGTTTTAAAATAAACATAAAAGATTAAACAAATCGTGCATGCGATTTGTTTATTTGATGCTAATCGACCTGAAGCTGTTTATGAGTATGCGAATATACGTAAATGGTACTTATGCCTCCCCGGCATAGACAGGAAAGATTGCATAGTAGTTTTGTCGTGTTTTATTTTGTGTTTGTGTTGTGACGGTACTACGACGTGAGTCGTGGTACCGTTTTTTTTTTGTTTATGCTTGGTGAATATTTCAAGTGCTTTTTGTTGAAAAATAATAGAATGTTTTGTATTTCAAAACCAAATAGCTACATTTGCATAAACTAAAGTACATGAGAATAATAGCCAGAAGTAAAATAATAGATTATTATACTGATAATCCGGATGCTGAAGTAGCACTTGAAGAGTGGTATCATAAAACAAAAAGAGCGGAATGGACTTGCTTTGCTGACATGAAAAAAACATTCAATAGTGTTGATAACGTAGGTAACCAACATTATGTGTTTAATATTAGAGGTAACAATTATCGGTTAGTAGTTGTTATTAAGTTCACTATAAAAACAGTGCTGATTCGCTTTATTGGTACTCATGCTGATTATGATAAGTTAGATGTTAAAAATGCATAGTTATGGCAAAGATTCAAAATGAAATAGCTTATATGGCTGCAATGGAAAGAATAGAAGAACTTCTTCCATTGGTAGATGATGATACTCCTTTGACGGACAGAAATCTTATAGAATTAGATTTATTGTCAGGACTTGTAGAGGAGTATGAAAAAGAACATTATCCTATCAAGTCTCCATCTTTGGTTGATGTCATGAAACTACGAATGTACGAGATGGGAATAAACCAAGCTAAGTTGTCGGAACTGCTTGGTGTAAGTCCTTCTCGTGTTAGTGATTATCTTACAGGAAGATGTGAGCCTACATTGAAAGTAGCTCGTGAAATGAGCCGGAAACTGAATATTGACGCTAATATAATACTGGGGATATAAGGTTATTCTTATAATGTGCCTTTGAAGCAGAACATGTCAGTTCCCCAATCAATTTCCGGTAAGACGAATCCGGGAGCAAACAGCCCGAATACGGATGAGCCGGAGCCGCTCATGGAGGCGTAGATCGCTCCTTGATGATAGAGTTCTCTTTTAATTTCCCCAATAACGGGATGTTGCGGGAATACACTTGCTTCAAAATCATTGATTAGGATATCCTTCCATTCTGCAACTGGACGCAGGATTGCCTCTTTGACCGGATATTCCGGACGGTGCGGGTGGATATTTGAAAAGGCTTCCCGGGTAGAAACGAAAACGTTCGGTTTGACAATCATGATTTGGTAACCGCTTAATGAAAGCTCGATTGGTGAGAACAGGTTTCCGATCCCTTCGGCATAGGTCGGCTTGTTTTTAATAAAGAAAGCACAGTCCGCTCCCAAAGTGGCGGCATATACCTCCAGCTGTTCTTCGGATAATTCCAGCTGAAAATGATCGTTGAGCAACTTTAGCATAAAAGCGGCATCGGATGAACCGCCCCCCAGTCCGGCTCCCGAGGGAATATGCTTATACAAATGAATTTCGACAGGGGGAAGATGAAACTCCTTATCCAGCAATGAATAGGCCTTTGCCACCAGGTTGTCTTCCGGATTGCCGGCTATCTCCATGCCATACTGGTGGAGGGTAATCTTCTTTTCTGTTTCAGAAGAAGTACGGATTTCGAGAGCGTCTTCGAGGGCTACCGGATAGAAAACGGTTTCCAGATTGTGATATCCGTCCGGGCGTTTTTCCGTGATGGAAAGTCCCAGGTTTATTTTGATATTAGGAAAAGCGAGCATAAGGTTATTTACTATTTTTCAATTTACGATTTACTATTTGCAGTGCTGCACATGACAATTAATCATGTGTTGAATGTAATTCGGGAGCAAAGTTAGTAAAATCTTCATTTTTCCTTATCCATTCTTCATGATTATATTCTATCTTTGTCGTCCCGACTGGAAAAACTCTGTTATAAAGGAGTCTGTCCGGTCGCAAAATAGTAAATAGTAAATTGTAAAATAGTAAATACCTCGATGGCCGAACAGAAAAGAAATACCCGCAATACAAAGTCTACTAAGGTACAACCGGTAAATGATTATGGACGTATTCAGCCGCAGGCACCTGAACTGGAAGAAGCAGTTCTGGGAGCTTTGATGATTGAAAAGGATGCTTACTCATTGGTGAGTGAGATTCTTCGTCCCGAATCTTTTTACGAACGCCGGCATCAGTTGATTTATTCTGCTATCACCGATCTTGCGGTGAATCAGAAGCCGGTGGATATTCTGACTGTAAAGGAACAACTTAGCAAACGCGGAGAATTGGAAGAGGTGGGAGGCCCGTTCTATATTACTCAATTGAGTAGTAAGGTGGCTTCATCAGCGCATATTGAGTATCACGCCCGTATTATTGCACAGAAATCTCTGGCGCGTGAGTTGATTACGTTTACAAGCAATATCCAGAGTAAGGCGTTTGATGAAACGCTGGATGTGGACGACTTGATGCAGGAAGCGGAAGGTAAACTTTTTGAGATTTCGCAGCAGAACATGAAAAAGGATTATACGCAGATCAATCCGGTGATTGACGAAGCCTATAAGCTGATTCAGAAGGCTGCGGCGCGAACCGACGGTTTGAGTGGTCTTGAGAGTGGTTTTACAAAGCTCGACAAGATGACTTCCGGTTGGCAGAATTCCGACCTTATCATTATTGCTGCACGTCCTGCGATGGGTAAGACCGCCTTTGTCCTTTCTATGGCTAAGAATATTGCTGTCGATTATCGGAACCCGGTGGCGTTGTTTTCGCTTGAAATGAGTAACGTTCAGTTGGTGAACCGTTTGATTGCGAATGTCTGCGAAATTGAGAGTGGAAAGATCAAGAGCGGACAGTTGGCCGGTTATGAGTGGCAACAGTTGGACTATAAACTGAAGAATCTGATGGATGCACCGCTTTACGTGGATGATACTCCGTCTCTGTCTGTATTTGAACTTCGAACAAAAGCGCGTCGTCTGGTACGTGAACATGGAGTGAGAATCATTATTATTGACTACCTTCAGTTGATGAATGCGAGCGGTATGGCGTTTGGTAGCCGTCAGGAAGAGGTTAGTACCATTTCCCGTTCGTTGAAAGGACTGGCGAAAGAGTTGAATATTCCGATCATCGCACTGTCGCAGTTGAATCGTGGTGTGGAAAGTCGTGAAGGTATTGATGGTAAACGTCCGCAGTTGAGTGACCTTCGTGAATCGGGAGCCATCGAGCAGGATGCCGATATGGTGTGCTTTATCCACCGTCCGGAATACTATAAGATTTATCAGGATGATCGTGGTAATGACCTGCGTGGTATGGCGGAGATTGTCATCGCCAAGCATCGTAATGGTGCGGTAGGCGAGGTGTTGCTCCGGTTTAAGGGAGAATTTACCCGTTTCTCCAATCCGGAGGACGATATGGTTATCCCGATGCCGGGTGAGCCTGCCGGGGCTATGTTAGGATCGAAAATGAATACAGGTAATGCAGGTTCCGTACCTCCTCCCGCGCCTGATTTTGCGCCACAAACGGACAATCCGTTTGGAGCACCGGGGGATGGACCTTTGCCGTTCTAGTTGAAGAAGTTGAGAGTTGAGAGTTGAGGGTTGAGAGTGGGCTGCGCAATATTTTTTAGGGAGGCTTGTAGTTCTGTATAGTAACTTTCAACTCTCAATTTTCAACTCTCAACTCTCAACTTTTTTAAGATCCTTCTCGGTCAACCGAAAAATCTTATTAACTTTGCGAATCTTTTTGAGAAACAATAAAAAATTAAGTATATGAATATCTCTTATAACTGGCTGAAAGAGTATGTCAACTTCGACCTGACGCCCGATGAAACGGCTGCTGCGTTGACTTCTATCGGCTTGGAAACAGGTGGTGTAGAAGAAGTGCAAACCATTAAAGGTGGTTTGGAAGGACTTGTGATCGGTGAAGTGCTGACCTGCACGGAACATCCTAATTCTGACCATTTGCATATTACTACTGTTAATCTGGGAGACGGTGAACCGGTACAGATTGTTTGTGGGGCCCCGAATGTGGCTGCCGGACAGAAAGTGGTGGTAGCTACTTTAGGTACGAAACTTTATGACGGTGACGAATGTTTTACCATCAAGAAATCAAAAATCCGTGGGGTAGAATCTACAGGTATGATTTGTGCTGAAGACGAAATTGGGATCGGTACGGATCATGCAGGTATCATCGTATTGCCGGAAACTGCTGTTCCGGGTACGCTTGCCAAGGATTATTATAATATCAAGAGCGATTATGTACTGGAAGTGGATATCACGCCTAACCGTGCGGATGCCTGCTCTCACTATGGGGTAGCTCGTGACCTGTATGCTTATCTGATTCAGAACGGTCGTCAGGCAACTTTACAACGCCCGTCAGTGGATGGCTTTAAAGTGGAAAACCATGACTTGAATATCGAAGTGAAGGTTGAAAACAGCGAAGCTTGTCCGCATTATGCCGGTGTTACCGTGAAAGGTGTAACGGTGAAGGAGAGTCCGGAATGGCTGCAAAACAAATTGCGCCTGATCGGTGTGCGCCCTATTAATAATGTAGTGGATATTACGAACTATATCGTTCATGCTTTCGGTCAGCCGTTGCATTGCTTCGATGCCGGAAAGATTAAAGGCAATGAAGTGATTGTGAAAACAATGCCCGAAGGTACTCCGTTCGTTACGTTGGATGAAGTGGAGCGTAAGTTGAACGAACGCGACCTGATGATTTGCAACAAGGAAGAGGCCATGTGTATTGCCGGCGTATTCGGCGGACTGGACTCCGGTTCTACGGAAGCTACGACAGACGTATTCATCGAAAGTGCTTATTTCCATCCTACATGGGTGCGTAAGACGGCTCGTCGTCATGGCTTGAATACGGATGCTTCTTTCCGTTTCGAACGTGGTATCGATCCGAACGGCGTGATTTATTGCCTGAAACTGGCTGCTTTGATGGTGAAAGAACTGGCTGGCGGTACGATTTCTTCTGAAATAAAAGATGTATTCACTACTCCTGCACAGGATTTTATCGTCGATCTTGCTTACGAAAAAGTACATTCTTTGGTAGGTAAAGTGATTCCGGTAGAGACAATCAAGAGCATTGTGACCAGCCTGGAAATGAAGATTACCAATGAAACGGCAGAAGGACTGACATTGGCTGTTCCTCCTTATCGTGTAGACGTGCAGCGTGATTGCGATGTGATTGAAGATATTCTTCGTATCTATGGATATAATAATGTGGAAATTCCGACTACGTTGAACTCCAGTCTGACTACAAAGGGTGAGCACGACAAGTCGAATAAATTGCAGAATCTGATTGCAGAACAACTGGTGGGTTGTGGATTCAATGAAATTCTGAACAACTCACTGACTCGTGCTGCTTATTATGATGGGTTGGAGGCTTATCCGTCCAATCACCTGGTGATGTTGCTCAATCCGTTGAGTGCTGATCTGAATGCTATGCGTCAGACCTTGCTGTTCGGCGGACTGGAAAGCATTGCTCATAACGCCAATCGTAAGAACGCTGATTTGAAATTCTTCGAATTCGGTAACTGTTATTATTTCAATGCTGACAAGAAGAACGAAGAGAAGGTACTGGCTCCTTATTCGGAAGATTATCACCTGGGCTTGTGGGTAACCGGTAAGAAGGTTTCCAATTCATGGGCGCATGCGGATGAAAATAGTTCGGTGTATGAATTGAAAGCGTACGTAGAAAATATATTAAAGCGTCTGGGACTGGATTTGCACAATCTGGTTGTAGGTAATCTGACAGACGATGTTTTTGCTGCCGCACTCTCTGTCAACACGAAGGGCGGAAAACGTCTTGCTTCTTTCGGTATTGTAACTAAGAAGCTGTTGAAAGCATTTGATATCGACAATGAAGTATATTACGCCGACTTGAACTGGAAGGAATTGATGAAAGCCATCCGTTCTGTGAAGATCAGCTACAAGGAAATTTCCAAATTCCCTGCTGTGAAACGCGACTTGGCATTGTTGCTTGATAAGAATATACAATTTGCCGAAATCGAAAAGATTGCATACGAAACAGAGAAGAAGCTGTTGAAAGAAGTGGAACTCTTCGATGTATATGAAGGTAAGAACCTCGAAGCGGGTAAGAAGTCGTATGCGGTGAGCTTCCTGCTTCAGGATGAAAACCAGACTTTGAATGATAAGATGATTGATAAGATCATGTCGAAACTGGTGAAGAACCTGGAAGATAAACTGGGTGCCAAACTTAGATAAACTTAAAATTGTCATTATTAAAAATATAAACCAATGGGAAGAGCATTTGAATATAGAAAGGCCGCTAAACTGAAAAGATGGGGCCACATGGCTAAAACTTTTACAAGACTGGGTAAACAAATCGCTATCGCTGTAAAGGCAGGCGGTCCGGAACCTGAAAACAACCCGACGCTGCGTTCGGTGATCGCTACTTGTAAGCGTGAAAACATGCCGAAGGATAACATTGAACGTGCTATCAAAAACGCAATGGGTAAAGACCAGAGCGACTACAAGAGCATGACTTATGAAGGATACGGCCCTCACGGTATTGCTGTGTTTGTAGACACATTGACAGACAACACAACTCGTACGGTGGCTGACGTTCGTTCGGTATTCAATAAGTTCGGTGGCAATCTGGGTACAATGGGTTCTCTTGCGTTCCTTTTCGACCACAAATGTGTGTTCACTTTCAAGAAGAAAGACGGATTGGATATGGAAGAACTGATTCTCGATCTGATCGACTATGACGTGGAAGATGAATATGAAGAAGATGATGAAGAGGGAACAATCACTATCTATGGTAATCCTAAGAGCTACGCCGCTATTCAGAAGCATTTGGAAGAATGTGGCTTTGAAGATGTCGGTGGAGACTTCACTTATATCCCGAACGACTTGAAAGAGGTTACTCCGGAACAACGCGAAACATTGGATAAGATGATCGAACGTCTGGAAGAATTTGATGACGTGCAGACTGTCTATACCAACATGCAACCGGAAGAAGGGGAAGAGGAGTAAGACAGGTTATGGAATATGTTTATAAGACCCAGGGGACTTGCAGCACGAATATCGAACTGAATGTGGAAGATGGAGTGGTGAAGGAAGTTGCTTTCTGGGGAGGATGTAATGGTAACCTTCAAGGTCTTTCCCGCCTTGTGAGAGGGATGAAGGTAGCGGATGTGATTACAAAACTTGAAGGAGTGCGTTGTGGTGGCAGACCGACTTCATGTCCCGATCAATTATGTCGTGCATTGCATGAGATGGGATATTGATTGATTTTTCATTTATGTAAATTATATATTGATTTGTGGCCTCTGGCAATTGGTTTGTCGGAGGTCATTTTTTTAGCAGAAAGTCCTTATTTCCTTTTCTCGAGTAGTCCTTACTCAACCCTTTTATAATAATGTTCTCATAATTAGTGTATCATCTGTGTCCATAGGTCATCTACTTATTGGTCGGTATTTTGAACTAAAATTGATTCTCACTCGTTATTTATAAGTATATTTGTACTGGATAAACTATTATGCAAAAATGAAGAATATTTTTCAAGACTTAAGACGCAAAGATCATAAACGCTATCTGGGTGGACTGGATGTTTTTAAATATATTGGTCCGGGGCTACTGGTTACTGTAGGATTTATTGATCCGGGAAACTGGGCTTCTAATTTCGCCGCCGGTTCCGAATTCGGCTATTCCTTGCTTTGGGTGGTTACCTTGTCTACCATCATGCTGATTATCCTTCAGCACAATGTTGCTCACTTGGGAATCGTTACCGGACTTTGCCTTTCGGAGGCGGCCACTAAGTACACTCCTAAATGGGTGTCACGACCTATTCTTGGCACAGCAGTACTGGCGTCGATCTCTACTTCCCTGGCGGAAATTCTGGGAGGTGCCATCGCGTTGGAAATGTTATTGGATATTCCTATTATATGGGGAGCTGTATTGACTACGCTTTTTGTCTCCATCATGCTTTTCACTAATTCGTATAAAAAGATAGAACGTTCCATCATTGCGTTCGTTTCTGTTATCGGGCTTTCATTTATTTATGAATTGTTTCTGGTGGAAATAGACTGGCCGGCTGCAACGGCGGGGTGGGTGACTCCTTCTTTCCCGAAGGGTAGTATGCTGATTATCATGAGTGTGTTGGGAGCGGTAGTGATGCCTCATAATCTGTTCCTTCATTCGGAGGTGATACAGAGTCACGAGTACAATAAGAAGGATGATGCTTCTATTAAGAAGGTATTGAAATATGAGTTGTTTGACACTCTTTTCTCAATGATTGTCGGTTGGGCGATTAACAGTGCCATGATTCTGCTGGCGGCCGCCACTTTCTTTAAAAGCGGTATTCAGGTAGAGGAACTGCAACAGGCTAAGTCTTTGCTCGAACCTTTATTGGGAAGTAATGCGGCAATTGTATTTGCATTGGCATTGCTGATGGCGGGCATTTCGTCAACTATTACGAGCGGAATGGCGGCAGGTTCTATTTTTGCAGGTATTTTCGGCGAGTCTTATCATATCAAGGACAGTCACTCGCAGGTGGGAGTTCTCTTGTCTTTGGGAATTGCCTTATTGCTGATTTTCTTTATTGGAGATCCGTTTAAAGGATTGATTATTTCGCAGATGGTACTTAGTATTCAATTGCCTTTCACCGTGTTCTTACAGGTGGGACTGACGTCTTCCCGAAAGGTGATGGGCGATTATGTCAATAGTCGTTGGAGTACGTTCGTGTTGTACTCGATTGCTATTATCGTTTCGGTACTGAACATTATGCTTTTGTTTTCATAAAATGAACATGAACTTATAAATATAGAATGATGAAAATTATTACTTATAACGTGAACGGACTACGTGCTGCCGTATCTAAAGGGTTACCGGAATGGTTGGCACAGGAGAATCCTGATATTCTTTGTCTGCAAGAGACGAAACTGCAACCGGACCAATATCCGGGAGAAGTGTTTGAAGCATTGGGCTACAAGTCTTATTTGTACTCGGCGCAGAAGAAGGGATACAGTGGAGTGGCTATACTTACCAAGCGGGAACCGGACCATGTGGAATATGGGATGGGAATGGAAGCATACGATAATGAAGGACGTTTCATCCGTGCGGACTTCGGAGACTTGTCGGTAGTCAGCGTTTACCATCCTTCGGGAACGAGCGGAGATGAACGCCAGGCCTTTAAAATGGTCTGGTTGGAAGATTTCCAGAAATATGTGATGGAGTTGCAGAAGTCTCGTCCCAACTTGATTCTTTGCGGCGATTATAATATCTGTCACGAGCCGATTGATATTCATGACCCTGTCCGGAACGCGACCAACAGCGGTTTCCTTCCTGAAGAACGGGAATGGATGACGCGTTTCCTGTCTGCGGGATATGTGGACTCTTTCCGTACGCTTTGTCCGGAGAAACAGGAATATACCTGGTGGAGCTATCGTTTTAATTCGCGTGCCAAGAATAAAGGCTGGAGAATTGATTATTGTATGGTCAGTGAGCCGGTACGCCCGCTGTTGAAACGGGCGTATATCTTGAATGAGGCCGTACATTCCGACCATTGTCCGATGGCTCTGGAAATATTATAGAATGGTAATACTCAATTTACGGGTGTCTCCTCCGTCGCGAAACTCGCCGAGGTAGACGCCTTGCCATGTACCTAAGTTCAAACGGTGGTTTTTGATGGGGATGGTGACCGAGCTTCCTATCAGGGAGGCTTTTATATGGGCACTCATATCGTCAGGGCCTTCAAGGGTATGGATGAAGTAGGGAGCACCGTCGGGAACAAGTTTATTAAAAAACGTCTGAAAGTCATGCCGTACGTCCGGGTCTGCATTTTCGTTGATAGTCAGTCCGGCAGAAGTGTGTTTGATAAAGACTACCAGCAGACCGCTTTCAGGAAGTGGGGGTAGCTGTGAGACAATATCGCGCGTGATTAGATGAAATCCGCGCGAATAATGAGGTAGTTGGATGTCAAATGTTGTAGCCATATATATTTTAGCTTTTTAAAATTTGGATGGTGGATTCAGATCCACATACGGATCTTTGACGGCTGATTCCATCATCGCGTTGATTGTGATTCCTGTGTCTTCTTTATAATTCCTTCTTTTGTTCCATTCACGTATGTCCTTGAGAGTGACATCACGTTTCTTTCTGTTTTGAGGGAAATTACTTTTTCTTTTCCTATCGGCATATTCATCCTTTCTGGCTGCGCTCATCATAGCTTGGATGGCAATGGCTGTCGATTCTTTATATGAAATAGTTTTGTTCATATTTTCTTTTTTTTGATTTTAATCTTTACGCCCTATCTGATACAAAGATACTTTTTTATACTTTTGCACAAAATAAAAATGCAAAATAGTTTATGGAAGATAGAATACAGAAAGCAGTGGAGCTTTTTAAGAGTGGATATAACTGCTCACAGTCGGTGGTAGCGGCTTTTGCGGACATGTATGGATTTACACAGGAACAGGCATTGCGTATGAGTGCTTCTTTTGGCGGGGGCATCGGACGGATGCGTGAAACGTGTGGAGCTGCCTGCGGCATGTTTCTGGTGGCAGGCTTGGAAACCGGTGCTACGGAAGCAACTGACCGGGAAGGAAAAGCTGCCAATTATGCGGTAGTGCAAGAACTGGCGGCTGAATTTAAGAAGCGTAACGGCTCGCTGATTTGTGGCGAATTGTTGGGATTAAAGAAAAAAGAGCCGGTCTCCACTATTCCGGAAGAGCGTACTGCTCAATATTATAGCAAGCGTCCCTGTGCAAAAATGGTTGAAGAAGCGGCAAGAATTTGGTCTGAATATCTCGAAAAGCATCCAAAATGAGCTCCTAAAATGCTTTTTTATTACAAAAACGGTAAAAAAGTGCTCAATAAAGTGTTATATAACATAAAAATAACTATCTTTGCCTCCGAAATAAAATCTGAAAGTCTTTTGGCTGGAAAGATTTTAAGCATGTCTAACTAAAATTGCAAAGCAAATGTTGAAAGAAAAAGCTGGTGTAATTGCAGGTACTATCTGGAATGCACTGAACGAAACAGAAGGAATGACTGCCAAGCAGCTTAAAAAAGCAACTAAATTGGTTGACAAAGATCTGTTTCTCGGCCTTGGCTGGTTATTGAGAGAAGACAAAGTCTCTGTGGAAGAAGTTGAAGGTGAACTCTTCATCAAATTGATCTAAGCGAGTAACTCACTTAAGCAATAAAAAAATGCGTTGGTACATAATCATAATGTTATCAACGCATTTTTTTTTATTCCGCCATTTACGTATCTTTGCACACCAAAAAGATAAAATAATAAGAATTCAGAATGAAGAATATACGCAACTTTTGCATTATTGCTCATATTGACCACGGTAAGTCGACTTTGGCTGACCGTTTGTTGGAGTTTACACATACCATTCAGGTGACTTCCGGGCAGATGCTTGATAATATGGATCTGGAGAAGGAAAGAGGGATCACTATCAAGAGCCATGCTATCCAGATGGAATATACTTATCAGGGTGAAAAGTATATCCTTAACTTGATTGACACCCCGGGACATGTGGACTTTTCGTATGAGGTATCGCGTTCTATTGCTGCGTGTGAAGGTGCGTTGCTGATTGTCGATGCCTCCCAGGGAGTGCAGGCGCAGACGATTTCAAATCTGTATATGGCCATTGAGCATGACCTTGAGATTATTCCGGTGATTAATAAATGTGACATGGCGAGCGCCAATCCCGAAGAAGTGGAAGATGAGATCGTTGAATTGTTGGGCTGCAAACGGGAGGAAGTAATCCGTGCGTCCGGTAAAACGGGGATGGGAGTGGAAGAGATACTGGCGGCTGTGATTGAGCGGATTCCTCATCCGGAAGGAGATGAAGAGGCTCCGTTGCAGGCTTTGATTTTCGACTCTGTATTTAATTCTTTCCGCGGAATTATTGCTTATTTCAAGATCGAAAACGGTATGATTCGCAAGGGAGACAAGGTGAAGTTCTTCAATACGGGAAAAGAGTATGACGCCGATGAAGTAGGGGTGTTGAAAATGGATATGGTGCCTCGTAACGAACTTCGTACGGGAGATGTAGGATATATTATTTCCGGTATCAAGACTTCCAAAGAGGTGAAAGTGGGAGATACCATTACGCATATTGCCCGTCCGTGTGAAAAGGCTATTGCCGGTTTTGAGGAAGTGAAGCCGATGGTGTTTGCCGGAGTTTATCCGATTGAAGCGGAGGATTTTGAAGATCTCCGTGCGTCTTTGGAGAAGTTGCAGTTGAATGACGCGTCTTTGACTTTCCAGCCGGAATCTTCGTTGGCTTTGGGTTTTGGCTTCCGTTGTGGTTTCCTCGGATTGCTCCACATGGAGATTGTGCAGGAGCGCTTGGACCGTGAGTTTGATATGAATGTGATTACTACGGTGCCGAACGTTTCTTACCATATATATGATAAACAAGGTAATATGAAGGAAGTGCACAACCCCGGTGGTATGCCCGACCCGACTATGATTGACCATATCGAAGAGCCGTATATCAAAGCATCTATTATTACTACTACCGATTATATCGGTCCTATCATGACGCTTTGTTTAGGTAAACGTGGTGAATTGATTAAACAGGAATATATCTCCGGTAACCGGGTGGAAATCTATTATAATATGCCTTTGGGAGAAATTGTGATTGACTTTTATGATAAGTTGAAGAGTATTTCCAAAGGGTATGCTTCGTTTGATTATCATCCGAATGGTTTCCGTACTTCCAAACTGGTGAAGTTGGATATCCTCTTGAACGGTGAGCCTGTGGATGCGCTTTCCACTTTGACGCATATTGACAATGCTTACGATATGGGACGCCGGATGTGTGAGAAGTTGAAGGAACTTATTCCGCGTCAACAGTTTGATATTGCCATTCAGGCAGCTATCGGAGCGAAGATTATTTCTCGTGAAACCATTAAGGCGGTTCGTAAGGATGTGACCGCGAAGTGTTATGGTGGCGACGTGAGCCGTAAACGTAAACTGCTTGAAAAACAGAAAAGAGGTAAAAAACGAATGAAACAAATCGGTAACGTGGAAGTGCCGCAGAAAGCCTTCCTCGCCGTACTGAAGCTGGATTAAAAAACACTGCCGCAAGCAATTTTTCAGAGATATGTTCTGAACAAATTGACTTGCGGTTAGTTTTTAATACACCAGGTGATTGCCTTCTGTCTGCAGAGCTTTCCTTGGCAATCACTTTTTAGGAACAAACAACTATAAATATGAGAAAAGTTCTGTCTTTTTCGGGCTTCCTGATGCTGGGGCTCGTCGTTTCGCAATTCCTGCCGATGATGGCGGGGGATGGCTATGGAGCTGTTAAATCCATATCGAATGTATTGCTCTATGTATGCCTTAGTTTTATAATGATTAATGTAGGCCGTGAATTCGTTCTTGATAAGACACGATGGAAAAGTTACGCCCAGGATTATTTTATTGCTATGGCTACGGCTGCTTTGCCATGGTTTATGATTGCCATCTATTATGTGTTTGTATTGCTTCCACCCGATTTTTGGAATAGTTGGGAAGCCTGGAAGGAGAATTTGCTGTTGAGCCGTTTTGCCGCACCGACATCAGCCGGTATTTTGTTTACGATGTTGGCGGCTATCGGGTTAAAGTCCAGTTGGATTTATAAGAAGATACAGGTATTGGCTATTTTCGATGATTTGGATACGATTCTTTTGATGATTCCTCTTCAGATTATGATGATCGGGCTGCGCTGGCAGTTGATTATTGTGGTGGTGATTGTGTTCCTGTTATTATCGATCGGCTGGCAAAGGCTGAATAAGTACGATTGGCGTCAGGATTGGAAGGCTATCCTCTTTTATTCAATAATCATATTTTTGACTACTCAAATTCTTTATCTCGGTAGTAAGGAATTGTATGGGGAGGAGGGAAGTATTCATATTGAAGTCCTACTGCCTGCATTTGTGCTGGGTATGATTATGAAACATAAGGAACATGATACGCCCGTGGAACGAAAGGTTTCTACCGGAATTTCATTTTTCTTCATGTTCCTGGTGGGGATGAGTATGCCGCATTTTATTGGAGTGAACTTTGCGGAGACTCATGCAGGTGCTTATTCCGTCACCGGTTCGCAGGAGATGATGTCGTGGGGGATGATTATGTTTCATGTGGTGATTGTCTCTTTATTGTCGAATATAGGAAAGCTTTGCCCGATGTTCTTTTACCGTGACCGGAAATTAAGCGAGCGACTGGCTCTTTCTATCGGTATGTTTACCCGTGGTGAGGTAGGAGCCGGAATTATTTTCATTGCATTGGGCTATAACTTGGGTGGTCCGGCATTGGTAATTTCTGTGCTTACCTTGGTACTGAATCTGATTTTGACAGGAATTTTTGTACTTTGGGTCAAAAATCTTGCTTTAAGGAGTTATACTAATTAGAAAATTCTGTATATTGCAAAACTAATATTATAAAAACATTTCGTTATGACTATTTTGCGGACTATGCGGAACTTCTCGTCTATGAATATCACGGCGAGTATTCTTTTATTCCTGGCTGCTATCTCGGCAGCCATTATTGCGAACTCTTCTGTGGCTCCGGTATATCAGGAATTTTTGTCGCATGAACTTCATTTACAGATAGGAAATTTTAATTTGCTTTCGCATGGTGGGGAAAATCTGCGAATGATTGAGTTTATCAATGATGGTTTGATGACGATTTTCTTTTTATTGGTTGGACTGGAAATCAAACGTGAGTTATTGGTAGGTGAGCTTTCCTCTTTCCGTAAGGCGGCGTTGCCTTTCATTGCCGCTTGTGGTGGGATGTTGTTGCCTGTAATGATCTATTCGCTTATTTGTGTTCCGGGTAGTGAAGGCGGACATGGACTCGCCATTCCTATGGCTACGGATATTGCTTTTTCATTGGGGGTGTTGAGCTTATTAGGCAGCCGTGTGCCGTTGAGTTTGAAGATTTTTTTGACTGCTTTTGCGGTAGTCGATGATATCGGGGGAATTTTGGTGATCGCTCTTTTTTATAGTTCACATGTTGCCTATGGCTATCTTTTGGTAGCTATACTCTTTTATATTTTACTTTATTTTATAGGAAAGTATGGAACGACAAATAAGGTATTCTTCTTGGTGATTGGGGTGATTATCTGGTATTTATTTTTGCAATCCGGTATTCATAGCACTATTTCGGGAGTTATTCTTGCTTTTGTTATTCCCGCTAAACCTCGTCTGAATGTAGGGAAGTACATCGAAAAAATTCGTCATACCATTGCCGGTTTTCCGGCAATGCAATCTGAAAGCATTGTGCTGACTAATGAGCAAATAGCCAAGTTGAAAGAGGTCGAATCGGCTTCCGACCGTGTAATTAGTCCGTTGCAGTCATTAGAAGATAATTTGCATGGAACAGTCAATTATTTGATTCTTCCTCTTTTTGCATTTGTCAATGCCGGCGTTGTGTTTAGTGGGGGAGGCGAATTAGTGGGAGCTGTCAGTATTGCTGTTGCTGCCGGTCTGTTACTGGGAAAATTTATTGGAATATATTTCTTTACCTGGCTGGCTATAAAAATAAGATTGACTCCCATGCCTTTAGGGATGACCTGGAAGAATCTTTCCGGAGTTGCATTGTTGGGAGGTATTGGCTTTACTGTATCACTCTTT
The DNA here is from genome assembly GCF_001185845.1 of Bacteroides sp. 3_1_13. Classification (NCBI taxonomy): domain Bacteria; kingdom Pseudomonadati; phylum Bacteroidota; class Bacteroidia; order Bacteroidales; family Bacteroidaceae; genus Bacteroides; species Bacteroides sp. 3_1_13. The sequence continues at coordinate 707,484 of NZ_KQ236956.1, forward strand.
ATCGCTAATCTTTCTTTTGGGGTAGACTATCCTGTATTATTGAATCAGGCCAAATTTGGTGTATTGACCGGAACCGTACTTTCCGGCTTACTGGGATATGTCGTACTTCGGATTTCGCTTTAATCTGTCGATTCATCGTCTCCATCATCTATCGGAAGAATTTTCATGCTTTCTTCATGTGGCAATTGTTCAACTTGGCGGAGTTTTCGTTCGATAGCGCGAGTCCGCTTACCCATTACTTCTTCTAGTTGGTCGCCGGCATTTTGAAGGTTTTTCTGTACTTTTTCGAGTAGTCCTCCGAATTTGCTGAATTCTGTTTTTACAGCTCCTAATACCGTCCAAACCTCTCCCGTTCGCTTTTGAATAGCTAACGTGCGGAATCCCATTTGCAGGCTATTTAGGATAGCCCCTAGTGTAGTAGGTCCTGTGACAACTATTTTGTAATCTTTTTGCAGAGTTTCTACCAGACTTGTTCTTCGGATTACTTCGGCATAAATGCTTTCAAAAGGCAGAAACATAATGGCGAAGTCTGTGGTAAAAGGAGGATCTACATATTTGTCGTGAATGTCTTTTGCCATTTTTTTGATGGTTGTTTCCAATTGCTTGCCGGACGATTCTATCAATGCAGTATCTCCTGCTTCAAAAGCATCATAATATTGTTCGTACACATCTTTGGGAAATTTAGCGTCGATAGGCAGATAGACGGTGCTGTTCGCATCATCCTTTCCCGGAAGTTTGATTGCAAACTCAACGAATTCGGTTCCGCTTTTCTTGGTTTTTACATTAGCGTCGTATTGTTCCGGACTCATCATCTGCTCTAATAATGCTCCTAACTGAACTTCGCCGAATGTACCACGCATTTTTACATTGCTCAACACCTTCTTTAATCCGCCTACGTCTTGAGCCAGAGATTTCATTTCGCCTAGTCCTTTCTGCACATTCTCAAGTTGTGAGCGGACAATTTCAAATGATTGGCCAATGCGTTCGTTTAATGTCTTTTGCAATTTTTCTTCCACCATTGTCCTCATGTCATCCAACCTCTTTTCGGTCGATTTAATCAATGATTCCTGTTGACGGGCCATCATATCGAACTTCTGACGCTGCAGCTCTCCGTTAGTCAACATATTTTTGTGCAATACGTCTTGCAATTGCTGCATATTCTGATTCAGCGTTTGAGTCATCTCCAGGCGGAGCTCCCGGATGCTGCGATTCAGTTCTTCGCGATTCTCCTGCATTTGTTGGCGCAAAGCTGTTTGCAGTTGTTCCGCTTGCGTTTGATTATTACCTTTTGTAAGTGACAGTATTAGTAAGACTATCACTAATGCGGCAATAACGATAAGTAAAATTAATTCCATTAATAAGTAAGAATTTCGTTTCCGTTTTCAGTAATCAGAATCATGTTTTCCCATTGGGCTGAGGGGAGTCCGTCGTCGGTGCAGACAGTCCATCCGTCGGCATCATCTATAAAGACTTCGTAGGTTCCCATGTTAATCATGGGTTCTATGGTAAAGGTCATTCCCGGTACGATCATCATGCCCGTACCCCGTCGGCCGAAATGCTCTACGTCCGGTTCCTCATGGAATTGCATACCTACGCCATGTCCGCAGAGATCACGAACTACGCTGAAACCGTTCTTTTCTGCATGTTCCTGGATGGCTGCGCCTACATCACCCAGTTGTTTCCAGGGTTGTGCGGCGGCAATACCTATTTCCATGCACTCTTTGGTGACTTGTACTAATCTTTGCATGTCAGGATTGACATCGCCAATCATAAACATACGGGATGCATCAGAGAAATATCCTTTGTAAATGGTAGAAACGTCCACATTGATAATGTCTCCGCTTTTTAGAATCTCATTTTTGTTGGGAATACCGTGACAAACCACGTCGTTAATGCTTGTGCATACACTTTTAGGAAATCCTTCGTAGTTGAGTGGGGCAGGGATAGCACCGTGGCTGGTGGTGAAATCATATACCAATACATCAATCTCTTCAGTAGACATTCCTTCGCGAATATTTTCTGAAATATAGTCCAACAGTGCAGTATTGATTTTTGCACTTTCCCGGATGCCTTCCAGTTGTTCGGGGGTACGGAGTACTTTACGCGGTGGAAGTTTGTAACCTTGTTTTCTGTATTTCTGTATTTTTGCTTCTACTTCTGCCGGATAATTAGAGGGGGTAAACCGGAATCCCTTGATAAAGTTCTTCATTATGATAGCATATTTAATCGTATGACAAAGGTACGAGAATAAATGGAAAATATGCTTTCTTGCTTTCTAAAACTTTTCGATCCTCAATTATCAATAGGATTTACCATTCGTATGAAACGCTAACTTGAGGTATCCATTCCCATCTTTTTCGTATAGCATTATATTGGTATTGCATCCCTGTTTTGATTTTCCAGTTTTTATTTATTTTGAAAACGACATTACTTCCCAATTTGGTTGGTTCCACTTCGGAGGGAAGCCCTCGGTATCTTCGGGTATCGAGGTTTTGTGAACCATATATGTCGAGAGACCATCTGGAGGATAATTTATATTCCATTTGGCTTTGGATATGGAAATGATTGGAATTTTCTGCAAAGTCGCTTTTACTATGCAGAATAAGATTCTTGTTTATTCTTAGCCAGGAATAAGTGGGTAAAAAGGTGGAACCTGGCTTTTGGAACATCTTGTATGTGTGAATAGAAGGTTTCGAAAAGATTGTGGAAGATTTTAAAGTGGGTAGTGTGGGATCAAAATCTACAAATGGTTTTCGAGAGTACATTTTTTGCTCTACTTTTTCGATAAGCTTTCTGTTTATCTTGATTTCCTGATCGGATTCCAACATTTGCTGAAGTCTCAATGAGTCCTGTTTGCTCCATTCTTGCCCTGCTGCGGATAAGGGGAACAATAATAAACAAAGAATATTCAATTGATATTTCCGAATGTCCATACACTGTGCTAGTAAAGTTTATTGTATGGACGGTGAAAAACAGGATATGCTGCTTTGAACGATTAGTGAATAGTAATTATTTCACATAATATGGGAATACTTTTCTTTTGTTTATGATAATTTTCTAGCTTTGAAAACCGGTTGTATCTTCTGAATTTCCGATTCAAAGCCAAACCAGTAGCCATGTCCTTCTTCATCGACAGGGAGGAAACATAGTCGTAGATTTTCACGGTATGCACCGTATACTACTTCCCAACTTTCAGGAGGTAACTGTCTTTTGGTTCTTACTTTTTCTGCCGGAGCTTTTTTTAATGACATACCTGCTTCTATCCATGCAATACTGACTTGTGTCAGGTAGTCGGGATAATGATTCTTGCAGAAATCATAAAGGATTAATCCTCTTCTTTCCAAGCTAAGAGGAGTGTCGATGACATCTGTCCGGACCAGATGGTCGAGTAGGTCATGTATGAAATGGGGGTTCTCCAAAATTAGTATACGGGTGATATTTCGCCAGGTAGGAGTGTTATAGAAACCGTCTAACAGGCGTGACAGATAATGGGCTGTTTGTAACTCATCTACCGTGATTTCACGGGTTTGAAGTACTTCGTATGGAGGAAGTGGAGAATACTGTATACCTAATTCATCCGCTCTTCTTCGCATTTCGGTGCCCGGAAGTAATTTCAGAGATTCCAGTTGGATTTCTCCTGCGCCATACTCGGTTAAGGTACGGACGTCATCGAAAATCTCTGATAGATGGTAGAGTGGGAGTCCAGCTATCAAGTCGGCATGAGTTTCCATGTTTTCAAGTGAGCATAGATAGTGGAGTCCGGCCAAAGCATCGGAGAGTTTTCCTATTCTTCGACTTTGTTCAAGCACGTTTTCCCGAAGGCTTTGGATACCGGCTTCCAGGTGCAGCAGACCTTTAGGCAGAGTGGCTAATTTCTGTTTGAGTTTATCGGAAAGTAGTGCCGGATGAATTTCCAGATGGAAACAGATGTCCGGGTATTCGCGGAATAAGTTTAATAGCTCTTTTGCCCGTTTATTATTGTAATTGAAAGTACGGTCCAGTACTCGCACGTTTTTGATTCCGTGTTCGTGTATCACGTCGAGACGTTCTTTGATTGCTTCGAGAGATAAGGTACGAACCGGCTTTTCACCTCCACTGACACAAAAAGCACAGGTGTTAAAACATCCCCGGGTAGTTTCTAACTGCACAAATGGTTTGCTCCAATTGAAGAAACGGCTTTTTTCAGGAGGAACCAATTCAGAAAAGTTCATGACGCGGGCGAGCCCGTTATCCTGATATTCTCCTGATTCATTCAGGTAACAAAGTCCTGTGATTGATTTCCATTCCTTTCTTGGCTGATTCCACACTTTTAACCATAATGGAAATACTTCTTCGCCTTCTCCGCGAAACACTCCGCTTACAAATTTGTTCTTATATAAGAAAGCTTCATTATCTCCTAAAAACTCGGGACCTCCGAGTATAACACAGCAGTGAGGTAGTAATGCTTTTGCGCGTGAAACAATGTGCAGGAGTTGCTCATGATTGAATAGCCAATTGGTAGCTGCAATGATATCCGGTTGATGGCGGTAGATTTGATTGACGACACTGCCAGTGTTTTCATTGATCGTAGCGGAGACGGTACACCATTCAATGTCTGTATTATTTGCTATTTGGGCATGTAAGGCAGGTAATGCCAACGAAGAATGAGCGTACGAACTATTTAAATCAAGCCAAAGAAGTTTCATGTGGAAATTTTAATATTATCTTCGCAAAGGTACAAAAAACTTGTGGCTTGTGATGTATAGTAAATAAAAAACGCTAATTTTGTATTAATAAACGCAATAAACTAGAGAATTATGGAAATGATAAAGAGATATGCGGGTATCTTGATGATGCTGACTTTATTGGTTGGCTTTACTTCGTGTGAAGACGATGAAGATATTTATGACGATTTGATGGGACGTACTTGGGTTGGTGATTTATGGTTCGGTTCTAACAATAATCCGATAGAAAGTGGTATTCGTTTGGATAACAATGGTTTGGGAATAGATTACCAAGTCTTTGACTACGATGGTAGGCCGGCCGGTGATTTGCCATTCCGTTGGTGGGTGGATTATGGAACATTGTATCTTGATTATGGTTATGATTTTGCTTTACGTGAGATTAGAGGTGTTCGTGTTAGAGGTCGTTATTTGCAAGGTGATTTGTATCTTGATGGAGAATATATTGATTATATTGAGTTGCAGATGCAATAGAATAAATTATAATTTAAATAGAAAAGGAGTTATATCAATCGATATAACTCCTTTTCTATTTTGAGCATATTGTTTTATTTTTTTAGAAACAACTTTTTAAATTCCGCCGGATAAGGCGTCTCGAACTCCATTAAATCTCCCGTTACCGGATGATAAAAACAAAGTTTAAAGGCGTGGAGTGCTAGGCGTCCGATAGGGTTGGGAGAATCTTCTCTTCCATATCTTCCGTCGCCGATAATAGGATGGCCTAAATCCTGCATGTGTACACGAATCTGATTCTTTCGGCCAGTTTCCAAATCGAGTTCCAACAGAGAATATCCGTTAGCGCGTTTGATTGTCTTATAGTGGGTAATAGATTTTGATCCACCGTCATCATATTCACTGGAACTTACGTAAAGCGTTTTATCAGTCAGCCAGGAAACGACTGTATCATAGTCTTTTTCCATACTACCTTCCACTACGGCTACATATCGGCGGTCGGTCACTATCTCATGCCAGTTGTCGCGTAGCGTCCGCTGCGTTTTTTCATCTTTGGCAAACATCATCAAACCGGAAGTATCTCTATCTAAGCGGTGAACGATAAACACACGGAATTGACGTCCGGAGCGTTGCACATATTCATTCAGTATCGTGTAGGCAGTGCGCTCTTTCTGACGCTCCGTATTGACGGATAGAAGTCCTTGCATCTTTTCGACGACAATGATATAGGCGTCTTCATATACAATCTTCAGCAATCTGTTATTAAATTCTTTCTTTCCCTTTTGCTTGCTGATTTTCACTTTCATGCCTGCTTCAAGGGGAAAGTTGAATTGCGTGGTTATCACATTATCAACAAACACGACCCGCTTGCTTAACAACGATTTTAATTTCGTGCGACTTGCATCCGGCATCTTGGCAGCCAGGAACTCCATTAATTCCATGGGCTCTTTGACTGCATAATTGGTATATTGAGCACGTGCTTTTTCAGCAGGAGTTCTTCTAGGTCTTTTTTTCATTTCTTTTTTCTTTTGAGAATTTATTTTTCACCACAGATTCCACAGATTAACACAGATTTTTATTACTGATTATTATAATCTGTGTAATCTGTGGTGAACTCTTTATCGAAGTTCCAGCAACACCACATTTTCTACGTGGTGAGTGTGAGGGAACATATCTACAGGTTGAACAGCCTTCACCTTATACTTTTCATCCAGTAATTGTAGATCCCGCGCTTGAGTAGCAGGATTACAACTAACATATACAATTCGTTTCGGTTCCGCAAATAAAATGACATCAATCACATCCTGGTGCATACCGGCACGGGGAGGGTCTGTGATGATTACGTCGGGGCGTCCATGCTGATTGATGAAATCCTGCGTCAGCATATCTTTCATATCACCGGCATAAAAAATTGCGTTCTTGATATCATTGATCTCTGCATTCACCTTTGCGTCTTCAATAGCTTCCGGCACGTATTCGATACCGATCACCTGACGGGCTTGGCGTGAAACGAAATTGGCAATTGTTCCTGTTCCTGTATAGAGGTCATATACCAGTTCGTTTCCTGTTAATCCGGCAAAGTTACGGGCTATCTTATATAAATTATAAGCCTGTTCCGAGTTAGTCTGATAGAATGATTTCGGGCCGACCTTGAAACGCAGGCCTTCCATCTCTTCAAAGATGTGGTCTTTCCCTTTAAATACGTGAACGTCCAAATCATTGATGGTATCGTTGCACTTATTATTAATAATGTATAGAAGCGAAGTGATTTCGGGGAAAGAGTCCGCTACGAATTGGAGTAATTGCTTGAACAGTTCCATTTCGTGATCTTCTGTAATCTTGCAAATGACGATTACCATCAGTTCCCCTGTGGAAGATGTGCGTATAATCATATTCCGCAGCATACCTTCCTGTGTGCGCAGATTGATGAAAGAATAATCGTGTTTGTAAGCGTAGTCACGTACTGCGTTCCGGATGCGGTTGGATATATCATCCTGCAACCAGCATTTCTCAATAGCCAGTACTTTGTCGAATGCTCCCGGAATGTGGAAACCTACCGCATTCATCTGATCGTATTTCACGTCCTGACGAACTTCCTCGTTTGTCAACCAGCGCTTATTTGAAAAGGTGAATTCCAGTTTGTTCCTGTAAAACTCCGTTTTGTCAGAACCGAGAATCGGAGAAATCTCGGGAAGTTCGATCTTTCCGATACGTCTCAAATTATCTTCCACTTGCTTTTGCTTATATCTGATCTGCTCTGAATAGGGGAGCACTTGCCACTTGCAGCCACCGCATACGCCATAATGTTGGCAGAAAGGAACAGCGCGATTGGGCGACAGCTCGTGAAACTTTACCGCTTCAGCTTCGGCATATTTATTCTTTTTACGCTTGATTTGCAGGTCTACAACATCACCCGGCACTACATAAGGAACAAAAATCACTAGGTCGTTTACTTTTGCTATGGCTTTTCCTTCGGCAGCCACATCCATGATTGTTACCTTCTCCAATAAGGGAAGCTCTTTTTTCTTTCTTGCCACTTTTACACCAGTCTAATAATTACTTTGCAAAAGTAGGTATTTTTTTTGGAAAAAATTCGGGTATACAGAATTATTCCGGATTGTAATGTCGAAATTGCATTTTGATAGAAAGTTTTTTCGCAAAAAGTTTTCAAGTTTGCGAAATATCCTTAGATTTGCGAACAGAAAAAAGTCATAATGTAACTTTAAACACAATATTATGGATAAAAAAAGAGTTTATACCTTTGGTAATGGTCAGGCAGAAGGAAAGGCTGACATGAAGAATTTGCTCGGTGGTAAGGGAGCCAACCTTGCTGAAATGAATTTAATCGGAATTCCTGTCCCTCCCGGATTCACAATAACTACAGATGTTTGTACGGAATACAATACGTTAGGACGTGATAAAGTGGTTGAGTTGCTGAAAGATGAAGTTGTAAAAGCGATCGCTCATGTGGAAGCGTTGATGAAATCTAAATTCGGTGATGTTGAAAATCCTTTGTTGGTATCTGTACGTTCCGGTGCACGCGCATCTATGCCGGGTATGATGGATACGATCCTGAACCTCGGATTGAATGATGAAGTGGTGGAAGGTATTATCCGTAAAACGGGTAATGCACGTTTTGCATGGGACTCTTATCGTCGTTTTGTACAGATGTACGGTGACGTTGTGTTGGGCATGAAGCCTACCAATAAAGATGATATTGACCCGTTCGAAGCTATCATCGAAGAGGTGAAGAAAGCGAAAGGGGTAGAACTGGATAACGAGTTGAAAGTGGAAGACTTGCAGGAACTCGTAAAGAAATTCAAGGCCGCTGTAAAAGAACAGACCGGAAAAGATTTCCCGACTTGTGCATACGAACAACTTTGGGGAGCTATCTGTGCTGTATTTGATTCATGGATGAATGAACGCGCTATTCTTTATCGTAAGATGGAAGGTATACCTGATGAATGGGGTACAGCTGTCAATGTACAGGCTATGGTGTTCGGTAATATGGGTGATACATCGGCTACAGGTGTTTGTTTCTCACGAGATGCCGGTACAGGCGAAGATCTTTTCAATGGTGAATACCTGATTAACGCACAAGGTGAAGATGTAGTGGCAGGTATCCGTACTCCACAGCAGATCACTAAGATTGGTTCTCAACGTTGGGCTGTATTGGCTGGCATTACCGAAGATGTTCGTGCTGCTAAATTCCCTTCAATGGAAGAAGCAATGCCGGAAATCTATAAAGAACTGGATGCTCTTCAGACTAAACTGGAAAATCATTATAAAGATATGCAGGACATGGAGTTCACCGTACAGGAAGGTAAACTCTGGTTCCTCCAGACACGTAACGGTAAGCGTACAGGTGCTGCCATGGTAAAGATTGCTATGGACTTGCTCCGTCAGGGTATGATTGACGAAAAGACTGCTTTGATGCGCGTGGAACCGAATAAACTTGATGAATTGCTCCACCCTGTATTCGATAAGGATGCTTTGAAGAAAGCCAAAGTGTTGACCCGTGGTCTTCCGGCTTCTCCGGGTGCTGCAACCGGTCAGATCGTATTCTTTGCTGATGATGCTGCCGAATGGCATGCTGCCGGTAAACGTGTGGTGATGGTGCGTATCGAAACTTCTCCGGAAGACTTGGCCGGTATGGCAGTTGCCGAAGGTATTCTTACGGCTCGTGGCGGTATGACTTCTCACGCGGCTGTTGTGGCTCGTGGTATGGGTAAATGCTGCGTATCGGGTGCAGGTGCATTGAACATTGATTATAAAAACCGTACGGTAGAGATTGACGGTGTATTGCTGAAAGAAGGTGACTATATCTCTTTGAACGGAAGTACAGGTGTAGTATATAATGGCAAGGTAGAAACGAAAGCTGCAGAGCTTTCCGGCGACTTTGCCGAATTGATGACACTGGCTGATAAATATACTCGTTTGCAGGTACGTACCAATGCGGATACTCCTCATGATGCGGAAGTTGCACGTAACTTCGGTGCAGTAGGTATCGGCCTTTGCCGTACAGAACACATGTTCTTCGAAGGCGAAAAGATCAAAGCAATGCGTGAAATGATCCTGGCGGAAAATGCAGAAGGACGTCGGAAAGCATTGGCTAAGATTCTTCCATATCAACAAGAAGACTTCAAAGGTATCTTTAAAGCAATGGCTGGTTGCCCGGTAACCGTTCGTTTGCTCGATCCTCCTTTGCATGAGTTTGTTCCTCACGATTTGAAGGGACAGCAAGAAATGGCGGATACGATGGGTGTAAGCCTGCAATATATCCAGCAACGTGTAGAATCACTCTGTGAACATAACCCGATGTTAGGTCACCGTGGTTGCCGTTTAGGAAATACTTATCCTGAAATTACTCAAATGCAGACACGTGCAATTTTGGGTGCTGCATTGGAACTGAAGAAAGAAGGAGTGGAAACTCATCCGGAAATCATGGTTCCGTTAACCGGTATCTTGTATGAATTCAAGGAGCAGGAAAATGTGATTCGCTCGGAAGCTAAGAAATTGTTTGAGGAAGTAGGAGATAGTATTGACTTCAAAGTAGGTACAATGATCGAGATCCCGCGTGCTGCTTTGACTGCCGACCGTATTGCTTCTTCTGCCGAGTTCTTCTCATTCGGTACAAATGACTTGACGCAGATGACCTTCGGTTATTCTCGTGATGATATAGCTTCTTTCCTTCCTGTTTATCTGGAAAAGAAGATTTTGAAAGTAGACCCGTTCCAGGTTCTCGACCAGAATGGTGTGGGACAGCTGGTACGTATGGCGACAGAAAAAGGCCGTGCTATCCGTCCGGATTTGAAATGTGGTATCTGTGGTGAACATGGTGGTGAACCTTCTTCTGTGAAGTTCTGTCACCGGGTAGGTTTGAATTACGTTAGTTGTTCTCCATTTAGAGTGCCGATTGCCAGACTGGCGGCGGCTCAGGCAGCTATTGAAGGATAGTCAAATACGCTGGTTAGGTACTTAACTATCTGATAAATCAATATTAATCAGTAAGTTATAGAGGGATTTGCTTTTATAGTAAGTCCCTCTTTCTATTGTTATAATAGTCTGTTTTTAATGATTGTTTGACTCTATGTTTGCATAAAGGAAGCATGGTGTTTGCAGTGAATATGTTATGTTAAACAATTAAATATTAGATGATTATGGCAACATTTAAAGCATGTGTTAGGTCACAGAGAAGTGATGGCTTGTTTGCTGTATTAATAAGGGTTACTCATAATAGAGTTGCAAGATATATAAATACAGATAAAACAGTAGATAAATCCAAATTACGTAAAGGGGAAATTAAAGACCCTGAAATACTTTCTTATTGTTCCAACCTTATTAAACTCTATAGTGATAGATTGAATGCTGTAGATATATCCAGTTGGGATACCAATGAGGTTGTATCCTATTTACAACACATAGATGAAGATATATCTTTTTCTAAATATGCTAGGAAGTATGTTTTGGAGATGGCTACTGTTAGGGGGATGGTTAGGAATGCAAAGAACTACAGATGGGCATATCAATCATTGGAAAGGTTTGCAGAGTCAGAGAATATAATGTTTTCAAAGCTTACTACAAAGTTTATTCAAGACTGGATTAGCTCTTTAGCATCTACAAATAGGGCAAAGGAAATGTATCCAACTTGTATTAGAATGATATATAATGCAGCTCTTGAAGAGTATAATGATTATGATAAGAATATCATCCGAATCAAATTACAACCTTTTAGGAAGATTTCAATACCTAAAGCTGATGTTCCAGAGAAGAGAGCTTTGGATATAGATATATTAAAGAGATTCTTTACAGGTGAAATACCTGAATCTAATTTAAAAGTATCTCTACCAGAATTAAGTAGAGATGTAGCAGAAATGGTTTTCTGTCTAGCAGGGATGAATACAGCAGACATCTTTGAACTACGTAAGGAGAATTTAAGAGAGGGAGTATTATGTTATCATAGATTAAAGACAAAGAAGTTTAGGCGTGATGGTGCATATTTGGAAATCAAGATACCATCAAGGATATTATATTTATTCGAGAAATACAAGTCAGATAATGAATACCTTCTGAATTTTAATAAAAGGTATCAGGATGGTAACTGTTTTAATGTTAATGTAAACAATGGTTTAAAATCTTATTGCAAGTATAATGAACTTCCTGATATCTGTATTTATAATTTCAGGCATTCATGGGCTACCATTGCCCAGAATAATTGTGGAGCTAGTACAGCAGAGGTTGGGTTTGCATTGAATCATTCATCCGCACATAGGGTAACAGAAGGGTACATTAAGAAAGATTATTCTCCAATTAGTATATTGAATAATAAGGTTATTGAATATGTATTTGGGTAATATTAGTTGGTGCTGATAGCACCACAAGTGGTAAAAAGAATCTTTATAGCTAGTAACTATAGGGATTCTTTAGTATCTTTGCGCACTAAGGTGTATATTTTATATAAATATTATATGAGTAGAAGCAGCCAAGACCTTAAGGTTGATTAAACAGAGGAAGTAGCAGACTTTCAAGAGTTAGGAGATGAGTTAGCTAATCTTGACCTCAAGAATGCTTTTGCTGTTGACCTTGATAGTCTATTGCACCAACTATGGGAGATTAGAGCAGATAACAATATAGCTTTCAAGAACCTTAATAATGCAGTTATGTACTGGGCACTTGATGAGGAACACCCATTCAAAGTTGCTATAAGAAGGAGCTTTACCTTAAATAAGAGCTATTCCGCAAGTGAAACACAGGATAGGCTGACTCTTATAGTCCAATACCATCTACATAAAGCACTGAAACCTAGAAAATATGTAGCCTTATTGAAGAATATGTATGCTACTGATAGAACATCTAGGAATAAGTATATCATTAGAAGTGAGAATCCTAGAGATTTTAAAGGACACATTAGTAGGATAGCCATCAAGGAGAACAATCTTTTGAAATACTTTATGCTCCAGTAAATTCCCATGTATTCATTTTTATTTTTATTAGGGAAAGTGAATACAAAAGACTACTTTTGACCATAACTAATAAAAAGAACTATGAACACAATAAATAATATTACATTTGATGACAATCAATTACCTGATAGTAGATATGAAATACTATTTTGTACAGGAATCCCTAAATCATTTGAAGATGGGCATCCTAGTATGATTCAAATAATCAATGGTGCAGATGTAAACTGTGAAAATGTAGACTTGAAGTGCAAAGTAAATTGGCTAGAGAAAAATAAAGTTATTGAATCAATTAGCTTTATGATGCCAAGAGATGATGCTCATCTAAAAGATGTATTCACAACTTCTCCTTATGGGTTAATCAAGAAAAATAGAACTGGAATTGGAGCTACAACGCTTGAATTAGATTCTCCAAGAAATAGTATTGTAGTTGTTCCTACAAGAACATTAGCCTATAGTAAAGCTGTGAATAGTAGAATTGAAGGAGATGAAAATAAGTACAAGATACTTTATGTAGGTGGAAAAATCACAGGATTCAATCCTCCTAAAATACCCACATACCTTGCTGATTCATCCATTAAATACAAGAAGTTCATAGTTGTTGCTAATAGTTTACCAAGCTTATTAAACATCATAGGAAAAGAAAACTACAAAGACTACTTCCTCATGGTAGATGAAATTGATTCATATCAATATGATTGTAGCTACAGACCTGAAATGGAAGATGTTATTGACTATTATTTTCAGTTTCCCCCAACCCAAAGATGTCTGGTCTCTGCTACTGTCAGTAGATTCTCCAACAAATTAATAGAAGATGAACCTGTTATTAATGTGGAATTTAATGAACCTCTCCCCAGAAATATCAGATTAATTCATACAGATGACACTAATATACGAGTCAAAAAGAGTATTGAAGATATTATATCCACTCATCCAAATGATAAAATATTGGTAGCATATAATTCAATATCAAACTGTGGATATATTATTAATAGCCTTGCAGATGAGTTGAAAACAGATTGTGCAATGCTATGCAGTACCAAGAATGAATCCACTGTGGAACATTACAGTGATATCACTGATAATCAACTCCCCCAAAAGATTTCATTTATGACTTGCACCTACTTTGTTGGTATTGACATTACAGAGAGATTCCATCTAATCACTGTTATCAATTCTAAGAAATTCCATACAGTGCTATCTGTTGACAAATTACAACAGATAGCAGGTAGATGTAGAAGTTCAGAAGGTTTACTTAGTGAGACTATAATCTACTCAACCAAAGAAAGTACCAATAACCTTAATCCAAATGATGTATGCAATGAAGCATTAATAGATGCTAAACAATTAATCCACTTTGGTAAGTTATATTCAACTCTAAAATATAAATTCCCTACAACAGATATATTTAGAAATGAAATTGATACAACAGAGTTTATTAGAAAGACAGCTAGAAGTTATCATGGAACTAAACCTGTTCAAATATTGAGGCAAGATATTCATGGAGATTTAATGCCTTCATTTTTCAATATAGATTATATAAGAATACAAATTGAGTTATTAAAAAATCTATATTCTCAAGCCCCCCATCTAATGGACAAATTAATTGTTGAAGGACATAATATAGAATATCAAAACCTCCAAGAACAAGAAAGAATAACAGATGCCGTTATTGAAGAAACAGATGCACAAACTCTATTATCAAATGAAAGTCAAAGAGATGAGCTCATTACGCTATTACGAGAAGAGACAACTCTGGAAGGTAGAGAAAGAACTGCTAATACCCTGCGTACACAATGTTCTTCAGCAAATAGAATATTCCTTGAGCACTTTATTGAGTTACACAAGTATGTTCCATTTGAAACTCTAATAGATAAGTTGGTACTATATAATAAAGCTAGTGAGTATAAAAAGCTAAGAAATTATGTGCTATTTTGGGCTTTAGAAGAGAGTCATTCAATAAAAGTTACAATGCGGCAAAATCTACCACTTAATGAAACCTACACTGGAGAAGAATTAGCTGCAAGATTTAATACCATATCTGGATTATTGGGGCTTGGAGAATTAAGTTCAAGACAAGCCATTCCATTTTTAAAAGAGTTCTGTAAACTTTCTACTAGAACTACTAAAAGAGTAAACAATACTCCTACAGGTGCATATAAAATCCTTAGCTATAACCCTTTTGGGCTAAATGTAGAGCCGTTGCAACATATTCCCGCGACTAAAGACATGCGTAAAGAATTCATATTCTAAAGTTTGTATTCACTTCTCTTATATTATAATTCCAGAGTGAATACACAACTATATCCTCAATCCCTTGTTTTCCCACCAGAAGGCAGGGGATTGCTTTATATGTATATAACTAATATATAGCAATTCCTACTGTCATCTGATATACAGTCTCTCTGATATTTTTAATTTTTATTTTAAATTTCTGCAAACTTGATATCTACAAGTGCACTCTAAGTCACCTTTTCACCCACCCCAGACCTTAAGAGTGGGATATCCCCCTGTGCATATTGGGGATTACTGGATTCATATAGTTAGCTCATTACCCCACCATAGTAACTGAATCAACAGCAGCAGAATGGTCTGTCTGCACAACAATAAAATTACAAGATTATGGAAAAGTTAAAGTTCTTAGAGACAGTGACAGTTAACGAGTTCAAAGCTCAAAAGGGAGTAAGTAAGATTGAAGTAAAGCAGAATCCTCATACAGGGAAGTGCTTCTTTGTTTATGGCTGTGAAACTGGAGCAGTAAGTGACAAGTTCCTTAATGGAGAGGTTACCAATCCTGTTATCTCTCAAGTATGTTCACCAGATACAGGTGACATGTTCTATATGCTGCACCAAAGAGGTGAAGGTGGAGCTATGACACTGGCAACTCTATGATGGTTATTAATGTTGACCTCAAGGAAGTAAGTCTATTAGGGCTTGCTTCCCTTTTTCTTTATAGACTGTGTATAACAATTAACCCTATTCAGACATGTTGAACTTAAGAGTTTCATCCAAGAAGCAGGCTAAGATTAAGCTTGCTCTTCAAGGCTGTGCAGGTTCAGGAAAGACCTATTCAGCATTACTTTTAGCTTATGGTCTATGTAATGACTGGACTAAGATAGCCATTATTGACAGTGAGAATGGAAGTGCAGACCTTTATGCTCACTTAGGTGCTTATAATGTATTAAGCCTAAGTGATAACTTTACACCTGAAACCTACATACAGGCTATTGAAGTATGTGAAGGTGCTGGCATGGAAGTTATTATAATTGATAGCATTTCCCAGTGTTGGGATAACTTGCTTGAATACCATGCAGGATTACAAGGTAACAGCTTCACCAATTGGCAGAAGGTGACACCCAGAATCAATGCTTTCATGCAGAAAGTATTGCAGTCTGGAAGTCATGTTATATGCACTATGAGATGCAAACAAGACTATGTTCTAAGTGAGAAGAATGGCAAGATGATACCGGAGAAAGTAGGACTTAAAGCAGTCATGAGAGATGGTATAGATTATGAGTTTACCATAGTCTTTGACATCAACATGAAGCACCAGACTATTGCATCTAAAGATAGGACAAACCTGTTCATAGGTAAGCCTGATTTTACCATTACACCTGCTACAGGTCAGATAATACTTGACTGGTGTAATGATGGTGTCAATTTGGAGATGATAAGAAGTAAGATTAAGAGTAGTAAAACCATTGAAGAACTGACTGCCATCTATCATCAATTTCCTGAATGGTATCAACAGTTAACATCAGACTTCATGCAGAAGAAAGAAGTACTTATGGACAAACAGAATCAACCAACTATTAACTATACCCCTAATTACATTAGATATGGAAATAATGCAGTTGCAGCCAGTCAGAGCTAATCTGATATACCCTAATAGAAATAAGGTAGATAACCCTTATATTCAAACAGTTGAGCCAATAGAAATCATCAACACAGGCATTATATCAACAAATCCTGTAGAAGCTGATTCCATAAGCACCAGAGAAGGTAATAAGTTACCTTTTATTGAGGCTAATACAAAGGAAGCAACCATGCAGTACCTCAAGGAGGAATGTATTACACCTGTGTTCTCTAAGGACAATGAGGTTACTATATCACACTCCAGTTTCATTGAAACTGTATGGGAAGCAGCTAATAAAGTCTTCTCCAATGAGAGAATAGAAGAACCTGCCATCAGGGTAAGTCATGTAATCAAAGGCAGAATACCGGAAGCTATTCATAAGCCAGTGAATCAACTATTGGAATCTGATAAAACCATCTACTTTGAGAGAATGATGTTCTGTTTTGAGATACCTACCATATATGAGGATATTGCAGGTAACAGACTGAATTTAACCATAGGTGGAGTCAGGGCTTATAACCATGAGAACCTCTACAGCAAAAAGGGTGCAGAGAAGTTCAAGGTGTTCATTGGCTTTCAAAACATGGTATGCTGTAACATGTGTGTATCAACAGATGGTTACAGGTCAGAATTAAAGGTTATGAGTACTGCTGAACTATTGAATGCAGTGATGAGGCTGTTCCAAGAATACAACATAGCCAAGCACTTGTATTATATGTCAGCCTACAAGGATACTTATATGAGAGAGTCCCAATTTGCCCAGTTCTTAGGTAGATGCAGATTATATCAGTTCTTACCTGTAGACCAGAAGAAGAAGTTACCACAGATGCTAATGACTGATACCCAGATAGGATTAGTTGCCAAAGCATATTATAATGATGATAACTTTAGCACCCTTTTGGACAGCAGGGAAATTAGCATGTGGAATGTGTACAACTTACTAACTGGAGCTAATAAAAGTAGCTACATTGACAACTTCTTGGACAGGTCACTTAATGCCACCCAATTGACAGAAGGACTTAATAAGGCTTTATATGGTGAAAATGAATATAGTTGGTTCATTAATTAGTGCATCTTATGGATAGTATAATGAATGTAGCAGAGGTTCAATTGAGCTATAAAAGCAATGTCAAATCATCAACTAGATACAAGATAAATAGCTCACAGGATGCCTATGAACTATTGATAAAGTACTTCCCTGATGATACAATAGAATACAAGGAAAGCTTTAAAGTAGTGCTACTTAATCAGTCTAACAGAGTACTGGGTATAGTACCTATTTCAGAAGGTGGAATATCTGCAACTTATGTAGATGTAAGGTTGATATTACAAGCTGCCTTATTGGCTAATGCAACACAGGTAATATTGGCACATAATCACCCTTCTGGAAGCATGAAACCCAGTACTTTGGATGATGTTTTGACTGAAAAAGTAAGGAAGGTGGCTGAACTCATGGAGATTCATGTAGCAGACCATATAATCTTAAGTCCAGAGAAGGAATACTACTCCTATCATGATGAAGGAAAACTATAAATACTTAACCTTCTAAGGTCTACATTACCCTACCTTCTATTAAATCCATCCCCCTCTGCTGTTATTATACCATTATGATGGGAAATTTTGAGAATCTCACTTTGTTGGTATAATATATTAATAAGTAAGCAGGATAAATTGTATCCACTTCTATTTCTTATTATTAAGAGAAGTGAATACATTATCAATAACAGATGGTATTTTATTGTAAAGTATAGAGAAGTGCTGCTATAATTACTTAACCACTTGAGGTTCGGTGAAGTATGTAAACATGAATTATAGCAATAGTTAGTAAGTTAGATTAAATTAAATGTCGATTGAATTATGTGTGAGATAATCTTGATTCTAGTGGGGGTTGTCCTCACAAGTATGATACTTAAGGATTAAGAGGTTATATACCTCTTACTATGTGTTTTTATTGTTGTTGATAGCCCTAGTTCATCATGGACTGGGGCTTTAACTTGTGTATATATGACAGCATTAGATATGATATTACAGTGGCTTATATTGATAGTTACTGGTACTCTATTTATCAATTGGGCATACAGAAAGTGAACAATTAGCCCTACCTTGGTATTATAAGGATATAGCCTGCATCTATGGTATTGATATGCCTTGAAACCTATTAATTTATGACTGTCAGATGATGAAGTATGACTGGAAAGTTCTATCTTTGCAGCAGTATTAATTAAATGACAATTAATGAAATAGATGTTTAACTAAGACATATTAGAAGAAGAAGTGTTTGCTTCTTGCTTGATGTTATCAGAGAAATCGCCAATTTCAATCAGATATAACCATCAAAAGCAGGTTAGTGAATGCTCATACCATATAGGTGTGGGCTTTCCTTATTTGCATGGTTATAGGTGTTTGGCGATACCTTCTGATAAGCAACTAAGGTTAGGCTCACACCTTCTTTTTGTAGTATGGCTACAAAAGGAAATTATCATGAAGAAAAGGTGTTGCTTATTTTTGTTTTTCGTTTTGCTAAGTTGTTATAATATCAAGGCACAAAAACAGTATGAGGTATTAAGAAGTGCAAAGTACATATCTATCATGATTGATGAAGATGACTTTCACTCTAATCCTGTTTTGAACTTTTTCACAGGTGAACTATGTGAATATTTTAAATCTTTAAACATCATTTGTCGTATAAATAAATCGCTAAATGATTTAGAACCTTGTGCTAAATGTATTTATGTAGAACCTATCTTTTCAGGAAAGGCAAATCTTGATACGAGAGGTGTATGGCAATACTATTTTTATAAAACTAAACTCTATTATTACACAGCATGTCCCCAAGAAGAAGATGACAATGAATATACTATTGATTTAGGTAACATAGTTACAAAGACAAGCCATGGAGCTTTAAAATCCATATTTAAGAAGAAAATTGGCTTATAATTCTCCACTACAAAATTAATAATATGATAAAATACAATTCACAATTGACTTTCCGAATAATATTTGGAATGTTACTATTCTGTTCTACAATAGTTAAGGCTCAATTAGTAGGAACTAATGTTCACAATTATACAGATTTTCACAAGTACACTTATATAAAAACAATATCTAATAATATAATGAGATATGAATGCTGGGAAAAAACTCATCCTTATTTTATAGGATTACAGACAATAAGTGTTCAAAGTAATATCATTCTACAGTATACTTTTGGTATAGAAGCAAAACATGCTATACCTCAATGCACGAAGTTTGTACAAGACAGTTATTATGAAGTACAGAATTCATTACGTGAAGGATGTATATCACATCAGACAAGAGACAATGAAGACATTTATCAGATGCCTGACAACATAGAAGTCATACTGCACTACAACTATAAAGATGGAAAGAACTCATACACAATGTGTTCTACCTTAAAATAGTATGGAACACAATCTATCGTTTTCTATAAGTAAGGTGCAATTACCTCTAATTATAGTTAAGGTAAAGGAAAAGTACATTTGCTTCATCTTAGATACTGGAAGCACCTGTAGTCTGATAGACAGCACTGTAGTTGAATATTTTAAAGATATAGTAGAACCTGTTGGTGATTATTATATCAATGGAATAGAAGGAAGTAAGCATAAGGTAGATATGATTACTCTACCTTTCATTTTTGAAGGTCAGATGTATAAACCTAAATTCTGTGTAAAACCTCTACTTGATGCCTTTAAAAGCATTGAGGATGAAAGTGGAATACAGGTACATGCTCTTCTAGGTACTGACTTTCTACTAGAGAATAAGTGGATTATTGACTTTGAGAAATTGAAACTTATGTATTAAAATATAATAAAGCATTATGAAAAAAGTATTTTTAGTGTTGGCTGTAGTTCTACTATGTACAGGATGCAGCAAAAGTGATGAGAATGAGTCATTAACAGGGTATCCAGAGATGTCTGAACCTGATGATGTCTGTTCAGCTATGGATGATATAGAATTCATGAAGTACTGTTATGATAACTTTGATGTAAACAAAGATGGCAAGGTGTCTCCTATTGAGGCTCAAGCAGTCACAACTATTGGCTTTGGTAATTCAACCACTAATATAAATGGTGTATTGACTAAAGTGAAATCCTTAAAAGGAATACAATATTTCACGAATTTAACGTCTCTTGAATGTAATTGTTGTATCATAAAATCATTAGATGTATCAAAAAACCTCAAATTAGCCTCGTTAAAATGTAATAGCTGTGGCTTAAAAGATTTGGATGTATCTAAGAATAAGAACTTGACTCATCTAGAATGTGGTAATTTACTCATTATTGATAGTAATAATAATGATATAATTGATGAAGATGAACTCGAAAACATGAACTCTATTCAGGAGTTAAACCTGTCTAGTAACAAAAGTTTACAGGAATTGAGGTGTAAAAATTTATGGTGGGCTACTAGCCTTGATTTATCTAATAATCAAGAATTAAAGATATTAGATTGTGAGCAAGCATCCATTTCAACATTAAATATATCTAAGTGTCCCAAATTAGTTGAATTAAACTGTGGACTAACAGACATACATATATTAGATATATCGAATAATTTTGAGTTGGAAAACATAAATTGTAATTATAGCAAAATTGCAAGCTTAGATATATCTAACAATCAAAAGCTTAAATCACTGAGTTGCAGCTATACAGCAATTAGTACTTTGGATATATCTAATTGTCTCCAAATAGAAAAAGTATATTGCTATGACTGCTCTTTATCTAGTATAACTATGAAAAGAAGCCAAGATAGATACAAAATATTTGGATATGTAAGTGTAGGCAATGTCTACTATATTGATTAGAAGGTATCTAAAGTTAAATCATATAGGATAATTGCAGTCTCTTATTAATTTCATCACTAATCATAGCCAGTTATCATCTCTAAAAGAAACATGATAAATACATAAAAATAAGTTACCCTGCTTACCCTACAGTAAGGTAAGTGGGTAACTTATATTTTAATGGTTATTCAGATTGCTTTTCTTTCAAAACATGACCTAATGTTTGCATTGACAATGACCTAAATCCAGTTTTCTGCACCAATACCTGTTCAATTTGAGCCGGTTGCATAAATGCACTTGCTGCTTCCATTACATGTTTCGAAAAAGCTGATTAAAACTTTTTCTTCAACAGAAACAGCTTTAAACTGTACATTTTTCTCATTTACTAAAGCTATTTCATCTTCATTAAACCAATACTGAAATCCTGTTTCATAAAGGCTTAGTAATTGTGCAAATAGCTGGTCAAGCGGTATGCCATGTTGAGTATTAATATGCTCAACTTCAAAACATAAACATCTCCCATTGGTCTCGAAATCTTTAAAAAATTGCTTTTTGTTTGTAATTCCAGTAAATGGAACTATAAATTCTTGCAATTCAAAAGGAATGATAGAATGAAACCATCTTGCTTTACCAATGCCATGTGTACCCCCAAGGATGATAGCAGTATGACTAATCACCCTTTCTTCTTTTAATGAAGCAACCATAGCAACTAACCATTTTTTCAAGCAAGACTGCCAGTATTCTTTGTTGGTAGTAATAATACTACTAGCTAACAATGATACATAGTCTTTCCCATCCCATTCTGGCAAATTATTCAGATAGCCTGCAAAAGGATTAAACTTTTGCACATAGCTTGCAAATATAGCCTTCCTAAGTAAATCCTTAGAACATGGAATATTAGCGTTTCCGATATCCTTTAGCATTAAGTTGAGTTCATAATCAGACAGGTAATGAAACTCTTCTGCATCTGAAATCCTCTTGTAGACTATTCTATGGGTATTTTCATTGTATCTGAATACATATGTTCTACTCAAGAAATTTTGGACTTGTTGAATTGCTATCATGGTTATGGCATGATTAGACAATGTTGTTAAATCAGTAGTTTTCATAAATTACCTCCTTTCTGGATAATGAGTTCCCTCAACTGTCCTTTGGACAAATACAACTTACCGCCAAATTCTATTAGCGGAAGTTCGCCTTTGGCTCTCCAATTAAACAATGTTCTTTTAGTAACCTTGAATATTTTTTCAAGGTCAAATAAATCATAAAGGATATTAGAATCCTTTTCCAATTTTTCTACTGCCTGTCCATCTCTTAGATGTGCAGTAGCTGCATTGGAAGCAGTTGCCAGATAATTTTCATTTTTCTGCTTCATTTTATTTATTTTTTCGTTGTGTGGTACACCACAACATAATTTATTTAGTTCTCCAACTGTACCACTGGAGTAAGCTATTGCAGGAACGAACAAGGCATAAAAAAACACCCAACAGAATTGGTATCTATTGTGTGTGTTATCTGAACCTGTCCACCTTTACTATCTACACTTTTGTAAAGGCTTCACTCTAATATCCGGAGTGGCTGCTGCGTCATTAGAGAGTGCAAGCTGATAAGGCATTGCCGAGTTCATGTCCTGCATAAACTCTTTGCAAAGGAATGTATTTCTTTTGAATGAAACAAATATATTGAAAGCTTTCTTTGTTGATTTCCTCATTTTTCATTCTTTTGCACTATGAAATTATTGTAACACACTAGTGTCCCATTAAAATTGGGACAAATTAAAAATTAAATAAACTTGGCCCATTTGGTCCGAATCGTTCTTTGTCATTTTGAAATTTAGTTTTGTCAAAAAGGTCTTTCAGATGAGTTTTATCAGTCAATGAGATGCTCAATATTTGTAGCACTTCATATGTACTTCTATCCAGTTGCATATCGTGTTGAATGATTGCCACCAAACAGTAAGTGCATATTGCAGCATATATCTGTATTCGAACGGCATTCTCTGTAGTACCCCAAAATCTTTTGATTCTAAGATGCTGCTTGAGCCATTTGAAAAACAGCTCTACCTGCCAGCGGTTTTTATAAAGTTCAGCCACTTGAAGCGCAGATATATGCATGGCATTGGTTATGAATATGAACTCTCTTTCTTGTTCCTCATCCCAATATTTAACAAGTCTAATAGGCTCTGGATAGTATTGTTTAGGATAGAATCCAGTCAGAAGAACACTCGCATCTGAAAGCACATTCTTAGGCAGTCTGCGTTTCCATTTGATGAATTTGCATTGAAGGTTCTTTTTTGCTCTGACAACGAAGTAGGCTTCAATCAGATGAATCCTATTCAGCATCTTGAAGTTGTTGTATCCGCGGTCAAAGATGTAATAAGAACCTGGTTCATAAGGTATTTCAATCATAGCTTTAGAATCATGTACGGATGCTTCCGTGATATGAAAAAATGCAGGGATCTGTGTTTCTACATCATATAATGTATGCACTTTGATACCTCCTTTCTTCTTGCGGAATTTAGCCCACCAAAAGACTGAAAGACACAGGTCGATAGTTGTCGAATCAAAAGCATAAACGTTACCGCCAAGTTTGAAAATATGATTAACACGCTTTTGCCGTGCTTCGCTAACTAGGTAGTAAGCGTATTCTTCAAAGATATGATAGTCTCTATCTTGATTTGCTCTTGCCAACGATGACTTTGATACGTTTTTACCCATCCCTAAATGATAACATTTGGAATGATGAGCTTCAAGAGCAACTATCAAATCTCGCAAACTTTCACGATTAGAAAGTTGACCAAACATCAAAGCAAGTAGCTGATTCCAGCAGGTGAAGTGCTTCACATATTTGTCGCCATCATACTTGCGCACAATGTAGTTGAACTTATTCCTATCTAAGAATGACACTAGTTGAGAGAAAACGTATTTTTCTTTATGCATTTGCAAATCTCCTTTCAGAGATGCAAAAATGCAAATTGAAATCCGTTTAATCGAAAAAACGCTGTAACTAACTAAATTTCAAATATTTCAAAGAGCTATTTTAGATTTTAATGGGACAGCAATGATTGTAACAATTAAATATATAGTATAATTGACGTTATATTGGACTATCTGTTTTAGTGAAGGCTATTTGTAATCTTCGACCTCTCATATACAGTTACATCACCATCTGTGTATTTATCCTATTTAAGAAAAGGTGCAGAACTTAGTAGCCTCTACCTTAATCTTAATATAGGTCGATTTATGCTTTATCGGCAACAAATTATATCAAGTTGATATCTATTGAATAATACTTTAAACTAATTTAGTTATGAAACAGAAGGAGGAAACTTAGTATCTATATACTATTATATTAAAATAATATTGCTACTTTTGTAGCAAAGCAATCAATGACAGACTGTATTGAATGTGCTGAAGAACTATTATAGAATTAATGAAGTTTTCAGTATGCTTGCAATGAAAGACTAACTTGTTGATTAATAGGCAAGACTGGCAGCCGCGCAGGCAGCGATAGAAGGATAGTCAAATACGCTGGTTAGGTACTTAACTATCTGATAAATAGGCTGTAAATACTTGTGAAAGTATTTGCAGCCTATTTTATTTTAGATTATCATTGATTTTTAGTTGGGATGAATAGTATTTCTCTATTCCGCCAAATCCTCTGATTTTTTTATTTTCTTTCGTTTTATTGATAAAGTTGTTTAATCGCTTTTCAAATTCTTCAGGTCGTTTTCTGGCTGCTTCAATGTATGCAATTCGGATACGTTTATATGCGTCGGAAAAATGGAGATAATTTTCCCATATTGTCTTATCTTCCTTCAATCTTTCAATTATATCATTGGGGAAAATGAAAGGATCAGATAATACATTTCGTATTTTATCCTCAAATTTGGGGTGTATCATTTTATTTTCCAATAGCCACTTAAGTCTTTCTTTGTTAGCTTGCGAATAGGTACTTTTAGGGTTTCTGGGTGTGAAATGCTGAATTTTATGTTCTTTGTCGAGCGATTTTATTGTACTGTCAATCCACTCGAAACAAAGAGCTTCTTCAACAGCGTCGTTGTATGTGATACTTTTTTCGCCTGAAGACTTGCTGGGAAATACAAACCAAACTTCATTGGCAATCTCAAAGTTGTCATTCAACCACTTTCGCCAATCTTTTCTGTTCTCGAAATACTTTATTTCTATTGACATACCCAATCGTTTAAACTAACTGTTTTATTGCCTTTACTTTCATAATAACGAAGCATTTTACACTATACAATGTCAGTCAAACGCGTCTGTGTCTGATGGCTGAAAGGCTTACCACCCGTCAAAGATACTAAATCTTAAAGAAACAGTCCTCATTACTTCTTAAATCCTTTGGCTTATTATGGTATGACAACACTCACTACATGCAATATATTTGAATAAGAATCGATAGCAAGAATTTTGTGTTGCTATATAATATGATGTACAGAGTCTCCGTTAAACATTTATTTGGTGTTTATTATAAAAAACTAACTAAATGTTTGTTTGTTCATAAAAACTGCTTTACATTTGCACCCAGAAATCAATCGACCGAATTGGGGTCTAACGTTTAATTTAAAAAACAAAGAAAATGAAAAAGGGTTTATTATTGGTAGTTGTGATGTTAGCAACTATCGCTGTAAAAGCACAAGACATTTACGTAGGCGGATCTTTGAACGTTTGGCGTAACAGCACAGGCAACACTACTTCTTTTAAAATTGCTCCGGAAATCGGATACAACTTTAATGAAACATGGGCGCTGGGTGCTGAATTAGCGTATGGACATGAGTATGCAAACAAAGTTTCTATGAATTCATTTGACTTTGCTCCGTATATCCGTTTCTCTTATTATGAAAGTGGTATTGTGCGTTTATTCTTAGATGGAACCGCTTCAATCGGTTTTGATAAAGTGAAAGATGGAGATACTTTTAAAAGAGGTCAAGTCGGTTTGAGACCGGGAATCGCAGTTAAGTTGAATGACAATTTCTCTTTTATAGCTAAGTATGGTTTCTTGGGTTATCGGAGAAATATGGATTATGATGAGGATTATGCTCCTATTAAGCATTCATTCGGACTTAATCTTACTAGCGAAGACCTTTCAATTGGTTTCCACTACGCATTCTGATAAGAAGAAAAGTAATTCAACAAAATAGGAAAGGGAGTTCTCAAAAATAGGGAATTCCCTTTTTTTATGTATAATCTCTATAAATTACGCACTTGTTAACGAAAAAGTTGTTTAATACAAATTACAATTATACATTTGCATTGTTAAACAATAAGGTCAATAAAAACCTTTAGTATTAATTTAAAACTTTAAAATTATGAAGAAGAGTGTTTTGTTTGTTTTATTTGCGCTGATTTCAGTAGCAGGTTTTTCTCAAATTACAGGTTGGAATGCCAAGGTAGGGATGAACTTTAGTAATTATACAGGTGATCTTGATCTGAATGCAAAAGTTGGCTTTAAGCTTGGAGGAGGTTTTGAATATGCTTTTAATGATACATGGTCATTGCAGCCTTCATTATTCTTGACTAGTAAAGGTGCAAAGAAAGATGGAAATAGCATTAATGCAATGTATTTGGAATTACCGGTAATGGCTGCTGCACGTTTTAATGTTGCAGATAATACGAATCTTGTAGTTAATGCAGGTCCTTATTTTGCTTGTGGTATTGCTGGTAAAACAAAATTTGATTTAGGAAACGATACAGAACGTAAAGTTGATACTTTTGGTGATGATGCTTTGAAGCGTTTTGATGCAGGTCTTGGCGTAGGAGTTGCATTGGAATTTGGTAGAATCATTGCAGGATTAGATGGTCAATTTGGTTTAGTTGATGTGGAAAAAGTTGGTAATCCTAAAAACATGAACTTTTCTATTGTTGTAGGATATAAGTTCTGATAAGAAAACACTGAAAAAATAGAGAGCCGTTGCAGAAGGTAATTCGCAACGGCTTTTTTAATATTTCATGATTGGGAAAAACACTTCTCTTATTGGATAAAATGAGGAAGCATAACCAGTTAGTTTTATGATCGGCTATATTTATTAATCTGATAGTTTCTTCAGCTTTTTGAAATGCTCGATTACGGCTAAATAATTTTGGTCCTGACAAGCGTCGAATCTATTCCAGAGATCTCCTAAGACGACAGCCCCTCCGAAACCGAAATCCTTAATCTCCAATAAATTGTCTTCATTGATACCTCCCAATGCCATCACTTTCGAGTCGATAATCTTGGCTCTTTGTGCTTCGCGTAACTCTTCGGCAGTGTATGTTGAATAGTAATTCACTTTAGAGATACTGTCATAGATAGGGCTCATAAAAACATAGTCGTAAAAGTGCTTTCTGTTTTTTACCTCCTCCACTGAATGGCAGGAACAACTGATATGACCATAATAATCATGCGGTTCTTTGGGGTTACGCGCATTCAGGTGAATTCCCATCAGGTTGAATTCTTCTTTTAGATAAAAATGCTCATGTGTAACGATGCGACGGTGATATTTATCCGGAATAAGTGTCAATAGCCGTTCCGAATACATAGCCGGAGTCTCCGGCTTTCTAAGATGTAGGACATCCAGCCCCTCTTCGAAAAGAGCGGTAATAATCTTATCTTCTTCGACGAAGAAAGTAGGGGTGGTAACTACAATTAGTTTCATTTCTTTTGTTAAAATTGGATTGTTTAGCAAAGTTACTAATTAACTATGTCAGAAACCAACCTTTATAGTGAAAATTTGTTAGATTGCAGTGTCCGCAGGTCAATTGTCCATAGTTCGCCGGCTAAAACATCACCAAAGCCACAGATTATTTTCAATACTTCCGTAGCTTCAATGCTCCCTACAATGGCAGGAGTAACCCCCATCACTCCTTTGGGCGGAGGAGGCATCCGTTGCATTTCTTCTTCATCGGGATAAAGATCCCGGTAGTTTTTCTTTTGATTTCCGTAGTTGAACACAGAAACCTGTCCTTCAAAACCGCAGATAGCACCATATACGTAGGGCTTTTTCTGTTCAATGCAAATGTCGTTAATCAGGTAGCGGGTGGCAAAGTTGTCGCAGCCATCCACCACTATATCATATTCCTGAATGATATCATACGCATTGTCTTTCGTCAGCCGGGCAGCGTAGGGGTGTATTTCGATTTCACTGTTGAGAGCGGAGAGCCGTTCCGCAGCACAGATAGCTTTTGGTTTACCTAATTCCTTTTCGGAATAGAGCACTTGTCGTTGTAGGTTGGTGATGCTTACCAAGTCATCATCTACCAGTCCCAGGCATCCCACACCTGCACCTGTCAGGTAGAGGGCGATGGGAGAGCCCAGCCCTCCCATGCCTACAATAAGCACTTTGGCTTCCTGCAGTTTCTTCTGACCTTCTTCTCCGACTTCGGGAAGTATAATTTGTCTGTCGTATCGCATCTGTTTATCTTTTAAAATCAAAAGACTGATCCCAATCTTTCCAGACGGGTTCACGACCCAGTTTTTTCAAATCACGTTCCACTTCAACCGCCTTTCGCTCATCACTTACGTGAAATTGTTCCAGGGTTTGAGGATAACTGAAATATCCTCCCGGTTCAGTTTTACTTTCCGCACTCATTGTGGTTACGCCAAGTGTTGCCATGTGGTTTCGGATTTCTGCGCTCTCACGGGTAGAATAAGAGATATCTACATCATGGTCGAAGATTCGCATGGCGAATGTAAGTTGGGCGAGTTCCCGGTCATTCATGACTACATTCGGCTGGAATCCGCCGTTTTCAGACGGGCGCATACGCGGGAAGTTTACGCTATATTTCGTTTTCCAGTAATGCTTCTGCAAATAACGCAGATGATAAGCCATCATCGTTACGTCGGTTCGCCATTCCTCCAGACCGATCAGGACACCCATACCAATCTTGTGTACACCTGCCTGCCCCATGCGGTCGAAGCCGTTTACACGCCATTCGAATTTTGACTTCATGCCTCTTGGATGATACGTTTTGTAATTTGCTTTATGGTAAGTCTCTTGAAAACAGATCACTCCGTTCAGGCCATGATTGGTTAGCTCCTTGTATTCTTCCGCTTTAAGAGGCATTACTTCAATTTGCAGGTTGCTGAAATAAGGCTTTGCCAAATCCAACGCCCGGGCAATGTATGGGACACCTGCTGCGGCCGGGTTTTCACCGGTTACAAGCAGTAGATTCTCAAAAGGAGCCAACCGTTTGATGGCTTTGTATTCATTGACAATCTCTTCCTCTGTCAATATCGTTCTCTTCATCGGATTGCTGATGTGAAAACCGCAATAGACACAGGAATTGGTACATGAATTAGTCAGGTAGAGCGGTACAAACATAGAGATTGTCTTACCGAACCGTTCCATTGTATATTTCTGACTAAGGCGTGCCATCACTTCCAGATAAGGAGTGGCGGCAGGTGAAATCAGCGCCATAAAGTCGTTGACATCCAGATGCTCTTTTTTACCCAACGCACGGCGTACGTCAGCATCTGTTTTGGAATAGATGGCTTTTGTCGTCTCTTCCCAGGATATTTTTTCTAATTCGTCTGAGAACATTTTATTCAATTATAAATTAAAAATTGAAAATTAAAATGAGGGGAGAGGGTAGGTCAGTGGCCTGACGTTTTGTTTCTCCCCACTCATTATTTGTTGCTTTTAGTGCTTTTCTTTAAATCGCGTGACAATCTCATTGCACAGAAATTAGGTCCGCACATCGTACAATATTCTCCGTCGATATGGTGTCCTGCGCGGAAATAGGTCTGCGCCCGTTCCGGATCGAGAGATAGGTCGAACTGGTCTTTCCAGCGGAACTCATAGCGAGCTTTACTCAATGCGTTGTCGCGTACCTGTGCACCCGGGTGTCCTTTTGCCAGGTCAGCGGCATGAGCGGCTATCTTGTAAGTGATTACTCCTACGCGTACGTCTTCTTTATCAGGTAAGGCAAGGTGTTCTTTCGGGGTGACATAACAAAGCATAGCCGTCCCCAACCATCCGATTTGTGCGGCACCGATAGCAGAAGTGATATGGTCGTATCCGGGAGCAATATCCGTCACCAACGGGCCGAGCGTGTAGAAAGGGGCGTCATGGCATTTTTCAATCTGACGTTCCATGTTCTCTTTAATTTTATGCATCGGAACGTGTCCGGGGCCTTCAATAAATGCCTGAACATTTTTATCCCAGGCACGGAGCACCAGCTCTCCCATGGTATCGAGTTCGGCAAACTGCGCTTCATCGTTTGCGTCGTAGATAGAACCCGGACGAAGTCCGTCACCTAATGACACGGCTACGTCATATTGTGCCAGAATATCACAGATATCGTCAAAATGATCGTATAAGAAACTTTCCTGATCGTGTACGAGGCACCATTTACTCATAATACTTCCTCCACGGCTGACAATGCCGCACAAGCGATTATCGGCAAGATGAACATTATGACGGCGAATCCCTGCATGGATGGTAAAGTAATCTACCCCTTGTTCACATTGTTCAATCAATGTGTCCCGGTAGATTTCCCAGGTGAGGTCTTCCACTATGCCATTCACTTTTTCAAGTGCCTGATAAATAGGAACAGTGCCTACCGGTACGGGACAATTGCGGATAATCCATTCACGTGTTTCATGGATGTTTTCTCCTGTGGAAAGATCCATCAACGTGTCTCCACCCCATTTACAGCTCCACAGTGCTTTCTCCACTTCTTCATCAATGCTGGAGGTAGTAGCCGAATTTCCGATGTTCGTATTGATTTTTACAAGGAAGTTACGTCCGATAATCATCGGTTCAGCTTCCGGGTGGTTGATGTTGGCCGGTAGTACAGCACGTCCCTCCGCAATCTCCTGACGAACAAATTCGGGGGTAATGTGAGTTTTAATTCCCAGTTCCTCACAATTCATATTTTCGCGGATCGCTACGTATTCCATTTCAGGAGTGATAATTCCTCTTTTGGCATACGCCATTTGGGTGATTGCTTCCCCTTTTTTAGCGCGATAGGGCAGGGCGATGTGTTCGAAACGTAAGTGATCGAGACTTTTATCATCTCTTCTCATTTGTCCGTATTCTGAAGTAATTTCGGGAAGTTGCTCTACATCACCACGCCCCACGATCCATTCTTCACGCATGCGGGGCAGTCCTTTTTTGAGGTCAATGTTCATTTCCGCATCACTGAACGGTCCGCTGGTATCATATACATATATTTCCGGATTTGGTGTTGCTATCTTTTCTTCGCCTTCAAAGCTGACACTGGGCACTTGCTCCACTTTCCGCATGGCAACGCGGATATTCGGATAAAGTTTACCAGGTAAATAGACTTTCTGCGAGCGGGGGAATTTTATTTTTTGTTCCATAGTTTATTTGTTTTAATCAAGAAAAGCCGTTAGAGGTGAACTTGCTTCTGCTACAAAGTCGACGGCTTGTAATCCTAATCCTGCTTCGTACGCCTGTCTTCCGGCTTCTGTAGCTGCTTTGAATGCTTTAGCCATTTCTACCGGATTTCCGGCAACGGCTATTGCAGTATTCACTAATACAGCGGAAGCTCCCAGTTCCATTGCTTCGGCAGCATGGCTTGGCGCGCCGATACCGGCATCCACTACCACCGGGATACCTGCCTGTTCGATAATGATTTGCAGGAATTCTTTTGTCTGCAATCCTTTGTTCGTACCGATGGGGGCACCGAGCGGCATAACGGTAGCTGCGCCTGCTTCTTCCAGCCGTTTGCAGAGTACAGGGTCAGCCTGGCAATAAGGTAACACGATAAAGCCCAGTTTCACCAGTTCTTCCGTAGCTTTCAGTGTTTCGATAGAGTCGGGGAGCAGATAGCGCGGGTCCGGATGAATTTCCAGTTTCAGCCAGTTTGTTCCAAAGGCTTCGTGAGCCAGTTGTGCGGCGAAAATAGCTTCTTCCGCGTTACGTACACCGGAGGTGTTGGGCAATAACTGAATATTCGGATGAATGATATGTTTCAGCATGTCGTCTTCTTTGTTATCCATGTCGATTCGTTTCATGGCAACAGTTACCATTTCCGTACCCGAAGCCAGGATAGCTTGTTCCATTACTTCATTGGAATTGAATTTTCCTGTTCCCAGGAAAAGGCGGGAGCTAAATTCGCGTCCCGCAATTACTAACTTTTCCATTCTATATATTTTAGTTGATTATTTAAATGCTGATTTTTTGAGACAGAAGAACATAAGAACAAAAATAAAACAGTAGAAATAATTATCTAAGTGCAGCTTTTATGTTCTTTTGTTCTTCTGTCTGAATTAAAATTCCATTTATCATTTGATAAATTATAGATCACTTTCAATGATTCTACGTGTTTCTTCTACCGGATTATCTGCTCCGAGAATAGTTCCTGACAGGGCTATTCCATTTACTCCTGTATGAAGTATGGCAGGAATATCCTCAAAAGTGATTCCCCCGATAGCTACAACGGGGATTTCGATATTCGCTTCCTTCATCTGTGAAAGAATAGAAGAATAGCCCTCCAAACCCAGTACAGGGCTTAGATTCTTTTTAGTGGTAGTAAACCGGAAAGGACCGATGCCGAGATAATCGGCTCCGGCACGATAGTGTTGTACGACATCTTCGAAAGTGTTTGCAGTGCCGCCGATAATAAAGGCTTCACCAAGTATTTGGCGGGCCTGGTCGATAGGCATATCCTTTTTGCCTAGATGTACACCGTCCACTTCCAGCTTTTTGGCCAGTTCGACGTGGTCATCCAGAATCAGGATTGCTTCGTGCTCTTTGCAAAGCGGCTTCAGTTGCAGGGCTACTGCTTCCACTTCTTCGAGAGGAGCGTCTTTCATACGTAGCTGGATCCATTTGCATCCGCCTTCGAGTGCCATACGTGCCGATTCGAGGTACGAATACCGTTCGGTCTGATGCGTGATAAATTGTAGACTAATCATCTCCTTATCCTCCACAAGCAGCTTTGATAATCACTAGGTTATCGTTCTCGTGTAGAATGAAACACTCCCATTCGGTACGGGGAATCATTTTGTTGTTTACGGCGATAGCAATGCCTTGAACCGGAAGTTCGAGCTGTGCTGTCAGTTGCGTAAGGGTAGAAGCAGGAGTCATTTCCACCTCTTTGTTGTTCACTTGTACTTTCATTGTCCTATCAGAATAAATAAGTTGAAAGTAAATACAAAGAGCGTGCTTAAATGGAAAGGCGATAAGAAGAAACACAATCCCTACGTCAGTATTAACTGCCTCAGGTTCCTAGGGTATAATCTCAGCCCCTCATGGGGCACCCCTTTGTCTTTACGGGAGCAAAGTAAGCGAAAAAGAAACAGAAAAACACTAAATCAGTCGATTTTTTTTCATTTTTCTGTTGATTCCTGTTTTTTGATGGGATGAGAAAAGATAAATCGGGCGCCATTTTTGTAGCTCTTGTCAATCCATATATCACCTCCCATATATTGGATGGTCAGTTTACAGATAGCCAGTCCCAACCCTGTACCTTGCACGAATTCATTCAGCTTTTCGAAACGTTGGAATACGAGTTCCTGTTTATCTTCGGGGATTCCCGTGCCGGTATCTGTCACCGAGAACAGCATACATTGCTTTTCTTCGTCCACTTCATAATCCAGCGTGATACTTCCTCCGGCAGGAGTGAATTTCAAGGCATTATTCAGCAGGTTGATAATAATCTGTTGCAGACGCAACGGGTCCGTGTAGAGCATGTAAGGCTCCTTAGGCATTTGGAGTTTGATGTCTACATCCACTGTCTTGTTCCGGTTGGTGAGAGTAATCATATTCTGGCAATGGTTCACTAGCTCGCACCATTCATAGTTGAATTGCAGCTTTCCTGATTCCAGGCGTGATATATCCAGTACATCGCTAATCAGTTGGAGCAATAAATTGGAATTAGTCTGGACGATATCCGCATATTCTTTCAATTCATCATTCTGCTCTACCGAACCGATAATCAGGCTGGAGAAACCGACAATTGCATTTAAAGGTGTCCGTATCTCATGGCTCATATTCGAGACAAAAGCACTTTTTAATTGATTAGCTTCTTCGGCGCGCTCTTTGGCGTCGCGTAATTCGATTTCAGACTCTTCCAGTTTCTCTTTATCTTCCCGCAATTGTTGCGTGGTTCTTTCAAGGTGATTTTTCAGGATTTTCGTCCGGTAATAGTAATACAGGGAAATCATCAGACTTCCTACTAATACGAGGAAGATAATCAGGATAAATTGCACTTCTGTCTTGTAGGCTACAAAGAAGGGGATAGGCTGATTGATAACCATTGAGTTGACAGGCAACTTCTTGTTTTCAAATCCCCATTCCTTTAGTTTCTTCGCGTCAAATTTATATCGGTTGGGTAAGACATTGATGCTGCTGATACCCGTTTCCTTCTGGTCTAAAAAGCGGTAAGCATATTCTCCCATATTTTTTCCCACTCCTTCATATTGCGGGACATATCCTCCGATGGCCCAATAGCCTATTGCGGTGGAAGTCATACTGAACACAGGCAGGAGTGGATTGGCTTTGGAAAAAGCATAAACGGAGTTGTTCATGTAAGTGATTCCCCGGCTGTCAATTCTCCAGATACCAAGAAGCATTGCTGTGTTTCTGGGAAGATTGCGCAATTGATTGGCAGCCATATCGAGTGTGTGGATGCGGCCGTCAATATAGGTGATGGATAACTGCGGGAAATGTTGCAGGTTTTTCTTGAACCATGCCAGTTCGGCAAGTCCGTTATAGGTATTATCCGATACAAATACCAGGTGCTCTGTGTCCGGGTAGAAATCCTGTATCATTTCGATATCTTTGCTGATGTTATATTCGTATGTATCACAGTATTTTACGTTGTACTCCTTCATTCGTTCCGTTAAGTTGATACTTACAGGATTATAGTTCCGCATATCGATTGAATCCTCCGGAATACGGATGCCGTTGCGTGATGCCATTGCGCAGAAAACAGGAAGCTGCTTATATTTCTCATCTTCAAGATGAAGGAAACTGCTCCATGCTTCACCACCCAAAAGAATCACTAATTTAGCTTTCGGATGTTTGTCTAAAATATCGGTTAATGTTTTTTTCCATTGGTGCGCCTGCGTTAAATCCGTCGCATTCATGTTTTCTACAATGGTCGAGTATCTTCCTCCCAATTGGGTGTAGGTTTCTATAAATGTGCTGATGTTATCGTAGGTATATTTAGTGTCAGAATTGTATGAGGTAATGAACAGGATCTCTTCCTCTGGTTCTTCTGTGGCGGCAGCGTTGCAGAAAAGGGGGAAGAAAAGAAGAACGGCAATGGAGACAATATATCGTATCTCTTTTCTTTTATATAGTACCATAATTGTTTGTTATGCTAGTTTATAGGTTGCAAAAATACAACTAATGCGTTTGATATATAATAAAAGTTTGTTTTTTTAGTCTGTAAAAAAGGTCGCTGTGAAAACACAACGACCTTTTTCATAAGTATAGTTTTGCTAGTAAATCCGGTTACATTCTTTTTTCAACCACATCCCAGTCGATGATGTCCCACAGGGCATTTACGTGGTCGGCGCGGCGGTTCTGATAATCCAGATAATAGGAGTGTTCCCAAACGTCAAATCCGAGAAGCGGTTTCAAACCGGCACGTACCGGATTGCTGCCGTTGGCTTCTTTCGTGAT
Organism: Bacteroides sp. 3_1_13; assembly: GCF_001185845.1. Classification (NCBI taxonomy): domain Bacteria; kingdom Pseudomonadati; phylum Bacteroidota; class Bacteroidia; order Bacteroidales; family Bacteroidaceae; genus Bacteroides; species Bacteroides sp. 3_1_13. The sequence goes on from NZ_KQ236956.1 coordinate 743,377, forward strand.
TTTCAGTTTACCGTCTTTCCCAACGGATAGCCAGGCCCATCCTGAACCGAACAATCCGACTGCTGCTGCGTTGAATTCTTTCTTGAAGTTTTCAAAGCTACCGAAGTCACGTTTGATGGCTTCTCCCAGTTTGCCTGACGGTTCCTTCTTTGAGGGTTTCGGGGCAAATTGCAGGAAGTACAGATTGTGATTCAATACTTGTCCGGCGTTATTGAATATAGCTCCGTCCGGTGCGGTTGCAACGATTTCTTCTACCGTTTTACCTTCATATTCTGTTCCGGGTACGAGGCTATTCAGATTATTTACATACGTTTGTAGATGTTTTCCGTAATGGAAATCTATTGTTTGCTGACTGATTACAGGTTCCAACGCATTGTTTGCGTAAGGAAGTTTAGGCATTTCGTAAGTCATGGTCATCATAATTAAAGACATTAATATAGTATTCATAATGTTACAAGTTTTAATTGGCTTGTTATACTATAATAACAGAAGCCTTCTGCAAAATGTTCACAGCATCTTACTTTATTTGTAAATGTACTGTATACGTTCCACCTCTTTCGGGTGATCGCGGTTGGTCCGGCAGATCCATTGGCCCGTATTGTCATATTCATAATAAGAATTGCCGTCAATCCGGTTCCCGTATTTATCGTACAGGCAAGTCAGGCATCCGGACGTTTTTTGGTTATTACCCAAAATCCGTTGGTAGACAATCTGCGATAGATAACCGTATTTATCGTATTCATAAGCATCTTTTTGTGAAATAACCTGATCCGGAGAATTGGCAAAAAGCAAGTTTTGATGTTGGGATGAAATCAATCTTCCTTTATCATCATATTTGTTGGCGGTGTAGGTCTGAAGTTCTCCGTTCTTATTATATTCTTTGGTTTCGGTCAATAATCCCTGTTTATTATAGGAGCTTATGACGACTCTTCCGTCTGCATACTTGAGCGAATCACTCTCAATACTTCCATCGGTACCGATGCGGCGTGTCCGCCGGTAGAGATCCGTTTTGGTTTTCGGATTCGTTTGTACCTCAAAGATGCAGTGACCTTGCGGGTCGTATAATCTATTCGTCTGTATTTCATTACTTGGCTGCCCGTTCTTCATGGTAAGTGCCAGGGTGGAGACGAGCTGTCCTTTATCGTCATACGAATAAGTGGTCGAGGTGGTTCCTGTGCTGTCGTTTTCCGCAGACTTTATCAATCGCCCTCCATTATAGTATTTCACGGAAGTAGGGGTGGATATGATTGTTTGCAGAATAAAAGGTGCCCGCAGTGCGTTGGCCTGGTCGCGAAATTCCTTGTATCTGTGTGTGCAAAGAAAATCCTGCAACATACTTAACGATTCGGAACTGACAATGGCAGGTTTTAAAAGCTCAAAATCAGCTTTTTCACTAAGATATTCAAGGTCATCCAGGTGCGTACGTGCTGTGGAAGTCAGGTAAGGTGATTGCTTATAGTCGTCAATGATCTGTCGGATAGCTGTTGCATTTCCTTTCTCCCGGAGACTGTCAATCCCTTGAAACAGAAAGTCGTCGTATAACGTGCGGACTTCCGAAAGGAAGGGACGTGTATCTTTATCAGTGAAGAATTTCTGCATGGCGGCATTATCAAAGAATGCTTTGAAATTCGCAGAGGTCGGATTACTCTTTACAATCTGATAAAGCCGTTTGTTCTCCGCAGTGTTGATTTGAGAGATAAACTTGCCGTTCGGATATTCCGAGATATACGTTTGATAGATGTTCAGCGCAGGTGTTTTCAGCATCCCTTCCAGTAGGGCCAGTTCGCGGATGTCCCGCACCTTTTGCAAGAGGGCGGAGTCTGCCGGATAGCCGCTTGACTGGATGCTGTCCATCAATGTCTTGCTAAAGGGAATCTGCTCTTTCGATGCTTCTAAGATGGAGATAACAGCCTGTTCCGCTTTGTCTTGTACGTTGGAAAGCTGTATTTTCTCTTCTTCGCAGATATTCGGAAAATAAGCTTTCGTAGCTTGTTCGTAACAGCCGAAATAGTTGGTGGCAGCTTGCTCACTTTGTTTGTTCCACAATTCGTTGAGAACGTCCAACAATGCCAGTTCTTCGGCATAATAGGTTTGCGTCTCGTCATCTATCTTATCACGGTTTTTCTGCCATTTGTCGGCGTCATTATCGTTCAGATACCTTAGCAGCTTTTCCAAGCGGCTCTGTTTTTGTGCCATTGCCTGTGGAATGCAGGCAACCAGAAACAAACTTAAAATAATTGATAAAAATATACTCCTTTTCATTGCTTTTTGGGGTTAGGTTAAAATAGTTAGTGATGAAAATTCATAAAAATACCTTCATTCTCGAATGAATATTATACTTTTGTATTGAGAACAAATTTGAGTGCCAAGGGTTTGTTAAAAATCCACATTGTTTTTATAATGCTGTTATGAATACCAATTATATAGATGAATTGAACGAGAGTCAGTGTGCAGCAGTGACTTATAATGACGGTCCTTCGCTGGTGATAGCCGGTGCGGGTTCGGGGAAGACGCGTGTGTTGACTTATAAAATCGCTTACTTGCTGGAGCAGGAGAACGGGTACAATCCGTGGAATATCCTTGCGCTGACCTTTACTAATAAGGCTGCGCGCGAGATGAAAGAGCGTATTGCCCGGCAGGTAGGTATGGAACGGGCACGTTATTTGTGGATGGGTACTTTCCATTCCATTTTCTCACGTATTCTTCGTGCCGAAGCACAATATATTGGATTCACTTCCCAGTTCACCATCTATGATACGGCTGATAGTAAGAGCCTGCTTCGTTCCATCATTAAAGAGATGGGGTTGGACGAGAAAACTTATAAGCCGGGAGTAGTGCAGGCACGCATCTCTAATGCAAAAAACCATTTGGTCACTCCTACGGGGTATGCTGCCAATAAAGAGGCTTACGAAGGAGATATGGCTGCCAAGATGCCTGCTATCCGTGACATCTATACCCGTTATTGGGACAGATGCCGTCAGGCGGGAGCGATGGATTTTGATGATTTATTGGTATATACCTATATTCTGTTTCGTGACTTTCCGGAAGTGCTGGCACGTTATCGCGATCAGTTCCGTTATGTGTTGGTGGATGAGTATCAGGATACGAATTATGCGCAGCATAGCATTGTTCTGCAACTGACAAAGGAGAATCAACGTGTCTGTGTGGTGGGAGATGATGCGCAAAGTATCTATTCTTTCCGTGGGGCGGATATTGATAATATTCTCTATTTTACGAAAATCTATCCCAACACGAAAGTCTTTAAACTGGAACAGAATTACCGTTCTACGCAAACCATTGTTTGTGCTGCCAATAGTCTGATTGAAAAGAACGAACGTCAGATCCGGAAAGCCGTGTTCTCGGAGAAAGAAAAAGGGGAACCCATCGGTGTGTTTCAGGCGTATAGTGATGTGGAAGAGGGTGATATTGTGGCTAATAAGATTGCGGAGCTGCGTCGGGAATATCACTACGGATATGCTGAATTTGCCATTCTATATCGTACGAATGCGCAAAGCCGTATTTTCGAAGAGGCTCTTCGGAAACGGAGTATGCCTTATAAGATTTACGGGGGACTCTCGTTCTATCAGCGGAAAGAGATAAAAGATGTGATTGCTTATTTCCGTTTGGTGGTGAATCCGAATGATGAAGAAGCGTTTAAACGAATCATCAATTATCCGGCTCGTGGCATTGGAGATACCACGGTCGGGAAGATTATATCAGCGGCTACCAATCATGGCGTAAGTCTTTGGGCGGCAGTCTGCGAACCATTGAGTTACGGACTGGATATAAACAAAGGAACTCATGCAAAACTGCAGGGCTTTCGTGAACTGATAGAAGGTTTTATTGCCGATCAGGCGGATAAGAACGCTTATGAAATAGGAACGGATATTATCCGTCAGTCCGGTATTATCAATGATGTTTGTCAGGACACATCCCCCGAGAATCTAAGTCGTAAGGAGAACATAGAAGAGTTGGTGAATGGTATGAATGACTTCTGCGCTTTGCGGCAGGAGGAAGGCGATCCGAATGTGTCTCTTACTGATTTCCTTTCGGAAATTGCGTTGCTCACCGATCAGGACTCCGACAAGGCGGATGATGGGGAAAAGATAACGTTGATGACCGTCCATTCGGCGAAAGGATTGGAGTTTAAGAATGTATTTGTAGTCGGTCTGGAAGAAAATCTGTTTCCCAGTGGGATGGTCGGAGATTCTCCCCGGGCGCTGGAAGAAGAACGTCGCTTGTTCTATGTAGCTATTACCCGTGCGGAAGAACATTGCTATCTGTCTTTTGCCAAAACCCGTTTCCGTTACGGAAAGATGGAGTTTGGAAGTCCCAGTCGTTTCCTGCGTGATATTGATGTTGATTATTTGCGGTTGCCGCATGAAGCAGGAGTGAGCCGTGCTGTGGATGAAGGTGCGGGACGTTTCCGCAGGGAGATTGAAGGGGGCTTTGCCCGTTCTGCTTCTTCGTCGCGTGCGCCTTTCGGTAGTAATTCTTCCGAGCAGCGTGAACGTCCGAAAGCACAGATTATTGCTCCCAGTGTGCCGAGAAATTTGAAGAAGGTAAGTGCTGTTGGTGGAAGTAGCAGTGCGCAGATGGCGTCTTCCGGTTCAGCATCGGTAGCAGGAGTACAAGTCGGACAGATGATAGAGCACGAACGTTTCGGATTGGGCGAAGTGCTGAAAGTGGAAGGAACGGGAGACAATGCGAAAGCCACTATTCATTTTAAAAATGCGGGTGACAAACAACTATTGTTGCGTTTCGCTCGTTTTAAAGTGGTAGAATAAATAATAACACTAAATAGAGAGGCTCATGAAGAAACAACTAACAGTAATTTTGCTTTCCGCTTTGCTTTTGAGTGGATGTGCGTCGGGGCGTATGGGAAATCCGGGAGCTATCATGGCAGGTGCTTCTATCGGAGGTAGTCTGGGAAGTTCGATAGGCGGACTTATCGGAGATAATAATCATGGCTGGAGGGGCGGTTATCGTGGCTCTGCTATTGGAAATATTGTAGGAACCATTGCCGGTGCGGCTATTGGAAACGCATTGACGGCACCGAGACAAGAGCAGATAGAGGAGGATGCGTATATTCCTGAAGTACGGGAAGTACGTGTGCAAAAGTATAAGAAGCAGCCGCAAGTGCAGCCGCCCATTTCTCAACTGAAGTTGCGCAAAATCCGTTTCATTGATGATAATCGTAGTCATGTGATTGATGCGGGAGAAAATAGCAAGATTATCTTTGAGATTATGAATGAAGGGAGAAAGCCTGTCTATAATGTGGTTCCTGTGGTAGAAACGGTAGGAAAGGTGAAGCATCTCGGCATCTCTCCTTCGGTGATGATTGAGGAAATTCTTCCGGGTGAGGGTATCCGTTATACGGCTTCGATTCATGCAGGTGAAAGGTTGAAAGATGGTGAAGTGACATTCCGTGTCGCAGTGGCGGACGAGAATGGGGTGATTTGTGATTCGCAGGAATTTACCTTGCCTACACAGCGCGGAAACTAGAGTTAAAAGCCCGAAATATCCGGTTTAAATATAGTGACGGTATATGCCTTGGATAGTGACGCTATCCTGTGCATATACCGTCACTATGTTGGTGGGATAGCGTCACTCTTTAATGATCCATTTTCCTAAATTCCGTTTCTCGGCATCAAAGGAAACACCTACCTTTATGAGCTTCCTGCCGTCAACACTATAAGGTAACATATAATCTTTTTCATCTATCTGCCGTAAAGCGTCTTCGGCTGTACCCTCTAGTTTGAATTCGAATACATAGATATAATTGGCAGTCTTTACTACAGCATCTGCACGACCGATGGCAGTGCGTACTTCCGCTTGTGGGAATTGGCCCATTAGTTTGAAAACTAGATAGAATACAACTTGATAATAACGTTCCGTTTTCGAATTCAATTCGTAGGGGAAGTCAGCGAAGAAACAGCTCAAACGGGTGAGGAATGCTTCAACGTCTCCATTACATAGTTCGCGAACAAATTTACCGATATAAAAAGACGTATCGGTTGATGAAACTGAAGTATAAAAAGGGGTGGCAAAGTTGAGAAAACCGTATTTCACTTCTTCATTGGGAAATCCCAATGTATATACCCTGAATTTCGGGTCGTAAGACTTTATCGTCAAATACCCACTCTGATAAATCATCGGTACAGGATTGCCGATATTTGCCCTGTCGTCACTCAAAGAGACGGAAGAAACTTCGATGCCATCAAGTTCACGAAGGTCAAAATCAGTCTTTTTAAGTATCTCCACCAGGAAAGTGGGAGTGCCGCTGGCAAACCAATAGTCACCGAAACGCAGTTTGTCAAGGGCGCTAAGTACGCTAAACGGGTTATATATTGGGGCAAATCCCTTGCTCGGAGTAAAACGGTAACCGTCATATTGTCGGGTAAGTTGTTCCACTACATTGTCATAAGTTGCTTCCGTTTGTGCGGCCAGTGCTTGAAGTTCAGGAGCAAAAGTTGCTTCTATTTCAGGGCGAGTCATGCCGCAGAGAGCATTATATTCAAGGTCAAAGCTGATATCGTTGAGTTGATTCAGTGTGCTGAATATCCCCATTTGCGCAAATTTTGTCACTCCGGTGATAAAGACAAACTGCAAGTAAGCATCGGTACTTTTGAGCACGGTATAAAAGGCTGTCAATGTTTTACGATAGTCGTCTTGCAATTCCGGATTATCGAATGATTGTAGCATGGGTTTATCATATTCATCAACGAGCACAACTACCCTGCGTCCGTTTTGTTCATAGGCTTGTTGGATGATTGTGGCGAACCTGCCGGAAAATGTCATTGTTCCTTTATCAACACCGTATTGTGTTTCCCACCTTGTCAGGTGAAATTCCAACATTTTCTCTAATCGTTCTTTGCTGTCATATTTTTCAGCATTTAAGTCGAGGTGAAGTACCGGATATTCGAACCAATTCTGTTCCAATTGTTCGATAGCAAGTCCCTTGAAGAGTTCTTTCTGTCCTTTGAAATAAGCTTCAAAAGTAGATAGTAGCAGACTCTTTCCGAAACGCCGCGGACGACTAAGGAAACAAGGAGCACCTGCTTGTACCAAACGAAACACCAACGCAGTCTTATCCACATAAAGAAAACCTTCAGAGCGGAGTTTTTCGAAGCTTTGTATTCCTATCGGGAGTTTGCGGAGCATATTAACGGATGGATTCATAACAACTTTCATTTTGATATAACAATGATATGGGCAAAGATAACAAATTCGGATTGTATTTTGTCCAAGATATGCGTAAAAACGTTATCTTTGTTCATGTTTCAACAAAAAACATTAGATTGATATGAAAGAGATATTTAGAAGATATCCTATCGGGATACAGAATTTTGAGCAGTTACGTAATATGGATTGTGTATATATTGATAAAACCGCATTGATTTATCAATTAGTCCATACTGATACTGTGTATTTCCTTAGCCGCCCCCGCCGTTTCGGAAAAAGTCTTCTAGTCTCTACTCTTGACGCCTATTTCTCCGGAAAAAAAGATTTATTCAAAGGACTGGCAATAGAACAGTTGGAACAAGAATGGACTGTTTATCCTGTGTTGCATATTGATTTCAGCAGAACAAAATATACCGCTATCGAAGACTTGCAAGAGCAACTGAATCTTTATCTAAGCGGATGGGAGAGGATTTATGGGAAAAATGAAGAAGAAACGAGCTATGCAGCGCGTTTGACGGGTTTGCTTCAGCGAATTTACCAACAGACAGGAAAGCAGGTTGTCGTATTGATTGACGAATATGATGCACCTTTATTGGATAGTAATAGTGACTCTGCTTTACAAGGACAATTACGAACTGAAATGCGGAAGTTCTTCAGTCCTCTCAAAGCCCAAGGGCAATACCTTCGTTTTTTATTTCTGACAGGTATCAGTAAATTCAGTCAGATGAGTATATTTAGTGAGTTGAATAACTTGCAGAATATCAGTATGAGCGATGATTATAGTACTATTTGTGGTATTACAGAAGGTGAATTGCGGAGTCAAATGCAACCGGATATTGAGAGGATAGCGCAGAAGAACAATGAGACTTATGAAGAAGCCTGCCAGCATTTGAAACGGCAATATGACGGTTATCACTTTAGCAAGAATTGTGAAGATATTTACAACCCGTTTAGTCTTTTCAATGCTTTTTCTCAAAGGGATTATAAAAGTTTTTGGTTCTCTACCGGTACGCCCACTTTCTTGATTGAAATGTTACAGCGAATGGACTTCAGTCTCAATTTATTGGAGAAGATGGAAGTGAAAGATGAGGACTTTGATAAAGCGACGGAGGTTATCACCGATCCGATTCCTGTACTTTATCAGAGCGGTTATCTGACTATCAAAGGATATGAATCTCTTTTCCGTACATATACATTAGGCTATCCTAATGAAGAAGTTAAAATAGGCTTTATTGAGACGTTGATTCCCTCTTACCTCAATCAGCCGACCCGCGAAAGTAATTTCTACGTAGTCTCTTTTGTCAGGGATTTGATGAAAGGTGATATTGAGCAGTGCCTTCTTCGTACTCGTTCTTTCTTTTCTTCTATACCATACGATTTGGAGAACAATCAGGAGAAGCACTACCAAACTATCTTCTATTTGTTATTCTGTTTGATGGGGCAATATGTGGATGTAGAGGTTAAGAATGCTATTGGCAGAGCAGATGTGGTGATAAAGATGTCTGATGCGATTTATGTGTTTGAGTTTAAAGTGGACGGAACACCCGAAGAAGCGTTGGCGCAAATTAATAGTAAACAATATGCTATTCCTTATGAGATAGATCATCGCAAGGTTGTTAAAATTGGAGTAAACTTTGATAGTACGACACGGACGCTGGGACAGTGGAAAATAAAATAGGAAAATAATATGAGAAACACACTATTAGCAGTTGGAATTGTCCTGATGGGAATCTCTGTTTCGGCACAAACCAGAGTGATTGAATATCCGGCAACAGGAGCACGTACAACTGATGCACTGGAGTTATATCAAGTTGAGGTTTCAGATACAGCTGTTGTTATTAAGGGCGATATGTATAGTCGTCCCAATTCATGGGTTAGCATAGCGTCTTCCTCTGTACTAAAAGGAAGACAAACAGGGAAAATGTATCGTCTGATACGTGCGACAGGTATAAAATTGGATAATAAGGAATATATGCCTGTATCCTGTAACCGTTCATTTACATTACAATTCGAACCAATAGATAAACGTGATAAATCAGTGGATTTTGATGAAATGCTGACTGGAGACAATGGCTTTCAGATAAATGACATTTCTTTAGAGAAGCCGGATCAAAAGAAGAAAATACATTGTCGTATTGAAGGTAAAGTGATTGATAATCCCGCATACAGTCGTTTAATGTTGATGCCGGAAGGCACTGATCCCCGTGTGCAGGAATGGATTTCTGTCCCGGTGCGTGATGGAAAATTCTCTTATGATTTATATGTTGATAAAGAAGAGCCCTATATATTATATGCCTGGAGCGATCAGATGAATGGTGCGTGGCATCCGATTTCTTTCTTTTCCGAGAATGGTAAAATAGAATTGGCCTTGTATTCAATGGAGAAAGAACCGGAAATACATTCGAATGCACCGTTGACAAGTGAACTTCTTCGTTTCCGGAAAGAAACGAATGATCGATTTATGTTTCCTCTTGAGAAAGAGAGAGAACGTTTAGAGCAGGAAGGGAAAATAGAAACTCCGGAGATGAGGGTTTTACATGGGCAATTTGCAAAGACGGAGGACAAGCAGGAATTAGATGCGATTCGCAAAAAGGCACGTCAACTGGAAAAAGAAGGGAAAGCATATACGGAAGAATATAAAGCATTTGAACAAAAGAGCCAGGAAGTGTATAGTAAATATAGGGAATATCAAAATGAGTATATCCAGTCAAATCCTACTTTAGTGGGACTTTACTTATTGACTCGTCAGGCAAGAAGAATGCATGATTCCGATGAAAATATGACTACTTATATCAATCTATACCGTACAGTATACGCTGAAAAATTTACTGATAATCCTATGACGGAGTATATGAAATTATGGATTGTAAGTAACGAAATAAAGATCGGCGGAAATTTTGTTGACTTTACAGCACCTGATTTACAAGGTGTTCAATATACATTATCCGAAGAGATACAGGGAAAAGTAGCGTTGATCGATTTATGGGCTTCATGGTGTGGTCCTTGTCGTCGTACTTCTATCAGTATGATTCCTGTTTATGAAACGTATAAAGATAAAGGATTTGTAGTAGTGGGCGTAGCTCGTGAACGCAAGGCTGCTGATATGAAAAATGCTGTTGCTAAAGACAAATATCCATGGCTCAATCTTCTGGAATTAAATGATGCAGGCAAGATCTGGGAGAGGTATGGTGTAGGTAATGGTGGCGGATGTACTTATCTGGTGGATAAAAATGGGAAAATATTGGCTATTCATCCTACTGCGGAGGAGGTGAGAACTTGGTTGGAGAAGCTGCTTTCGGATTAAACCACGGACATAATATAAGAAGAGACATTTTATTGGGAATCAAACATTTTCTGCTTACCTTTGTTAGCATGAAACAAGATAACAAGAAAGGAGACGAACTTATGCCGAGTAATTATATTCGTTTCGATTGGGCTATGAAGCGTTTATTGCGTAATAAAGCCAATTTTGCTGTTCTTGAAGGCCTTCTGACTACTCTTTTGAATGAAAAGATAGTCATTCAGAAACTTTTGGAGAGTGAAAGCAATCAAGAAGATGAATTTGATAAGTATAATCGTGTAGATATGCTTGCTGAAAACTCGAAAGGTGAACTTATTCTGATTGAAGTTCAGAACAATAATGAGTATGCTTATTTCCAACGTATTCTGTTTGGTACTTCTAAAGTGACCGAGTATATTAATCGTGGAGAAGGCTATTATAAGGTACGTAAAGTATATAGTGTCAATATTGTCTATTTTTCTTTGGGTAGTGGTAAAGATACCGTATATCACGGTAAAACGGAATTCCGGGGAATTCATCAGGGAGATATGCTTGAACTGACTCCTTTTCAGAAACAAACTTTTAAAGTGGATACAGTAAGTCAACTTTATCCTGAATATTATATTTTGAAGGTCAATGATTTTAATCAGGTAGCTAAAAGCCCATTGGAAGAATGGATCTATTATCTGAATACAGGTGATATTCCTGATAGTGCGACTGCTCCAGGTTTAACAGAAGCCCGTGAACGATTAAAACTTGACAAGATGACTAAAGCAGAGCTTGATGCTTACTATCGCCATTTGGATAATATTGTCATATTAAAAGATAATATATTTACGGAACGTGCAGAAGGACGTGCAGAAGGACGTGCAGAAGGACATGCTGAAGGTCGTGTAGAGGGTCATGCTGAAGGACGTGTGGAAGGTATTAATGAAGGCCGTCTGGAAGAGAAAAGGGAAGCAGCAAGCAATATGAAGACTCTGAATATTCCTCTTGATGTTATTTCGCAAGTCACAGGCTTGTCCATAGAAGAAATAAAGGCGTTGTAATAAACGCCTCTATATAATTGTTAGTATCCTATATCATCTTAGACATGATATAGGATTTTTTTATATATGGAAGTCTTGAAATGAGAACATACATAAAAATTGGATATCTTATGCGTTTCTCCTGCTTGAATTTAAAACAGAGTCTTGTATGCGAATAAATATGTGAGTAATTAGGGATTGTGGAAATCCGTGGTGCTTTGTTTTTAGGTTATTTGGATGCTTATTGTTTGCTGTAAAGAGGCTATTTGCGGATATTCGTTTGATTATTTGATAAGTACTTTCTTTTTGCTATATTTGATTTGGATGGAATATAGTGTGAAATAGCTGAAAATATACCGATAAATTTGGGTCTCACCGATGAATGTATTGTTCCTCGGTGAGGAAGGGAGCGACGCACACCGGGCAACGAGTCGTTCCTCGGTGAGGAACAAAGCTTAGTTAGCGGTAAATAATTCGTTTTTTATCCCTTATTTATGTAATATTTAGTCTGAAAACGGTATATTCTTGCATTGATTTATGCATTTATTTCTCTTCTTGCTTTTATTTTGATTTAATATTTATAGAGTGAATCTTAAAAATAGACTAATTTCTTTGGTTGGAAAGGTTAATTTTGATATAACCAAAAACTCAAAATATTTTTTATATTGTCTGTCAATTATTACAAATAATGCTACCTTTGTGCTATTCAAACAGATAAATAAGTCACACTATGAAATTACTAACGAAACTAAGTGGTACAATTACATTTAAAGATAGACAAAAGATGCACTTTTTGCTAATAATATTTTTAGGGGAGATAGTATTATTTTTCATTCTAGGACAATTATATTGTGAGGCTAGAAAAAAAATGTTCAGTGAAAGAGTGGAAAGTGTTTTCAAAGCAGTTTTTTTGCAACATTTACAAGAAGATGCTTTTGACGGTTATCTTTACACTAGTGAGAGGAAACAGCGATTGGAGGAGTATCCTGATACGGTTTATATAACAGATGAAAGCGGAAAACGTGGATACTGTTTGGATAAAGAAAAAAGTCGTAGAAATATAACATCTGATCCGCGATTACGTTTTTTACATACTGCTTATTTATCTAAACATCCTTTAGTAGTGGACTCTTTATATGAAAAGTGGCAACTGCATTTGAAACAGCAAAGTTTGTCTGGCACTTTTGCGTTGCAGCTTTTGGTATCCGATAAAGATGAAAACATTACAGAAAGTGTATACCCTGACTCTTTTTTACATGAAAATTGTATACCAGAATTCGATATTACGGCAGGTTATCGTTGCGAGGTTGAAGCAAAAGGTTTTTTCTACTTTTCATTTTTTACTCTTGTGGGGGTAAGAGGCTTTGTTTATGGCTTTATTTATTGGCTGTGTGCAGTTATTATTAATATAGTGATATTTTTTAGAAAGAGATGGCAAAAGAACATTGTTGCTCCTACCTCTGTTCATATCTATCATATGGACCAAGGTATTATGTTTGATGCAGATTTGAGAAAGCTTATATTTGGTAAAGAGGAAATTCAGATATTACCACAAACAGCTATTTTATTAAAACATTTTTTAGAAGCTCCAGATTACATATTGAAAGACGAAGAAATCAAGAAAATATTTTGGTCGGATAAATCAAATAATGATCCGAGACTTCATAATGCAATAAGTCGTTTGCGAAGAGTTTTTGAGAATGTTCAATCTATTGAGATTCAAAGATATGAAAATATTGGATATCAATTGCAAATTAGAAGGAACAAATAAGAAACTATAATTTCCGATGAAATGGGATTTTTTTGAATGAGAGCCTTATCTCTATGATAGTATATATAGTAGATAGATTCGGTTAGATAGAAATGGATAGATTAATTTATTGGTGGTTGTAATCCAATTGCCTACTTTCGTTTCCATTAATTAATCGATAAAACTATAGTATATATGAAGAAACTATTATTCTTTTCTATTCTGATAATGGCGGTTCTTTCTGTAAATTACTCATTAAAAGAACCTCGAGTAAATACATTATTATTAGATAATATTGAAGCTTTGGCGGCTGACGAGCAAGATGTGCCTACTAATTGTTGGGGCAGTGGTTCTGTAGATTGTCCGGTTACAAAAGTTAAAGTAGAATATGTTGCTACCGGATATAGTCTTGAAAAATAATATAAGTCTCCTGTTTCTTTCTTTTTTCTTGTTTATCTCTTGTGACCATAAGCATAAAGAATATGCAAAAGGTGTATTATTCTATTCGGGATTTCCGCACGAGAGAGAATTAAGAGGAGAAGTGATAGAGCTTGATACTGCCTTGCTTCGTTATCCGTTTAGGATACGAATCGAAGGGGATAAAGCCATTGTGATGGATTTACATGGTCTTGATCATTATGGACACTTGTTCCAATATCCCGGTTTTCAGTATTTATCTTCTTTTGGCAAGCGTGGTGATTCACCTACAGAAATGTTATCAATGGAGAACTTTCGTTTACAGAATCATGGAGTCTGGACATTGGATGCCAATAAAAGTGAATTAACTAGGTTAGACTTTTCTTCATCCGGTGATTCACTGCTTCGTGACGAAGCGGTAACATTGGATGAAGATATACTTCGACCACTTGATTTTGCTATATATAATGATTCATTGTTTATTATTCCTGACTATTCCGGTGAAAATCGTTTATGTCGAGTTAACTGTAATGGTAAGCTTATAGATAAGATAGGAATTATTCCGACTATTGATGAAAAAGCATTGGAAAATGCTCGTCCGGCGTTAGCCCAAGCATGGAGGAGCTTCCTTGACTACAATCCTAACAATGGAATACTGGCGGTAGTCACCCAGTTGGGAGAAGTCCTTGAGGTCTATAATTTGAAAGATAGTACTCATGTTGTTCGTATAGGTGAGTATGGCGAACCTGAATTTAAAATATCAGATGGATATGGTATACCAACGGGTATTATGGGATTTAGTGATGTACAAGTAACAGATAGTGCCATTTATACTGTATTTCATGGAACGTCTTTTAAGGAGATCGCAAGACAAAGCGGAAGGCTTCCTGATGGAGGAAAATATATTTATGTATTTAGTTTGAAAGGAGAACCGTTATGTAAATATGTGCTCGACCATTATATATATGGTATTTGGGTGGATGAAGCTACGAAAACGATAATAGCGACAGATGTAAATAATGATGAGCCAATACTTAAGTTTAACTTTGGCTGAATGAGATAATTAACTTGATTAAAAGGAGCAGGATGATGAGTTTGTTTATCTTGCAGGATTTGCTTACATATCACCTGCTCCTAAATCTTTAAAAAAGATTCGGATGCAAACATAAGAATAAAAATTAATGTAGCAAACTATTGCTATTCTGTTGAAATGATAGATGCAGAAGAGAAAAATAAAATGTAATTTAAAGATTATTGAAGAATGAAAAAGAAAGTATTAGGTGTGATAGCAGTTGTTGCTGTCGCTGCTATTGCGGGATATAATGTATATACTTCGCAGAATGATGTGAAGTTGTCTGACTTGGTGTTGAGCAATGTGGAAGCTTTAGCTAATGCAAAAGAAGGTGGAAATGAATGCATAGGTTGTGTTTATACAAGATTGCAAATTTGTCGAACGTTAGGAGATTGGGGTGCATGCCTTGGTGAATATCGTCCATATATTTAAATATTATGAAAGCTAAAAGTTTATATGTTGTAGTAGGTATAATTTGTTTGTTTATATCTACATTTAGTATATATAATTGGAATACTAAAAGCTCTTCTGCCTTGTTACTTTGTAATGTTGATGCGTTAGCTAATAATGCGGAAGTGGATTTTGACTTTTGTGTAGTTACATCAGGTATTTGTGTGATATATAGTGATGGGCTAGCTATAAGGGGCTATAAACTATACCAATAAATTCTAATGAAGGTGATGAAAGTGCATGGAAAATATGCTTGTTAACATTTACTTAGAGTTTGAAACTATACTTTCATCAGTATAATTCTGTATATTATTGCTATAACTGTTGGTTTTTAATATCCTCTTGGGATTGGGGCTGAATAAAAAAGGTCGAAAACTTGATTTTTACCCCCCTCTACAGGTATCTGTAGAAGGGGTAATTGTGAAAAAATCTTTTTAGTCAGCCCCAATTGAAGTGTATTGACAACTTCTAGATTTGTTATGCATAAATAAAGCCGATTAAAATATAGCTTTATAAAAATATTCTATAAACTATTATGAATTTAGTATATTATGAAATTGAAATATGTTTTTGTGTTGATTTTCTTTTGTGCATGTAAAAATGTTAAAACAGACTGTCAAATAGACGATTTGTTTACGAATAGGATATTCTTGGAATATGAAAAGATACCATCAAACGGTTATATTTGGGGAACTCCAATGGATATGATATATTGTGATTCAGCAATTATTGTTTTCGATGAGAAGTCTGAAGATGGTTTATTTCATTTGGTCGATTTGAATGATCTAGATTCAATATATGATTTCGGAAAGAAAGGGCAAGGTGTTAATGAATTCTTAATGCCTTTTGATATACAGTTATTTGGTAAGAACTCCATAAGTGTTTATGATTTATATAAAAAGACTTTGAATGTTATGAACATATCAGATGTGAAAAATCGAATTTCGAACTTTTCAGTTTTAACTAAAGATACTATTCCTGGGACTATTAAAGTGTTTCCTACAGCATTTAATACTTTTGTATCTTTGGGATTTTACGAAGACTGTATGTTCAGACTTTGGGGTACTGGACTAATAGAAGAAGAGCATTTTATGGAATATCCATATAAAGATGGAGATGAGAAACAAATAGCAAACAGGTTGCGTGGTATGGCTTATCAAGGTATTATCCGTTTAAATCCATTTATGGATAAATTTGTTTATGCAGTAAATACTTCTGAAATTATTCATTTTTATAAAATAAATAATACTGATATTTCTTTAATAAAGAAATATGAAATGAACTACCCTATTTATAAAACTCAAGTTGAAGGGGACATGCGAGCTGCCCCAATTTCATCTTCCAATAATAGTACATTTATAAGTTTGTGTATTTCTCCTAAATATGTATATGGACTTTATTCAGGCAAAAATTTTAAAGAAAATGGTTTAGAAACACTTGCAGGAACAATAATTTATGTTTTTGATTGGAATGGAGAAGCCATAAAAAAGTATGAACTGAATGTGCCAGTTACACTGATTAGTGTGGATAATAAAGATGAGATGTTGTATGCTTTCTCTAATATGCCTGATCCTGAATTAATAAGATTTAAAATAAAATAGATAAACATATGTATAGAATGATTGTTATCCCTCTGATTTCTTTTGTTATATGTTTTTCTTTGTTTTCATGTTATGAGCATGATGAAAAAAAAATAAAGAGGTTAGTTGAAGAATGGACTTATAAGGAAATAGATTTTCCTAGTGTTCCTATTTTTACGAAATTTGCTAGAGATACAATTATGGGGTATTATGAAAGAGATTGTGACTACAAAATATTAACATATGTCGATTCAATCGGTTGTATACGGTGTCACTTAAGTTTTAGTGCATGGAAACCTTTTATTGAATTGCTAAAAGATACTTGTCCTTCATGTAATGTTCTTTTTTTTATTCATCCTATGAGCAGGAAAAATATTGAGTATTTACTAACGAAAGAAGGCTTTGATTATCCTGTATGTATTGATGAACATGATAGTATCAATAAGTTGAATCATTTTCCTATAGAAACGATCTTTCAAACATTTTTGTTGGATAAGAATAATAGGGTAGTTGCTATTGGCAATCCTATTCATAATCCTAAGATAAAAGAACTTTATTTGAATATTATTACAGGGAAAAAATCTCTGTTGAAGGAGATTGATAGTAGAACTCCAACAACAGTTGTTTTATCTACATATCAGTTCAATATAGGAACTTTTAATTGGGGAAAAAAGCAATTTGTAGAGTTTTCATTTACTAATTCAGGTGATAATCCGTTTGTTGTAGAAGAAATTTATACTCCATGTGGGTGTACTACAGTGGAATATTCTAAAGAACCTGTTCAACCAGGTGGAAATTTGAAAGTGAAGGTGGAATATCAAGCTGAACATTCTGGGCATTTCGATAAAACGATAACCGTGTATTGTAATGCAGAAGGCTCTCCGTTCCATTTGAAAATTAGTGGAAATGCAAAATGAATAATTAAGAAAAGGTTTGATGAAGTATTTGGGATATATTCAATTTATAGTCTTGGTGCTGTTTATTTGGCTAGGATGGCAAATAATAGATAGGATTACATTCAGAGAAGAAATGATAACTCCTCTCGGAGCTGCTTTGCAATCTGCTAAAAACAACAGGAAAGAATTGGAAAAAGTACTCCGTCATTATCAAAAGAATCCTGCTGATAGCCTAAAATACAAAGCTGCTTGTTTTCTAATTGAAAATATGCCTTTTTACTCTTATTCAACAAGCAAGCAGTTAGAAAACTATAAATCTTATTATGCATGGCTGAAAAAGAGTAGAGGACAGACAGCGAAACAGGTTGCGGATTCAGTCAAGAAAGTATATGGTCCGTTAGGAGAACCTGAAAAGAAACATGATATAAGAGAAGTGGATTCCGCATATTTATGTAACAATATTGAATGGGCATTTAAAGTTTGGCGAGAACAACCATGGGGCAAAAATGTTTCTTTTGAAACTTTTTGTGAGTATATATTGCCATATCGCATTGAGGATGAAACACTCGAATATTGGCGTGAAATGTATTATGAAAAATATAATTCATTGCTGGATTCATTAAGGATGTCTGATGTTTTGGATAAAGAAGACCCTATTGTTGCTGCAAAATATTTGAGAGACAGATTATTGGATAAAGAACATTATTTTACTTCTACATCACCTGCGCTTATGGGACATATTGGTCCTAGATATGTACAATATATATCTGGAAGTTGCAGAGAGGCAACGGATTTTGGTATCTATTTGTTCCGATCCTTAGGGATACCCTGTGGTGTTGACTTTGTACCTATGCGTAGTGGCGTGAATGCCGGACATTTTTGGCTAGTTGCATGGGATAAGAATCAAGAAGCTTTTGCTGCTGATTTTCCAAAAGCCTTTGAACGACAATGTGAAAATATGTGGTATAAAGAGGAGAATACGGCCAAGGTATATAGGAATACTTTTTGCGTCAATAGAAAAATGTATGAAGAAATGAGAAAGTATGAAGAAGAACTATACCCATTTTGGCGTTTACCAAAGTTTGTAGATGTAACTCGTGAATATGCTTATTATTATAAAAAAGAATTAAAAATACCTCCATCAAAAATATATAGAGAAAAATGTAACGGGAAGATTGCTTATTTGTGTGCAAGTAAACGGGATAAATGGGTTCCGGTTGCTTGGACGGAATATGACGTCAACAACATGACATTCAGGAATATAAAAAAAGGAATGATTATGCGGATAGCAACTTATGAGGAAGGAGTGCTCCATCTTGTAACGGATCCTTTTTATGTAGATCCGCATACCAATGAACTTCATTTTTATTCAAAACATGAAGAAATTCAAGATGTAGTATTGTATTCTAAGTACAATATTTTTAAAGGAGAAATTCATCTTAGAAGAAGAATGTTGGGAGGGGTGTTCGAAGGGAGTAATCAGCCTGATTTTTCAGAGAAGGATACTTTGTTTATGGTGCAAAAGGTGCCCGGTCGTTTGAAAACGGTTGTACGGAGTTGGTCAGATAAGAAGTATCGTTATTTTAGATATTTTGGAGCCAAGAATACGTATTGTAATGTGGCTGAAGTTGAATTTTATGAATGTAATGACACTTCTGCTTTGAAGGGAAGCATTATAGGAACTCCTTTGGAGGATACCGATAAAGGATTGAATTATTACAATGTTTTTGATGGCAAAACTAAGACTTCTTTCAACTATTCCAGACCGTCCGGTGGTTGGAGCGGGTTAGATATGGGAAGGAAAGTACGGGTAGATAGAATAGTTTATACACCACGTAATAGAGATAACTATATTCGCCCTGGGGATACATTCGAGTTATTATATTGTGATAAGGAGTGGAAATCAATGGGAAAGAAACAAGCTCTTTCTGATTCATTGGTTTATTCGGGTGTTCCTAAAAATACACTTTTATTATTGCGAAATCATACTCGCGGGGTGGAAGAAAGAATTTTTGTTTATGAAAACGGGAGGCAGATATGCAAATAAATAACAAAATCGGGTGGGGGATAAGAATAATATTTTTATGGATGATCTTTTCTTTACATGCATGTTGCAATGATAAAGAGGAGAATGAAGTTATTCCTATATGTATTGCGTCCAATCATTCATTAATGGCATTGGTACCGGATTTTTCTATCCAAACTGTTGGAAATACATTGCATACAAAATATCCGAAGTTATCAAGAAATAAGGAGTTTCCGATGATCGGAATTTTAAAAGTAGATGGTAAATCTTATCGTTTTATGGGAGGTGATTCGTTGCGTCCTTTTCCACTAGTACCTCTTTCTACAATTAATTGTGGGTGGCCTGCTAGATACTCTTATTTGCATCCAAAGGATGATTGGATGCGGAAAGAATATGATGATAAGGAGTGGTATAACGGGTTAGGAGCTTGGGGAGCAGAGAATCGTCCTTATCCTATTCACTCAACATGGACCGTAGCCGATATTTATATTCGCAGACATTTTAACATAAATGATAAAAAGAAATTGGAAGGATATAAATTATATGTTTGTTCTAAATGTGATGACCATGCAGAAATCTATTGTAATGGAGAACCTATTTATCAGGTAGATTATTTTAGCAATAGAATTGAATGTAAACAACTCTCCGATGAAGTAGTTGCAAAGTTACATAATGGCGATAATGTGATAGCCGCACATGGGTGGAATACGAAAGAAAATGCTCTGTTGGATTTTGGATTGTACATGGAAAATAAAACCTATAACGATGTGGATGTGGCAATATTGAAACAAATGAATGTACAAGCGACGCAAACTCATTACATTTATCAATGTGGAGATGTTGAGTTATACCTTGATTTTGTTTCTCCTTCTTTGTTACTAGAACAATGTTTAATGGGATGTCCGGTAGGTTTTATTTCTTATCAAATTCATTCTGGTAAATCAGAAATTCATGATGTAGAAATTTTATTTGATATAGATACAGAATGGATGTTTGGGAAAAATAGAGTAGAAAGCCTGTCTGAACAGGATTGGTGTATTGTCAAGTCTGATAGCTTGTATATGGGGATAGCTGCTGAAGAAACGGCTTATTCATATAATGAAGGGCATGTGCTGCTTTCGCAGAAACTGGGGAAAAACAAGAAAGATCAGGGTGTATTACTTTTTGGCTTTAATGAAGGGAAGGGTTTGCAATATGAGGGGGAAATTCTACATCCTTATTGGAATAAGGATGGAAAAAGAGAATTGAAGGATGCTTTGTTGTTTATCGGTGACAATTATAAGAAATTAATGAGGGAATGTGACAGGTTGGATGGGCAGTTGAACAGGCGAGCTTTTCAAACGAGAATCCCATCGTTTGCACGCCAGATGATTTTAGATTATCGAAAATTTATATCGGAGCATCGTTTTGTAATGTCTCAAAGTGGTGATTTGTTTTGTTTTGGAGATACTTTGGCCAATGTGAGAGAATCTTATAGTAACTTTCCGATTTTATTGTCTCTTAATCGTATGGATTGGATGAAAGGCCTTTTGGAACCGGTTTTTGAATATTGCGAGAATGATTATTGGAGGAAAAGTTATCCTCCTTATGATATAGGAATCTACCCAATTGCTAATCGTCAGGTGAAAGTTGATGATTATGCAGTGGAGATGGCTGCTGACATGTTAATAATGATAACTGCTATTGTAGAAGCAGAACAGGATTTCGGTTATGCTGATGCGCATTGGAATCTGTTGTGTTTATGGGCGGATTATTTGCGGGAGAAGATGAAGAAAGAAGTTTATCCCTGTGGAGGGTTGTTGAATGAGGATGATGAACGTGTGAAATGCGTGTTGGGGCTTATGGCTTATCGTAAACTAATTCAGCTGAAAGAAAGCGTATGAAGATTTCACTATTCATCGGATGCCCGGATGGGGAAATTTTAAGAGAAATGATATACTGGTTTTTAATTTTCCTTATCAGAAAAATCGTTGGGATAGAATTATGAAGAAAATCAAATGAAAAATGAAACATAAATTGATAAAAACCGATATAGCCTTCACCCTTCACAACTCCTTATTCATGAGGGATAGCGGGTGAAGGGCCACCTTTCACCCATCCTTTACGGATAAGTGTTGTTTTGTAAAATCTAAAGTTGTGCTTTAGGAGTTGCAAAGCATAGCTTTAACCTGCTTAAAGCGGTGCTTTACAAAAGTCTAAAAGTTTGTTTCAATCATCTAGCGTCTTTTTCACAAACATCCCGATGTTTGTTTCAAACCTTAGGAAGAAAAAACAAGATGCTATGAGCATAATTGAATTAGCTATAATGAAAATCGGATTAGCTATAAGAAGAAACTGGTGAAGAGGTGGTGAAGGAATCCCCTTCACCACCTATCCCCGATGAATAGGGAGAAGTGAAGGGTGCAGCTATAATCACTATAGATAGGATTTAAGCATGAAAAAAGTTGAAATTGATACGAATGACAAAAAAGAATATGGTAGATGTGATAACTCTTACAGGAGTTGAAGCCATCTTGAGCGTAGTATTTTTATTTCGATGATGGCTCTGTTTGGAACATATTATTGGAAAAATAATCAATATGGTGCTTGTAAGGAATGGTATCGTAATAAGATGTTATATAATATAGGTGCATATCAATATAAGAGAAAAATTAAAAGATTAAATAAGATAGATCGGAATAATAATTGTATGTAATAGAAAAGAATAACATTCTGTTTTTAGGAAAAATACTACTTGGAAAAGAGAAGGAACAAATAAAAACTATAATTTCCGATGAAATAGGCATTTTTTGAATGAAAGCCTTATCTCTATGATAGTGTATATAGCGGATAGATTCGGTTAGATAGAAATGGATAGATTAATTTATTGGCAGTTGCAATCCAATTGCTTACTTTCGTTTTCATTAATTAATCGATAAAACTATAGTATATATGAAGAAACTATTATTCTTTTCTATTTTGATGATGGCGGTTCTTTCTGTAAATTACTCATTAAAAGAACCTCGAGTAAATACATTATTATTAGATAATATTGAAGCTTTGGCGGCTGATGAGCAAGATGTGCCTACTAATTGTTGGGGCAGTGGTTCCGTAGATTGTCCGGTTACAAAAGTTAAAGTAGAATATGTTGCTACCGGATATAGCCTTGAAAAATAGTATAACTCTCCTGTTTCTTTCTTTTTTCTTGTTTATCTCTTGTGACCATAAGCATAAAGAATATGCAAAGGGTGTATTATTCTATTCGGGATTTCCGCACGAGAGAGAATTAATAGGAGAAGTGATTGAGCTTGATACAGCCTTGCTTCGTTATCCGTTTAGGATACGAATCGAAGGAGATAGAGCCATTGTGATGGATTTACATGGTCTTGATCATTATGGACACTTATTCCAATATCCTGGTTTCCAGTATTTATCTTCTTTTGGGAAGCGTGGTGATTCACCTACAGAAATGTTATCAATGGAGAACTTTCGTTTACAGAATCATGGAGTCTGGACATTGGATGCCAATAAAAGTGAATTAACTAGGTTAGACTTTTCTTCATCCGGTGATTCATTGCTTCGTGACGAAGCGGTAACATTGGATGAAGATATACTTCGACCACTTGATTTTGCTATATATAATGATTCATTGTTTATTATTCCTGACTATTCCGGTGAAAATCGTTTATGTCGAGTTAGTTGTAATGGGAAGCTTATAGATAAGATAGGAATTATTCCGACTATTGATGAAAAAGCATTGAAAAATGCTCGTCCGGCATTGGCTCAAGCATGGAGGAGTTTCCTAGACTACAATCCTAACAATGGAATATTGGCGGTAGTTACCCAGTTGGGGGAGGTCCTTGAGGTTTATAATTTGAAAGATAGTACTCATGTTGTTCGTATCGGTGAGCATGGTGAACCTGAATTCAAAGTATCAGATGGATATGGTATACCAACGGGTGTTATGGGATTTAGTGATGTACAAGTAACAGATAGTGCCATTTATATAGTATTTCATGGAACGCCTTTTAAGGAGATTGCGAGACAAAGCGGGAGGCTTCCTGATGGAGGAAAATATATTTATGTATTTAGTTTGAAAGGAGAACCGTTATGTAAATATGTGCTCGACCATTATATATATGGTATTTGGGTGGATGAAGCTACTAAAACGATAATAGCGACAGATGTAAATAATGATGAGCCAATACTTAAGTTTAACTTTGGCTGAATGAGATAATTAACTTGATTAAAAGGAGCAGAATGATAAGTTTGTTTATCTTGCCGGATTTGCTTACATATCACCTGCTCCTAAACCTTTAAAAAAGATTCGGATGCAAACATAAGAATAAAAATTAATGTAGCAAACTATTGTTATTCTGTTGAAATGATAGATACAGAAATGAAAAAGAAAGTATTAATGCAAAACTATTGAAAAATGAAACAGAGAATAATGGGCATTATTGCCGTTGTTGCTATTACCGCTGTTGCGGGATATAATGTATATAATTTGCAGAATGATGTGAATTTGTCTAATTTGGCTTTGGCTAATGTAGAAGCGTTAGCTGATGATGGAGAGGGATCAGGTGATAAGAAATTTGTTGTACCATGGACGGAAGAGGTTAGTAGGGAAGATAATGGAAACTCTATTATTGTGACTTATAAACATATTGTAAGATGTCCGCATGGAGGTTACAGTGATTGTACTCCAAGTGAAACGACTACGCAGGTAACTGTCCCCAAAGGATAATCTCTAATCTATACAAATCTACTGTGATGATTTTTTTATTTTGTAAAAATATTGCGGTGGATTTGTATGTACAATAAAAATTAGTATTTATTATCAATATATTTTATGATGAAACGAGTTGCTGGTCTTATTGTTTTTTTTCTAATAATTTTCTCATGTAATACATCAGTTAAAGAAAATGAAGAAAATTATGTCCGGACTATAAATTTAGATACACATTTAAATTTTGATATGAAAGTAGCTGAAGTGAAATATATTCCTTTAGAAACAAAAGAAGAATCTATGTTTCATGAAATGAGTAAAGTAATATATAGGAATAATCTATTTTATATTTTTGATAGAAAGGGAAAAGCTATATTTGTATTTGACAATAATGGAATGTTTATTAGAAAAATTCATAATGTTGGAGGTGGGCCGGAAGAATATATAGAGCCTTCAGATGTTGATGTTGACAAATTAGGAAATATTTATGTATCCGATAATGCGACAAAGCGTATAATTGTTTATCCTGAATCACAAAATGAAACTGTTAACGTGATTGACATTGATAGGTACTTTTGGGAGTTTGCGGTAGCGGATTCGAATTTTATTTATTTGTCTGATGTTGTTTCTAAAGGAAAGATGAATATTAAATTGGCAAAATACAATCGCCACAATAAACATTTTGATATTTTAGAAGAATCCGATTTGGACGAAACCGGGAATTTAGCTCATTTTGCCAAACACTATTTTTATCGATCTAATGATGAAATTTACTATTATATGCGTTTTTCACCTTGCATATATCGTATTGGGGGAGCTGAAGTAACAAAGGATTTTAAAATACAATCTAAGTGGCTTCCTACTAAAGATAAAATAATGCAATGGAAAGCTGGAGGCATGCAGTCTATAATAACAGATGAGAAATATATGCGTGACATATCAGCTTGTTATGAAACAGATAACACTTTTTTTATAGTGTCACAAACGACCCCTTCATTATATACAATCATAAATAAAAAGACACAAAAAGTATACAATATGCATTTGTTCAATGATAAAAGGCTTGATAGTTGTATTCATGTGCTATCATCTGATGGTAAATTTTATGTGTCCAGCTTTTTGCCGACGTCAAAAACTATTTCTTATATTCTTTCTAATGATAATTTGACAGATTCAGCGCATTTAAAATGTATTGAAAATTTAACAGAAGATTCTAATCCTGTTTTGGTACTATTTCGTTTTGAATAATTGCAGATAAATAGATAAGCAAAGTATATTATGAAAAAGAAAATAATGGGTGTTATTGCCGTTGTTGCTGTTACTACAATTGCGGAATATTAATCTCATAAGATGAATTTTTGAATCATTTTTATTTGTTCAATTTAGGCGGAATCTGATTATGAAACATTTATTATTAGTCGTTTCTCTTTTAATTTGCTTGTTTTCATGTCAAAATAGAAACAAAAAGCAGGTGGAAAAAATCTTAAATGATTGGATAGGTAAAGAGATTGTATTTCCTGAAAATCTAAACTTTAGTATTCAAGGTATGGATGAAATAGATTTTTCTATTAGTGATAGTGAATATAAGGTTATGGTATATGTAGATTCCATGGGATGTACGAGTTGCAAACTACATTTGTCAGAGTGGGAGCGTTATATTAATTATGTGGATTCTATTTATTCAAATATGATACAGTTTCTTTTTTTCTTTTTAATAAAAGAAACATAATTATAGTTCGTTTATGAAAATAATAATTGTATATATTTTTTTGTTATTGTTGGTTTCATGCAATAATCCTCGTAATAATTCTTTAAAAGAAATAGAAGATAGGAATCTTACTTTGTTGGAATATGACTATTGTAGTAAGAAGAATCATTTGCATGAATTTGATTCTGTAACTTTTGTTCCATTAGAAACAAATGAGAGATCATTAATATCTAGTATAACTAAGATATTGTATAAGAATGAGACATATTATATTTTTGATAAAGTCCAAGCTATGATCTTTTTATTTGACGATAATGGTTCATATATTACTAAAATTCATAATATAGGGAGTGGACCAGGAGAATATGCTGATATATCAGACTTTGATATAGATGCAGATTTAAATATATACATATCATCTATTGTAGGACGAAAAATAATAAAATATAAATATCCTGATTACAAGCTGTTTACAGAATATAAAACTAATGCAACTGTAATGGAAATAGCTGTTGATGAAAAAACGGGAAAGATATGGGGAACCAATATATTTCAGACTGAAGACGGTATTTGTTTAGGATTTTATTCGAATGAGAAATTTGTTCCGGTAATAGCATCTAGAGGTATTGCAGATAATGCTAATACTCCATTTAAAGCCCAAAGTTTTTATAAATCAGGGAATCATTTATTTTTTAATCCTAGATATTCTCCATATATTTATATGATAGATAATGATGAAGTAAGCAAATATATGAAAATAATATCGGATGATTTTGTAGATAATTCAGATCTTGAATTAGAAAAGGACTTTAAAAAGGAAAGAGGGGTAAGAGAACAATATTCTACTAATGAGTGCCTAATTTCAGGTGTTAATTCATTCTATCAATGTAAGGGACATTTTCTGGCCGAAATATGGAGAAACCATGGAGCACCTTTACTTTTGGAATATGAAGCAAAAGAGAAAGAAGGTTATTTATTTTGCCCTCTTTTGGACCCTCAAATAAAAGCATTTACGAAGATTGCAGCAGTTTCTTCTGATTTTTATATAAGTTATATTAATGCTCAGTCTTTTTTGAATAATTATGAGGAGACTGTTACTCGTAAATATAATTTGGTTGATGATAGTAATCCGGTATTAATGAATATATATGTGAAATAAAAAAATACATTTTTTAGCGTTGTTTTGACCTATGATAAATGAGAAAGGTCAGTAGAGAACATGAACAGGAAATACTAAGTAAATGAGGATTAATTTATGCTTAAGAAGCTTTGTATATATATTCCATCTATCCTTGTTTTGTTATTTGTGTTAGAATGGCAATATGCAAGAAAGTATTTATTCTACGAAAAAAAAACTATGCTCCCTTTAGAAGTTGCTTTACAGGCGGCAGGTGGAAATAAAAAAGAACTTCAAAAAGTACTTCACTATTATAAGAAGAATCCTATTGATAGTCTAAAATATAAAGCAGCTTGTTTTTTAATAGAGAATATGCCTTTTTACATTTATTCTAGTGGAGAACAATTAGAGAATTATAAGTCTTATTATGCTTGGCTAAAAGTACGTAAGGGTAAAACTGCGCAACAAGTTTCGGATTCAGTCAAGAAAGTCTTTGGTGCAATGAAAGAACCTAAAAAGAAACGCGATATTATGGAAATGGATTCTGCATATTTGTGCCATAATATTGATTGGGCATTTAAAGTTTGGCAGGAGCAACCGTGGGGAAAGAATATTTCGTTTGAAACATTTTGTGAGTACTTATTGCCTTACCGAATAGGGGATGAACCGTTAACTTATTGGCGTGAGATATATTATAAGAAATACAATTCATTGTTAGATTCATTGCGGATGTCTGACACCTTGGATAAAGAAGATCCATTAGTGGCAGCCAGATATTTAATGGCGAGATTGCCGGATAAAAAGACATTCTTTACTTCTATAACTCCCTTTTCTTTCGGACATATCGGACCTGAATTTGTACAATATAAAGTCGGTAGTTGTAGAGAATTGGCAGATTTTGAGATTTACTTATTTCGTGCTTTAGGTATTCCTTGTGCAATCGACTACTTACCTGCACGTAATGATACGAATTTCGGGCATCTTTGGACAATAGTATGGGATAAAAACGGAGAAGGATATATGTCCGACTTTATGACATTTTTGACACGTGTTCGCAAATGTGCTTTGTATCGGCAGGGAGGAACTGCCAAGATATATAGATATACATTTAGTGTAAACAGAGAGTTACATGAACAGATGTCACAATATGGAGAGAAGGTACATCCATTTTGGCATATTCCTAAGTTTAAGGATGTAACTTTTGATTATGCGTATTCATACCAAAAGAATCTGGTCATTCCTTTGGAAAAGCAGTATAAAGAGAAAAGGAGTGGGAGGATTGCTTATTTATGTGCCAGTAATAGAGATCGTTGGATTCCGGTTGATTGGACAGAATACGATGCCGGTCATTTGGCTTTTCGATATGTTCGTAAAGGGGCAGTTTTAAGAGTTGCCACTTATGAAAAAGGATCATTACATTTCTTGACTGATCCTTTTTATCTGGATAAAGAAACTAATGCCCCTCACTATTATTCCGTCGGGAAAAAGACGCAAGATATGGTTTTGTATGCTAAGTTTAATCTTAAAGAAGAAAGTAGTTTTAGAAACAGAATGATAGGGGGTGTTTTTACCGGAAGCAATCATTCGGATTTTTCGGATGAAGATACACTGTTTATTATACAAAGTAAACCTGATCGTTTGAATACTACTGTAAAATGCTGGTCTGATAAAGAATACCGTTATCTTAGATATATCGGTCGACCTAAAGCTCATTGTAATGTTTCAGCAGTCGCCTTTTATGAGAAAAATGATACTGTTGCTTTAACGGGAAAGATAATAGGAACTCCCGAACACGAAAAACAGAATGGGGATCATGACTATACCAATGTCTTTGACGGGAAAACATGGACTTCTTTTGATTATTCCAAACCCACCGGTGGATGGGCGGGATTGGATTTAGGAAAAGAAGTAAAAGTCGATCGTATAGTTTATACTCCGCGGAACAGGGATAATTATGTTCGACCTGGTGATGTATATGAATTATTCTACTGTGAAAGAGACTGGCAATCTGCCGGGACAATCAAGGCGACTGCCGATTCACTGGTGTTTCGGAATATTCCGGAAAATGCATTATTACTTTTACGAAACCATATTCGTGGAAAGGATGAAAGAATTTTTGTTTATGAAAATGGAGAACAACAATGGAGGTAAGGTTTAATATCAGACAAGTTGTAATGTGGAGGATAGTTTTATTTTCAGGAATTATCTCCTTGATATGTGCTTGTTCTTATTCCGGTAAGAAGGTGTGTCCTCCTTTTGATATTTCTTTCTCCGGACATACGTTGTTGGCTATAGCTCCCGGTTTTACCATAAAGGCAACAGAAGATACTTTAAATAAAACCTATCCGTGCTTAAGATCGGGGAAAATGTTTCCGTTGACGGGTATTTTAAAGGTGGATGGTAAATCTTACCGTTTTTTAGGAGGAGATTCGTTACGTATATCCTCTCTAGCCCCTCTTTCAAACGAGAACCTGGGATGGCAGGGAAAATATTCTTATTTATTTCCGGGCAGAGGATGGGAACAAAGGGAGTATAATGATTCTTTGTGGAATAAGGGTAAAGGTGCCTTCGGTTCGGAAAATGGGAAGTTTCAAGCCCATACAGTATGGGGAGCGAAAAATATATATGTTCGCAGGCACATTACCATTGCTAACAAAGATACTTTAAAAGAACGCAAAGTCTATCTCCGTTATATTTATGATGATCAGATAAAGCTTTATTGTAATGGAGAATATTTGTTAGGAGAAGAAGCATTTCTTCCTCAAACGGGATGCTATCGTTTAACGGATGAAACAGTAGCTCAAATTATTAATGGTGATAATGTTATAGCAGCTTATGGGGGTAATGCGGAAGGTACTGCTTTTTTGGATTTTGGTTTATATGTGGAAAATAAGACTTATGTTGATGTGAAACCTGCAATATTGAAACAAATGAATATGCAGGCTACACAGACTCATTATGTTTTTCAATGTGGAGATGTGGAGCTTCTGATTGATTTTGTTTCACCTTCCTTGTCGGAGAAATGGGATATGACAGGATGGCCTGTAGGTTTTCTTTCTTATCAGATTCATGCAAAAGATGAAAAGGAGCATACAGTGGAAATTCTGTTTGATGTAGATATGGAGTGGTTATTGGGTAGGAGCAAGGTGGATAGTTGGTGTGAACAGAATTGGCGTTTTGCCAAGTCCGACAGTTTATATTTAGCTATGGAGGCGAATGAATCAACTTTCTCTAGTGAGGATGGTCATGTTATTTTATCTCAAAAGTTAAGCGCAAAGAATGAGGATAAAGGTGCATTGCTAATAGGGTATGAGGAAGGGCAGACTTTACAATATGGGGGTGAAAGTTTGTCCCCTCTTTGGAAGAAAAATAGAACAGGCGAAATAAAAGAATTAATGAAATCTGTTGGAGATAGATGGCAGGAACTTAAAGAAGAATGCGATAAACAGGATTGTCAGTGGAGTGCCAGAGCTTTTCAAGTAGGTGGTGAAACATTTGCAGGGCAGATGCTTCCTTCTTATCGTAATTTTATATCTTCCCATAGATTTGTGTTATCATCAGAGAATAAAATATTTTGCTTTGGAGATACTTTAGGTAATATCAGGGAGGCTTATGAGAGTTTTTCTACTTTGCTCTATTTTAATCGTATCGACTGGATGAAAAGCCTATTGGATCCTATATTTGAATATTGTGAAGATAATCATTGGGTAAAGAGATATCCGCCTTATGATATAGGTTTGTACCCTATTATTAATAAGCAGGTAAAATTGGATGATAATGCAGTGGCGGTAGCTGCTGACATGTTGATGATGATGGCTGTGATTGTAGAAGTGGAACAGGATTTCAGTTATGCTGATGCACATTGGAATCTATTGTGTTTATGGGCGGATTATTTGCGAGAGAAGATGGAAAAAGACGTTTATCCTTGCGAAGGATTATTAAATGAGGATGATGAACGTGTGAAATGCGTGTTGGGGCTTATGGCTTATCGTAAACTAATTCAACTGAAAGAAAGCGTATGAGCAAAGTGAGGAAAATTTTGGCAATATTAGAGAATCTGGCATTTTTCGTATTCTGCATGGTGCTCATTCTCTTCTTGGTACAACTATTTTGTTTTACCTCGTTTAAAATACCTTCGGATTCTATGGAACCGGTACTAAAGGATGGAGATCGGATACTGGTTAATAAGATGATAAAGGGAGCTAGGTTATTTAATGTGTTTGCTGCTTTAGATAATGAAGACTTCACTATTCATCGGATGCCCGGATGGGGAAACTTTAAGAGAAATGATATATTGGTTTTTAATTTTCCTTATCAGCAAAATCGTTGGGATAGTATTCGAATGGACGTGATGCAGTATTATGTGAAGCGGTGTATCGCTCTGCCCGGAGACACATTGGAAATCAGAGGAGGATTTTATAAGATACGTGGTTGCAATGAACAGGTGGGGAATTATCAGGCTCAACAGTATATTGCAAATTTGCAGCATCCGAAGCAGCACGGGATTGTCTTTGGTACATTTCCATATAACAAACAACTTAAGTGGAATATTCGTGAATTCGGACCATTGCCTGTTCCACAGAAAGGACAAGTGGTAGAAATGGACTGCACGGCTTATCATTTATACAAGCAGTTGATAGGTTGGGAACAAAAGAAGAAATTGCGTCTGAAAGACGGACTGGTGTTATTGGGAGACAGTCTGATTTCTCGATATCGTTTTGAAAAGAACTATTATTTTGTGTCTGGGGATAATATGGCTAATTCGCAGGATTCAAGGTATTGGGGGATGCTGCCGGAAGAATATATTGTAGGCAAGGCTACCCGTATCTGGTATTCGGAAGATAAATTTACGGATAAATCTCGTTGGGATAGGATGATGAAGAAAATTAAATAAAGAATATATTATTAATTAAAAAAAGAAGGTATGAAAATCAAGATTTTATTTTTAGGTTTTATTTGTATTGCTACTTTATTGTCACTCTTTTTTTCAAAGGAAAAGCAACTGCATTTTATATTGACTTTGGATAATATTGAGAGCTTGGCTGCAGGTGAAGATGGCCAGTATTCATGTAC
Organism: Bacteroides sp. 3_1_13; assembly: GCF_001185845.1. Taxonomy (NCBI): domain Bacteria; kingdom Pseudomonadati; phylum Bacteroidota; class Bacteroidia; order Bacteroidales; family Bacteroidaceae; genus Bacteroides; species Bacteroides sp. 3_1_13. The sequence goes on from NZ_KQ236956.1 coordinate 775,667, forward strand.
TGCAAGTACAGATTGTTATAACATGATTGGGCAGAAAGATGGATCAGTATCTTGTTCTGGTAACGTTTGTAGCCGTGGTTCTGATTGGTCAGGTAAAAGATGGGTTGAATGCGATGGAAATAAAACATATTGTTAATGATCCAATGCTATGAAAAAGAAGTTACTAATTACAGTAATAATGATTTTATACTTGTATGGTTGTCAGGAAAGGAAGAATAATGGCGTTTTTTATTGTCAGGTAGAGAATAAAATTGAAGAATATCCGGATTCCAGCTTTTTTTCGAATATAACCTGTATGAACTATGATGATGGTAAGTTATATGTTTTGGATAATAAACGAGGAGATATTGTTGAACTGAATGACGATTTAAACAAAATGAAGTATGTTAGTAGACATGGCGAGGCTCCTTATGAAACGGTGATGCCATTTGCCTTTAGTTTATTAAATGATACTGTATATGTTGTCGATTTTGGTACTAGATCGATGAAGAAATTTTATAATGGGCAGTTTATGGGAGGTTTTACACTTTCGAATGCCAATGAGAACCGATTTTGTCTCAATGATTCTATGTTATTCTTATCAGCTACGACAGATACAACGAGTTTTCTCAAAATTACTCTTAGGCATCCGAGTGAACAAGTTCAATTAGGAAAAGTAGTAAAGGAAAAAACAAAGACAAGAACTATTATGCTTAATAAAAGACATCTTCTTTATAATAAAGATGGATATATATATTCAATATCAGGAAACTATCCTTATATAGAACAGTATAATCATAATGGAGAATATATTAAAACATTTGATATTTCATCTATTCCTATAATTAAGAAGTCAATGGAATATGCAGAAAGTTTACCTTATCAAGACAATTCTTTTTATAGTTATATAATGGATGCTTATCTAATAAACGATATTATATATTTATTGTGTTCTTCAAGAACTACCCAAGGAGAATATAGAGTAAATACAATATTAAAGTTGTCAATTAGTGATAATATGAAAAATGTTTGTACTTATATACTTCCACATGATTATTACTCTGCTTTTTGTGCTTCGGATTCATGTTTATTTGTAGCACAGACTACTCGTAATTGTGTTATTGAGAAACTAAGAATAGATGATGATAAAAAATAAAATTTTCATATTGGTTATATTGTTATTCTTTGTTACGTGTTGTGCCAACAGACAAAGAGAAGAATCTATTTTATCAAAAGAGAAAGATTCTTTTAAACTATTAGGGAAAAAGGTCGCTTCTGTTGATTCAATTTTGCCTTATCAGAAAAATAAAACAGTTTTCCTCTTTAATTATTATGATTGCGGGAGTTGTGTGGATGCAGGTTTTTTAATTACAAAGAGAATCGATTCTCTTTATGGAGGACAAAGAGTTTATATTGTATCTACAATGGGAGATCCTTTATATTATCAAAAGCGCAATAGCTATGATTACTATGTATATCTTGATTCGAAAGATTTAATCAGAAAAGAGTTAAAGTATATTCAAACGCCAATCGTAATTTTATTTGACTCTGCAAATTATGTACAAGATTATATATTCCCTAATGTATCAGATAGTGGGGAAATTACTTCATTTATAAAATCAACATTAAGCGGGTGTTTACCTGCTTTCACCAAAGAATCTTACAAAAAGTAATAATGATTAAAGAATGAATATATTTCAAAGTAGATTGAAATTGGTGCAGATTACCAAAAGACAGGTAGCGGAAGTGATGATGCTTTGGGGAATTTTATTGTAGGCAAGGCTACCCGTATCTGGTATTCGGAAGATAAATTTACGGATAAATCTCGTTGGGATAGGATTATGAAGAAAATTAAATAAAGGTATATTGACTATCAAATTTAATATAAAATTAATTACGTATGAAAAAGAATATTTATTTAAAAATGGCTTTAGGAATTACATTACTAGTGATGATTGGTAGTAATATTTGTAATTCGTTTAAAAAAGAAACATTATCTGATTTGGTGCTGTCTAATGTTGAAGCGCTGGCAGATAGTCGTGAGAATGGCGATAAGACTTGGACAGCTCCTAGGACAATTGCATGTGATTATCAGCAAGGTCCGTGGCATACTGCCAGTATAGAAAGAATATGCGAATTTTGTGTAACTCCTAATTCTTGTACACCCAGAGCTTGTGGAATGTAATTGAAAAATGAATAAGTGTATTGTTATAATAATGGTAGTTTGTCTTGCTGTGTCGTGTACTCATAATAAAACGTCTTTAAGTGTCGGCTCCGGAGTTATCTCTCTGTCTAGTCCGCAGGACGTTATCGTTGAAATGACAGGAGAAACTTATGATAAACTGGAAACTATATTGCAACCGGTATCTTACGTTAAACTATCGGCGATTCCTTTGTTAAGCCGTATTAAAAAGATCCAGATTGCAGATGAACGAATTTATTTATGGGATATGGGAGCAGGCATTGTATGTTATGATATGTCCGGTGAATTGTTGTTTCAATTGAATGCCAGAGGACAGGGTCCCGGAGAATATACGGATATAAATGCTTTTGCAGTAAATGCTAGTTTGCATCAACTGGTGATTTATGATAATATGAAACAGTCGTTGATGTTTTATTCGACCGAGGATGGTAGGTTTGTCAAAAGTGAGAAGTTTAATAAACCTACACCGGCTGAAATAGCCTATTGGGGAGGATACTTCTTTTATCATAACCGTTTACATCGAAACTATCAAGATGATGTTTCCTTGCATTATTACCTGTTAGCATCAAAAGATGGCATTACCATAGGGAAACGATACTTTGAACATGAAAACAATAAAGAAGACTATCCATTTTCGCCTTCAGGACACAATTTGTATGATAATAATTCGAAGTTGTATTATTGTAGGGATTTTGATAATATTGTTTATCAGATTCATGAAGATAGTGTTGTTCCGCGTTTCCGGATTAATTTGCCGAACCCCTTGCCAGCATCGATGATAGAAGAGAGACCTAATGAAATGAGTTTGTTGCGTTCAGGATACTCCTTAGGTATAACTGATATATATGAGTATGGCGGATTATTGTTTTTTCGTTTTGTGAAGGATGGATATATTTGGTCTTGTTTATATAATGTAGAAGAGAGTAAACAAGTATACTGTACCAAAAGGATTAAATTTCTGCATTCATCTTTAATTGATACGATTGACGGTATTTATAAGGATTGCTTTTACAGCATATTGACACCAGAGTATCTCGATTATGCTTTTTCTGAAAATCCTCTTGAGGATTATCCGGATTTATTTAAAACGTATGATGTAGAGGGAGATAATCCGGTTATTGCTTTTTATCGGGCAGTAGTCAGATAATTGAAGAACATGAAAGTCAAATTAAAGTTGATAAAAATTGAAAGGAAAAGTATGGCAGGTTTGATAGCACTCTTAGGAGTTGCGTCAATCTTGTGTGTAGTAGCTTTTCCTACTCCGAACGACATTTCTGTTGGTGAAATGGCCTATCAAAAACTATGGTTGGGACGCATGACTGTTGTTTTTGCTGTGTGTTGTTTGCCTTTTCTTTGCTTGAATAAGAAACAATATCTGTCTTTTCCGTCAATAGTGACGTGGGTATTGATTATATTGGGAGGGATTGAAGCTATATGGGGCTTAAGGCAAATATATGGTTTCGCTGTTTCTAATCATTCCTTATATGCACTTACAGGGTCTTTCTATAATCCGGGACCTTACTCGGGATATTTGGCAATGATATTTCCGCTTTGCCTACATGAATGGCTAAATTTGAAAGAAAAGACGGAACGTACATGGATAGAACAGGGAAAGTATTACATGGCATTAGGAGTGATGTTGTTGATTCTTTGTGTGCTACCTGCCGGAATGAGTCGTTCGGCTTGGATTGCCGTCGCAGTATCGGGGGCATGGGTGTATGGAATGCATGTTTCATGGGGAAGTAGACTGAAGGCGATTAGAAAGAGATATAAGAAAAAAGTAGTGTTGGCTTGTATCGCAGGAGGCATTATATTCATAATGGTTGTTTACTCACTTTTTCAGTTAAAAGCAACTTCCGCTAATGGGCGCCTGTTCATGTGGAAAATTAGTACTCTTGCTATTGCCGAAAGTCCTGTTATAGGACATGGAACTGGAAATTTTGTTTCAGCTTATGGCAGGGCACAGGAGAGTTATTTTGCAAACGAAGAGTATTCGGAAACGGAAGAATTGGTGGCGGGTAGTCCGGAATATGCTTTTAATGAATATCTTCAAGTAGCAACAGAATATGGGATTCCTTTTTTATTTGTCGTTTTATTAATAATTGCGTTTTGTCTTTGGAAGGGGAATAGGGAAGGACGAATAGGTATTTGCGGTGGTGTAATTTCTGTTTTAGTATTTGCTTTTTCTTCTTATCCGATGCAGATTCCCGGATTTGCAGTGACCTTCTATTTCCTTTTGGCAGCTTGTGTTATTGGGCGCTCGAAGATAATGCTATTATTTTTTATTTCGATAATAATTCTATTAGGGACATATTATTGGAAATACAATCAATATGATGCATGTAAGAATTGGTATCGTAGTAAAATGCTCTATAATATCGGAGCATACCAATCAGCTAAAGAAGAATATGAGACGTTGTATCCCGAATTGAAGAATCGGGGAGCCTTTCTTTTTGAATACGGGTATTGTTTGCATAAATTGAAACAATATGATAGCTCTACAAAAGTGTTGAAAGAAGCCATGGAGCATAGTAATGATCCAATGATTCTGAATATTATTGGTAAAAATTATCAGGCATCAGGAAAGTATGAGAAAGCGGAAGAGAGTCTGATTCGATCTACGCATCGACTTCCGGGACGAATTTATCCATATTATCTTCTGGCAAAGTTGTATGCGGAGCTGGAATATCAGCAACCTGAAAAATTAAGAAATGTGGTTGAGCTCGTTTTGACGAAAGAGCCAAAGATTCAATCGACAGCGGTAAGGGAAATGAGGGAGGAAGTAAAGAAATTAAGGTGATTATTGAAGACATATTATAAAAGAAAGGAGGTGATAGTAATAATCGGAGTGTGATAATGTTGACAAAATAGATTTTTGTTATGTTTAGGAAGAAAAAATAAGAGTTAAAAACCTGAAATGAATTACAATGAAAAAAAGATTATTCATTACGTCTATTTTGGTAGCTGTTGTAACTGTTATGGCTGGCTACAATGTATATACTTCACAGAATAATGTGGAAGTATCAGATTTAATATTAACCAATGTGGAAGCATTGGCTAGTAATAATGAATCGGATTTTGGATGGACTTGTGAGCCCTATGTTACAGATCATTATACAGAGTCTAGATGGGACTATGAAAATGGATGTAATGCTTCCACTGTTGTAGATACGTATGATTGTAATAGCGGATTGGTTGGCTCATGCAGAACTGGATATATCCAATTCTATTACGATTGTGGTGGTCATGAGACAGGAAGAAATGATCAAACCTCCACTGGAGGTTGTTGGTGATAATAAGTAATATGATAAGAGTGTATTGTTTAAAAGATACACTCTTATTGAGTAACGTAAAAACAACAATAAGATGGGAAGATATATAATTCATTTGTTAGAAATGATATTCATGAGTGCTATTATAATGAGTTGTGGAAATAGGACTCAATTGTATAATGTAGAGGGACTACTTTCAGATACGGCTCGATACATTATTGATTTGGATCATGTTGAAAAGGAATATATTATAAATATGTCTTCATATTTTGATAGTATGGAAATAATACCATTAGAAACGAGAAAAGATGTATTACTTGGAAGAATAAGCAAAATACAGGAAATTGATAACCATTTGTTTGTTTTGGATAAATCTATTTCCAAAAGTGTATTGGTATTTGATAAAAAAGGAGCTTTCTTATTTCGTATAGGAAAGCTTGGCCAAGGTCCGGGTGAATATACTTCTATTTCTGATTTCAGTATTGACCCGACCAATCGAATTATTTATCTTTTGGACAATCGATTATACTCTGTTCATAAATATGCATTAGATAATGGGAAGTATTTAAATAGTATTAGACTAAGTGGAATGGAGGTACGGAGATTTCATTTAGCGGTTTTAGATAGTTGCCTTTACACAGATGCTTTTTATTTATCGAACATCTCGGATTCTCAGAAACAATTGCTTCGTATGTTAAATATGAGCAAAGGCGAGGAGGTAACTTGGATGAATTATAAAGACTATAATTTGGGATGGGATAAGATCCATTTTGTCAGTGACGTTTTTTACGACCAACTTGATGGAAAGGATGTCAAATTTGTCCAACCATTTATGAATATGGTGATGGAGCTAACTCTGAAGGGGGTAAAACCGTATATATGTTTGAAAAGTAAGAATTGGTTAAGTAAAGAGGAATTGGAAAAAACAGAAGGAGAACCGGCAGAACGTTATAACTCTTTGCGTCGGATATCCCGCATTTATAATATAAACAGTTTTATGGAATTTGATGATTATATATTTCTTAAATATGAAGAAGGAGGAATAGCAAACTATTTATTTTATGATAAGAATACCTCAACGTTCCGCCATACGGATTTTTTAGCGAATGATTTGCTTTATAATACATCTGATTATCATGGAGTGGATTTGAATATCTGTTTTGCTGATTCTGCTGGAATCTATGGCTCTATTCATCCTTTTGCAATGGAAAGATTTATTAAAGAAAAAAATGAAGGGCGATTTAAAGAAAAGATAAACAGTTTAAAGTGTTTGGAACAACTGAATAATGAATCGAATCCTATTATATTTTATTTGAAACGGAAAAGAACAAAAATGCTGTAGTAAGAGAGTCGGCTACTTAATAAATTGGAATGTAGTTATGAGAAAATACAATTGTATATGGATTCTATTATATTGTTTAATCTATGTTGGGATAACCTCTTGCTTTGACAAGAAAAATAGTACTGATAAGCTGGAAATAGGTGTTTCCACGATTCTTCCTGATGCTAAGAATGAAGTCACTACTCAAATACTAAAGAGACGTGATTTTCATCACGAATTAGTCAGTAACGGTAAAGTAAGTGCTCTCGGACAGGCTGATCTTCGTTTTGAGACAAGTGAAGTTATTGTCCGTATTTATGTGAAGAATGGTGACCGCGTACATAAAGGACAGAAATTAGCTGAACTGGATAAGTTTCGCTTGGAGCAGAAGCTATCTCAAGCGGAAGATGCTTTGTTGAAAGCCGAATTGGAACTGAAAGATGTATTGATCGGACAGGGATATACCTCCGAAGATTTCAGCAAAGTTCCTGTAGAAACAATGAGACTTGCGAAAGTGAAGAGCGGATATGAGCAGTCGAGATCTCAATATGAATTGGTGAAAAGAGAAACGGAACATGCTACACTGGTTGCTCCTTTCGATGGAATAGTGGCTAATCTGTTTTCTAAACCATATAATTTAGCTAATACTTCCGAGGTGTTTTGTACGGTTATTGATACCCGTGGGATGGAAGCTGATTTTACAGTGTTGGAGAATGAGTTGGCTTTTATTAAAACAGGTGATAAGGTGATGATTACTCCTTATGCCGGAGGAGATTCGTTTGAAGGCAGCGTATCTGAAATCAATCCATTGGTAGATTCGAACGGAATGGTAAAGGTGAAGGCTGTAGTAAACGGACAAGGAAAACTGTTCAGTGGTATGAATGTAAGGGTAAGTGTTAGAAGAAGTTTAGGACAACAATTGGTCATTCCTAAAACGGCTGTTGTATTACGCTCCGGTAAGCAAGTGGTATTTACTTTACAAGAAGGCAAGGCTATGTGGAATTATGTGCATACAGGATTGGAAAATGCAACGGAATATGTTGTTTCGGATAAATCACAGAAAGGGATTGAAGAGGGGTTATTGGAAGGAGATACGATTATTGTGACCGGAAATCTGAATCTGGCGCATGAAGCGGCAGTAAATGTAAGATAATCTGTGCCAAAATCAAGTAATTATGATAAAATTTTTAATTCAACGCCCTATCGCTGTATTGATGGCTTTTACTGCCTGTTTTATAATCGGGCTGGTGACATATAATACTTTGCCTATATCATTGCTTCCGGATATTGCCATTCCGGAGATAACGATACAGGTGTCTGCCGCCAATACCTCTGCCCGTGAACTGGAAAACACGATTGTGAAACCTTTACGGGGACAACTGATTCAGGTGTCTACATTGAAAGATATTCATAGTGAATCGAGAGACGGAGCAGGTATGATCCATCTGTCTTTTGATTTCGGTACTAATACGGATCTTGCCTTTATAGAGGTCAATGAAAAAATAGACGCTGCAATGAATTATCTTCCCAAGGATACTGAACGCCCGAAAGTTATTAAGGCAAGCGCAACGGATATACCCGTGTTTTACCTGAATCTGACCTTAAAGAATGATAGTGCTTATAGTACGGTAGGACAGCAATCTTTCCTGAATTTGTGTGAATTTGCCGAATCGGTGATCAAGCGCAGGATAGAACAGCTTGAAGAAGTGGCTATGGTAGACGTGACCGGATTGGTGGAGCGTCAGGTACAGATTGTACCCGATGAGGATAAACTGGCTATGATGGGACTTTCCATTGAGGATATTGAATCGGCTTTGGCTGCCAATAATGTGGAGCCGGGCAGTATGACAGTACGCGACGGATACTATGAATATAGTATAAAATTCTCCACTCTGTTGCGTACCGCAGAAGATGTGGAAAATATATACCTGCGTAAGGGGGATCGCATTGTCCAACTAAAGGACTTCTGCAAAGTTACTATCGTGCCCGTAAAAGAAAAAGGTGTATCTGTATCGAACGGGAAAAGGGCAGTGACTCTGGCTGTTATCAAGCAGGCGGACGAGAATATGGATAAGATGAAGCAGTCTTTGGTAAGGACGATGGAGCATTTTAGGCGGGTATATCCGGAAATCGATTTTAGTATCAGTCGCAACCAGACAGAATTGTTGGATTACACAATTTCAAACCTGCAACAGAATCTAACTTTAGGTTTTCTTTTTATCTGCCTGGTAGCTGTCCTGTTTTTGGGAGATGTGAAATCTCCGTTGGTAATCGGACTTAGTATGGTAGTCTCTATCGTGATTAGTTTTGTTTTCTTCTATCTGTGTAATATGTCCCTGAATATCATTTCGCTTGCCGGATTAATTCTGGCATTGGGTATGATGATTGACAGTTCGATTATTGTGACCGAAAATATATCCCAATACCGGGAGCGGGGCTATTCATTGCGTCGTGCCTGTATAACAGGAACAAGTGAAGTGGTGACACCCATGTTGAGTTCTTCCCTGACTACCATTGCCGTGTTTGCTCCTTTGATTTTTATGAGTGGCATTGCCGGAGCTATCTTCTATGATCAGGCTTTTTCGGTTACAGTGGGATTGATGGTTTCGTATTTTACCGGTATTATGCTTCTTCCGGTGCTTTATCTGTTGGTCTATCGGACAGGTATTCATACCCGGAAATGGAAATGGCTTTCTTTTAAATTCAATAACCCGATGAAGGATCACACATTGGATCGTTTTTATGATGCCGGTGTAGATTGGGTATTTCGTCACAAAACGTTTAGTGTATTGTTTTGTGTTGTCTCCATCCCGCTTTGTGTATTCTTCTTTTTCTTTATCGACAAGCAACGGATGCCTGATATAGAAGAGAATGAATTGATTGCCCGAATCGAGTGGAATGAGAATATTCATGTGGATGAAAACAGGCGGCGTGTGGATGAGCTTTTTAGGGATTTAAAAGAACAGGTATTGGAGCACACGGCATCGGTTGGCAGGCAGGATTTTCTTCTGAATCGTGAAAGGGAACTTTCTTCTTCCGAAGCAGAACTTTATTTTCGAACGGAAACATCAGAAACAATCATTCCTTTGCAGCAGGAGATATACCATAAACTGAAAGAACGTTATCCGCTTTCCGTTATTTCTTTCTCTCCACCAGAGACTGTATTTGAGAAACTCTTTGTCACGGGAGAACCGGATATCATAGCTGAATTTTACACCCGTAATAAGGCAAAAGCACCGGAAGCGGAAACGATCCGGAGTGTGGAGTTGGAGTTAGCCCGTAGGACGGGAATTGCTCCTACAGGCATTGCCTTTGAGAACCAACTGAACCTAAGTATCAATAAGGAGAAACTATTGCTTTATCGTGTTGCTTACAATGAACTTTATAGAGTTTTGAAAACTGCTTTCCGGGAAAATAGTGTGACTATGTTGCATTCTTACCAGCAATATCTTCCGATCAACGTTGCGGGCAGTGAGAAGACGGTGAATGAAATATTACAGGAAACACTGATACAGACTGAACCGGACAATAGAGGAAACAGAGAGTACATTCCACTCCGGGAACTGGTGATGGTTACTCCTGCCGAGGACTTGAAGAGTATTACTGCCGGACGTAACGGGGAATATGTTCCTTTTGATTTTTATGGCGTACAGGACGGAAACAAACTGATAAAGGAGGTGAAACAAACGGCAGAAAATATGAAAGACTGGGATACTGGATTCTCCGGCAGTTTCTTTTCTAACAGTGAGATGTTGGATGAATTGGTGATCATCTTATTTATTTCACTGTTACTGATGTATTTTATTCTTGCCGCACAGTTTGAAAGCTTTTTGCAGCCTTTGCTTGTTTTGGCGGAGATACCGATTGACCTCGCATTTGCACTGCTTTTACTCTGGATTTGCGGACATACGCTGAATTTGATGTCTGCTATCGGGTTGATTGTTACCTGCGGTATTGTAATCAATGACTCTATTCTGAAGCTGGATGCTATCAATGAATTGCGTAAAGTGGGTGTTCCGTTATTAGAAGCGATACATGAAGCTGGCCGCAGGCGTTTGCGACCGATTATCATGACTTCGCTGACTACCATCTTCGCAATGGTGCCACTGCTTTTTTCTTCAGATATGGGCTCGGAGTTACAAAAACCGTTGTCTATTGCTATGATAGGGACAATGTCAATTGGTACGGCGGTGAGCTTATTTATCATACCGTTACTTTACTGGTTTATTTACCGTAACAAGAAAATAAGTAACAGCTAGAAAGTAATAACTAATAGTTCTAAAATGAAAGTTATGAATAGATTAAAGAAAAGAATTCCTGTCTTCCTCTGTGTCTTCTGTATGTTTGGTGGTGAATCTTCACTTTGGGCACAGAAACACCTGGTATTGGATTTGAACAGGACAATTTCTCTTGCTAACGACAGTTCGCTGGAATCATTCCGTACGCAGAATATGTATTTATCCGGTTATTGGGAGTATAGGACTTTTCGGGCAAATCGTTTGCCTAGTCTGACACTGGATGTTACTCCGGCACAATATAACCGGGATATAACGAAACGATACGATTCGGGACAGGATTTGGATGTATACCGTACGCAACAGTCTTACTATGCTTATGGAGGATTGAGTGTAAAACAGAACTTTGATTTAACCGGAGGTACTTTTTATCTGGAATCGAATCTTGCCTATATGCGTAACTTCGGAAGTAACAGTGCTACGCAACTTACGAGTGTTCCCATACGAATCGGATATTCGCAAAGTCTGGTAGGATATAACTCCTTCAAATGGGAACGGAAGATAGAACCGTTGAAGTATGAGCGTGTGAAAAAGGAATTTCTCTATAATGTGGAAAAAGTGTCGGAAACGGCTACGAATTATTTTTTCTCTTTGGCTATGGCGCAGGCAGAATATAATCTTGCTAAAGAAAACTTGGCTTCTACGGACACATTGTATCGTATCGGGCAACAACGTCACCGAATTGCAGCTATCTCACAGGCTGATTTGTTGACATTGAAACTGGATCGTGTGAATGCGCAGAATACATTGCAGAATAAAGCAAGTGACCTGAAACGGGCTATGTTTTCACTGGCTTCTTTTCTCAATCTGGATAAGAATACGCAAATCAAACTGGAACTTCCTTCTCGTCCGGAGATGGTGGATATTCCGGTAGATGAGGCTTTGAGGTGGGGCAGGAATAATAACCCGCAATTGTTGGAACTGAAACAGAATGTACTTGAAGCGGAACGGAATGTGGATAAGACGAAGAAAGAATCTCGCTTTAACGCAAGTGTGAATGCCAGTATCGGTTTTAATCAGGTAGCAGATAATTTTGGAGATGTGTATCATAAACCGATGCAGCAGGATTTGGTGGCAGTCAGTGTTTCTATTCCGTTATTGGACTGGGGTGTTCGTAAGGGTAAGTATAATATGGCAAGAAATAATCTGAATGTAGTGAAGATCTCGGCACGTCAGGATGAGATAAGCATCGAGGAGGAAGTGATTATGACGGTAAGTGATTTTAATATCCAGCAGCAATTGATAGCCAGTGCGGAAGAAGCGTTGGATCTGTCTATACTTGCTTATAATGAGACTAAACAGCGTTTTATTATCGGCAAGGCGGATATTAATAGCTTGACTCTTTCTCTCAACAGGCAGCAACAGGCACAACGTAATTTTATCTCTGCCTTGCAGAACTACTGGCTGAATTATTATAAGATACGCCGGCTTACTTTATTTGATTTTGCAGCGAAGCTTTCACTTTCGGACAGGTTTGATTTTAATGGAGGAAAGTTGGTTAAATGATAATTTTGCGGAGTGCCCTGAAAAGGCTTAATTATATAGCGTAGGGCAACGCCCTACGTAAAAACGACAATCTGAATTTGCGCCCTGAAAGGGCATAATTGTATACAGTTCCGCCCTTTCAGGGCTTGTGGCTGGTGTGTTTTTTTCGTAGGGCGTTGCCCTACGCTATATAATTAAGCCCTTTCAGGGCACCCCAATAAATATATAATTGTAAGGCTTTCAGCCTAACTGCAAAAGTCCCATTTAACCGCTAAATTCCCATTTATATAAATATTGATAATGCTAAATATGGATTCTGAAATAGTAAAATCTCCTAAGGCTTCTGCTTTCACATTGATTGTGGCTTTTGTCTGTGTGGCATTAGTTGGGCTGGCACTCATTCCATTGCTGCCTGTCAAACTGAATCCGTCGCGGACCTTACCCGGTTTCACGGTGAGATTCAGTATGCCCGGTACTTCAGCACGTGTGGTGGAAATGACGGCTACCAGTAAGTTGGAGGCAATGCTTGCCCGTGTGAAGGGAATTCGAGGGATTTCTTCCACTTCAGGAAACGGATGGGGAAGTGTCAGTGTAAATTTGGATAAACATGTAGATGCAGCGGTTGCCCGCTTTGAAGCTTCTACTATTATTCGTCAGACGTGGCCGGAATTACCGGATGGGGTGAGCTATCCGTATATTCAGATGCACAGTCCGGGGCAAAGTAATCAGGGGCCTTTTATGGCATTTACGATCAATGCACCCGCTACTCCTTTCTTAATTCAGCAGTATGCGGAAGAACATATAAAAACGCGTCTTGCACAGATTCCGGGAATTTATAAAATCAATCTTAGTGGAGCTACTCCGATGGAATGGCGATTGGAGTATGATTCGGAACAATTGCGTGCGCTTGGAATAAGTACGGATGATATTCGCCAGGCTGTCCGGTTACATTATCAAAAGGAATTTTTGGGTACTTATGATGTGGAACAGGCTGCTTCGGGCAGACAGTGGATACGTTTGGCATTGATTCCCGAACAGGAGGGCAAAGAGTTTAATGCGGAGCGGATAAAGGTAAAAATGAAAGATGGTAAAATCATAGGTTTGAATGAGCTTGTGAAGGTTTCCCGTATGGAGGAGCAGCCACAAAATTATTATCGAATTAATGGGCTGAATTCAATTTACCTGTCGATTGTTGCAGAGGAAACTGCAAATCAATTGGCATTGAGTGAAAAGGTAAAAGCGTTTATGGATGATAACCAGCTATTGCTTCCGGCAGGATATGAGATTCACACCAGTTACGATGCAACGGAATTTATTCAGGAAGAACTGGGGAAAATTTATTTGCGTACGGGAATGACTGTAGCGATTTTGCTCCTGTTTGTATTGTTGATCACCTTTAGTCTCAAATATCTTTTTTTGATTGTAATCAGTCTGACTGTTAATATGGCAATAGCTGTCATTCTTTATTATGCGTTCGGATTGGAAATGCAATTGTATTCTTTGGCGGGTATTACGGTTTCATTAAATTTGGTGATAGATAATACAATTGTAATGAGCGATCATTATTTGCGGCGTAGAGACCGGAAAGCATTTATGTCTATTCTTGCAGCCACGTTGACCACGATGGGAGCTTTGGTTATCATCTTTTTTCTGGATGAGAAGATACGTCTTAATTTGCAGGATTTTGCTGCGGTAGTGATTATAAATCTGGGAGTATCACTATTGGTCGCTTTATTCTTTGTTCCTTCTCTAATTGATAAAATAGGATTGAAACGAAGAAAGAAATCTTCTCTTTCAATAGTTCGATGGAAGATTGGGGAGGTGCGTTTCTTTGTGTGGATACGCTCAAGAATACGTCGGCTTCCAGTTTATTTCAGTCGTTGTTACAGGTGGCTGATACAAATACTTTGTCGTTGGAGGGTGGCGGTATGTATTTTGTTATTGTTGGCATTCGGACTACCGGTATTTCTATTGCCGGAAAAGATGAAAGGTGATGATAGATGGGCGAAAACTTATAATCAAACGTTGGGTACCACCACTTATAAGGAAAAGGTGAAACCAATAGTGGATAAAGCGTTGGGAGGTACTCTAAGGTTATTTGTGCAAAAGGTATATGAGGGGAGTTACTTTTCACGTAATGAAGAAGTAGTGCTTCATGCCAATGCTAATTTGCCGAATGGGAGTACACTTGAGCAAATGAATACACTGATTAAGAGGATGGAAGCTTATTTGAGCGAATTTAAAGAGATTAAACAGTTCCAGACATCTGTAGAAAGTGCCCGAAGAGCATCTATTCATATCTATTTTGCGAAAGAACACCAAAAAAGCGGTTTTCCTTATACGTTGAAAGCGAATATGATTAGTAAGGCACTTCAACTGGGAGGTGGAAATTGGAGTATATATGGTTTGCAGGATCAGGGGTTCAGTAATGATGTACGTGAGAATGCGGGTTCTTTCCGGGTAAAAATGTATGGATATAATTATGATGAACTGTATGATTGGGTAGAAAAATTAAAAGCAAAATTATTGTCTCATCGCCGGATTCGGGAAGTGACGATCAGCTCTGATTTCTCTTGGTGGAAAGATGATTATATGGAATTCTATTTTAATCTGAATAAACAGCGGATGGCAGAGGAGGGGATTGGAGCTGGAAGGTTGTTTTCTGCTATCCACCCGATATATGGGCGAAATATGGAAATAGGTTCGGTGATGGCGGAAGAGGGGACGGAAAAGATAAAACTTTCTTCGCGTCAGTCGGAAGATAGGGATGTGTGGGCGATGCAATTTTATCCTTTTCAAATAGGAGAGAGGGAATATAAACTTTCAGAATTGGCAACTGTGGAAAAAGGACAAATGCCACAGGAAGTGGCCAAGGAGAATCAACAGTATCGGTTGTGTTTGCAATATGAGTATATCGGTTCTTCAGAACAGGGAAATAAACTCTTGAAAAAAGATCTGGAAGAGTTTAATGAGATTCTTCCGATGGGATATACTGCCAAATCGGAAGATAATAACTGGTCGTGGGGAGGAAAGGATAATAAACAATATCGTCTGCTTTTGATTGTGATTGCTATTATTTTCTTTATTACGAGTATCCTGTTCAATTCTTTGAAACAGCCGCTGGCCATTCTCTTTGTGATCCCAGTATCTTATATCGGTGTGTTTCTGACATTCTATTGGTTCAAACTGAATTTTGACCAGGGAGGATTTGCTTCTTTTGTTTTGCTTTGTGGTATTACGGTTAATGCGAGCATTTATATCTTGAATGAATATAATTCCGTTCGTAAACGTTTCCCGCGTCTATCACCGCTTCGGGCTTATGTGAAAGCTTGGAACACTAAAGTGATTCCTATTTTCCTAACAGTGACTTCTACCATTCTGGGATTCGTTCCTTTTATGGTAGGCATGGAAAAAGAAGGCTTCTGGTTTCCATTGGCGGCAGGTACTATCGGGGGATTGATAATGTCTGTAATCGGAGTGTTTATTTTCCTGCCAGTGTTTACATTGAAAAAGAAGTGTTTGGTGAAACCTAAAGCTATGCTTTAGCAACTGTAAAGCGTAGCTTTATCCTATCTAAAGCTACGCTTTATAAATCTTACCAATTGTTCCCTGCATTACTGTTACCGATAAGCATCTCCACACGTTGTTTATACAGATTTGCTCCTTCAGCGATATTCTTGCCGGCGTCTGCCGTTCCCATCCCATAAACAACAATAGGGGTTTGCCATGACATTCCCGAATGAATGGCATTTACCTGATAAGGACGTAATAATTCGTCCGTAGTGAAACGGTTTCTGCCTCCACTGCGATAAGCCTCGTATTCGGAACCCGTGGTCGTTACTACTGTCAGCGGTTTGCCGGCGACAGCCGGAGTCTTGGATAGAAAAGTAAAGACTTCATCCTGCCATTTCTTTAGTAATGACGGTGCAGACATCCAATAGAAAGGAAATTGATAGATGACAGCCGAAGCATCGGAAATGATTTTACTCCATTCATCTATATTGAAAGCAATTTCCTGTGACAGCTCGTAAAGATTGAAAACCGCCACTCCTTCCATGTCACTGACAGCATCAACTAATGCTTTGTTTGCTTGTGATTCTTTGATGTTAGGATGTGCCAGTAGAATCACTACTTTTCTTAAATCTTTATTCATTTTAATCGGGTATTTAGGATGATACAATACTTACTATAATATATAAGGTGTAAAAATAAGAAAAAGTTCGCGAAAACCAATATCTTAATTAAAAATAAAACAATCCCTCTTTGCTTTTGAATTTGTATTTTTGCATCCACGTTCGTAAGGCGTTATTTTAGATAATAATTTATATATGATAGATTTTAATCAGTTCCCTTCTCCTTGTTACATCATGGAAGAAGAGCTTTTAAGAAAGAACCTGTGTTTGATAAAAAGCGTGGCCGACAGGGCGGGAGTGGAGATCATTCTTGCTTTTAAGTCATTTGCCATGTGGCGCTCTTTCCCCATATTCCGTGAATATATAGATCATTCTACGGCAAGTTCGGTGTATGAAGCCCGTTTGGCATTGGAAGAGTTCGGCAGCAAGGCGCATACATATTCTCCTGCTTATACGGAACAGGATTTCCCGGAAATCATGCGTTGCAGCAGTCATATCACATTCAACTCAATGCAGCAGTTTGAACGCTTCTATCCGATGGTGGTTGCAGAAGGAAGTGGCATCTCTTGTGGTATCCGCGTAAATCCTGAATATTCGGAAGTGGAAACCGAACTTTATAATCCATGTGCACCCGGCACACGTTT
Organism: Bacteroides sp. 3_1_13; assembly: GCF_001185845.1. Lineage (NCBI taxonomy): Bacteria > Pseudomonadati > Bacteroidota > Bacteroidia > Bacteroidales > Bacteroidaceae > Bacteroides > Bacteroides sp. 3_1_13. The sequence continues at coordinate 792,999 of NZ_KQ236956.1, forward strand.
TGGGATAACAGCCGATTTGTTGCCCGAAGCATTACCGCAAGGTATTGAAGGCTTTCATTGTCATTGTCACTGTGAATCTTCTTCTTATGAGCTGGAACGTACATTGGAACATCTTGAAGCTAAATTTGCCCATTGGTTTCCACAGATAAAGTGGTTGAATCTCGGTGGTGGACATCTGATGACCCGTAAAGACTATGATACCGAACATTTGATAACACTATTGCAAGGATTAAAAGCACGCCATCCTCATCTGCGAATTATCCTGGAACCCGGTTCGGCTTTTATATGGCAGACGGGAGTGCTGACTTCCGAAGTAGTGGATATTGTGGAAAGTCGTGGAATCAAGACGGCTATTTTGAATGTCAGTTTCACTTGCCACATGCCCGATTGTTTGGAAATGCCCTATCAGCCTGCCGTGCGTGGTGCCGAAATGGGAAACGAAGGAAAATATATTTATCGTCTCGGAGGAAATTCCTGTTTGAGTGGTGACTATATGGGATTGTGGAGTTTCGATCATCCTTTGCAAATCGGAGAACGTATTGTGTTCGAAGATATGATTCATTATACGATGGTCAAGACAAATATGTTTAACGGAATTCACCATCCTGCCATTGCTATCTGGACCAAAGAGGGGAAAGCTGAAATATACAAGCAATTTTCTTATGAAGATTATCGTGGCCGAATGAGTTGATAATCAAAATGATTGTTTTGCGGTCGATGCAAAGTGAACAGATTTCTGTGAAAAAAGTAGGCAGAATGTTTGCAGGTTTACGGAAAATCCCTACCTTTGCAACCGCAAACGAAAAAATGCGGAAATAGCTCAGTTGGTAGAGCATAACCTTGCCAAGGTTAGGGTCGCGAGTTCGAGTCTCGTTTTCCGCTCATGTTTCTTTGAAATGTTGGAACAATAATCTTTGCCCAGGTGGCGGAATTGGTAGACGCGCACGTTTCAGGTGCGTGTGTCGAGAGGCATGCAGGTTCGAGTCCTGTTCTGGGCACAAAGGTTAAACTTTAAAATTATGGAGAGGTGGCGGAATTGGTAGACGCGCTACTTTGAGGGGGTAGTGACAGTTATGTCGTGGGAGTTCGAGTCTCCTTCTCTTCACAGTTTATGAAAGTGAAATGCGGAAATAGCTCAGTTGGTAGAGCATAACCTTGCCAAGGTTAGGGTCGCGAGTTCGAGTCTCGTTTTCCGCTCTTGTTTCTTTGAAATAATGGAACTAAGTTTTGCCCAGGTGGCGGAATTGGTAGACGCGCACGTTTCAGGTGCGTGTGTCGAGAGGCATGCAGGTTCGAGTCCTGTTCTGGGCACCCATCTTTCAGAATTCTGAATGACGAAATTTAGTTTGCGGAAATAGCTCAGTTGGTAGAGCATAACCTTGCCAAGGTTAGGGTCGCGAGTTCGAGTCTCGTTTTCCGCTCCATATAGACATAAGGTTGTCAGTCGATAAGATTGGCAACCTTTTTTTATTTATGATTGATGAATTCTGATTTATATATGGTTGAATAATCGTTTAATATTGGACTTTATTAGAAGTTTATCGGACGATTTTATCGATAGATTGAATAGAAAAACGTAATTTTGCAAACGAAAAAATCAATGTACTCCCCCCAAAAAAGAGCGTCATTGATTCACACAGACCTTTAATTAATTTAACTATTTGTGATATGTTAACACAGATCATTAATGCACGCATCCTGACGCCTCAAGGTTGGCTGAAGGATGGGTCAGTTCTTATTCGCGATAACAAAATTCTGGAAGTAACCAATTGTGACCTTGCCATTATCGGAGCCAAACTGATTGATGCCAAAGGAATGTATATTGTTCCGGGCGGTGTAGAAATCCATGTTCACGGTGGCGGTGGAAGAGACTTTATGGAAGGTACCGAAGAGGCTTTCCGGACAGCAATCAAGGCTCACATGCAGCATGGTACCACCAGTATTTTTCCTACCCTTTCTTCTTCTACCATTCCGATGATCCGTGCAGCTGCGGCAACTACTGAAAAAATGATGGCGGAGCCCAATAGCCCTGTACTCGGACTCCATCTGGAAGGACATTATTTCAATATGGACATGGCAGGCGGACAGATTCCGGAAAATATCAAAGATCCCGATCCCGAAGAATATATTCCGTTATTGGAAGAAACACGCTGTATCAAACGTTGGGATGCCGCACCGGAACTTCCCGGAGCCATGCAATTCGGTAAATATATCACGGCAAAAGGTGTTCTGGCTTCGGTAGGACATACCCAGGCAGAATTTGAGGATATACAGACGGCTTATGAGGCGGGATATACGCATGCCACTCATTTTTATAACGCGATGCCCGGTTTCCATAAACGGAAAGAGTACAAGTATGAAGGTACAGTAGAAAGTATTTATCTGATTGGTGATATGACAGTGGAAGTGGTGGCTGATGGTATTCATGTACCTCCGACGATCTTGCGTCTTGTCTATAAGATAAAAGGAGTGGAACGCACTTGCCTGATAACGGATGCGTTGGCTTGTGCCGCCAGTGATAGCCAGGTTGCCTTTGACCCGCGTGTGATTATTGAGGATGGAGTCTGTAAGTTGGCAGACCATTCAGCCTTGGCCGGGAGTGTTGCAACGATGGATCGTTTGATTCGTACCATGGTGCAAAAGGCGGAAATTCCTTTGGAAGATGCCATAAGAATGGCTTCCGAAACTCCTGCCCGGATTATGGGAGTGCTCGACCGTAAAGGAACGCTGGAGCGTGGCAAGGATGCTGATATAATTGCCTTGGACAGAGACCTGAATGTGAGAGCTGTATGGGCAATGGGAGAACTGGTGGAAGGCACCAACAAACTGTTTTAAATCTAATAAATAACAAAGACTATGTTGACTCAAATAATAAACGGAAGAATACTTACCCCGCAAGGCTGGTTGAAAGATGGTTCCGTATTGATTTGTGATGGAAAAATATTAGAGGTAACTAATAGTGATTTAGCGGTTATCGGTGCAACGGTTATTGATGCCAGAGGGATGACGATAGTGCCCGGATTCGTAAGTATGCATGCACATGGAGGTGGTGGGCATGATTATACGGAAGCAACGGAAGAGGCTTTCCGCACCGCAACCAATGCACATCTGAAACATGGTGCTACCGGTATATTTCCTACTTTGTCCTCTACTTCATTCGAAAGAATCTACCAGGCAGTCGATGTATGTGAGCACTTGATGAAAGAGAAGGATTCTCCGATTCTTGGTCTGCATATCGAAGGCCCATATCTGAATCCGAAGATGGCGGGTACGCAGTATGACGGTTTTCTGAAAACTCCGGATGAAAATGAATATATTCCTTTGTTGGAGCGTACGTCTTGTATCAGACGTTGGGATATTAGTCCCGAACTGCCCGGTGCACATGATTTTGCAAAGTATACCCGTTCGAAAGGAATTATGACTGCTGTTACACATACCGAAGCCGAATATGATGAAATTAAAGCTGCATTTGCAGTAGGATTTTCTCATGCTGCTCATTTCTATAATGCGATGCCGGGTTTCCATAAACGTCGTGAATATAAATATGAGGGTACAGTGGAAAGTGTGTATCTGACGGATGGAATGACTGTGGAAGTGATTGCGGACGGTATTCACTTGCCTGCCACTATCCTGAAACTGGTTTATAAGTTGAAAGGCGTGGAGAATACCTGCCTTGTTACCGATGCTTTGGCATATGCCGCTTATGAAGGGAATGAACCGATTGATCCTCGCTATATCATAGAGGATGGCGTATGCAAGATGGCGGATCATTCTGCGTTGGCCGGTAGTTTGGCTACAATGGATGTGTTGGTTCGCACTATGGTAAAGAAAGCGAATATTCCTTTGGAAGATGCCGTGCGTATGGCTTCTGAAACTCCTGCCCGTTTAATTGGAGTGAGTGATCGTAAAGGGGCGTTAGCAAAGGGTAAGGATGCCGATATTGTGATTCTTGACAAAGAACTGAATGTACGTTGCGTATGGTCAATGGGAAAGATCGTTCCGGGAACTGATAATCTGTTGCATAAATAACCATTGAAAGGGAAGATGCCGTCCGGAGACTTCCTAAAAGAAAAATGCCCTTTACTAAGAACTAAACTGAATCCCAAAAGTTGGATACAAAATTTTAGGAGTTCAGTTTAGTTCTAGTAAGGGGCATTTTATAAGATCAAGGCTTTTCAGCCTCTTATTATAACAGCAAATGTTCTGTATTATATCAAAAGCTCGGTAGTTTATCAGTCTATCGTCATAAGGAACTTTCCGGACTTTCGATGTTTTTCTATTCTGAAAGTAAACTGGTTTCTATTAATTCTTTCAATTGGGCTTTATTCATAGTGCCTAATTTCATTGTCGGTTTGCCGTTCAACGGGCAAAGTAACAGATTGGGAATGGTACGAATCTTAAATGCGCTTTCCAGTTCCGGTTCCTGATCGACGTCCACTTTATAAATATCTAATTTACCTTCGTATTCTTTTGCCAATTGGTCTAATATAGGCGATAATGCTTTGCAATAGACACACCAGGGTGCATGAAAATCGACCAGGCAAGGTTTATTCCCTTTGAAGTTCCAACTGTCAGGATAAGACTGATAATCTGCTACTTTCTCTACAAAACTATCTTTGGTTAAATTTATTATTTTCATATATCCTATTTTTTAATGATTCGTTTTATTTTCTCTCCTGCAAAGATAGGGGAGTTGGAATGAAAGAAGGCTGGCCATTTTTCCTGTTGTGTTTACAATTCTTCCTTTATGGCTCTTTTCTAATCAAATTCTAATCTGATATGAGAGGCTTATAATCGTTTTTTCCCGTTTCTCCGGTTGTAGAATTGTAATTTTGCTGCGACAACTACGATAAGGTAATAAAGATAAATATAGTAATGAACAGAGTATTTTTAATTTCTTTTTTTCTTCTGCTGACAGGAGGAATATGTGCGCAACAGGCTACCACAGGAACATTAACGCTGAAAGAGGCGGAACAACGTTTCCTGGAACGTAACTTATCGCTGATAGCCGAACGGTATAACATCGATATGGCACAGGCACAAGTGCTGCAAGCCAGGTTATTTGAGAATCCGGTCATCTCGCTGGAACAGAATGTCTATAACCGCTTGAATGGAAAGTATTTTGATTTTGGTAAGGAGGGTGAAACGGTTGTGGAGGTTGAACAGGTCATTCGCCTTGCCGGACAGCGAAACAAGCAGATAAAGCTGGAAAAAATCAATAAGGAAATAGCGGAATATCAGTTTGAAGAGGTGATGAGAACACTCCGTCAGGAGTTGAATGAGAAGTTTGTGCAAATCTATTTTCTTTCGAAATCTATATCCATCTACGAGAAAGAAGTGAACTCTCTGCAAGAACTGCTTGCCGGAATGAAGCTGCAACAGGAGAAAGGGAATATCTCATTGATGGAAATGTCTCGTTTGGAATCGATGTTATTTTCTTTGAAGAAAGAGAAGAACGAACGGGAAAATGAGTTGCTGACTCTTAGAGGAGAACTGAATGTCTTGTTAAATCTTCCGGGAGATGCTGCGGTTAAGTTATCACTGGACGAAGAGGTGTTAAAGCAATTGGATTTGTCTCAATTATCGTTTGCCGACTTGAAAGCGATGGTGAATGAACGTCCCGACTTGAAGATTGCCAGAAGTACGGTAAGCGCTTCTCGTGCCAATCTGAAATTGCAGAAATCGATGGCATTTCCGGAGTTCTCGGTGAAAGGGAACTATGACCGTGCCGGAAACTTTATCAATAACTATTTTGCGGTGGGAGTGAGTTTGTCAGTACCTATTTTCAATCGCAATCAGGGAAATATAAAGGCAGCCCGTTTTAGTATTCAACAGGCGGGAGCGGAACAGGAAAATGCTGCTAATCGTGCAGATATGGAACTTTATACCGCTTATGCTTCACTGGAAAAAGCTGTTCAGCTTTACCAATCTACCAATATGGATTTGGAACGTAACTTTGAGAAACTGATAACAGGAGTGAATGAAAATTTTACCAAGCGAAATATCAGCTTGCTGGAGTTTATCGATTACTATGACAGTTATAAGGAAACCTGTATTCAGTTGCATGAAATAAAGAAAGATGTTTTCCTCGCGATGGAAAACCTGAATACAACTATCGGGCAAAATATATTAAACTACTAATATTCATAAATTATCAAAGACTATGAACTGGAATAAATTCCTTCCTTGCATATTGCTTACTACCGTATTGGGAGCATGCTCCGGTAAAGGAGAACAACCGAATGTTGAACCGGCTGCCTTATGCTTGACAGATAGCTTGTTGAGAATTGTATCTGTCGATACGGTTCACGTTCAAGAAGTGATTGATGAACTGACATTGAACGGACGGGTCACTTTTAATGAAAATCAGGTAGCGCATGTATATCCGATGTTTGGAGGTACGGTGACGGAACTGAAAGCAGAAATAGGAGATTATGTTCGTAAAGGAGATGTACTGGCAGTCATCCGCAGTGGAGAAGTGGCGGACTATGAGAAACAATTGAAAGAAGCGGAACAACAATTGTTGCTCGCCCGCAGAAACATGGATGCTACGCAGGATATGTATAATTCCGGTATGGCTTCGGATAAAGATGTGCTTCAGGCAAAGCAGGAGTTGACGAGTGCCGAAGCCGAAGAAAGAAGGATAAAGGAAGTCTTTTCCATTTATAATTTCTCCGGAAATGCTTATTATCAGTTGAAATCACCTGTTTCGGGTTTTATTGTGGAGAAACAAATCAGCAGGGATATGCAGTTGCGTCCGGATCAGAGTGAAGAGTTGTTCACGATTTCGGGGTTGTCGGACGTATGGGTGATGGCAGATGTGTATGAAAGCGATATCAGTAAGATTTCTGAAGGTGCTTCTGTACGTATTTCTACATTGGCCTATCCGGATAAGATGTTTGCCGGCACTATCGATAAGGTATATCATTTACTGAATAGCGAAAGTAAAACAATGAATGTCCGTATCAAATTAAAGAATGAAGAGTATCTGTTGAAGCCGGGGATGTTTACGAATGTAAGTGTGAAGTGCAAAGCAGATGGAACTTCAATGCCTCGTATCGATTCTCATGCGCTGGTGTTTGAAGGAGGGAAAAACTATGTTGTTGTAGTAGAGCCGGATCAGCGTTTGCAGGTGAAAGAGGTAGATGTATACAAACAGTTGAGCAAGGAGTGTTATATCCGTTCCGGGCTTTCTGAGGGGGACAGGGTGCTGAATAATAATGTATTGTTGGTATATAATGCGTTGAATGCAGATTAAAAACAGAAAATAGTATGCACAAATTCATAGATAATATAGTGGCTTTCTCGCTGAAGAATAAGTTCTTTATTTTCTTCTGTACAGCGATTGCCGTTATAGCCGGAGCTGTTTCTTTTAAACATACTCCGATAGATGCTTTCCCGGATGTGACGAATACGAAAGTGACGATTATCACGCAATGGCCGGGACGTAGTGCGGAAGAGGTAGAGAAGTTTATCACCATTCCTGTTGAGATTGCCATGAATCCTGTTCAGAAGAAAACGGATATTCGTTCTACCACTCTTTTCGGACTTTCTGTAATCAATGTGATGTTCGAAGACCGTGTGGATGATTTCACCGCCCGTCAACAGGTATATAATTTATTGAATGACGCCGATCTTCCTGACGGGGTTACTCCGGAGGTGCAACCGTTATATGGCCCGACGGGAGAAATATTCCGTTATACACTCCGTAGTGACAAACGTAGTGTGCGGGAGCTGAAAACAATCCAGGATTGGGTGATCGAGCGTAACCTTCGTTCGGTATCCGGCGTAGCGGATATTGTGAGCTTCGGCGGAGAAGTGAAAACGTTTGAGGTAAGCGTGAATCCTCACCAGTTGATTAACTATGGAATTACTTCTTTGGAGCTTTATGATGCGATAGCCAAGAGTAACATCAATGTAGGAGGAGATGTCATCACCAAGAGTTCGCAAGCTTATGTTGTTCGTGGAATTGGTCTGATTAACGACTTGGAAGAATTGAGAAACATCGTAGTGAAAAACATCAACGGCACTCCGATTTTGGTGAAGAATCTTGCTGATGTACACGAATCCTGTTTGCCACGCCTCGGCCAAGTAGGACGAATGGATGAAGATGATGTGGTACAAGGCATTGTAGTCATGCGGAAAGGGGAGAATCCGGGTGAGGTGATTGCAAACCTGAAAGATAAAATAGAAGACTTGAATCAGAATATACTTCCCAAAGATGTGAAAATCGTGTCATTCTATGACCGGGAGGATTTAGTGAATCTGGCGGTAAAGACGGTGACACATAATCTGATCGAAGGGATTTTATTGGTTACGTTTATTGTATTGATTTTTATGGCAGATTGGCGGACTACCGTGATTGTTGCTGTCGTTATCCCATTAGCCCTTCTATTCGCTTTTATCTGTCTACGGGTGATGGGAATGTCCGCCAATCTGCTTTCTATGGGAGCCATTGACTTCGGTATCATTATTGATGGGGCAGTGGTGATGGTGGAAGGAGTGTTTGTGGCTTTGGACAAGAAGGCAAGGCAAGTAGGAATGCCGGCATTTAATGTCATGTCCAAAATGGGATTGATCCGTAACACCGCAAAAGACAAGGCGAAAGCAGTTTTCTTCTCCAAATTGATTATCATAACCGCGTTGATTCCTATCTTCTCTTTCCAGAAGGTAGAAGGAAAGATGTTCTCTCCCTTGGCCTATACGCTGGGTTTTGCACTGTTAGGAGCTTTGATCTTTACGCTGACACTGGTGCCGGTAATGTCGTCTATGCTGCTGAAAAAGAATGTGCGTGAGAAGAATAATCGTTTTGTCCGTTTTATCAATGCGAAGTGTACGGCTCTTTTTGATTTATTCTATGCGCACAGGAAACTGACTATCGGACTGGCAACGGTCATAGCAGGTGTCGGATTATGGCTTTTCTCTTTCTTGGGTACGGAGTTTCTTCCACAGTTGAATGAGGGCTCTATCTATATTCGTGCCACCTTGCCGCAAAGCATTTCGCTGGATGAATCGGTGACGCTTGCCAATAAAATGAGAAGGAAGCTATTAACGTTTTCGGAAGTACGTCAAGTCCTGTCACAGACCGGCCGACCGAATGACGGAACAGATGCTACCGGATTCTATAATATCGAGTTTCACGTTGATATATACCCTGAAAAGGAATGGGAGAGTAAATTGACAAAAATGGAACTGATCGATAAAATGCAGGAGGATTTATCCATTTACCCCGGCATTGACTTCAATTTCTCACAGCCGATTACCGATAATGTGGAGGAAGCCGCTTCCGGCGTGAAAGGATCTATTGCGGTGAAGGTGTTTGGTAAAGACTTGTATGAGTCGGAGAAATATGCGGTGCAGATTGAGAAAATCCTGGGCACGGTTCAAGGAATTGAAGACTTGGGTGTGATTCGGAATATCGGTCAGCCGGAACTTCGTATAGAGTTGAATGAAGGTCAGTTGGCGCGTTATGGCGTTGCTAAAGAAGATGTGCAATCGATTATCGAGATGGCGATTGGCGGAAAATCGGCTTCATTATTGTATGAGGACGAACGGAAATTCAATATCATGGTAAGGTATAGCGAACAATTCCGCCAGAATGAAGAAGAAATAGGTAAGATACTGGTTCCGGCAATGGATGGCACAATGATGCCTATCAAGGAACTGGCGGATATAACGACCATTACGGGACCATTACTTATTTTCCGTGATAATCATGCACGATTCTGTGCAGTGAAATTCTCGGTGAGAGGCCGTGATATGGGTACGGCAGTTGCCGAGGCACAGAAAAAAGTGAATGCATCCGTACATCTTCCGGCAGGATATTCGCTGAAATGGACAGGTGATTTCGAGAACCAGCAACGTGCCACGAAACGTTTGGCACAAGTGGTTCCCATCAGTATTGCTATCATTTTTATCATCCTGTTTATTCTGTTCTCTAATGCGCGGGATGCCGGACTGGTATTGCTGAATGTGCCATTTGCCGCTGTGGGGGGTATTGTAGCCCTTCTGATAACACGATTCAACTTCTCCATTTCTGCGGGTATCGGTTTCATCGCCTTGTTCGGTATTTGTATTCAGAACGGCGTGATTATGATTTCCGACATCAAGGCGAATCTGAAACTGGGTTCTCCTTTGGAGGAGGCCACGAAAGAAGGAGTACGCTCACGTATCCGCCCTGTGATTATGACAGCGGCAATGGCGGCTATCGGTTTGTTGCCTGCTGCCATGAGTCATGGAATTGGTTCGGAATCACAGCGTCCGTTGGCAATTGTTATTATCGGCGGATTGATAGGAGCGACTTTCTTTGCCTTGTTTGTCTTTCCTCTCATCGTAGAAGTGGTATATGAACGAATGTTATATGATAAAAACGGAAAGTTATTGCAAAGACGTATTTAGTTCATTTCTATTCTGTGGAAAAAACGCTCATAGATTAAATTTGTAGTTTTCAGTAGGTAGAGTGAGAAAGGGATAAAAGAAGGGTGAATTAAAAAATCACCCGTACTTTTGTTCCTTTTTCTATTTCTGAAGATATATCCAGCTTTCCATGATAAGCAGAAATGATTTTCAAAGTCAGACTAAGTCCGATACCTTGTCCGGCATAATCCCGGGTGTTACTACACCGATAGAAAGACTGGAAAATATGCTCTATTTCTTCTTGCGGAATACCGATTCCCTGATCTTCCACCTCAAGAATGACTTGTTGCTGTTCCCGATAGAGAGCCACATTTACTTCCTTATCGGAGTATTTACATGCGTTATCAATTATATTTTTCAATGCTATCTTTAACAGATAAGGATTAGCCTTAACAACAGCTTGTTGTTCTGTTGCTTCCAAGTGGAGACGGATTCTTTCAGTAGAACCGGTCAACCCTTTCAATATATCAGATAGAATGATCTCTTCCACATTATTTTTCAGGAGTTCTTCTTCCTGCCGCGAAAGAAAAAGAAGGTGGCGGATCAGGCTGGACAACCGTTTGCTTTCCGAAGAAATTCGTTGCAGGGATTCAATGTATTCTCCGGTACTTCTTTCTTTGAGCAGACTGATTTCACATTCTCCCTGAATAGCAGTAATCGGATTGTTCAACTCGTGCGAAGCATGGCTTACAAAGGATTTCTCTGCCTTGAAAGCACTATCCAAACGGTCGAGCATACTATTTAATGTTTTTATCATCTCCTCCAGCTCGTCATTGTTTCCGGTAGTCTTTAGCCGACGATTCAGACTGTTGGCCCGTATTCTTTTCAACTCCTTTAGTATGTGTTGCAGCGGAACCAAAATACGACCGGAATATATTTTCCCGATGAAAAAGATCAGGATGGAACTGGCTAAAACGAGGAAAATGGAAAGTAACAACAGATGTTCCTTGATTTCTGTTCCGTAGGCATTCCGGGACATGACAAGTACGATGAAATTCCCTTCATTATCCGGATAATAAAGGGCGGCTCCCAACTGGTCCTTATATTTAAAAGAAAAAGGAATACTGTCTTTCCCTGCCAGTAGAAGTGTTTGCTGGTGTTGCGTGAGATACTTATTCAACGTATCACGCACTTCAGAAAGACTGTCCATGTTGAGAAGAATCTCATGAGCTTCGGGCAGGAGTTCATCATATTTTCGTTGGATAATCTGGTAACTCTGTTCGTCCACTTCATCCTTTTCCCAGTGCTTCTGTGCAGTCAGGTAGGCTTTTTCACGCAGGTAGGAAGCATAGAGCTTATTGATATACTGTGTACTGAAAATATAAAATACAGCAATGATAATGACAGTGGTCAACACACTGATTAAGGTATAGAAAAAAGCTATTTTGGAACCTATTTTCATAGCCGGGATAGTTGGTGAGTTTAAGTATTCATAATGTATCCTAATCCTACGACTGTGTGAATCAGCTTTTTATCAAAGTCACGGTCTATCTTTACCCGGAGATAGTTTACATAAACATCTACGATATTGGTATTGGTATCAAAGTTCTTGTCCCATACGTCTTTAAGCAGGGTGATACGTGAGAGCGCAACCCCTTGATGAGTCATGAAATATTCGAGCAGACGATATTCCTTGACAGTAAGATCAATATCTATATTGCCTCTTTTAGCTCTTCGGGTATTGCAATCCAATATCAGATTATCACAAGTCAGCAGATTGGAGGTTACTTCTTTATTGCGTCTTAACAAGGCCTTGATGCGTGCCTCCAGTTCTTGGAAACTGAATGGCTTGACGAGATAATCATCTGCTCCCGCATCCAGTCCTTTAACGATATCTTCCGTTGTACTCAAGGCTGTCAGCATGATCACAGGAGACTGGTACCCAAACGTCTGACGATAAAGCCGGCAAAGTTCCAAACCGTTTATTTTCGGCATGATAATGTCCAGTATCAAAAGGTCGAAAGGTTCGTCCTGAAGGATTTTCCAACCAGCGTTTCCGTCATGACAGACGGTTACCGTATGTCCGAACTCTTTTAACCCCCGTTCAATGAAAGAGGCGATGTTTATTTCATCTTCAACTAATAATATCTTTGCCATCATTCAGATTGTTTATGCGCAAAGATACTTTTTTCCTGGCATCTGAAGAAAGAAATTCGCCCTACATTTAAGTGTTTCTCCTTTTTGAGTTGTACTGTTTTTCTGAAATTGCAAGGATACTTATCGCGCTATCCGGGATAATTATCCCTTTGCTTCCTGATACATAAAGCGTTTGATTGACTTTTTCGCAGTCTTTTCAAATTCCTCGAAATGGATCTTTATCTTGCTTATTTGAGAATAGTTAGGAAGCTGTTGATTCAACTCGATACGGTTTTGTTCCATCACTTTCTGAATATCCGTCTGCTGCAATCCATGAGCGAAAGCGTCATCGAAATCCGGATAAATCATTGCTACCAGCTTTTCATGCTGTAAGACAATCAGTGATTCCGCAACATACGGCATATTATTCAGCTTGCTTTCAATTTCTTCCGGATAGATGTTCTGTCCGCTAGAGGTGAGAAGCAGGTTTTTGCTACGTCCGCGAACTGTTACGTAACCTTCTTCATCCAACGTGCCGAGGTCACCGGTATGCAGCCAGCCGTTAGCATCAATAATTTGCGCGGTAGCTTCCGGATTTTTGTAATATCCCAGCATCATGTTCATTCCTCTACATACGATTTCTCCGGCATGCGTTTCCGGGTCCGGCGAGTCAATACGAACTTCCATTCGGCTGGTTGCCTTTCCGCAAGAAGCAAGTTTCAGCGTTTCCCAACGACTGGAGCAAATGATAGGACCACATTCAGTCATACCGTAAGCGATTGTATAGGGGAATCCTATCTTTTTAAGGAAGGCCTCAACTTCAGCATTGAAAGGAGCGCCTCCGATAATAATCTCGTCAAAGTTTCCACCGAAGATTTCCATGGCGGCCTGCCGTGCCAGCGATTTGATTTTATCATTCACGATAGGCACTTTAAGCAATAACTTACCGATTGTGCTGTCTACTTTAGGAAGAATATCTTTCTTAATAATCTTTTCCACAATCAATGGCACACAAGAGATCACTCTTGGCTTGATTTCAGAGAAAGATTGAGAAATGATTTTCGGAGACGGCATGCGCGTCAGGAAATAGATGTGCGCACCTGCAGAAAATCCGTAAAGGAAATCATATACCATACCGAACACATGCCCCATAGGCAACATGGAAACGATATGATCGCCCGGTTTAACGGGAAGCATCTCGAAGCAGTAAGCCACATTCGACCAAAGACTGCGATAGGGGAGCATCACTCCTTTAGAGTAACCTGTGGTGCCGGAAGTATAATTGATAATAGCCAGTTCTTCAGGATGATCCTTCCGGTAGCAAATATGTTCCGGGCGGAAGTTCTTGGGATATTGTCGACCATATATTGCATTCCGGTGTTCAAAAGCATAAGTGAGTTTCTCGTTGCGTGATACTAATGGTGAGAAATCTGTTAGTAAAGCAATACCCTCTAATAAAGGCATGGCGTCCTCATTCAAATTTTCCCAGGCTTGGTCACCGACAAAAAGTAATTTGGCTTCGGAATGGTTGACGATATTATGAATATTATCTGCCTTGAATTCATGCAAAATAGGAACAATAACGGCTCCATAAGTAATCGTTGCCAGGAAAGTAACCGCCCAATGAGCACTGTTACGTCCGCAAACGGCAATTTTATCTCCCGGCTGGATGCCGGCACTTTCCAAGACAATGTGAAATTTAGCGATTTTACGCGCTACATCCTTATATTGAAGGGTAATTCCTTTATAGTCAGTTAAGGCATCCTTGTCCCAGTTTTTGATGATGCTTTGCTCAATATAATCAATGAACTGATGTTCTTGTTCCATTCGATTTTTGCACATTTAGTTTAAAACTGCGCAAAATTAATACTTCGCTGATGTAAACCGAATTTTAAATTCAAGTTTTACGGTTAATTAACGGAGGGGAATGAACAATTTTTACGGCTTGCTAAGGCGTTTTCGTGTTTCTTCCTTAAAACTAGTCTGTTGGCCTATTTAAAACATTTCGTCTCCACACATGAAGAAGAAACGAGTGTCTTATAGGGACAAGAGGCTTCATACGTGGAGACGAATCAGTTATAGTGTATAGAATCAATCTTTTCGGATGTTAGTCAGAATCAGTCTCTTCTTCTTTTGATTTTTCGGAGATGAGCAGCAGTTTATCTCCTTCATGCAGTTTCAGCGTTCCGTTGGGAATCAGGAACTCATCTCCGCGCTTCACAATCATTACCAGCGTGCCTTTCGGGAGATTCATATCTTTCAATGTATCTGCTTCTTCCAGCATACTTTTAGTAATAGTCATATCACTAAGATCAGAGTCTATTTCTTCCGGGAGTTCCACTCCGAAATCATTTCCTGTTTTTTCCAGTGGTTTGGAAAGATTCAAGATTCGGGCTACGAAAGAAATCGTTGTTCCCTGTACCACCAATGACACGATGGTAATAAAGAAAACAATGTTGAAGATGAGGTTCGAACCTTCTACGCCCGCCACTACCGGATAGGTGGCAAAGATAATAGGAACTGCACCGCGCAATCCTACCCAGGACACGAAAATACGTGATTTCATCGTGATTTTCCGGAATGGAAGCAAACAAAGGAATACGCTTAACGGCCGGCCGATAATAATCATAAAGACACCAATCAGCAATGCCACAGCAGCTACTTCCAACATCTCGTGCGGATTGACAAGCAATCCCAGGCAAAGGAACATGATGATTTGAAACAACCAGGTCAGTCCGTCCATAAAGGTGTAGATATCCTTACGGTGCATGATTTTATTGTTTCCCACCATGATACCAGCGATATATACGGCAAGGTATCCGTTACCTTTCAGTAAGTCGGTGATGGAGAAAGTGAAAAATACAAATGCAAGTAATAAGATAGGATATAAGGCCTGATTGTCAATATTGAGCTTATTCAACATTCGGATTGCGAGCTTTCCGAGTACATATCCGGCAGCCGCACCGACGATAAACTGGATGGCAAAAGAGCCTACGATAGCTCCGACTCCCATACCAGACGATTGAATAAACTGTATCAGGACAATGGTAAGCATATAGGCCATCGGGTCATTACTTCCGCTCTCCAGTTCCAGCATGGGACGGAGGTTGTGCTTTAAATTCATCTTCTGTGAACGGAGAATGGCGAACACCGAAGCCGAGTCCGTAGACGACATGGTAGAGGCCAAAAGCAGGGAAGTGGTGATAGGTAAATAAATATTAGACCAGCTCATACCTGATATCCACCAGATAAAGAGCCCGGTGAAAAGAGCTGTGAGCAGTACTCCGACAGTGGAAAGCACGATACCGGGACCTAAAATAGGTTTGATTTCTCTGAATTTCGTATCCATACCTCCCGAGAAAAGGATAATGCTAAGAGCGACCATACCGATAAACTGCGCGTCTTTCGCGTCGTGGAATTGCAGGCCGAGGCCGTCACTTCCAAACAACATTCCTACTACGAGGAACAATAATAAGGTAGGTACTCCAAAGCGATATCCGGTTTTTCCAACAACAATGCTGACGAAAAGTAAGATAGAACCGATAAGTAGGGTGTTTTCTGCTGTAAATATCATAGGCAATATATTATAAAGTTATAAAATTGTCGTTTTAATTCTCACCGTGCGAAGTTACACATTATTAACAACAAATAAAACCCCTTTTTAGATGTATTTTTGTGAAAAAAGGGAGTTAAATTGTCTAAAAAGACTAATTTTGCAGAGATTAATCTACATTATACTTATGGATTCAAATAATCTTACACCTTTGAGGAAAGGGGTGGTGGGGGTACAATTCTTGTTTGTGGCTTTCGGAGCTACGGTACTCGTGCCGTTATTGGTAGGGCTCGATCCTTCGACAGCTCTGTTTACAGCAGGTATTGGTACGCTTATCTTTCATGCCGTTACGCGTGGAAAGGTTCCTATCTTTTTGGGGAGTAGTTTCGCATTTATTGCGCCTATCATTAAAGCGACAGAACTTTATGGGCTGCCCGGCGCTTTATCCGGCATGGTTGGAGTTGCATTAGTTTACTTTGTGATGAGTGCGCTTGTCAAATGGCAGGGAGTGCGGGTGATTGAACGGTTGTTTCCTCCTGTTGTCATAGGACCTGTCATTATTCTGATAGGTTTATCATTGGCGGGAACGGGAGTGAATATGGCAAAAGAGAACTGGGTGCTGGCTCTCCTTTCATTGGTGACTGCGGTTGTTGTTTCGATGAAAGCTAAAGGACTTTTGAAGCTGATACCTATTTTCTGTGGAATTGTAGTGGGGTATCTGGCTGCATGGATCTTCTATGGTTTGGATTTGTCCGGCGTCAGAGATGCCGCTTGGATTGGATTACCGCAGTTTGTCTTTCCTAAATTCTCATGGGAGCCGGTGTTATTTATGATTCCGGTAGCTATTGCTCCGGTGATAGAGCATATTGGTGATGTCTATGTGGTGAATACGGTTACGGGAAAAGATTTCGTGAAAGACCCGGGATTGCACCGCACCTTATTGGGTGATGGTCTGGCTTGTCTCTGTGCCGGATTGCTGGGTGGTCCTCCTGTGACTACTTATTCGGAAGTGACAGGAGCCATGTCATTAACAAAGATTACCAATCCGCAAGTGGTCCGAATAGCTGCCATCTCTGCTATCTTGTTCTCCGTTATCGGTAAAATCAGCGCATTACTAAGATCCATACCTAGTGCGGTACTGGGTGGCATTATGCTGTTGCTTTTCGGGACGATTGCCTGTGCGGGTATTGGTAATCTTGTGAATAACTGTATTGATTTGAGCCGTACAAGAAATATCGTTATCGTGTCTTTGACACTGACTGTCGGGATTGGTGGCGCTGCTTTTAGCTGGGGTGATTTTTCTTTGTCCGGTATCGGATTGGCAGCTTTGGTAGGAGTAGTTCTCAATTTGATATTGCCCAAAGAAGATTAAAAAAGGAAATCACTATAAAAGGAAGCCGGTATTCGAGAAGAAAGAATAAACGCAGGATTCCCGGTTATATATAAAAAAGATAGTGACGGTATATGATGGAAATAGTGACGGTATCATTACCGTATAGCGTCACTATCCTTATCATATACCGTCACTATCTTTTAGAAGGAAATTTGCCTGTAAAATACCCTTCTGTTCCCTTATCATTTATGATAGAAACTTCACAATATCTTCATCCACTGTACTGATACCTCCGATCCCAAATTGCTCGATCAATACGTTCTTTACATTCGGTGAAAGGAAAGCGGGAAGAGTAGGTCCTAAATGAATATGTTTCACTCCTAAAGCCAGCAATGCCAATAAAACAATGACCGCCTTTTGTTCGTACCATGCAATGTTGTATACGATAGGTAACTGATTCACATCGTCTAACCCGAAGATTTCTTTCAGTTTTAGAGCGATTACAGCCAGTGAGTAACTGTCGTTACATTGTCCCGCATCCAATACTCTTGGAATACCGTTGATATCACCTAAAGCTAATTTATTGTATCTGTACTTGGCGCAACCTGCCGTAAGAATCACTGTATCACCAGGTAACTTTTGAGCAAATTCCGTATAATATTCACGGCTCTTCATACGTCCGTCGCATCCTGCCATTACAAAGAACTTACGGATGGCTCCACTTTTCACGGCATCCACCACTTTATCTGCTAAAGCCGTCACCTGTGCATGAGCGAATCCACCGATGAGTGTTCCGTTTTCGATGGCTACGGGTGGTTGGCATTGTTTAGCATGAGCAATCAGGGCAGAAAAATCTTTCGGTTTTCCATCTTTGCGTTCGGGGATATAATGCGCGCCTTCCAGACCGCAGGCTCCTGTGATGTAAATGCGGTCTTTGTAGCTGGCATTCGCACGTGGCGGAACAATACAGTTACTTGTAAACAGGATCGGACCGTTGAAACTTTCAAATTCCTCTTTTTGTTTCCACCAGGCATTTCCGTAGTTTCCTGCCAGATGCTTATACTTCTTTAGTTGAGGATAATAGTGCGCAGGCAGCATTTCACTGTGCGTATATACATCTACCCCTGTACCTTCCGTTTGCTCCAGCAACTCTTCGAGGTCTTTTAAATCATGTCCGCTTATCAATATACCCGGATGATTACGGACACCAAGATTCACTTGTGAGATTTCCGGATTACCGTAACTGCTCGTATTTGCCTTGTCCAGCTGTGCCATTGCCGATACTCCATGTTTTCCTGTTTCCAGCGTTAATTGAACCAATTCTTCCACAGTAATATCATTGCGGGTCAATTCGGACAATGCGTGCTGCATGAAAGCAAATATCTCCGGTGACTGATAACCCAGGTTATGCGCATGCTCTACGTAGGCAGCCATTCCTTTCAGGCCATAGTGTACGAGTTCTTTTAGTGAGCGTATATCCTCGTTAGGCGTGCGAAGCACACCGACCGTTTTTGATTTTTCTTCAAATTCCTCTTCGTTTCCATCCCAAAGACATTCGTCAGGAGCATTTTCGATCTTTACCTTACCGGCAAGTTCCTTTTTCAGTTTCAGTCCTTCTTTGATTTTTTCGGTGATCGCTACTTTATCAAAATTGGCGTTAGTGATGGTGATGAACAAAGCATCATAGATAAATTTGTCTGCTTGTTCGGAAGACTGTCCCTCTTTACGCAGATGTTCGTTGTAGACAGCAATTCCACGTACTACAAAAAGCAGCAGGTCTTGCAGGTTAGCCACTTCGGAAGTTTTACCGCATACACCTTTTAAGGTACACCCCGTACCCATTGCGGTTTCTTGACATTGATAACAGAACATACTCATAACTTTTACGTTTTTAATTAGTCCAACAGTTTATTTATTAAACGCAAAAGTAGAGGAAAGGTTTCAGGTGATTCTGTAACCAATGTTACAACAATGAATATTTTATCTCAAATACTCACAATTAGATAAATGATTTTTAAATCGGAGCATTATTGGATGAGCCGGACCAGTTCTTCTTTCTGTAAGATAGTGATATGTTTACGATCCGCTATCAATAGTCCGTCTTCCTGCATGTGTGCCAGTTCGCGGGCGAGGGAAGGGCGGGACACTCCGAAGTAATCACTCAACTCCTGTTGCGAACGGTCGAGGGTGATATGTGTCTGTTGTTGCTGTTTGTACAGGCGGAGCAGGTAGGAGGCAAGTTTCTGACGAATGGTCTTGAATGACATGAAGAAAAGTTTATCTGATAAAGTCCGTGCATAATTGGCGGAGAGATTCATATAGTTTTCCAAAAACTGCTCGTTCTTGCGGAACAAACTCAAAACACTTGGTTTAGGAAGCTCGATCACCTCTGTCGGTTCATTGGCAGTTACCTCCACCGGATAGCGGTTCTGCTCACCAAACAGGAACAGGGGGGCAATCGCTTTGGGAGCAGTTATATCTTCCACCTTGATAAGACGTCCCGAATAGTCAATCATTTCCCCACGCACACTTCCTTTGGTCAGGATGACAAGACGGTTGCACACATCTCCCTGTCGCGCCAGGATTTCTCCTTTCTTATAAGAACGTGTATGAAAACTGATCTCTTCCAGATCGGCAAGAAGTCTTTCCGGAGTGATTCCACGGAATAGCGGATTATTGACTAGTGTAGGTATCATATATCAATCGTTATTTGAATTTTAAAATAAACGTTGTCTCTTTCTCTCGTAGTAACGTAAGGCTTCCTCCTGAAAGGCGCATGATTTGGCGGGAGATACTAAGTCCGATTCCGCTACCGCCTTCTTTGGTCGTAAAGAAAGGAATGAAGATATGTTCTGCTATTTCCGCTGGGATTTCGGGACCATTGTTTTTTATCTCAATCCATATTTCTTCCATGTCATTGCAGGACGCCTTCAACTCAATTCTCCCATCCGGCTGATTGCCGATTGCTTGAATTGCGTTCTTTAAAAGATTGATAACTACCTGTGAAATAAGATTCTCATCTGCATATACGATTAAGTCCGCAGGAGTAATCTCTGTGTGGAAACGGATATGCTCACATGGATGCTGATGACAGGCAAGTTCAACCATTCTTTCTATGAATGCTTTCACATAGAACAAGGAGGGTTCCGGTGTCGGTATGCGTGTGAATTGCCGGTATGATTCTACAAAGGCAAGCAACCCTTTTCCCGTCGTACTGATTGTTTGTAATCCGTGATTCATCTCTTCGTCTTTATCCGCTGATATTGAAAGAAGCGTATCGCAAAGGGAAGTGATGGGAGTCACAGAGTTCATGATCTCATGTGTCAGTACCCGTGTCAGCCGGATCCATGAATCTATTTCTTTTTCATCCAGTTCGGTATTGATATCATTCAGGGCAAGGATGCGCAGATGCTCTTTGCGTACATTGATTTCCGACACACGGATGGATAAGTTAATCGTTCCCCGTTCATTGTGAAATATGACTTGTAGTTTGTCCCCCGGGCGACAGTTCTCTATTTTCTCCATAAGCTGCGCATCCACTTGACTTAACTGGCGGATATGTGTAAACACATTCAGCCCTAAAATACGGAGTGCTTCTTTGTTCTTCTGATAAACGGCTCCATTGTCATTGAGCACTACTAATCCTGTACTGACAAAGTCGAGAATCAGTTCGTAGTATTTCTCTTGCTGGGCTGTTTCAGCTTTCACGCTATATAAGATATGTCCCACGCGGTTGAGCGCCCGGTTTATTTCTTTGCTCTCGGGAGTACCGTTTTCTTCGGTAAAATGAAATGTATTATCATTATTCTCGAGCGCATCAATCATAAAAAGCACCTGTTTGGTGTGGAGGCGATAAAGGCGGATTTGCCAAAGTATGCTAAGAACCAATAGACAAAGACTGCCCCCTAACCAACCGTATGATTGATGTATACCGAACCACACGGACGATATACAGAAAAGTGCCGTCAGCAAGACTCTGAACCAATATTGAACACCTACTTGTTGAAGCTGCACTGTCATAATCCGAACTTTTTCATCTTGTTATAAAGAGTCTGCCTGGTTATTCCCAGTTGGGCGGCTACTGCCGATAAGTTTCCTGCACAAGTGTCGAGCGCTTTCCGTATCATCTGCATTTCCATCTCTTCCAGCGTAGAAATACTTTTCTCCTGACTCTCCGTCCGTGGAATGGATAATTGGAATAATTCGGCAGGAACGAGCGGACTGTCATTGATGATAACGGCCTTTTCAATCACGTGTTCCAGTTCACGGATATTACCATACCAAAGGTGTGCTTTCAATTTATCTTTAGCGTCGGGAGTGAACTTCATCAATGTCTTGTCATATTGTTTGCAAAAGCGTACCATGAACCTTTCGGCCAATGGAATAATATCTTCTTTCCGTTCCCGCAAAGGAGGAATCTCTACATGAATGGTATTGATGCGATAGAGCAAATCTTCCCGGAATTCACCTTTCACTACCATCTCTTGCAGATTCCGGTTGGTTGCGCATATCAGTCGGATATGAATGGGAATCGGCGTGTTGCTTCCCACTCTCACAATGCTTCGTCGTTGGAGGACGGTCAGTAGCTTTGCTTGCAGGTGGTAAGGCAGGTTGCCTATTTCATCGAGAAACAGCGTACTATTATCGGCAGCCTCAAATTTGCCGGTCCGGTCGGTGTGTGCGTCGGTGAAAGAACCTTTAACGTGTCCGAAAAGCTCACTTTCAAATAAAGACTCTGTGATAGTCCCCATATCCACTGCAATCATTTCTTTGTATTTGCGGTTGGAAAGGAGATGAATCTCCCGTGCCAGCATTTCTTTCCCCGTTCCGTTTTCGCCTGTTATCAGGATATTGGCGTCGGTGATGGCTACCTTTTCAATTAATGTGCGGAGTTGTTGCATCACTTTGCTTTCTCCCCAGTACATAGGTGAGTGGGTGGTTTCTTCTTTGCTGCCCGTTTTCTTGTCGTTGTGCGTAGAAGCTGCTGCGGTTTGCAGGGTTTCCACTAGTTTTTGGTTATCCCAAGGCTTGACGATAAAGTCGGTTGCTCCTTCTTTAATCCCCCGGATAGCCAGTTCGATGTCGGCATAAGCCGTAAAAAGTACGACCGGAAGTTCTGGACGTACTTTCTTTATTTCATGCAACCAGAATAAACCCTCATTGCCGGTGTTGATGCCTGATGTGAAATTCATATCCAGCAGAATTACTTCCGGGGCTTCTTCCCTTATGACACTGGACAGGGTGACAGGAGAGGAGAGTGTGACAACCTTGGAAAAATAATTTTTCAAAAGGATTTGTAAGGCTGTCAATACTCCTTTATTATCGTCTACAATGATGATTGTTCCTGATTTACTCATTTTCGTTCAAGTTTGCAATGCGCAAACTTACGAAAAAGTAAGTTATAATTCATAATTCATAAATCATAAATTCTTTTATAACCACTGGAACTTCAATCCGAATGATAAACTAAGATAATCACGGGGACGGAGATAGCTATTGTTTACTGCACTGATAACATACAGGTCGCACGTACTTATTTCATAGAAAAAAGTCACCGACTTGGCTAAAAATCTACGTTGAGGATCAATATCGTATGTCAACCGTTGTCCCATGAAAACATGAAAACGTACTTTGCTGGAGAAACCATAGTAACCTTTCGGATAACGTTCCGGCTCATTCACCCAAAACTGGTCGCCAAACACGGTATTCACATAAAGCCCGCAGGTAAGAGGTTCCGTAGAGAAGCCCTTTCCGATATTAATGCTCCAGGGCATATAGTTCTGCTTGAGCGTCATGGTTACTTTGGCCTTCTTTGACGAATATTTCGGTATAAATCCGAGCAATATATCCGTTTCCCACTGATTATGTTTCCCGTAATCCCATCCCGTACCGAAAGAAAGTAATCCCATGTTTCCGGCATACTGTATTTTGGAGTGCGTCGGGATAATCCGTTCCCAGTGACTGCGGAAACGGTGAATCCGGTTATCGTAACGACTGTGTTTCACCTGCTTCGGTGTAACCGGCAATACAGAGTCCGCTCTGATGATCGTAAATATAGAATCTCCTGTGCGAAAAGTGATAATTGAATCATCTTTGATAATGAAACGGAGTGAATCATCCTTGTACGAGTTGATGATTGTATCTGCTTTACAAGTAGCTGAAATCAGACCGGGAAGTAACAGAAGTACGGATAATACTCCTGCGCGCAAGATATAGTTAGTATTTAACCAGTTCATATTCATATTTTTCCGGGGTTATTGTAAATACCAGATAAGTACGGAGATCCATGCAATCACTGGTAACATAATGTATTCCATCATCAAAAATCACGTCATCCTGAAAGTGATGTGTGTGGGCAGCTGTACAAAACTGTATTCCCGGGTATTGTTTGACATAATGTTGGAATACTTTTGCCACATTATCATTGAATACATCTGTGTAGGGGCGTGCGTGCATACTAATGACCGTTTTTTTGAATTCATCCTGTCTGTTCGTTAACTCTTGTTCCATAAAGGTGAAGTTTGGCACCGGTTCAGAGTAGTCATACTCCAATGCATTGGTGTTCAGGCAGACAAATTTCACATTACCTGCGATGAAAGAAAAGTTGGTGGGACCGAATACCGCCTTGTATGTTTCTGCTCCCGTCCCCAAACAATCATGGTTGCCGATAAGGACTACATAAGGCACGTTAAGTCCGTTCATGATATCCCTTTGCCAGAGAAACTCTTTGGTTAGTCCGAAGTCACTCATATCCCCTCCGTGAATAACGAAGTCGATATCATTCCGTTTATTAATCTCTTTCACGAAATCTTCCGTTTCATCGTACCATCGTTGTGAGTCGCCCATAGTCACAAAGCGTATGGTCGTTTTACCTTGGCAGTTTGCCTCTATTCTTTCGATATTATGTGCGTTGACCTCTGTTTCGCCGCTGATACGGACGTCGTATGGATGGTAATCTATCATGCCGCATCCGGAAAGTAAAAAGCACGATAAGAATACATATACACTCTTTCTCATCATAATTATTTTGTTTATAGTCTAGAAAACTAAATACAAAGATAAAGTTTTCTATTTGGATGGACAATCGGCTAACAGGCAAATAGGACTCTTTGAACAATAAATGGGAGATATGGAACAGTATCCGATTTGTCTAATAATTAGACGGTCCTGTCTAATTATTAGACAATGCTTGGGAAACTAGGAAAAGATAAATGATTGAAAATGAATAGCTATTCTTGTTTGGCATACTTTCTGCATGACTAAAAACGTCAATAGTAAAACTGGAAATAAATCTATGTAGAACAACATCATAAATAAACAAGATGATACAGATTGAAAATATTAGTAAAGTATTCCGTACTACCGAAGTGGAGACGGTCGCATTAAATCATGTAAACCTTGAAGTAAAAGAAGGAGAATTTGTTGCTATCATGGGACCGTCTGGTTGTGGGAAATCCACCTTATTAAACATCCTCGGCCTATTAGATAACCCCACTGAAGGCTCTTATCTGCTGATGGGAGAAGAAGTAGCCGGCCTGAAAGAAAAGGAGCGTACCCGTGTCCGTAAAGGTAAACTGGGCTTTGTATTCCAGAGCTTTAATCTGATAGACGAATTGAACGTCTATGAGAATGTGGAACTTCCGCTCACTTATTTAGGTCTTAAATCTTCCGAACGCCGCCGAATGGTGGAAGACATTCTAAAAAGAATGAATATCAACCACCGTGCTAAACATTTTCCTCAACAGCTTTCCGGCGGACAGCAACAACGGGTGGCGATAGCCCGCGCGGTTGTTACCAATCCTCAACTCATCCTTGCCGATGAGCCTACGGGTAACCTTGACTCAAAAAACGGAGCGGAAGTGATGAATCTGTTGACGGAACTGAATAGAGAGGGGACAACCATTATCATGGTGACCCACTCACAGCACGATGCCAGTTTTGCACATCGTACCGTACATTTATTCGATGGAAGTATTGTAGCAAGTGTAAAGGCATAAACAGAGAACCAACCATGAGACAAATCTATTATACTATACGTACCTTATTGCGTGAACGCGGATCGAATATCATACGAATCATTTCCCTTTCCTTAGGGCTTACTATCGGTGTTCTGCTTTTCTCGCAGATAGCTTTCGAACTAAGCTATGAGAAATGCTATCCGGAGGCGGAACGCCTGGCACTTGTACGTTGTCAGATGACTAATCTTAGTACAGGCGAAACCGCAGGTGATGATGGAGAGACCAGTTACGACTATACTGTTTTCGATGTGGTGGCACCTACTTTGGCAGAAGAGATGCCGAAAGAAATAGAAGTAGCCAGTAGTGTCCTTTCGATGGGAAGTGCCAATATTTATTATGAAGATAAACTGTTGCCCGATGCAGATTACATCTTTGCGGATACTTGTTTTTTTCAGACTTTCGGCATACCGGTGTTGGAAGGCAATCCCAAGGATATGATTATGCCCGGAAGCGTTTTTGTTTCGGAGCATTTTGCCCGTGAGACGTTTGGAGATGAAAGCCCTGTTGGTAAAGTGCTTTCTGTTGAAAAACAAAACACACTGACCATACGTGGGATCTACAAAGATGTACCGGAAAATACGATGCTCACCCATGATTTCGTGATATCTGTTCATCAGAATGGAGGGTATCATGCAGGAGCCGGCTGGAGAGGAAATGATGTCTTTTACGCTTTCCTTCGTTTGCGCCATGCTTCGGACATTGACAAAGTGAATGCTGACATTCAGCGGGTGATCGGGAAATATACAGATTTAGAGTATGATGGCTGGAAAATTGAATTTAGCGTCCTTCCATTGGTGAAACGTCATCTGGCTTCTCCCGATGTACAAAAGCGTTTGGTCATTTACGGATTTTTGGGTTTTGCTATCTTCTTTGTGGCTATCATGAACTATATGCTGATATCCATTGCTACTTTAAGCCGTCGTGCAAAAGGAGTGGGAGTACATAAGTGCAATGGAGCCAGTTCCACCCATATTTTCAGAATGTTTATGGCAGAGACAGGAATCCTTGTCATTCTTTCCGTATTGCTTAGTTTCTTACTGATAATCAATGCGCGTGATTTGATTGAAGATTTACTTTCCGTCCGTCTTTCCTCACTTTTCACTTGGGAAACGTTGTGGGTACCGTTGCTCACTATCCTTGTTCTCTTCATACTGGCAGGTGGCATACCGGGACGATTATTCTCCCGTATCCCTGTCACGCAGGTATTCCGCCGGTATACAGATGGGAAGAAAGGGTGGAAGCGTTCGTTGTTGTTTGTGCAGTTTACAGGAGTTTCTTTCGTTTTGGGCTTGTTGCTGGTCACTCTGTTGCAGTACAGTCATCTGATGAGCCGTGATATGGGTATCGTCGTGCCCGGATTAGCTCAAGCGCAGACATGGTTGCCTAAAGAATCGGTGGAGCATATCAAAGACGATTTGAACCGCCAACCGATGGTAGAAGGAGTGACCGTTGCCGTGAATGGGGTGTTGGGCGAGTACTGGACACGCGGACTGATGGGAAATGACGGTAAGCGGATTGCTACCCTTAATTTTAACTCCTGTCATTACAACTATCCTGAAGTTATGGGTATTAAGATTATAGAAGGCACTACGCTGAAAAAGCAGAACGACTTATTGGTAAACGAAGAACTGGTGCGTCTGATGAAATGGACTGACGGAGCAGTAGGTAAAACTTTGAATGACATTCAAGGAACAATTGTAGGTGTATTCCGTGATATTCGCAATAAAAGTTTTTACGTGTCGCAATCTCCTATTGTCCTGATTGGAGATGAAAATGCCAACCACGCATTTGATGTCCGCTTGAAAGAACCATATAACGAGAATCTGAAACGTCTGAATGAGTTTGTAGAAAACACCTATCCGAATATATCCTTGCGTTTTATTCTGGTGGATTATATGGTGAAGGACATCTATAAAGACGTATACCGCTTCCGCAATTCCGTCTGGATCACTTCCGCCTTTATCCTGCTGATCGTTATCATGGGATTGATTGGCTATGTGAACGATGAAACCCAGCGCCGGAGTAAAGAGATAGCTATCCGGAAAGTGAATGGAGCCGAAGCATCTCATATCCTCGGATTACTGACACGTGACATTTTATACGTTTCAGTGATTTCTATCCTAGTAGGCACTACCGTTTCTTATTTTGCAGGACAGGCATGGCTCGACCAATTTGCCGAGCAGATTGATTTGAATCCATTGCTTTTTGCTGCTACGGCCTTGTTCGTCCAATTACTGATTGTAATCTGTGTTGTTCTGAAAGCATGGCATATCGCGAACGAGAATCCGGTCAATAGCATTAAAGCAGAATAAGCCGAATAGAATAAATGGCAGAATAGGGTAGACACCGCCTTATTCTGCTACTACCGGATGCTGTTTGGAAACCTTCTTGATATAAATCATCAGACTGATAACGGCCGTAATAAACGCCAGCGCATCCGATACCGGCATACTGATCCAGATACCTTCCAATCCCCACCAGTTAGGGAACAGTAATAAGCAAGGCAAAAGATAAAGCAACTGACGCGTCAGCGAAAGGAAAATACTGACTTTTGCCTTGCCGATACTTTGGAAAAAGTTACCGATTACAATTTGTGCCCCTACAAACGGGAACATCAACACAGTCAGCCGGATACCGCCTACCGCCAAATCAATCAACTCATCGCTATCGGTGAAGAGAGCCGATACGGCATGAGGGAAAAACTCACAAATCACGAACCCGCTGCTCGTAATCACTACCCCGGAGATAATCCCCAGTCGCAGCGTTTGTTTCACCCGGTCTATCTTTTGTGCGCCGAAGTTGTAGCCCACGATTGGCTGCATTCCCATAGTCAGCCCCAAAACAATCATTACATAAAGCGTCAGCAACCGATTGATGATGCCATACGCGCCGATAGCCATATCGCCCCCATAGTTTTGCAGACTGTTATTGATGATAATCACGATGGCACACGCACACACATTCATCAGGAATGGAGACATACCGATGGCGAAGATACTTTCTACAATCCTCGGTTTCATTTTCCAGATATTCCCTTCAAAATGCACCGTACTGTCTTTCTTGGTGAAGTGGCTCACCACCCACACCATACCAATCAACTGCGAGATAACCGTTGCCGTAGCCGCACCCCTCATTCCCCATTCGAAGTGGAAGATAAAGATAGGAGCGAGGATGATGTTAGCCACCACCGTTACCATTGAAGTAAGCATAGCCTTTTTGGGGTATCCGGTAGCGCGCATCACGTTGTTCAGCCCGATCATTGTGTAAGTGATGGGAGTTCCCAGCAAAATCACCTGCATAAAGCTGCGTGCATATGGAAGGGTGTCGGCGCTGGCTCCGAAAAAAGTCAGTATATCATCCAGGAAGATAAAAGACAGAATACCGAAGAAAAGAGAATTTGTGATACAAAGCATCAGCGTATGTGACAAAATTTCCGTAGCTCCTTTCATATCCTTCTGTCCCAAACGGATAGAGGCGAGGGTAGACCCACCAGCCGAAACCAGTGTACAGAAAGCGACAACAAGATTCATCAGCGGGAAGCTGATAGCCAGTCCGGCAATAGCCATCGGTCCTACGCCATGTCCGATGAAGATACTATCAATGATGTTATAGATAGAAGTAATCGTCATTCCGATAATCGCAGGAATGGAATATTGTAACAGCAATTTGCCGATACGTTCTTTGCCTAAAATGTGCGGGTCGTTCTTGCTCATGCGCCAGTAGATTTTGTTGGATAAAAACGTATGTTACGTTTTTTTTAGCTTTGCAAAGGTACGAATTATTTGCCTGATTCGATGATTATTCGGAACTTTGCGGCGATAGATACACAAGGTTTAACGTTTTAGGTAAAAAGACAGTTTAATATGAATACAACGAAAACAATTGCAGCACTCTTCGACTTTGACGGTGTCATCATGGATACAGAAACGCAGTACACTGTTTTTTGGGACGAGCAAGGACGGAAATATCTGAATGAAGAAGATTTCGGACGCCGTATCAAGGGACAGACGCTATTACAAATCTATGAAAAGTATTTTGCGGACAAACCCGAAGCACAGCTCGAAATAAGCGCTGAACTCAATGTTTACGAGAAAAAGATGTCCTACGAATACATCCCCGGAGTAGAAGCTTTCATAACCGATCTTCGTCGGAACGGTGCAAAGATAGCCGTAGTCACCAGCTCCAACGAAGAGAAGATGGCCAACGTCTACAATGCCCATCCCGAATTTAAAGGAATGGTAGACCGCATCCTGACAGGAGAAATGTTTGCCCGTTCAAAACCCGCTCCCGACTGTTTCCTGCTGGGAATGGAAATCTTTGAAGCCACCCCCGAAAACTCCTACGTCTTTGAGGATTCTTTCCACGGCCTACAAGCCGGCATGACTTCCGGGGCAACCGTGATCGGACTTGCCACCACCAACTCACGCGAAGCCATCACCGGAAAAGCCCATTATATAATAGACGACTTCACCGGCATGACATACGAAAAAATGATCTCTTTCCATAAATAACGGCATTATTTTTAAATAGTTACCTCACTTATATTAATAAATGAAATAAGAAAAACAACCGAGATAAATAAAAATAGTGAGACCCACCCATCCTTTCAAATGCCTTCCAACTATCCAAGCGAAGCATTTGAAAGGATTTTTTGCTTTTCTTTCCCAGTTATGAATTAAATGTTATAACTTTGCCGCAATTTTTGAAAGCGTCCAAATGCGCAGACATCAATGACATAAATCATAATTCATAAATCATAAATTAAAAAGACATGGCTGGTTATATATCAGATGACACAAGAAAGGTGACTACTCATCGCTTGGTTGAAATGAAACAGAGAGGCGAAAAAATATCTATGCTGACTGCGTATGATTACACAATGGCACAGATTGTAGACGGTGCGGGAATGGACGTAATCCTGGTAGGCGACTCCGCTTCTAACGTAATGGCAGGTAACGTGACTACATTACCTATCACGCTCGACCAAATGATTTATCATGCCAAATCCGTAGTACGTGGTGTAAAGCGGGCGATGGTGGTAGTTGATATGCCTTTCGGATCTTACCAGGGCAATGAGATGGAGGGCCTTGCTTCCGCTATCCGCATCATGAAAGAAAGTCACGCTGACGCATTGAAGCTCGAAGGCGGTGAAGAAATCATCGACACGGTGAAACGTATCGTATGCGCCGGTATCCCTGTGATGGGACATTTGGGACTCATGCCTCAATCCATTAACAAATACGGAACCTATACCGTACGTGCCAAAGACGAAGCCGAAGCCGACAAACTGATTCGCGACGCCCATTTATTGGAAGAAGCAGGCTGTTTTGCCATTGTACTCGAAAAAATCCCCGCTACCCTTGCAGAGCGTGTAGCTTCCGAACTCACTATTCCTATCATCGGAATCGGTGCCGGCGGCCACGTAGACGGTCAGGTATTGGTTATTCAGGACATGCTTGGCATGAACAACGGATTCCGTCCGCGTTTCTTACGTCGTTATGCTGACTTGTACACAGTGATGACCGACGCCATCAGCCGTTACGTTTCCGACGTGAAGAATTGCTACTTCCCCAACGAGAAGGAACAATATTAAGATAGTATATGGCAGTTAAATTGTGGACAGTTCATTTTATGCGGATATGTGTAGCTAATTTGCTGTTGTTTATATCCTTGTATGTGTTATTTCCGGTACTTTCCGTAGAGATGGCCGACCGTCTCGGAGTGCCGGCCGCACAGACAGGAGTAATCTTTCTTTTTTTCACCTTGGGGATGTTCCTTATCGGTCCTTTCCATGCCTACCTGGTAGATGCCTACAAACGTAAATACGTATGTATGTTTGCCGCTGCCCTGATGGTAGTGGCGACGATTGGGTACGCCTTTGTGACGAACTTCACAGAACTAATCCTGTTGAGTACCGTGCAAGGACTGGCCTTTGGCATAGGCACTACTGCCGGTATCACCTTGGCTATCGACATCACCAACTCCACACTGCGGAGCGCGGGAAATGTCAGCTTCTCGTGGACGGCACGTCTGGGAATGCTTTTGGGGATTATCCTCGGAGTGTGGCTCTATCAAAGCCACTCATTCCAAAACCTGCTCACTGTATCTGTCATAACCGGAGCTGTAGGAATTCTCATGCTATCGGGGGTATATGTACCTTTCCGTGCGCCGATTGTCACTAAACTCTATTCCTTCGACCGCTTCTTATTGCTTCGTGGATGGGTTCCCGCTATCAACCTGATTCTGATAACATTTGTTCCGGGCTTACTGATTCCAATGGTACACCCTTTCTTAAACGATTTCGTACTCGGAAACGTGGGAATCCCCGTACCGTTCTTTGTCGGCACAACCCTCGGATACATTATCTCCCTGTTCATCGCGCGCCTGTTCTTTTTTAAAGAGAAGACACTGCGCTTGGTCATTATAGGAATCGGGTTGGAAATGGTAGCCATGTCCTTATTGAACACAGACCTTTCGATAGGCATCTCTTCCGTACTCTTGGGATTGGGTTTAGGTTTAACCATGCCGGAATTCCTGATGATATTTGTGAAACTATCCCATCATTGCCAACGCGGAACAGCCAACACTACCCATTTGTTGGCAAGCGAAGTTGGTATCTCCCTGGGTATCGCTACTGCGTGCTACATGGAATTGGATACAGACAAGATGCTCCATACCGGACAGATGGTAGCTTCTATCGCTTTGCTGTTCTTCGTATTGGTCACTTATCCTTATTATATAAAGAAGAAGGTAAGATAAAATAGACAGAAGAACAAAAGAACATATTTCAGGAGTGATGATTGTTTTTTGATTTTCATCATACGTATCCAAAAATATGTTCTTTTGTTCTTCTGTCTTAACTTTAATTCCTGCTCACCTGTTTTACTCCCTTCACCGTCCGTAATTTCTTGATAAGAGCCTCCAAACGCCCCGTATCACCCACCATTACCGTCAGTGTGCCAGAGAATAACCCATCGTTCGAATCAATACCGATAGAACGTAGCGTGATACCATTCTCTTTCGAGATGATCGAAGTAATATTTGTTACGATACCAATATCATCATGTCCTACAACGCGCAGCGTGATCGGATATTGCGTACCTTCCGACTTGCCCGCCCAGCGAGCCTTCACAATCCGGTAGCCGAAACGTTCGCGCATCTGGTTCGCGTTCGGACAATCCGACCGGTGTATCTTGATACCGCCGCTCACCGTTACGAACCCGAACACATCATCGCCATAAATCGGGTTACAACATTTAGCCAGTTTAAACTCCAGTCCTTTCAGATTCTGGTCAATCACCAGTACATCCTCTTTAGATGTCGTTTCCTCCTGCGCGGTTTGCAAATTATACCCTTCGGCACTCCGATAAACAATTTCATCGTGCGTATCGCTGTCCCGTTTTTGCTGCTCAATGTATTTATCCAGAATCTCGTTCACATCCAGTCCGCCATCGGCAATCCGTTGATAAAACTCCGTCACGTTCTTGAATCCCAAACGCTTGATGAGGCGCATCATGGTCGCTTCATCATACTCCAGTTTGCGGTTCTTGAATTTTCGTTCCAGCGTCTCTTTGGCAAACGCATGTTGGCGTGCCACCATCTCTTTGAGCGCCTGGCGTATCTTGGTGCGTGCTTTGGAAGTCGTCACGATGTTCAGCCAGTCCTGTTTCGGAGTCTGGGTGTTTGAAGTCATGATCTCCACCTGGTCGCCGCTGTTCAACTTCTGCTTCAACTGCACATTCTTGCCGTTCACTTTCGCGCCGATACACTTGCATCCCAACTTACTATGTATATGGAAAGCAAAATCAAGCACCGTAGCCCCTTTAGCCAGCTTGAACAAATCCCCTTTGGGCGTAAAGACAAACACTTCATCCTCGTAGAGATCCATCTTAAACTGATCCATCACCTTCATCGAGTCGTTGTCCGCGTTTTCCAACGCCTCCCGCACGGAAGTCAACCACTCGTCCAAGCCCGTTTCTCCTTTGATACCTTTATATCTCCAGTGCGCAGCCAGTCCGCGTTCCGCGATCTCGTCCATCCGTCGGGTACGTATCTGCACTTCCACCCATTTCCCTTCCGGGCCCATCACGGTGATGTGCAACGACTCGTAACCATTACTCTTCGGTATTGAAAGCCAGTCGCGCAGACGCTTCGGGTTCGGCTGGTACATATCCGTCACAATCGAATACACCTGCCAGCACTCCTGCTTCTCCTTCGCCGGGTCCGGTTCCGAATCCAGTATGATACGGATGGCGAACAAGTCATAAATCCCCTCAAAAGGAGTCTTTTGCTTCTGAATCTTGTTCCATATCGAATGAATCGACTTCGTGCGTCCCTTGATGTCGAACTTCAGTCCCGCTTCCGCCACCTTCTTTTGGATCGGTTCGATAAAAGCGGCGATATACTTGTCGCGGGAAGCCTTTGTTTCGTTCAGCTTATCCTTGATGAAATAATATGTCTCTTTCTGCGTATATTTGAGAGACAAATCCTCCAGTTCCGATTTCAGCTTATACAATCCCAGCTTGTGAGCCAGCGGAGCATACAGATATGCTGCTTCGTTTGCTACCTTGATCCGGTCCTCCTCGTTGCCTGTATCCTTTATTTTGCGCATCACGTTCACGCGGTCGGCAATCATAATCAGGATTACGCGCATATCCTCCGCAAACGACAGCAGCAGATTACGGAAATTCTCCGACTCGATGGCAGGGCTTTTGGCATACAGCTCGTTCGTCTTCACCAATCCCTTGATGATACTTGCCACGTCTTCACCATATTCGGCGTTCACCTCGTCGATAGACAATACATGGCCTTTCACGATTTCGTGCAACATGATCCCGATCAGGCACGAACCTTTCATACCGATTTCCTCGGCAACGATCACTGCTGTTTGTAAATCTCTGATGACGGGATTCATCCCGAAGTTATTGCGTTGCAGACCGTTACATTGGGCCGCCTTGATAAGATGTTTCTTTAACTTTTGGCAATCTCTCCAGAAAATACTGTCTCCGGCAGACTGTAATAAATGTCGATAGAGTGAAAAAAGCTCCTTTTTTTCCTCCAATGTAAAAAAGTCGTCCATATTCAATCTTGTTAATTCGATGTAAAAGTAGTTTTTTTTCCGGTTATTCGGCAAGAAGTAAATAACATTTTGTATTTTTGGGCATCAATTAATAAAATTAGATATTATGATAACGACACAGGACAAAGAGTTGCTTGCCAAGAAAGGCATCACGGAAGAGCAAATTGCAGAACAATTAGCATGCTTCCAGACGGGATTTCCCTTTTTAAAACTGGATGCGGCAGCTTCCATCGAAAAGGGCATATTAGCTCCCGACGCAGAAGAACAGAAGGCTTATCTGGCCGCCTGGGATGCATATACAAACACAGATAAGACTGTTGTGAAGTTCGTGCCTGCCTCCGGTGCTGCAAGTCGTATGTTTAAGAATCTATTCGAGTTTCTGTCCGCCGATTATGACCAGCCGACTACCAAGTTCGAGCAGGCCTTCTTTGACGGAATCAAGAATTTTGCTTTCTATGACGATCTGAATGTGGCCTGTCAGCGAATCTCCGGAAAAGACATTCCCGGACTGATGGAAGAAGGCAACTATAAAGCAGTGGTGTCCGCCCTGCTGGAGACTGCAGGACTGAACTATGGCGCACTACCGAAAGGTCTGCTCAAATTCCATAAATATCCCGAAGGCTCCCGCACTCCGATGGAGGAACATCTTGCCGAAGGCGCTCTGTATGCAGCCGGCAAGAGCGGCAAAGTGAACGTACACTTCACCGTGTCTACCGAACACCGCGAACTTTTCAAGAAGCTCGTGACGGAAAAAGTGGACGACTTCGCCAAACGTTACGGCGTAGACTATTACATCACCTTCTCCGAGCAGAAGCCAAGTACCGACACCATTGCTGCCGATATGGACAACCAACCGTTCCGCGACAACGGCAAACTGCTGTTCCGTCCCGGTGGTCATGGCGCGCTGATTGAGAACCTGAACGACTTGGACGCAGACATCATCTTCATCAAGAACATCGACAACGTAGTGCCCGACCGTTTGAAAGCCGACACCGTTACGTATAAGAAACTGATTGCCGGAGTGCTCGTGACCCTGCAAAAACAAGTATTCGAATACCTCACGCTGCTCGACAGCGGCAAGTATACGCACGACCAGATGATGGAAATGCTTCAATTCCTGCAAAAGAAACTCTTCTGCAAGAACCCGGAAACGAAAGACCTCGAAGACTCCGTACTGGCCATTTACCTCAAAAACAAGTTCAACCGCCCGATGCGTGTCTGCGGAATGGTGAAGAACGTAGGCGAACCCGGCGGCGGTCCGTTCCTTGCTTACAACAGCGACGGAACTATCTCCCTGCAAATTCTCGAAAGCTCGCAGATCGACATGGACGATCCGGAGAAGAAAGAAATGTTCGAGAAGGGTACGCACTTCAATCCGGTAGACCTCGTATGCGCTGTGCGTGATTATAAAGGACATAAATTCGACCTGGTGAAATATGTAGATAAAGCCACCGGCTTCATCTCCTACAAATCGAAGAACGGTAAAGACCTGAAAGCCCTCGAACTTCCCGGCTTGTGGAATGGTGCGATGAGCGACTGGAATACCGTCTTTGTAGAAGTTCCTCTTTCTACCTTTAACCCGGTGAAGACAGTGAATGACTTGTTGCGTGAGCAACATCAGTAATTTATTCACCACAGAGGACACAAAGGACACAGAGTTTTTTCGGTAAGGTAAGACCGGAAGCAATGGAATCAATTGCATTAATCCGGTGAAAAAGTTCTATAAAAACTCTATAAAATCTCTGTGTCCTCTGTGCCCTCTGTGGTGAAACTTAAAAAAGAGTGTTTAGAATGAATCAGATAGAGAAGATCATCGATATTGCTACTTGGAACAGAAGAGAACATTACGAACATTTCAGTGCTTTTGACGATCCTTTTTTTGGAGTGACGGTCAATGTAGATTGTACGCGCGCGTATCAGGAAGCCAAAGACAAAGGCGTTTCCTTTTCCCTGCTCGTCCTTCACCGCATCGTGACTGCTGCGGCTGCCGTGGAAGAGTTCCGCTACCGCATCGAAGGCGATCGAGTGGTGTGTTATGACAGTCTTCTGCCCGAAGCCACTGTGGGGCGTGCCGACCACACCTTTTCTTTTGCCGCTTTTGAATACGATCCGGACGAACTCGTCTTTATCCGTCGGGCAAAAGCCGAGATGGAACGCCTGCAAGCCACTACGGGACTCAACAAAGGAGGTACGTTTCATCCCAACGCCATTCATTATTCGGCCGTGCCGTGGCTCTCTTTCACCGATATGAAGCATCCCACCAATATGCGTTCGGGCGACAGCGTTCCCAAAATCTCCACCGGTAAATACTTCCGCGAAGGAGAAAGGCTGATGATGCCCGTTTCCGTCACTTGCCATCATGGATTGATGGATGGCTATCATGTAGCGCAGTTTATCGAGAAGCTCCATTTATAAACTTCGTTCTGAAAAAGACTAACCAGACTATGATATGAGAGTAAAGATACCCAGACGGGAAATCATCCTATTCTGTTCCGCCTTGCTTTTCCCCGTTGCTTCGCTGTGCGCGCAAGAAGTGGGGCAGGAGGTGAAAGAGGTCAGGCAAGACGTGGAGCAACTCCAGCAGGACGTCCGCGAACTTCGTGAAGAAGTGCGTCGATTGCAGGAAGAACTTCATGGATTCCGGCGCAACAGTTTCCCGCAATGTGGCATGGACACGGTAGCTCCTTACGTTCCCCATCGGTTCATTCACCGGTTGGGGATAGAAGCTCGGCCGCAATACGTGTTCCCCACCAATCCTTTCCTGCAAGGAGAGAACGAACGGTGGAAGCCCATCCAAAGTTCCTTTGCCGCTCATTTGAAATATTCCTTCAAGTTTCGTCCCAATACCTGTGCCGACCGTATCTACGGCGGAGCCTACCAAGGCTTCGGCTTGGCCGTCACCACCTTTGGCGACCGTAAGCAACTCGGTGATCCGGTGACGTTCTATGTCTTTCAGGGCGCACGTATCGCCCGTTTCAATCCCCGTCTTTCGCTCAATTACGAGTGGAATTTCGGCCTTTCTGCCGGATGGAAACCATACGATAACGATTACAACTCCTACAACGGAGCGGTAGGTTCACGGGTGAATGCGTATCTCAATGCAGGTATCTACCTCAATTGGTCGCTTTCCCGTTATTTCGATTTTATCATCGGCGGAGATTTTACGCATTTCTCCAACGGCAACACCAAATTCCCCAACGCAGGAGTGAACACCACCGGAGCGAAAATCGGTCTGGTGTACAACTTCAACCGTGAAGAATCCGACCTGACCAAGTCTTTGGTCAAGCCGTATATTCCCCGTTTTCCCCGTCATATCAGTTACGATCTTGTGTTGTTCGGCTCGTGGAGACGGAAAGGCGTGTATGTAGAAAGCGGGAAGCAGATAGCTTCGCCGGGCAGTTACCCCGTGGCGGGATTCAACTTTGCCCCGATGTACAACCTCAACTATAAGCTGCGATTCGGCGTCTCGCTGGACGGTGTTTATGACGGTAGTGCCAATGTGTACACCGAAGACCGGATTGTGGAGTACGATTACGATGGAGGCAGCGGCACTTCCGGACGCAGGTTTCTTGTGCCGGGCATTCAGCATCAGCTTGCTCTCGGACTTTCGGGACGGGCGGAGTATGTAATGCCGTTTTTCACCATCAATGTCGGTTTGGGAACGAATGTGCTGGGGCGTGGCGATTTGCGGGGGCTGTATCAGGTCTTTGCGTTGAAGATAGACGTGACACGTAGCTCTTTCCTTCACATCGGTTACAATCTCCAAAACTTTCAGACACCTAATTATCTGATGCTCGGCTTGGGATTCCGTTTCAATAATAAGTATCCTAAGGTGCGTCATTAGAAATGTCCGTCCGGTGGCCTGTCGAATATCAAGTAAGGAATCTCAAAATGGAAAACAT
Organism: Bacteroides sp. 3_1_13; assembly: GCF_001185845.1. Classification (NCBI taxonomy): domain Bacteria; kingdom Pseudomonadati; phylum Bacteroidota; class Bacteroidia; order Bacteroidales; family Bacteroidaceae; genus Bacteroides; species Bacteroides sp. 3_1_13. The sequence continues at coordinate 831,376 of NZ_KQ236956.1, forward strand.
TATTCAAAAAATCAGAGAAATCTATCCGGTATCCGATGAAGCGCTTCAGGCGCTTCAGGCGAATATGGAACTGCGATATTATCCTAAAGATACCTATATCGTCCAGTCGGGGGTAACAGACCGCCTGGTTTATTTCATTGAAGAGGGCATTGCCCGTTCCGTATTCCATCACAACGGACAGGACACTACTACGTGGTTCACGCTGGAAGGCGACATTACGTTCGGCATGGATTCGCTCTACTATCAGCAACCGTCGGTGGAGAGCATTGAAACGCTTTCCGATTGCAAAATCTACGTCATCCATATCGACAAGCTGAATATGCTCTACGAAACCTATATCGACATAGCCAACTGGGGGCGCATCCTGCATCAGAATGTCAACAAAGAGCTTAGCCACATGTTTGTGGAACGGCTCCAGCTTTCGCCTAAAGAACGGTATGAGCAGTTCAACCGTCGCTATCCCGGACTGATAAACCGGGTGAAGCTGAAGTATGTGGCTGCCTTTTTGGGCATTTCCATCTACACGCTTAGTCGGGTACGTGCTAAAAAATAGTTTTCGGTAGGGCTTTTTTGCTTTTAAGCAAAAGAACTTCGTTTCGCAAACCGTATCTTTGCCATCTGAAAATACTAACTAACTAATAGAAAAACAGATGTCGAACATTTCTTCTTCAGCCTTTGCAGATACCAAAGCACATTATGATCTTCTTGACGGACTTCGCGGTGTAGCGGCTCTTATGGTGATATGGTATCATGTATTCGAGGGATATGCTTTTGCCGGTGGTGGCAATATCGAGACTCTCAACCACGGTTATCTTGCCGTGGATTTCTTCTTTATCCTTTCGGGTTTCGTGATCGGTTACGCTTATGACGACCGTTGGGGCAAGAGTCTCACCATGAAAGATTTCTTTAAACGTCGTTTGATACGTCTTCATCCGATGGTCGTTATGGGTGCCGTATTGGGTGCTATCACATTCTGTATTCAGGGTTGTGTGCAATGGGATGGAACGCATGTAGCCATCTCCATGATTATGTTGTCTCTTCTTTGCACGATATTCTTCATTCCTGCCATGCCGGGTGTGGGATATGAAGTTCGTGGCAATGGTGAGATGTTTCCGTTGAACGGCCCTTGCTGGTCGTTATTTTTCGAGTATATCGGTAATATCCTGTATGCGTTGTTCATCCGCCGCTTGTCCAACAAGGCGCTGACGGTATTTGTGGTGTTGCTGGGTGCAGCATTGGCAGCGTTTGCCGTTTTCAATGTCTCCACTTATGGAAACATAGGAGTGGGCTGGACGCTGGACGGGGTTAATTTCCTGGGCGGCTCGTTGCGTATGCTTTTCCCTTTCTCACTGGGTATGCTGATGTCGCGCAACTTCAAGCCTATGAAGGTGAAGGGTGCGTTTTGGATCTGTACCATTGCGCTGATTGCCCTGTTCTCTGTTCCTTATCTCGAAGGAATGGAGCCGCTTTGCATGAATGGTATTTATGAAGCGTTTTGTGTGATTGTGGCTTTCCCTATCATTCTTTGGATAGGAGCGTCGGGCACCACTACGGACGTGCAATCGACAAAAGTATGCAAATTTCTGGGGGATATATCCTATCCGGTTTATGTGATCCATTATCCGTTGATGTACCTGTTCTATGCATGGCTGATTGAGAATAAGCTCTATACGTTGGGCGAGACTTGGCACGTAGCCGTGTGCGTCTTTGTCTTGAGTATCGTGCTTGCTTATCTGTGTCTGAAACTGTATGACGAACCGATACGTAAATATTTGGCAAAACGTTTCTTGGGTAAGAAACGATAGTTTTCATTGATCTATTATATCTTAAAGCCCCGTTTTATCAAAAGACAAAACGGGGCTTTTAAATTTATAATCCGCTACCGTTTCTTGGTAGGGCTTTATTTTATGAATGTATTATAAGGCGTTAATTTCTTCTGCAGATAATCCGGTACCTTGAATAATCATTTCAGTGCTAAGTCCTATTTCTTTGAACTTACGGGCTATCTCGATTTGCTTATTCTTTTCGCCTTCTGCTAGTCCTTCCGCTTTACCTTCTGCAAGTCCTTCCGCAAGTCCTTCTGCTTTACCTTCTGCTTTACCTTCTGCAAGTCCTTCTGCCAATCCTTCCATTCGTCCTTCCAGTTTGGCTCCATCCAGTACATCATTTTGAATCATGATAGCATTCAGATGTTCGTCGTAAGCATGACGTTCTTTGGGATTCATATTATAATAAACGAGTTTCCGGCGAGCTTCTGCAAGACCGGGGGCTTGCGTATCGGGTCGGATGCGGCCTGTTTTCAGGTATTCTATCCACTCTTCAAGGGGAGTGACAGCTACCTTGTCGAATTCGTTCACCCGAATAAGGAAATATTCGGGAAAGATTTCGCTGGGGAGCTTGCTCACTATCGCATTCTTTTCTTTGGTGCTGACCAATAATTGATCTCCCGTATGTACGCCTAAAAACGTATTCTGTCCGTGGTACAGATAATCATCACCTATACCGATGTCGAAATAAAGAATACTCACGGAGTAGATTTTCTTCACCTCATAGTATCGTTCGCCTAGCGAAATATGCTCGGTGATTGCTTTGGCAACTCCATACAGGATGCGTTCCAGATAATACAGCTCACGGGTATTTTGAATTTCTACAATAATGATTTCCCCTTTACTATTTTTTGCTTTAATATCTACCCGGTTGAATTTATCGTCAATAGTCTGCTGGTTGCTTTCGCTTTCCAGTAGTTCGATGATTTCTACTTTCTCGTTCAGGAGTACAGTGAGAAGCCCTTCGAGCACCCCGAAGTTGGCTTTCTGGCGTAAAAGGCGTTTTATGGCCCAATCAAATCTGATATAGCGATCAGTTGTTTCCATCTTTTGATTTTATATAATGAACGTACCTACAAAGATAATCATTATTTCTGTTACTCAATCGATTATGAACAATGTTTTCTTCTACCTATGGTCTCTTACTTAATTTGATATACCACATTTACAGTCCTAAGATGTTTAAAGACAAAGAGAAAGTAGAAAGTCCGGGAAAGTCCGAGCTTTCTACTTTCTCTTTTAATATAATAGGAGGACTAGGGAACTTGTATTACATCTTCAGCATACTAGCATATTACCAGGGGATTTTTGTTCCGGAGATGTTTTTTACAGAGTTGTATCCACTTTTCCATCATTAGGTAAAGTTACAGGATCCCAAGGAGAAATAATAGCATTTTCCACTTTTAGATCCGTCTTGTTTACGGTTACAGTATACGTATATTCCTTTCCGGCTTCGGTTTCAAAAACCTGACTGCCAGTAAATAATGTTGTATGAAGAGTATATCCGTCGTACTTGTTATTATACACTAAATCCACCTTCATACCTCCATCAACACGTTCGCCGGGACATACTATAAAAGTATAATAAGTCGCATTATCTGCCGCAACATAATTTCCACTAAATCCCCAAACAGCAGAATAAGCAAAATTCAATTCTTCTGCACTTCCAATCGGTTCCACCTCGCCTGTCTTAATATTAAATGAAACTTGAGAATGTAAATTCGAAAAAACGATGTTCCACCACGACGCAAAACCACTCGCGGAATTATAACCATTTCCTGGCACTAACTTTAAGACCACCTTACTCATTTTATGTTTAAATTGAAAATCAACTTGAGGATCGTCTTTTGTACCTGTTGCTTCAGCATACAGGAAATCTATCTGGTCGTCCAAATACGTAGAATACTGTTCTAGCAGCTTCCTTGTAATCTTATTATCTGTAATATCCTTGGCAGCAGCATACGGATAATATGCCGTAAACTGACCTTCCTCATCACCATAATAAATAACATTCGAATATGGTTTAAAAGCATTTCCACTCGTCCACTGATAACGGTAATTCGAATAACTCATTTTACCGCTCGTTCCAAAAACGCCGATCTCGTCTCCAGACTGCCATGTCGTATTTTTCATACGCGTTGTTACTCCTTCAATTCCGGCCGTCACTTCCACTGCCACCTGTTTGCTATCGGTGATATTGTTCATTTCACTATTGTCACATCCTGTCAATGTTGCAACCAAGGCAGCTGCAAAAAAATAGACTTTTCTCATAACTGTATTTTTTTTAGTTTATATTTATTATTAATCTACTTAATTAATGCGCATCTACTCCGCCGCCGTTCACCGGAGTCCATTCGGTAATAGTAGCTCCTGTGATCTCTATTTTTGTACGATGCAACTTCACGTCATACGTATACTTACTGCCTGCTGCCAATGCTTTATCCATTTCCCAAGTGAAAGGAAGATCATTGTCATTGTTCAAATCGAAAGTCAACGTGCGCGATGTAGTCGCGTCGGGTAATAAAATTGCTTCACACAAAGCACCGGACTTTGTTGTAAGTAGTGTGATGTCTGTTGTTTCCGCACCCGCCGTCAGAGTACCATCGGAAAGATTAAATGTGGCTGTGGTGTGTTGTCCGCCCACAGTGACACTAAGGTTTTCTAAATCAGCAGCAGTCAATCCGTCTCCCGGTGTAATAGTCAACACCAGTTTGGAAAGTTGATGGCTAAAATTGAACGATACTACCGGATTATTTTTTGTATACCCTTCCGCTTTGTCGGCATACATGAAATCAATAGCCTCCTGATTACTTTGGTCGGCAATATTCAGAGAACAAGTATAATCCGTCAACGGAGTGACAAATGGATAATAAGCATAAAAATCCACTGTACCGATAATCGGAAAATAGATTCTATTTGTATTCACTTCTCCCGGTTCTTCCGGCGTGACAGAAGGTTCAAATTTGCCATTGCCATTGGGGGTTATGTAACATTTATTGTCTGCTCCGTCGCAAATATTCTCCAACGTAAGCCCTACACCGTTTCCGGAATACACCATAAAAATTCCAATTTTATCATTGCTGCCCCAGTCCGTATCTATGGCACGGCTTACGGAAGCCCCTTTTGTGCCGATCTCGCCCTTTACAGTCAATGCCGTACGTCCGTCGGGCGCAGCGGTCGGTTGAGATTCGTTGTCATTGCCGCAAGCTCCCCATAAGGCAGCCAACGCAACATAAAGTACTAATTTCTTTTTCACCATTGTCTTTCAATCTATTTGTTGTTATTATTCTGTTCTGTTTACAACACGTGCAATCAATGAATATCCACATGTCCGCCTTCTACCGAATTCCAACTATTTATATTACCGGAAAAATCTCCTTGGGAAGGCAAGTCAAAGTTGGCCCCCAATACCAGCGGAGTCATCGAACCGTCGAAACATTTCTGCAATACTTCGGTAAGGTCTGTCTTTATCGTGTACACCGATTGGTTGTTTAATGCAACAGCTATGCTAAGCTCCTGTTTTTCTTCCGCGATAATTCCCAACAAACGGATCGTGGCGGTCAGTGTCGGCGTTCCGTCCTTTTCTTCTGTTTTTTCAAAAACAGGAGAAAGGGATACTCCTGTCGGGGAAGCCCATGCTCCGGTCGCGAGATTTATACTGGAGGCAATGCCGCTCAATGTGGCATTTAAACTGGTGATGCGGTCGTGATCTCCTTCTTTGAGTTTCAGCACCAACGTCAGCTGACGAATATGTTGCAACATTCCCACTGTTACAAATAAGGTGTCATCTTTTACTACGTCCAATGTCTGCGTAGCGGAAAAGAGATAACCGGGAAGAGCTTCTATGTTATTTTCGTCTGTCGAAGCTATCGTGGCAACATCACCGGTGACGGTTATGGCTTCGGGGGTGTTATAAACCAATAATTCGTAAGCTGCCGGAGCAAGCAAAGAATGAAAAATATTCGTGTTTCCCTTCACGGGCTGTTCGTCGCTTTGCCCGGACTGGCCGGACACACGAAGCGTATACGATACAGGCTGCACGGCCTGGTCTGCACGGCTGCTCCAATCTGTTGTAATCACTATCGCTCCCTGTGAAGGATGGGGCGTGTTATCAATATCGTCTTTAACGCAAGAGGTCAGCATCAAGGCGACCCCGCAAAAAAGGGCTGCGCGGGAGGTTATTTTATTAGTTTCCATATCAGTGTGATTCCTAGTTGGTTAATACCCCAATAATTTTTTGTCTTACTGCCTTTGTGGACGCGGACATCATTGATGAGTGCGTATTCGTCATAGTCAGCGTAAGTGTAGCCTGCTCCGGCGTGGAAGTCGAGAGAAAGCGAACGGTTCAGGTTGAAGATATAACCGCCTGTCAGTCCTCCGCCTTGATAATTGCCTTGCTTGCCGGTCTTGCCCAATTTATAATGAAACTCGCCCGTATGATACATGACACCTAAAAAGCCTTTGCCTTGTTTGCCCAGGTAATAACGCACTTCGGGAGAGACTTTCCAAAGGGCATAGCGACGGTTCTTATGGTCCCAGCTCCATGTGGTCCAACTACCGTTGAGCAAGAGACCGAAATGACGGTTCATCCGCCATTCGAATCCTAAATCCGGAGTAAGAGTAGCCCAATGAAGCAGGTTGGCACGCAGAGTGAGATGATGAAAGTCGGATGCCTTCAACGGAGTTTCAGTCACTTCCGAAGATGTATCCGTCGGGGATGTTGAATCTGCGGGCGTTTCCTGCTTCGGTTTTTTCGGTGCGATGATGAACGTTTCTTTTTCTCCGACAATTGGTTTTTCTTCCACTTCTTCTTGAGGAAAACGCAGACGAACGATAACAACATGTCGTAAATCCCCATAAGGTGCAGTGTGGTTGTGAGTGATAAAACAGGATTCATTCAAGCCTTTTTCGAGGATCAGTTCGGATTTCACACGGTTGCTGCTAACTCTGGCGAGTTTTAGATTTTCGACAGATGTGGGCTCGGAAGCGCAATAGCCGTCTATCAATAAAGGGACTTCACCACTAAGAATGGTAGCTTTGTGGGTTTCAACCACAGCCAAAAGATGATCCAACTGTGTTTCGTTATCTTTCCACGGGACATAGAACATATCCTTATGGGAAACAAAGCGAAAAACATAAACGGTATCAGGAATCTGATTCTGTGCCATAGAACTGACAGGCAGTAGAAACGGCAAAAACAAAAGTAAAAGATAAAATTTGCGCATTAGCATCTTATTGTATTTTGAGATTATTGTACCTCTAGTTCAACCTACATATAGCTATTTCCCACATCCGTTACTTTGTAGGTAACGGAAGAGTCTTCGTGTCTGCTCTTTCGGGAGTAGCCGCGATGCTGAAAGACGATTTTGATAATAAAATATCTTACCCCTGCTTCTGACAAGCGGCAGAGGAGAGGGATTCTTTTGCTAAAATTCAGACATTAATGAAGCCTTGATACAAAGAAGTCTCGTGTTCTGATTGTATTATTCCGTTTTTGAGTGTTTTATTAGAAAAAATGTTCGATTTAATTTGGATATTTTAAGAAATGTGCTCATCTTTGCGGCATCGATTTCTTCCGTTACCTACAAAGTAACGGTCTGTTCCTTAGTGTATTGCGTGGCCTGTTAACTGCTTCACGAAATCTATAATCTGTCTGTTTGCTTCGTCTATTTTTTTACTATGAAAGGGCTTCAAGTATGTCTCCGTCACGGTGATAGATGAATGTCCCATTGCTTCGGAAATGATTCCCGGATGGATTTCGCAGTAATAAGCTGTGGTAGCCCACGTGTGGCGGGTGGCGTAAGAACTCAACTTGTCTTCAAGTCCCAACATTTTTCCCAATGATGCCAATTGATGGTTAAAGTTGCGCAATGCCAGCTGATATTCACGATATGCTTCTTCCGTTCCCTCTTTGCTTCGCAGGATGGGAAAGAGATAGGGCGATTCAGAGTTGCGGTTCATGTGTTTTTGCAACAAGGACATTGCTTCCGGTGTCAGCGTCACGGACAAGGAACGGCCTGTTTTGCGGCGGCGGTAAGTAATCACATTTCCTTGCAAATCATTCTTGCGGAGATAGGCCAGATCGACAAACGGCAATCCGCGAAGTAGAAACATCAGGATAAACCAATCGCGTGCTTTCTCCACCATAGGAGGGATGCGGGACTGGGGCAGCCGGGTGAATACTTTTCTCATATCTTCACCATCCAACGCACGTTGGCGGTCGGCACGTGTACCCGTATAGACCGATCGGAACAAATGAGGTACATACACAGCTTTCCGCCGGTCTACGGCACGGTTGTAAACTGCCCGCAGCGTTCGGAGATACGTAGACACCGTGTTCCAACTGCATCCGCGTTCGCGCAGACTGATTTCAAAACGTTTCACCCATTCGGACGTCAGCTGACGGAACATTAACTTCTCGGACCCCTGAAAAGTGAGAATCGCATTCAAGGTGCTTTTATATACATGAGCAGTCCCCAAATTTCCCCTTCCTTGCAATTCGGCAGTCACTTGCCTCATAAACGAGAATAGATTTTCTTTCTTCATTCAGTTTTTTTTAATAATTATTATTTACGAATTATCATATTTGTTTAAATTAGTAAAACAAAAATGTAAATATAATCGGACATCTGCAATTTAAAGTATAAAAATAAAAATATTTTATCTATAATTA
>NZ_KQ236956.1:839974-1110206 GCF_001185845.1 Bacteroides sp. 3_1_13
TATAATTAATGGGAATAATTTTATAATTTTGCGAAAAATATGAACCTGATGAATAGGAGTCATATATTAATTAAACATTTACACAATGAATGAAAGAAAGATAGCCCAGGAGGGCTACGTTATTAATGGTTTCAAACCATTTTCCCAGTTGGCAATGGAATACTTTCCCGGCAATCCGGGAATTGATTTGTCCAGAAAAAGAATGCGTGAAAGAATTGATGAAGATTTAGCTCTCGCCGCAAAACTGAGTGCTTTGGGTTATACTTCTCATACCACATATTTAAGTCCGAAGATGCAGGAGATCATTGTCCTGTACCTGGGACCTCCCTATATTGTAGTGCCCCATATTTATCTGACCCTGTTTGACGAAAAGAAACTTTAATCTTCAAAAATGGAAAATCGAACTATATATTTTTAAATATATAGTTTATTATTTATATATTTATAATAGTTCCGCATAGCGTTCGGGACGTCTTTTGGAAATGGTAGGTAACGGGTTGTGATATAGTGAGTTATCTGCTGTTTGAAAGTGTTCCGCTATGCGTTCCGTTAAAAAGTCGTTTTTCGGCCTTCGGACAGAGGCTCCGAATCTGTCGGATAGAGCTTTCGTTTGATACTAACAGAGACTCCGTTTGCCTGAAACGGAGTCTCTGTTTTTTCCTTCGCTTCCCGGGAGCTTGTATAAATCCGGTAAAGAAGATATTTACAGTTCCGAACATACGATTTACATTCAAATACCTCTGATACCGTCTATCCGATTAGGGGATTGATGCCGGATGGAATACCTTTGCCGAAAATTTTAAAACATTAGATATGCAGAATTTCAATCTTCAACAAATGTCCGGAAACGGTTATATTATTATTCCCAAACTGATGTTCGCAGAGTATATGAAGAATTGCGACAACCATGAAGGCGACATAGAGGCTTTCTTGAAATTGCTTATGAAAGTGAACTATTCCGAAACGGAATATACCGATTACTGGTGCAAGAAGAGTGTGTGTAAAAGAGGCGAAAGCCTGCGCAGCTACCGGAGTTGGAGCGATGTTTTTCATTGGTCTGTCAGCAGGACGTACCGTTTCATGCAGGGTTTGAAGTCGAAAGGAGTGATTGAAATTATTTCGCACGACGACACTTCCGCCCTGCATATCCGGGTGGTGGATTATGAGAGCTGGGTGAGCGTGCCTAAGGCCGAACCCGACAGTGTGAAGCGGCAGAAGAAGGAAGCTAAAGAGAAGTTTCTCCTCTTTTGGAACGAGTATCACAACGTCACCCAGCTTCCCAAAGAGAACATTGCCAAGGCGCAGCGCGAATGGAAGAAGTTGAGCGACAAGGAACGGGAACTGGCCGTCGGGCACATCGAGGAATATTACTTCCATCAGACGAACGCCAACTTTCTCTTGCACGCCTCTTCTTACTTGGCAAACAAGGCATTCTTGAACGAATATTGAGGTGGAAGATGGATACGGAAAATAGAGTTTCGCCACAGGCTCCCGAAATAGAGGAAGCCATCATAGGAGCTTGCATGATAGAGCAGGAGGCTCTGCCGCTGGTAGCGGACAAGCTCCGTCCGGAAATGTTCTACGTGGAGCGCCATCGACTGATTTTCTCGGCTTTGCTGGCAATGTACCAGGCGGGTACGAAGGTGGATATTCTGACTGTAAAAGAAGAGCTTCTCCGCAGGGGGACGCTCGAAGAAGCGGGCGGGGCGTATCAGGTCACTTTGCTTAGCAGCAGGGTGGCAAGCTCCGCGCATATCGAGTATCATGCGCAGATCGTGCACGAGAAATATTTGCGTCGTGAGATGATTGTGGGGTTGAATAAGTTGCTTGCCTGTTCGCTGGACGATACGCTGGATATTGCCGATACGCTGGTAGACGCTCACAATTTGCTCGACCGTCTGGAGGGTGAGTTCGGGCATAACGACTGTATGCGCGATATGGATACGCTGATGGCGGACACGATGAAGGATGCCGAGCGGCGTATCATCAGGAGTGTGAACGGCGTGACAGGTGTTCCGACGGGGCTGACGGATTTGGATCGTATGACCTCCGGATGGCAGGACGGTGATCTGGTGGTTCTCGCCGCCCGTCCCTCGGTGGGGAAAACGGCTTTAGCGTTGCATTTGGCACGTAGCGCGGCGATGGCGGGGCGTGCCGTGGTAGTGTACAGTTTGGAAATGCAGGGGGAGAGGTTGGCAGACCGGTGGTTGATGGCGGCGAGCGAAGTCAACCAGCGACATTGGCGGACAGGAGTACCCAGCGAGCAGGAGATGTCGGAGGCACGTGCGGCGGCTGCAGAACTTTCGCGCTTGCGGATACACGTGGATGACAGTACGGTGGTGAGTATGGATCATGTGCGCTCAAGCGCGCGGTTGCTGAAAAGCCGGGGGGGAGTGTGACGTGATTTTTGTTGATTATTTGCAGCTTTGCGATATGACGACGGGGCAAAGTAACCGTAACCGTGAGCAGAAGGTGGCACAAGCCACTCGGAAAGCGAAGATGCTGGCTAAGGAGTTGAATGTGCCGGTGGTGCTGTTGAGCCAGTTGAATCGTTTGGCAGAGGGGCATATCGACCGGCGGCCGGAGTTGAGCCAGTTGCGCGAGAGTGGCGCCATCGAGCAGGATGCGGACGTGGTGATGTTGCTCTATCGTCCTGCACAGGCTCGTATCACGACGGACAAGGATAGCGGTTACCCGACGGAGGGACTGGGCGTGGTAATTGTGGCCAAGCAGCGCAACGGGGAGACAGGAAATGCCTACTTTCACCATAATCCGGAAATGACGAAAATCGGTGATTATGTGCCGCCTTTGGAATATTTGCTGAAACATGCCAAGTGATTGGTGCTTTTGTTTGACTAATAGGATGCATATTTATACGCTATTATTTTAGAATTATCTTTCTATTTTTAGTTGTGATCAGGAAGAAAATAAACGGGTAAAAACTTGACTTTTGATGTTTGATTTTGTATCTTTGTGATGTTGAAAGAAGAGAAAATATTATTACTTAAACCTTAACTTTTTTAAATTATGAATGTATTGGTGGAGCGCTATCAGCGCAGAAAGTATGTGAGTCAGGAAGATTCGCAGATGTTGTATTATGTACGCTAGAAATCGGGTACAGTGAGAGTGATGGATGTCAATAAGCTGGCGGATGCCATCGAGGCGAATTCTTCGCTGACGGCAGGAGATGTGAAACATTCCATCGAGGCTTTTGTGGAGCAGTTGCGTTTGTCGCTCACACAAGGCGATAAGGTGAAGATTGATGGGTTGGGAACCTTTCATATCACGTTGAGCAGCGAGGGGACGGAAAAGGAGAAGGATTGCACGGTGCGCAGTATTCGCCGGGTGAATGTGCGTTTCGTCGCTGATAAGGCGCTTCGTCTGGTGAATACCAGTCATACCACGACCCGGGGGGAGAATAATGTGGATTTCGTTCTTGCAGGAAAAGGGGTGGACGGCTCCGATGATGAGAACGGGGGCGGAAATCCCGGCGGCAGTGGAAATCCCGGTGGCGGCGGAAGCGGAGAGGCCCCGGACCCGGCGGCATAAGGCTGGATGAAGAATTGAGAATCGGGAACTGGGAACCAGGGATGAAAGGCTTGGGGATGGTTCCCGGTTCTCTTTCTTTATGGGTTTGATTCTTGGGTTTTGTAGGCTTTGTTGTCTTTATTGTTTTTTTGTTATCTTGATGGGCTTAATTGATTTCATAGACTTTATTGTCCTCATTGGGATTTCTTCTTTTTCAATTCTCTTTTTCGTTCGTTTCATTCGTTTTTATGTTTCATTCTTCATTTAATAGAAAAAATCATGTTAGATAAAATTCTCGATATTATAATGACGATTTTGCCTTTCTTGGGTGGTAATCGTAAGAAGCGCAAAGAAATGGCGCAGGAAGTCAAAGAGTTCAGCGAACTGGTGAAAGATCAATATTCTTTTCTAATGGAACAATTGGAAAAGGTGTTGAAGGATTATTTCGACCTTAGTTCGAGAGTGAAAGAGATGCATACGGAGATTTTCTCGTTGAGAGGTCAACTTGCGCAGGCTTCTGCTTTGCAGTGCGTCAAGAAGGAATGTGTACAGCGTAATGCGCTGGAAGCCTGAAGGGGGGTAGATGTCATATAGTATGATGCGATCTATAAACCTGATAGTGATCCATTGTTCCGCCACACGCGAGGACAAGAGTTTTACGGAGTATGATTTGGACATCTGCCATCGCAGGCGGGGATTTAATGGAACGGGGTATCATTTTTATATCCGTAAGAACGGTGATATAAAATCTACCCGGCCGATAGAGAAGATCGGTGCGCACGTCCGTGGCTTCAATAGTGAAAGTATAGGTATCTGTTATGAAGGTGGACTCGATTGTGAAGGGCAGCCCAAAGATACCCGTACAGAGTGGCAGAAACACTCTCTGCGCGTACTGATTCTTACGTTGCTGCGTGATTATCCGGGTTGCCGGGTATGCGGGCATCGGGATTTAAGTCCTGACCTGAACGGGAACGGTGAGATAGAGCCGGAGGAATGGATCAAGGCTTGTCCTTGCTTCGATGCTGAAACCGGATGGAACCAAGTCTGAAAGGAAAAGAGGCTGTCTTAACAGGTTCGGAAAAAAGAAATCACCCCTGTCAGAATTTGTTCTGATAGGGGTGATTTCTTTTTTAGTAAACTTCTACTTTCTCTGCAATTCTCTTAGCCTTGTCGCGCAACGCATCCAAATCAGTATCGAGCGGAGCGTAGCAAAGCACCACACCCATACGACGGTTGACGCGTGTAAACGGTTTGCCGAATATACGTAGATAGGTATCTTCTTCTTTGGTCACTTCTTCCAGTCCACGATATTGAGGGCGTTCCTGACTGGCAATCGGAGAGAGGATGACGGCACTTGCGCCTATCCGTTCTTGCTTGATGCCCGGAATAGGCAGACCGAGCACGGCACGCAGGTGCAATTCAAATTCATTCAGATTTTGTGTTCCTGCCAAAGTCACCATGCCGGTATCGTGCGGACGTGGAGAAAGTTCGGAGAAATAGACTCCGTTTTCATGGCTTAGGAAGAACTCAACTCCCCAAAGTCCTGCGCCTGTCAGCGCGCGGGTTACTTTTTCTGCCATCTCTTCCGCTTCTTTCAAATGAGCAGGATCGATGTGTGCAGGCTGGAAACTTTCGCGATAGTCGCCACCTTTCTGCACGTGTCCGATAGGAGGGCAGAACAGGGTGGGACCGTTCTTTTGAGTAACGGTGAGCAGGGTGATTTCGCTGTCGAATTTGATAAATTCTTCAATGATAAGTTCGCGGATATCGCCACGGCTTCCGCTGCATCCGTATTCCCAGGCGTGTTCAAGTTCGTCGGCACTCTTCACTAGCGACTGTCCTTTACCGGAGGATGACATCAACGGTTTAACGACACAAGGGAAACCGATTTTAGCGGCAGCTTCTTTCAGTTCGTCCAATGTTTTGGCGTAGAAGTATTTGGCTGTTTTCAGTCCGAGCTCTTTGGCGGCAAGGTCGCGGATAGCTTTACGATTCATCGTGAAGTTCACGGCACGGGCGCTGGGCACTACCTGTATGCCTTCTTTTTCGAAGTCATACAAACGTTCTGTGCGGATCGCTTCAATCTCCGGAACGATAATGTCCGGCTGGTGTTTCTTTACGACACGCTCCAGTTCTTCACCGTTCAGCATATCGAATACTTCAAATTCATCAGCCACTTGCATAGCAGGTGCTCCCGCGTACGAGTCGCAGGCAATGATGTGTTGACCTTTACGTTGAGCTGAAATTACAAATTCTTTTCCTAGTTCTCCAGAACCGAGTAACAGTATTTTCTTCATCATTTTGAGTGTTTTATATTAGTGGTGCAAAATTACAGCAAAAAAATGAGATAATAATTGTATAGGCGTTGATTATATTTCTCTTTTATATAAATAAGGAATAGTCTTCTATATAATATAAGGTGCAATGTAAATCCTGCATGAAAAACTTTCGTGCAGGATTTGGTGTTTTCTTTAGTTGAAAAGCGTATCCTTGAAAAAGACAACCAGAACCTCCTGAAAATTGCTGTGAATTTTAGTGCGGAGACGCGAAATATAGAGAAATGGATCGTAGAAAAATAGAAAATACGGCTTTAAACTTTCTTAAGGAAAACATGAAAAAACAGCGTTCGCTGTGTTCGAGCACAAAACTAGTTGTCTGTGCTACTATTTTGTATTACGGCTAAATCCTTGATTTAAAACAAAGAGAAAGGAAACTGGACGCGAAAATCCGGTTTATTGATATATTATTATCTCAAAATCTATTTTGCTATTGATTTGTAGTCTAAATTCGCCTAAATTGGTCAATCTGTAGCTATTATTAGTCTAATAAGTGTTAGCGAACGACAAATAATGAAAAAGGAGTAACAACGATATGGAATTGTTTCTACATTTGTGCAGTTGTTTCTTTAACTATTTCTAGTGGTAGAAGTTTCTAGGATATAGAAAATAGTTGAACAAAAAATTAATTCAACTGTTTATTATAATATTGAAATTAGGTAAAACGCGAAAATGTTTATTCCTTATCATATTATAAGGTCAAAAAGGAGAGAAAAGAATAATATAAATAAAAGAGATTGCTTATGTCACAGATTATCGGACATATCTCGCAGGTGATCGGCCCTGTGGTCGATGTGTACTTTGAAGGTACGGATGCGGAACTGGTGCTGCCAAGCATCCACGACGCACTGGAGATAAAGAGGCCAAACGGCAAAATACTGGTTGTAGAAGTTCAGCAACATATCGGCGAAAATACGGTGCGTACCGTAGCGATGGATAGTACCGACGGACTTCAGAGAGGCATGAAAGTGTATCCCACCGGAGGCCCGATCACTATGCCGATAGGCGAACAGATTAAAGGACGACTGATGAACGTAGTCGGTGATTCGATCGACGGTATGAAAGGACTCAACCGCGACGGTGCGTATTCCATTCACCGGGACCCCCCTAAATTTGAGGATTTGACAACTGTGCAAGAGGTGCTTTTCACGGGTATCAAAGTGATCGACCTGCTCGAACCGTATGCCAAAGGTGGTAAAATCGGTTTGTTCGGCGGCGCCGGTGTGGGAAAAACCGTATTGATCCAGGAACTTATCAATAATATCGCCAAGAAACATAACGGATTCTCCGTATTTGCCGGAGTAGGTGAACGTACCCGTGAAGGTAACGACTTGCTGCGCGAAATGATCGAATCCGGCGTTATCCGCTACGGCGAAGCATTCAAGGAAAGCATGGAGAAAGGTCACTGGGATCTTTCGAAAGTAGATTATAACGAACTGGAGAAATCGCAAGTGTCGCTGATTTTCGGTCAGATGAACGAACCTCCGGGCGCACGTGCTTCTGTGGCACTGTCCGGACTGACGGTAGCGGAATCTTTCCGCGACGCCGGTAAAGAAGGTGAGAAACGCGATATCCTGTTCTTTATCGATAATATCTTCCGTTTCACGCAAGCAGGTTCGGAAGTGTCCGCCCTTTTGGGACGTATGCCCTCCGCCGTTGGTTACCAGCCTACGCTGGCCACGGAAATGGGTGCGATGCAGGAACGTATCACGTCTACCCGCAAAGGTTCTATCACCTCCGTACAAGCGGTGTATGTGCCTGCCGATGACTTGACCGACCCGGCTCCTGCAACGACTTTCAGCCACTTGGACGCAACTACCGTACTCGACCGTAAGATCACCGAGCTGGGTATCTATCCGGCTGTCGACCCGTTGGCATCTACGTCACGTATCCTCGACCCGCACATTGTAGGCCAGGAACATTACGACATAGCGCAGCGCGTAAAACAAATCTTGCAGCGTAACAAGGAATTGCAGGATATTATCTCTATCCTCGGTATGGAAGAACTCTCGGAAGAAGACAAGATGGTAGTGAACCGCGCCCGCCGTGTGCAGCGTTTCCTTTCGCAACCGTTTGCCGTAGCCGAACAGTTTACAGGTGTTCCGGGTGTGATGGTGGGTATTGAAGATACCATCAAGGGATTCAAGATGATTCTGGACGGAGAAGTGGATTATCTTCCCGAACAGGCTTTCCTGAATGTCGGTACGATTGAGGAAGCAATAGAGAAAGGTAAGAAATTGCTGGAACAGGCGAAAAAATAAAAATATAGAGTGATGAAAGAACTGCATTTGAGTATAGTATCGCCCGAAAAGAGCATATTCGACGGAGATGTGAAGATTGTCACATTGCCGGGCATGATCGGTTCGTTTTCTATTCTGCCGGGGCATGCGCCCATTGTATCGTCGCTGAAAGCGGGAACGTTGAGTTATACGACGATGGAGGGAGAAGAGCACACGATGGATATTCAGGGCGGTTTTGTTGAAATGAGTGACGGCACGGTTTCTGCCTGTGTTTCCTGACGGAAGCCTTCCGGCACAAAGACCAAGTATCTAAAGATTGAAAAAAACGAGATAATAACCTTACAGAAAAACACAGTAACATGATGAATATTAGTAAAACTAAACGGAGCTTTATCTGTTGGCATACCTTATTTGCAGTGATTAGTGCGGCGCTCGGAGCTGTTATCCTACACTTCGCTCTGCCGGGGCATTATTTCGGAGGGTATCCGTTTATACCGGTTTATTTTTACTTCTTCGGGTTGGCCAGCATCTATATGTTCGACGCTTGCCGGCGGCACGCTCCGCAGAGATTGTTACTGTTGTATTTGGCAATGAAGATGATAAAGATGATTCTTTCGCTGATTCTGGTCTTGATTTATTGCCTTGCTGTACGCGAAGAAGCTAGAGCTTTTTTACTGACGTTTATCTCGTTCTATTTGATATATCTGATATTCGAAACCTGGTTTTTCTTCTCTTTTGAGATGAACCAGAAACGGAAAAAGAAAAATAAGAAGAAACATGAAACAGTTGCATAACATAGTAGCTCCGTTGATTCTGTTCTGCCTGATGGCAGCGGTCAGTTTTCCGGTTCTTGCGCAAGAGCAAGAGGGGGAAGTGGTGGCGCAGCAGACGCAGGACGAGATTACTCCGAAGGAGGAACAGGAGAACACGGTTGATGTGAAAGAAATTGTGTTCGGGCATATCGGTGACTCCTACGAATGGCATATTACAACATGGGGTAACACGCATATTACTATACCGTTACCTGTTATTGTTTATAGTAGCACTTCAGGTTGGCATACGTTCCTTTCTTCCCGTCTCGAAGAGAATGGAGGTACGTATGAAGGACTTTCCATCGCTCCCGCAGGAAGCAAGTATGAAGGCAAACTGGTAGAGTATGACGCCGCAGGCGAACAGGTTCGCCCTTGGGATATTTCCATTACGAAAGTGACGTTTGCCTTGTTGTTCAACAGCGTATTGCTGCTCGTTATCGTGTTGTGTGTGGCACATTGGTACAGGAAACGTCCGCAAGGAGCCAAAGCACCGGGAGGATTTATCGGATTCATGGAGATGTTCATCATGATGGTGAACGACGACATCATCAAGAGTTGTGTCGGACCTAACTACCGGAAGTTTGCGCCCTATCTGCTGACAGCGTTCTTTTTCATCTTTATCAATAACATGATGGGATTGATTCCGTTTTTCCCCGGAGGCGCGAATGTGACGGGAAATATCGCTATCACGATGGTGCTGGCAGTCTGCACGTTCCTCGCGGTCAATATCTTCGGTACGAAACATTATTGGAAAGATATTTTCTGGCCCGATGTACCCTGGTGGCTGAAAGTGCCTGTGCCGATGATGCCGTTCATCGAGTTCTTCGGAATCTTTACGAAACCGTTTGCTTTGATGATCCGTCTTTTTGCCAATATGCTGGCCGGACACATGGCGATGCTGGTGCTCACCTGCCTGATCTTTATCTCGGCAAGCATGGGGCCTGCGCTGAACGGCACGCTCACGGTGGCTTCCGTATTGTTCAACATCTTTATGAATGCGCTTGAACTGCTGGTGGCTTTCATCCAGGCTTACGTATTTACGATGTTGTCGGCAGTGTTTATCGGACTGGCACAGGAAGGAGCCAGAGTGAAAACAGAAGAATAATCAATGAAACGCGGTGAAAACGTGACTGAACGAATACGGAATAAACGCGCGGAATGAGGAATTAAATAATAAAAACAAGAGAAAATATAAACCATTTTAAAACTGAAAATTATGTTACTATCAGTATTGTTACAAGCCACTGCAGCAGCAGTAGGAGTTAGTAAATTAGGTGCAGCTATCGGTGCAGGTCTTGCAGTAATCGGAGCTGGTTTGGGTATTGGTAAGATTGGTGGTTCGGCAATGGAAGCTATCGCACGCCAGCCGGAAGCATCGGGAGACATTCGTATGAACATGATTATCGCCGCCGCCTTGATTGAAGGTGTGGCCCTGTTGGCGGTAGTAGTTTGTCTGTTGGTGTTCTTCCTCTAATCAGGTATATAACAAGCGAATTTCGCAGGCGTAAAACCCTGTTTCTAAATGGGGGAGATCCTCATACAATGAGCAGCCGCGAAATCGTAAATTGTAAATCGTAAAATCGTAAATAAAGATTATGTCATTACTATTACCTGATAGTGGCCTGCTGTTCTGGATGTTTCTCTCATTCGGGATTGTGTTCGTGATATTGGCGAAATACGGCTTCCCCGTCATCATCAAGATGGTGGAAGGCCGTAAGACCTATATCGACCAGTCTTTGGAGGTGGCGAGGGAAGCTAATGCCCAGTTGTCTAAACTGAAACAAGAAGGCGACGCATTGGTGGCAGCCGCCAACAAAGAGCAAGGACGCATCTTGAGGGAAGCAATGGAAGAACGTGACAAGATTGTTCACGAGGCCCGTAAACAAGCCGAAATTGCCGCACAAAAAGAACTTGATGCGGTGAAACAACAAATCCAGATGGAGAAAGACGAAGCAATTCGCGACATCCGTCGCCAGGTGGCCGTGCTTTCTGTTGACATCGCCGAGAAAGTGCTCCGCAAGAGTCTTGAGGACAAGGATGCACAGATGGGCATGATCGACCGCATGCTGGATGAAGTACTAACCCCGAATAAGAACTAAGGAAGATGGAAGTCGGAATACTCTCAATGCGTTATGCAAAAGCTATCATTGAATACGCACAGGAAAAAGGTCTGGAAGACAGGTTGTATCAGGAGTTTCTGACCCTGTCGCACAGCTTTTGTGAACAGCCCGGTCTGCGCGAAGCGCTTGATAATCCCGTCATCACGACCAAGGAAAAGTTGGCGTTAGTCTGCACAGCTGCCGATGGTGACGGTAAATCGACCAGAGAGTTTGTCCGTTTTATCACTTTGGTACTGCGAAACAGGCGTGAAGGCTATCTGCAATTTATTAGCCTGATGTATCTGGATCTCTACCGGAAGCTGAAACATATCGGAACCGGCAAATTGATTACGGCCGTTCCCGTCGATAAAGAGACGGAAGACCGGATCCGGTCGGCTGCCGCACATATCCTGCATGCCCAGATGGAGCTGGAAACGGTGATAGATCCTTCTATCGAAGGTGGGTTTATCTTTGATATCAACGACTATCGGTTGGATGCAAGCGTTGCCACGCAGTTGAAGCGAGTGAAACAACAATTTATTGATAAGAATAGGAGAATTGTATAATGTCTGAAAATATAAGAGTAAGCGAAGTATCCGATATATTGCGCAAGCAGCTCGAAGGAATCAATGCCAATGTGCAACTTGACGAAATCGGTACGGTGCTCCAGGTGAGTGACGGCGTAGTGCGTATCTATGGACTACGGAACGCCGAGGCCAATGAATTGCTGGAGTTTGACAATGGTATCAAAGCAATCGTGATGAACCTCGAAGAGGACAACGTGGGTGCTGTACTGTTGGGCCCGACGGACAAAATCAAAGAAGGATTCGTCGTGAAGCGTACCAAACGTATCGCCTCCATCCGTGTAGGAGAGGGCATGCTGGGACGTGTGATTGACCCGCTGGGCGAACCGCTCGACGGCAAAGGATTGATTGGCGGCGAACTGTATGATATGCCTTTGGAACGGAAAGCTCCGGGAGTAATCTATCGTCAGCCTGTGAACCAGCCGTTGCAGACCGGATTGAAGGCTGTGGACGCCATGATTCCTATCGGCCGCGGACAGCGTGAGTTGATTATCGGCGACCGCCAGACGGGAAAGACTGCCATTGCGATTGATACGATTATCAACCAACGCACTAACTTCCTGGCAGGCGACCCTGTATATTGTATCTATGTAGCTATCGGTCAGAAGGGTTCTACCGTTGCTTCTATCGTTAATACGCTTCGTGAGTATGGAGCACTGGACTACACGGTGGTTGTAGCTGCCACGGCTGGTGACCCGGCTGCGTTGCAGTATTACGCTCCGTTTGCAGGTGCTGCCATCGGCGAGTATTTCCGTGATACCGGCCGTCATGCGTTGGTGGTTTATGATGACCTTTCCAAACAGGCGGTGGCTTATCGTGAGGTTTCGCTGATTCTTCGCCGTCCGTCCGGTCGTGAGGCTTATCCGGGTGATATCTTCTATCTGCACTCCCGTCTGTTGGAACGTGCTGCCAAGATTATCAGTCAGGAAGAAGTGGCACGCGAAATGAACGATCTCCCGGAAAGTCTGAAGGGGATTGTGAAAGGTGGCGGCTCGCTCACAGCATTGCCTATCATCGAAACGCAAGCAGGTGACGTATCGGCTTATATCCCGACGAACGTGATTTCTATCACCGACGGACAGATATTCCTTGAGACTGACTTGTTCAACCAGGGTACGCGTCCGGCTATCAACGTCGGTATCTCCGTATCCCGTGTAGGTGGTAACGCGCAGATTAAGGCTATGAAGAAGGTGGCCGGAACATTGAAGATTGACCAGGCGCAATATCGCGAGTTGGAAGCCTTCTCTAAGTTCAGCAGCGACATGGACCCGATTACTGCCCTGACTATTGATAAAGGACGTAAGAACGGACAATTATTGATTCAACCGCAATACAGCCCGATGCCCGTAGAGCAGCAGATTGCTATCCTCTACTGTGGTACGCACGGACTTCTACATGATGTCCCATTGGATAAGGTGCAGGACTTTGAACGCAGTTTCATCGAATCTCTGCAACTGAACCACCAGGAGGATGTATTGGACATACTGAAAACGGGCGTGATCGACGATAACGTGATTAAAGCTATCGAAGAGACTGCCGCTATGGTGGCGAAACAGTACTTATAATAGTGATTAGTTGGTTAGTGATAAGTGATTAGCTTACTGTCACCAACCACTAACCGCCAATTATTAATCACTATCACCAACTATTAATAATTAACCACTAACCACTAAAAAAAATGGCTTCACTGAAAGAAGTAAAAACCAGAATAAATTCGGTAAAAAGTACCCGAAAAATCACTTCAGCAATGAAGATGGTGGCTTCTGCCAAATTACACAAGGCACAAGGAGCCATTGAGAATATGCTGCCTTATCAGAAGAAGTTGAACAAGATTCTGACCAACTTCCTAAGCGCTGACCTGCCCATCGAATCTCCTTATGTGCAGGAGCGTGAAGTGAAACGTGTAGCAATCGTCGTCTTTTCTTCAAACACTTCTCTTTGTGGTGCTTTCAACGCCAACGTCATCAAAATGATGATGCAAACGATCGGAGAGTTCCGCACCCTGGGACAGGATAATATCTTGATATTCCCAATTGGCAAGAAGGTGGATGAAGCGGTCAAACGAATGGGATTCAAACCGCAGGAGACTTCTCCGACGCTCTCCGACAAACCGACGTATCAGGAGGCTGCCGAATTGGCTCACCGACTAATGGATATGTATGTGGCAGGAGAAGTAGACCGCGTGGAAATAATCTATCATCACTTCAAGTCAATGGGGGTACAGATTCTTCTCCGGGAGACGTATCTCCCCATTGATATGACGAATGTGGTAAGTGAAGAGGACAGAATGAATAAGGAGGAGGTAGAGGAGCATGAAATTGCCAATGATTATATCATCGAACCGAACGCGGAAGAATTGATCGCCAGCTTAATACCAACAGTATTGAGCCAGAAGATTTTTACCGCTGCCGTCGACTCTAATGCATCGGAACATGCTGCACGTACCCTAGCTATGCAAGTGGCTACGGACAATGCAAACGAGCTGATTCAGGATTTGACAAAGCAGTACAATAAGAGTCGTCAGCAAGCAATTACGAATGAGTTGCTGGATATTGTAGGGGGGACAATGAAATAGATTCCAAGGATTAATAACAATATTTTTTGATTCGGTATCCCATTTTTAAGATAAGCCTTAAAAATGGGATATTTGTATATATATTTGTGGCATAATTAGGCTTGATTATGGGTTTATGCTTAGACAAAACAAACTTAAAAATATATATAGATTATGAGAATTAAGCATTTATTGAACTTTTTCGTTGCAACGGTATTTATCGGTGTGGCAGTAGGATGTGCAGAAAAGGATTTGTATGATCCTAATTATGGGAAAGAACCTGTAAAAGGTCCTGAAGAATATTTTGGATTCGAAACACGTGGAGATGTGTCGCTTGATGTGAATTATGCATTACCCGGATTTGCGGCTCTTATTGAAGTCTATGACATTGATCCGATGGAAATTGTGGATAATACACCTGTAAAAAAACAAGGAGTGGAAGCTTTATTCAAGATTTACACAGATGAAAGCGGAAAGTTTAATGGAAAGATGAATATTCCTACTTCTGTAAAATCGATATACCTATATACGGAAAGTTGGGGATTACCAAGGTGTATGCCATTGGAAATAAAGGATGGTATGGTTAGTTTTGATATGTCAAATATAGGAGCTTCTACTGTAAAAGCAAAAAATAATACACGGTCTTATGGTTTTCAAGGGACGGTTCCTTATGTCTTGAATGGAAATAATAAACTGTATTCCTTATGTAAATGGGGAGAGGGAGGAAGTCTTGACAGTAAATATATGTCATTTGAAGAGAACGTTGGTGATGAAACGGTTGGAAGTTTGACGCAACGTTTGAAGAATTTCTTTAATCCTGATGGAATAGCGAATGTTGATAATATGAATTTAGTCACCCAATCCAGAACTACAAATATTACGGTAACACAAGATGGGACTGCATTGGATGTTATTTTCCTGAATCGGGATGCCATGTATAATAATTCGTTCGGGTATTATTATTATAAAACATCTAAGGAACCTGATATGCGCGGAATGTCAGATATGAAGAAGTATATCATATTTCCAAATGTTTCTTTCTCTGTATATGGAGGTCAGTTGCCTATTTTGAAATGTGGCAGTAAAGTACGTTTGCTCTATTTTGATGAACAAGGTAATGCTAAAGAGGAATTTCCAGCCGGTTATACGGTAGGATGGTTTATGTATGCTGATGGATATAATCAGAGTGAGAATGAAATTGATATAACAAAACAAGTTGCATCAGGTTTCTCTAATTTATTAGCTTCTAATCAGGTGTTGGGACAGCAGCGACAGAATTTTGTATCTGTAAAGGACGAGACAAGCGGCAAGGTTATTATCGGAGTAGAAGATGGGGCAAATAATAGTTATTGTGATCTTTTATTCTATGTAAATGCATCAAAAACTATTGAGGAACCCAATGACAGACCTGTTATAACTCCGGATGATGGAAATGAACCAGAAAAACCGGATGTAACTGAAACGAAGACCGGTACATTAGCTTTTGAAGATATATGGCCTGGCGGTGGAGATTATGATATGAATGACGTAATCGTAGAATATAATCGTGCCGTATCTTTTGATAAAAAGAACCAGGTAACTAAAATTGTAGATACATTTACTCCTGTACATGATGGTGCAGTGTTTGCGAATGCTTTTGCTTATCAGGTAGATAAGGGACAATTCGGTAAAATGACTTTTTCCGCTACTACGGAAGGGATACATACGGAATCTGCAACATCTTCTATTATTGTTTGTCCGAATGTGAAGCAAGCTATTCAAAAGGTATATACTATAACCCGTGAATTTACAGGCGGTTCTTTCAATAAGAAAGATTTAAAGTCATATAATCCTTATATCATAGTGAAGTATGCCGAAGGGCAAAAAGGTCGTACAGAAGTGCATCTGCCTAAGCATGAGGCAACATCTCTTGCGGACTTGTCTTTAGCAGGTACTCAAAAGGATGCTTATTACATAGATAAAGAAGGAGCTTATCCGTTTGCTATTGATATTCCTATCTTGAACTTTATTTCAGTAACTGAAAAAAAGAGTATTGATACCGAATATCCTAACTTTAAAGCTTGGGCAGATTCTAAAGGAGAAAAATATACGGATTGGTATAACAATCATGTAAATTAACTCTCAAAGCATATAACACAACATTTGGTGTTTTTATTGTTCTCTCGTCCCGGTCGTTATTTAATGAAAACGACCGGGACTTTCTTTTATCCGATTGCTTCTCATCTCTACCAGAAAAAGTTTGCTACTTTTATTTCAATCTCTATATAGTTTTCTGTACCTTTGCACAAAACGTGCGACAAGAGGTCTCACAAGTAATTGTTCAGCATCATGTCTGAACCTATTGTTCCGTCAATAGTAGCCTAAAGAGGCGTGCGTGACTGGTAACGGTCGGGTGCGGAGCCCTCTTGAGAACGACGTTCCAACCTAAACATCATAGGCGAAGAATGGCAAGGCTGACCGATAGGAGTAACGCAGGTGAATCGCTGCACCATCGTTACAAAGAATTGGCTTACGGATGTTTAGGAGCCATGCCAAAAGGCAAGCAGTCAGGATAGTACGTTGTTATGTCGTACTACACGGATGTTGCACTGCCGGTGGATGGGCGGACTCTAAGTCGGTCGTCAGTTACTTGTGCGAAACTTGGTAAGCCCGTATTTCTCCCATCAGCCAATAGCAAATGGGTAAGCCAATCGTAAGAGCGGCCGAACGGGGTGCGGGTAAAGGATTGTGGAGAAAGCGAATATCATGATGTAATGTTGTGGATAAGGGTTTCAACGTCACCCTACGCGAAAGCGGGCAGACTTCCACAGGGTAATTCTTTGTGAAACGAATTGTAGAACTTCAAGTATGGAGAAACAGCAAAGGAGCGAGGCGCAAGCCAAGTGTGCATCTTCAGCCGAACGCAAAACAGTGTGGAAAGGAATAGATTTCGCACGATGCGAGCGTAGGGTAAGGAAGCTACAAGTCCGAATAGCAAAGGCTCAGAAAGAAGGAAGATACAACAAGGTGACAGCCTTGCAACATCTTCTTGTCACCTCCTTTGAAGCCAAGGGATTGGCGGTAAAGAAAGTGACGTCCAATAAAGGAAAACGTACGGCAGGAGCGGACCATGTACTATGGGACACCGATGCCAAGAAAATAAACGCAGTGAGTTCTTTGAAACGGAGAGGGTACAAAGCCCTTCCACTGAAAAGGGTTAACATACCAAAGAAGAACGGAAAGATGAGACCGCTCGGGATTCCGACCATGAAGGACAGAGCCATGCAAGCTCTTTATCTGATGGCTCTAGAACCCATTGCGGAGACAACCGCTGATGCCAACTCTTATGGATTTAGAAAGTTCAGAAGTGCGGCAGATGCTATGGATGCCCTGCACAGATGGTTAAGCAAAGATTGCTCTCCCCAATGGATATTGGAGGGAGACATTAAAGGATGCTTCGACCACATCAGTCACCAATGGCTTCTCGATAACGTACGAATCGACAAGCACATCTTAGAGAAATGGCTGAAAAGTGGTGTCGTATTCAATAAGTTGCTACAACCCACCGTGGAGGGTACTCCGCAGGGTGGCATCATCTCACCGACACTTGCCAACATGACACTCGACGGCATGGAAAGAATGTTGAAAGAGAAGTATAAGGTGAGCTACATCGATGGAAAACTTTATCATCCGAAAGTGAATTGCGTGCGTTATGCTGATGATTTCATCATCACGGCAGACAAACGAGAAATACTGGAAGAGACAAAATGTATGTTGATTGAGTTTCTTGGGAAACGTGGTCTCACGCTATCCGAAGAAAAGACACTGATAACACACATCAGCGAGGGTTTTGACTTTTTAGGGTTCAATGTTCGGAAGTACAACGGCACATTGTTAATCAAACCATCCCCTAAGAGTCAGAAACGGTTCACAGAGAAACTGCACGAAGTCGTGTTCAAAAAGAACAAGGCTGTAGCACAGCAGAAGCTGATAGAAGACCTCAACCCTGTATTGAGGGGATGGGGAAACTACTACAGTAGTGTGGTATCGAAAACTACGTTTAGCAAGATAGACCATATATTAACCAACCAGTTAAAGCGGTGGTCCTATCGAAGGCATACGAACAAGTCGAGAGAATGGATAAAGAACAAATACTTTATCAAGGTCGGCAATCGGGACTGGATTTTCGGCTTCAAGTACAAAGATTGTGAAAAAGGTGCTATCTTTACACTTATGAAGCTGGCTGACATACCGATTAGACGACATGTAAAGGTGAAATGTGAAGCCAATCCATACGACCCGACTTGGGATGCCTACTTCTTGAAGCGGATGCAGAAACGCAACCGCTCACGTACGTCCCGAAAGGGAACTTTATCGGAAACAGTTGCCTGTAAAGGCGCGGATGAGCCGATTTAATTTTATGAGAATTAAATTTTGAATTATCGGAGCTGTATGCGGGGAAACTCGCACGTACAGTTCTTAATGGGGAATGCGGCGGTAACGCCGCAAACCTACATAACAATATAACTTTCATGGAAAATAACCCGGAACTGCAGCTAGCTTGGCAGTTCATAGAAAATACAGGCACACATTTATTTCTTACCGGAAAAGCCGGAACCGGAAAAACGACATTTCTTAGACGATTGAAAGAACACACCCCTAAGCGCATGGTTGTATTAGCACCGACAGGGATCGCAGCCATCAATGCGGGAGGAGTAACGATTCATTCTTTCTTTCAGTTGTCTTTTGCCCCTTTTGTGCCGGAAACTACCTTTAATTCTTCCCAAACACATTACCGTTACAGTAAAGAAAAGCGGAACATAATTCGTAGCATGGATTTGCTCGTTATTGATGAGATCAGTATGGTGCGTGCCGATTTGTTGGACGCGGTGGATGCAACTCTGCGGCGGTATCGCGATAGAGAGAAACCGTTTGGCGGGGTGCAACTGTTGATGATTGGAGATTTGCAGCAATTGGCTCCCGTCGTGAAAGATAATGAGTGGGAACTGTTGAGGAAGCATTACGAAACCCCTTATTTCTTTGCGAGCCATGCGTTGAAAGAAACGGTATATATGACCATTGAACTTAAAAAAGTCTACCGGCAGAGTGACACATTCTTCCTGTCTTTATTAAATAAAATCCGGGAAAATAAGGCTGACGATGAAGTGCTGAATGAACTGAACCGTCGTTATCAGCCCGGTTTCCAGCCACAAAAAGAAGAAGGATATATTCGGCTGACGACACATAATTATCAGGCACAGAAAGTAAATGACCGTGAATTGGCATCTTTGTCCGGCAAGGCGTATCATTTTCGTGCCGAGATAGAAGGAGATTTCCCCGAATATTCCTATCCTGCGGATGAACTCCTGACAATAAAGGAAGGAGCGCAAATTATGTTCCTGAAGAATGATCCATCGTCCGAGAAACGATATTATAACGGTATGATTGGTGAGGTGGTCACTGTTAATGATGCAGGTATTATTGTGCGGGGGAAGGGGAATAAATCAGAATTTCAGTTGTTGCCGGAAGAGTGGGGAAATTATAAGTACGTACTGAATGAGGAAACAAAGGAAATCACGGAAGTGATAGAAGGAACGTTCCGTCAATATCCTATCCGTCTGGCATGGGCCATTACGATACATAAAAGTCAGGGGTTGACGTTTGAGCGTGCCATTATTGATGCGCGTAACTCTTTTGCGCACGGACAGACTTATGTAGCGTTGAGCCGTTGCAAGACTTTGGAAGGGATGGTGTTGGAGTCTCCTTTGCGGAGGGAAGCCATTATTAGTGATGCTACGGTGGATAATTTCACCAAAGCGGTAGAGCAGAATAAGCCGGGCAGTCAGCAGTTGAACGATATGCAAAAGGCGTATTTCTTTGATTTGTTGAGTGATTTGTTTAATTTCTATTCGATCGATCAGGCTTATAAACGATTGCTTCGTTTGATAGATGAAGATTTGTATAAGCTCTTTCCGAAGCAGTTGGCAGAATATAAGGCATTGGAACCTCGCATCAAAGAGAAAATAGTGGAAGTGTCCCAGCGTTTTCGTAACCAGTATACCCGGTTGATACATGAGAGTGAAGACTATGCGACGAATCAGGAGTTACAGGAGCGGATTCGTTCCGGGGCCAGATATTTTCATAAAGAGTTGGCGCCGATTCGGGCTTTGTATAATAAGACTAATATGCCTCTTGATAATAAAGAGTTGAGAAAGCTGTTGGCGGAACGTATGCAGGCGTTGGATGATGCGTTGTGGATTAAAGAGTCTTTGTTGGAGGCTGTGTCTGCAAGAGAGAGATTCGCTATTACGGATTATTTGAAGTTGAAGGCTAAAGTAATGTTGAGTCTTGAGGATGATTCTTCTTCTTCCGGTTCTTCGAAAGCGTTGAAAGAAAAGAAAGAGCGGAAGGAACGGAAAGAGCGTACACGTAGCGGTGCTGAAAAGGTGAAAGTGGAAGTGCCTACGGATATTTTGCATCCGGAGCTTTATCGCGCCCTGTCTGAATGGAGGACAGCCAAAACACGTGAGGTGAATCTTCCTGCGTATGTTATTATGCAGCAGAAAGCGTTGATGGGAATTGTGAATCTGCTACCGGATAATCCAAGAGCTCTGGAAGCGATACCCTATTTCGGAGCAAAAGGGGTGGAAAGGTATGGACTTGAAATATTAGGCATTGTCCGTAAGTATATGGCGGAAAATCAATTGGAAAGACCGGAAATAATGGATATGCTCATCTCTGATAATAGGGAAGCCGCAAGCCGACGGGAAGAGCTGAAGCAACGGAAAGAAGAACAGAAGCAACGGAAAGAGGAAGAAAAACAGAAGAAGGAAGCAGAGAAACAGAAAAAAGAAGCGGAGAAGGAGAAGAAAAAAGATACAAAATTAGTCAGCTATGAAATGTTCTGCCAGGGAATGAGCATAGATGAAATAGCCAAAGCTCGCGAATTGGTATCGGGAACCATTGCCGGTCATTTGGAATATTATGTCCGTTTAGGAAAGATTAAAGTGGAGAAAGTAGTGAAAGCTGAAAATCTGGCGAAGATTCGTAAGCATCTGGAAGAACATGAATACATGGGAATATTTGCCATTAAGGCAGCATTAGGAGACGATGTCTCCTATGCTGATATAAAGTTTGTATTGGCTGTTTCCGGGCATTAACTAATTATCTCTGGACCTAGCCCCAAACATAAAAATATCTCTGTCTTTCGTTCACAATGCTCATTCTTGCTCTTGTCAAACCATCGCAAGCAATATCAGAGATTACAGAAAAATGAAACGAAAACAGGAACACTGATATCAATCAGAATACCGTGTAAGATAGCGATGGGAATCATTTCTTTTCCCGAATATCTGCTGATGGAGGGCAGGAGTACATCCATCGAATTGACTCCTGCCGCTGAAATAGGAGCCAGTTTCCCGAAATACTTCTTGATGATTGGAGTACCGAGAAGTGCCATCATCTCACGGAAAATATTAGTCAACAGTGCGATAGTTCCTAATTCCGTAGCCAGTTGCAGCCCGATAGAAGGCTCTTTGAACTGGGTGATAAGGATAGAAGAGAGCGAATAGTATGCGAATCCGCTTCCCACTGCCATACAGTCGAACACGCTCCACTGGCGCAATAGCAGGCTTGCTAAAGCAGAAAACAGCAACGTACCGATAATCGTTCCCAACGGAATCAACAGCATTTTAGGATGCAAATGTGAAACAATCGCTTTCAGGTTCTTATTAGAACCGATACTGATTCCCACTTGCAGCATTAACGCATAAAGTATATACATTGAAACTGTGTGCGTATCAAACTGGAACTTGTTGAAAGCTCCCATGACACAACCTACACAAAAGAATAATATAACGATCAAACTTCCTTTCATTGTTCACCTCCTTCTTGAATAAACGCGTCTTTTTTCCTCTTAAAAGAAATCAGACTCCTTTTTTTATTATTCGCCTCCTTTTCTAAAAAACAATTGCAGTACCAAACGGGCAGCGATCAGGCTTCCCAATACACCGGACACGGCAAGAACAATTGCCTGCCATCCGAATTTACCGAGATTGTTTACAATCAGGCTATTAGAACCGATAGACACACCGAGAATGAAGAGCAACAAGAATATTGTAAGAGAAATTGTCTTTTCTGTCTTTTGCAAGATACTCCAGTTACGCAATACATAACCGATGCCGATTCCTAAAAACATAGTAGATATAATAGAGAACATAATGTATATATTTTTGGTTAGGTTAAACTGATTATTGACAACACACAAGAGAATTTTCAAAGAAGATGATACATCTGCTTGAAAATCGGAAAGGAATACTGCTGTGAATAGTGAAACAAGTCAGCAGATAGTTCCTGTTAAGAAATAATAGGGTAATTTAGATGAATCCACTGAACCAATGTACATGCACGCAGCAAGACTTACAGAAAGTCGGTATTCCTGCAAGAAAAAGATTAGCGTTATGTAGTTGTAATGTTTGATTCATCATTGGTCTTTTTTGATTTTGGTGCAAAGATAATAACTTATTGCATATTTTCAAAATAAATATGCAATAAATGAAGCGAAAGAATTATTCGGAATGAAATAGATTGTTGTAAAAAGTAGTATTGTTTCCAATTCTACCACTGTCTTCAATTTGGGCACTATCCCGCATTTTGTGTAAATAGCCACTGTTCACCATTTGAGGACTCTCTTATTATATAAATAGAAACCACAGAATTCCTCTTGTAGTTTTCTGTTTACGTAAAATGATGGATAATCCTTGAATAATTGGTAATCTGTCCTCTTCCTTATAAATGTTCCCAGTTCGCAAGAACTTCTTTTAGCTTCTGTGGCTCGTATCCAAGCATTGTTCGTGCTTTATCGATACTCATTCCGCTAAAACGAGGACGGGGAGTGGTTTCATTCATTTCCTCTGTCGTGACAGGATGGATAAAAGAGTGATCCAGTCCCATATAATCTGCTACCTGATAAGCAATCTCCGCAATGCTCATACACTCATCTCCGCAAATGTGAAAGATACCGTTCGTTGTATGTGCTATCAAACGCTGTACACCATCCGATACGTCTCCAACATAAGTCGGTGTCCTCCATTGATCGGATACGACACGGATTTCTTGCCCGGCTTTCAAACGGTTCATTACCAACTGGACGATATTACCGTGTTGTCCCGGCAGCGCTCTGCCATAAACGATTGCTACACGGACAATAGCATAACTGCTGCAAGTTTCTGCCACTTTCTCTTCTCCTTTCCACTTGGTATATCCGTAATAGTTGACGGGAGCGGGGATGTCTTCTTCTGTGTACAACAGTCCGGCATCTTCATTTATCTTTTCATCGAAAACAAACATCTTTCCATCGAAAACAAAATCCGTCGATAGATGAATGAACCGGCTTTTATATTCTTCGCAAAAAACAGCCAGTTGGCTCACTGCGGTCACATTGGTAAGATAAGCCTCTTCATGATGCGTCTCGCAATAATCCGGTACGGACAGGGCGGAACAATTAATGACCACATCAGGCTGAACCTCCTCAAAAAGACGCTTAATGTCCGCTTCATTCCGTATATCTGTTTCAATGAAACGATATTTCCCTGCATCATTCGGAGAAATATCCGGATGCAGAGAGCACCCCGTTACCTTATATTGTGCATGAACAGACAAATCATTTAATATTTGGCGTCCGGTGAATCCATTGGCGCCGATAATCAATATCTTCTTCATTAGGTTCTATTATATATAGTGTTATAGATATCAAGGCGCCATATCCGGACTTTTTGATGATACAATCATTGCGGAGACACGACTTTTTTGCATATATTTCTACAAAAATAGAAAATAATATCCATTGCGCAAATAGATTTCGTACTTCCCATCTTACTTTGCTCCCGATAACGAGATTTATATGAATGGATAAAAGAAAAGAAGTATGGAAAAAGTAATTATGGGAACACGTTTGCCCGCTAAGCTTTGGTTGAATGAAGTAGAAGACTCTTGTATGTCGCAGATTATGGATTTAACTTCACTTCCTTTTGCGTTTAAACATATCGCCATCATGCCTGATGCCCATGCGGGAAAAGGAATGCCAATTGGCGGTGTGTTGGCTACGAAGGGTGTGATTGTTCCCAATGCTGTGGGAGTGGATATCGGTTGTGGAATGTGTGCGATTAAGACCAATCGAAAAGCGGACGATTTTAGTTATACGGATTTGACTTCCATCATGTCGAAGATTCGTGCGGCCATTCCCTTGGGATTCGATCATCATACTAAAAAGCAAGATCAGGAATTACTTCCACAAGGATTCGACCTTGAGGAGATGCCTATATTGAAGAATCAGTACGAGGCTTGTTTGAAGCAGATAGGAACCTTGGGAGGAGGAAACCACTTTATTGAGATTCAGAAAGATACCGAAACGTCTGATGTGTGGGTGATGATTCACTCCGGAAGCCGTAACATTGGTTTGAAGGTTGCCAATCACTATAATAAGATTGCGCAATATTGGAATGAGAAATGGTATTCTGAAATGGTATCGGGACTGGCTTACCTGCCAATGGAGACGCAGATGGCAAAGGATTATTTCCGTGAAATGAACTACTGTGTGGCCTTTGCCTTTGCCAACCGTCAGTTGATGATGACCCGTATTTGTGAAGCCATCCAGGCAGTGAAACCTGAAGCGGACTTTGAGCCTATGATTAATATTGCCCACAACTATGCAGCCTGGGAGAACCATTTCGATCAGGATGTGATTGTGCACCGAAAAGGAGCTACGCGTGCCTATGAAGGTGAGATTGGTATTATCCCCGGATCTATGGGTACTAAATCCTATATCGTTGAAGGACTGGGTAATCCGGAGAGCTTCAAAAGCTGTTCGCATGGTGCCGGCCGATTGATGGGACGAAAGGATGCTTGTCGCCGTTTGTCACTGGATGAAGAGAAAGAGCGAATGAACCAGCAAGGAATCATTCACGGACTTCGTTCGCAGGATGAATTGGATGAAGCGCCGGGAGCTTATAAAGATATTGCGCAAGTGATAGCGAATGAGCGGGATTTGGTGAAACCATTGGTGGAACTTGCTCCAATGGCAGTTATTAAAGGGTGATTGACACATGTACTGGGAAGAGAAAAACAAAGGCAATTTGGAGTATAGGCATAAAAAAAGGAGCAACGCCTTGCTCCAACCTTTGTTAACCTTAAATCTAATACTATGAAAAACACATTGCAAAGATACGGACTATTGCGAAATTAGCAAATAATCCAAGAAAAAAAGTATGTTTTATAACATTGATTAAGAATTTGTATTCTCGAATCTATTTTTATTAAGAGATTTGACCGATTACAGACAAGAGTAAAGCTCCATTATCGTACTATTTCTTTTAGTAGCCTTAATGAGTGGCAACATACCACGCTGTTTCGTTCTTTTTCAAAGCAGCTGCACTAGTGCTTGGATCAGAAATAGTGATACCGGAGAAAGTATTGATTTTTTTTCGTTCTCCATAATAGGAGGATATTGCTGTAAAATAATACTCCGTATTCTTTTTATATGGAACTGTGCGTTTCAGTTGTTCGTTGAATTGCTCCAATAAATCAGGATCGGAGCATAGCTTTGCAACATAATCACCACAATCAAAGAATATGGAAGGTTTATATCCGTCTAAACTCTGCAAAGAAGAAATTAATTCTTCGTTAAACGTATAACGTTGATTTATTTCTTTCATAATGGCCGCCAGATTATCCACTTCCGAGCAATCTGTGACACTGATTGTTCCGCAGGGAGTGACATAATTTGAATAAAAAGAATAGAAACCATCACAAATCTTTTCATAATCTATGTTTCCGATTAAGTACTGGCCGATCTTGTCGTATGGCATACCATAAGCCATAATTTCACTAGTGGATGCTATCAGGTGACTTGTTACGTTTTTAAGGTCATAAGCAACCTCTACTGTCGACATATAGCAGTCGTCGAAAAGGATATACTCCATCTTCAATCCTGCGCTCGATATTCCTTCGGCAAGTGTAGTAATATCCGTCTGATACTTGGATTCTCTGCCTCCGAAGAGACGTGTCATAGGTGTATTCCCATATTCCCAATGTTTTTTGACTGTTTGCAGGCTACTGCGTGATTGCGTTCTTGATACGGGGATCCATCCCATCCCGTGGCATCCGATAATCATTGCATATCGTTTGGCGGGAGAGTAGGTCTGTACATCATTCAGGATAGAAGTGATACCCTCGGCCGTTGTATAGCTGGGAGTCGGATAATTATAGCTTTTTAAAGCCTTCTGCACAGCTGCGCCTTTTTCGTAAGAAAGCTCATAGAGAGTGGCTTTTGTAGCCGTTGTGCACATAAATACGAGAACCCGCTCGTTTTTCAATATATTCTGTCCGATAATACTTTTCAGATCAGCAATATTTTGATAGAAAAAGGAAGTCAGGTCAGTCGACCAAGGCAGATACATAAATACAGTTTGTTCATTATCCGAACGAACCACCGGGTCGGTAGGATCAGGATCTGTCGGATCAGTGTTATCCGTCTGCCTTGTGTTGGGAGATGTAGAAACCGGATCTTCTTTCTCACACGAAATCATGCCGAAAGAAAGAAATAATACGAAGAGGATTGATTTCATCAGACGATAATATTGTTGCATTGTTTCCATTATTCTACTAAGGATTAAATTTTCTTTTTATATATAACGTAAAAAGAGAACTTTTTGATTTGCTTTACCGGGACATAATTGATACATCTCTCTTTGCAAAGTTACTGAAAAATAGCGTAATTCCAATACCGTCATTCATAAGAAAGAACAACTGTTCGGGAAATGGTAACTTAGGAAGTTAAAGAGGAGAGCTTACGTATGGACATAAAAAAAGGAGCAACGCCTTGCTCCAACCTTTGTTAACCTTAAATCTAATACTATGAAAAACACATTGCAAAGATACGGACTATTGGGAAATTAGCAAATAATCCAAGCAAAAAAGTATGTTTCATAACATAGATTAAGAACTGGATATTTCAATTCAAATTTCATTAAGACTTTTTTGTTGCTTTATCGTCCTCCAATCCTTTTAGATTTCATTTCTAGTTAGGTACTCTGAAATCATTCGGAGAGCAACCGGTAACTTTCTTGAATAGCCGGCTGAAATACTGCGGATTCTGGAAACCCAGTTCTTGTGTTATCTGATTAACTGTTTTATCAGTATTCAGCAACCAGTCTTTGGCAATCTCGAAACGTTTGAACTCGATGTATTCTTTAAAAGATTTCCCCGTTTCGTGCTTCAGCAAGTCGTTGAAATATTCAGAAGATAAATGAAGCACGTTAGCGCAATACTCATTTGAAAGCACATCGACAGCCGGTACCGGCTTCGTTTCGAAATGGTTATTTATCATTTTATCAAATTGCTTGATAATCGTTTTATTCACTTCGTTACGTGTAATGAATTGGCGTTCGTAGAAACGTACACAGTAATCCAGCAATAGCTCTATATACTTGGAAACTATTTTTTTGCTGTGGCGATCAATACAACGTTCGAGTTCCTGGTTGATTCTGTCCATAAATTCCAGAATGATCTGTTTCTCGCGCAATGATATATGCAGTGCCTCTTCAGGCTGATAAGAGAAGAAAGTATAGTTATCTATATTAAGTCCGAGCGGAGTGCCACAAATCAGATCGGGATGAAAAGCCAATATCCATCCTTTAGAGGGAAATCTCTTATTTTTTTCTTTCATACTGATAGACTCTCCGGGAGCCAGGCAGATCAAAGTACCGTCCGAGAAATCATAATACTGGTGACCATACACATAGGCCTCACATTTACACTCACTCAATAGAATCGTATAAAAGTCGAACTTGATGTCCGTATGAGGCGACAAGTCAGCCTTTGAGAGATCAATGACACTCACCAGCGGATGTAGTGTTTTGCTTCCCAGACAACAATTGCATTGATGCACGGTTCCTATTTTGAGTACTTTATCTCCCATGATGTTGAGACTCCTGTAGCTAAAAAATGCTTAGTTTCTTTGTTTATATTCGTTCGGGGTGCAACCGACATGCTTTTTAAACAATCGGCTGAAGTGTTGTGGATATTGAAATCCCAGTTCATAAGCCACCTGGCTGACAGTTTGAACACCTTCCAGTATTCTTTCTTTTGCCAGTTCGATAATCCGGCACTGGATATATTCCTGTGCAGTTTTTCCTGTTTCCTTCTTTATCAAGTCTCCGAAATAATTAGGAGAGAGACATGCCTTGTCTGCAAAATATTTCACGGATGGCAGTCCTTCGGTTATTGCCACCTGATTCTGGAAGTATTCGTCCAGCAATTGCTCGAATTTTACGATAATATCTTTGTTCGCCTGATTACGTGTAATAAACTGCCGTTCGTAGAAACGCATACAGTAATCCAGCAGTAGTTCGATGTTTCGCACGATGAGTTGCTTGCTGTGTTTGTCAATAGGATGCTCCAGCTCGATCCTAATTTTATGTATGCAATCAGTTACGATTTCTCTTTCCTGGTCTGAAAGATGCAATGCTTCATTTACCTCATAAGAGAAAAAAGTATAGTTCTTGATATGCTGTCCTAATGAAGTTCCGCGGATTAAATCGGGATGAAACAAAACGCCGATTGACTT
Organism: Bacteroides sp. 3_1_13; assembly: GCF_001185845.1. Classification (NCBI taxonomy): domain Bacteria; kingdom Pseudomonadati; phylum Bacteroidota; class Bacteroidia; order Bacteroidales; family Bacteroidaceae; genus Bacteroides; species Bacteroides sp. 3_1_13. Next base: position 868,730 of record NZ_KQ236956.1, read on the forward strand.
GGTGCGGGGAGCAGGTCTGTTGCGGTTGTCTATTCCGCTCACTTGTCCCGGTGCCATACAAACAACCGTTCCTTCCTGATAATCGTAATTCTTACGTCCATAAGTGAGGTCGCCACATTTTGCATCCTTCAGGAACAAGCAGTAGAATCCGATATTCATACGGATATATTCAACTGACCTGGTGGCTTTTGAGAAGTCGATTACATTCACCAAAGGGTGCAATGTTTCCAGTCCAAACAATTGGTCATACTGATCGACGGTTTCAATTTTTGTTATTTCATCCATATGCTTCTGTTATTAATCTGATACAAAGATAAAACATTTGAAGGTATCTTTTTAATTTCATTCAGCAAATCAGTAATATGGGTATAAGAATCAGTAATCTGTATACTACATAAACTTTCGGGCAGAAAAAATAAATGGCAATGATTGCTGGAAGTAAATGATGGAATTGATATATTTGTTCCGGAGAATATAAAAAACAGGTTTTATGAAAGCATTATTTATTGGAGGAACAGGTACGATTAGTACAGATGTAGTAGCATTGGCGCAACAAAAAGGGTGGGAGATTACTCTCCTAAATCGTGGTTCGAAAAAGATGCCGGAGGGAATTCACAGTATCATTGCGGATATTAATGATGAAGAAGCTGTGGCAAAAGCCATCGTGTCCGAACATTACGATGTGGTTGCACAGTTCATTGGCTATACGGCAGAAGACGTGAAGCGTGATATCCGCCTGTTCCAGAATAAAACGCGGCAATATATCTTTATCAGCAGTGCCTCTGCCTACCAAAAGCCATTGGCCGATTACCGCATAACCGAAAGCACCCCATTGGTCAATCCCTATTGGCAGTATTCCCGTAACAAGATAGAAGCGGAAGAAGTGCTGATGGCAGCCTATCGCACAAACGGTTTCCCTGTTACAATCGTCCGTCCCAGCCATACCTACAACGGAACAAAACCTCCCGTATCTGTACATGGCGATAAGGGAAACTGGCAGATCCTAAAACGAATCCTTGAAGGTAAACCTGTTATTATCCCCGGCGACGGTTCTTCTTTGTGGACATTGACTCACTCTAAAGATTTTGCCAAAGGTTATGTAGGACTGATGGCGAACCCTCATGCCATTGGGAACGCTTTTCATATCACTACCGATGAAAGCATGACCTGGAATCAGATTTATCAAACCATTGCCGACGCGTTGGGTAAACCTCTGAATGCATTACACGTAGCCTCCGATTTCCTTGCCAAGCATAGCGATCATTATGATTTCAGAGGTGAACTGTTAGGAGATAAAGCAGCTACGGTAGTCTTTGATAACTCGAAGATAAAGCGGTTGGTTCCTGATTTTATATGCAACACTTCCATGGCAGACGGATTACGACAAGCCGTACACTATATGCTTTCCCATCCGGAATCACAAATACCCGATCCGGAATTTGATTCATGGTGTGATCGTATTGCCAACGCAATAAGTGCGGCAGATAAGGCCTTCGAGCTTTCCTAATTCTGTGCCGAACTTACTTGATTTAATTCCGGACTGTCTGATCTAATCTATAGGACTACTTGATTTTATTTCAGACTTCCGGGGTTTTATATTGAAGTACCTTATTTAGGGATATTCCTAAAATAATAAAATTTAAGGCAACTAATTCATTGCGAGTTAGTTGCCTTTTTTGTATCTTTAAGCATTCCCCCCAAAAAACGGTTTGACGGCCAAAACGGGGGTAATTAAAAATAAAAACACATGGTAAAGATACAAAAAATCTCAGAAATCGAACCTTGTTTAGGTTTTACTGAGTTCGATATGCTTAAAAAATATCGTCAAAGTTTTGCAACGAGTGAATTAGGTCGCCTCCATTCTCTGTTCCCTTTCTCGGAACTGGCCCGACAAATGCATTTGAAGTCCTCTCCTTTTGGGCGTAAAAGTTATTTTTCTCCCGAAGGTAAAATAGCCTTGATGGTCTTGAAGTCCTATACCAACTTTTCCGATGCACAACTGATTGAGCATTTAAACGGTAATATTCATTACCAGTTATTTTGTGGTGTTCAGATTGATCCGCTTCATCCACTAACCAATCCTAAAATCGTTAGTGCAATTCGTCAGGAACTAGCGGATCGCCTTGACGTTGAGTCCCTCCAGCTCATTCTTGCCGAGCATTGGACACCTTATCTTGAGAACCTTCATGTCTGTATGACCGATGCCACCTGTTATGAAAGTCATCTGCGTTTCCCTACTGATACCAAACTCTTATGGGAAGGTATTGTATGGCTTCATCGTCATCTGTGCAAACATTGCCAGACCTTGCACATACAACGTCCCCGTAACAAGTATCTTGATGTACGCCGTGCCTATCTTGCTTATAGCAAACTGCGTAAACGCAAGAAATCACAGACTCGTATGATTACACGAAGGTTACTTCAGTTATTGGAAAAGTTACTTGACCAGCTGGAGCTGCTTCATTCATCCTACAGGAACAGGCTTACACTATCCTCTGATTACCAAAGACGTTTCTCGGTCATACAGACAGTCCTTGAGCAAGGGAAGAATTTATTTGCAGGCAAAAAAGTGTCCAACCGTATCGTGAGTATCGACCGGCATTACCTTCGCCCCATTATCAGAGGCAAGGAAACCAAATCCGTTGAATTCGGAGCCAAAGTCAACAATATACAGATAGACGGAATCTCCTTTATAGAACATATCTCCTTTAAGGCTTTTAACGAAGGAGTACGTTTGAAAGACTGTATTCATCTGCAACAACAACTGACCGGGGTTAGGGTTAAGGCGCTTGCGGCGGATTCAATCTATGCCAATAATGCCAACCGGAAATTTTGTACAAAATATCATATAAGTACTTCCTTTAAGCGTAAGGGCAGAGCTGCCAAAGATGAGCCGCTTCGGAAAATCTTACGGTCGGAACTCAGCCGTGAAAGAGCTACCCGCCTGGAAGGAAGTTTTGGAACGCAGAAACAACATTACTCACTGGCCAGGATAAAAGCTAGAAACAGGAAAACGGAAGTACTTTGGATTTTCTTTGGGATACATACAGCCAATGCGGTATGTATGATAGAAAAGGTCGAAAAGAAAAAAAGAAAGGCAGCATAATCTAACTAAAATAACAGGAAAAACAGGAGAGGTTTTAACTTCCCCTAAAAAAGACATGTACATAATGCATGGGTGGGAAGGAAAAAATAAGAATATGTAAACAATATTCTACAAAAAAGATAGAAGACTGGGAGAGTTGAACGAAAAAATCAAGAGAAAAGCTCACGTAAAGCAAAGCTTTTCTCTTGATTTTTTAGAAAGAGGAACATTTACTGAATATCCCTATTTAATAAGGCGCATTTCGTCCTTGTTGTACTTCGATTCGTATTCCGAAATTACCATTTGCCGATTTCAGTTCGAATGCTCCCCGGAAATTATTTCTTTCCCAAGGCATAGCGCTGCGGTTAGGCACCCGCCAGCCATCCTTATCATAATCTCCGTAGGTATTGATTCTCATTCCGTTTTTCAGTTTGAAAGACCCCATCTGCATAAACTGTGGAGAAGAGGACAATCCCCAACCATATCCGTAGCCAAAGCCAGAAAAACCAGAGAAAGAAGACGAAGAAAAAGAGTCAGTGAATCCTTGCGAATAAGTAACGTCTGTATTTAAACGAAAGAGCTGATTATAATCTTTCGTCATATTAGGCATCTCTAAATTAAACTTGGGAAGTTCGGGAGTTGCTACATTCATTAACCCCATATCCAGCAGAAAGCCACCAAACTCTTTAATATTGGTGGATGGAGCACGACGAATACTATCGGAAGGAATTTCCGACTGTGCGGATGCAAAACCGACCGATAATATCAGCGAAAGAAATAGAATCAGTTTTTTCATCTTCGTAAAGGTTGATTTACCACAAAGATAGAGATTTTCAGCCTGACTATTCGCTTCCGTTATGTTTTCTTAGAAAAAAACTATCTTTTCAGTTTAATAACCGGATAAAGGACAGGGCTCGTTTCCCATTTCCTTTTCATCGGGTTGTACGAACGTTCCATGCCACCATGAAGTTCGATATAATCATTGAACTTAATCTCAAGAACCATGCCATAACCACTTTGCGGATATATAGGTGTGAGATAGCCCTGTGACGCATTCCGCTCACCATTCACAGAATATTCGCCGAAAGCCCGGATGCGCAGAAAGTCATTGATGCGATAAGCAGCCGAACCGGTAAAACCAAAATCGTTTCTGGCACCATGCTGGAAAGAAGGCATTGTATATTTGGCACCGAACACCCCACCCGAAAACTCCCATCGGTCATTGGGAGTATACGTATAAATGGCACCCGCCTGAATATGCGTTCCCATGGTAGGATAAGTGTTATATAAACTATACGTACTTAAATAGCTGTTTGCATTAATCCCGAATATATCCGAACGATTATAGTCACGACTGAAAGGATCGAAAGAAGTTCCCAATCTGGGAGCCGGCCAGGGAACATCAATAAATTCGGGAGGAGATATATGAAGCGTCATGCTATCCGCTTGAATGGTTGCTTTCCTGTCGTTTGGCGCTACATTCATATCGGGTAAGACAAAACCATCCTTATCCATATTTAATAGCTGTTTTTGCTCCGGTGGCAGATGAACCGCGCGGCCGATGCTATCCTTTTTCACTTCCACCTGTTGCGCAAATGCGGTATAGGTACAAAGTAAAAACATAAATCCTGTGAGAAGATGTCTTTTATTCATGGCACTTTGCGGTTTTAAGGGTTCAGTTGACAATCAGTTTATAGCCGATTCCACGCACGTTCACAATACGTATCTGTTCATCTTGCGAGAGTTTATGCCGTAATTTGGTAATGAACACATGCAGGCTTCGGGAGTTGAAAAAACTGTCATCACCCCAAAGCTCAAGCAAGACATCTTGCGTGTTGACTATCTGGTTCCGGTTCTGGCAAAGTCGTTTCAGGATTTCCGCTTCACGATGGGAGAGTTCCTGTTTCACTCCTGCGTGCAATAAAGTCTGTGCCACAGGATCAAACAGATAACTCCCTATCTCAAAACGGTTTCCTACCTTATTCTCTGTAAAGAGATAAGCTTTTCCCACCAATGCTTTGATACGGATAATCAGTTCCTGTATACCGAACGGTTTTTTCAGATAATCATTTGCTCCGAGTTCAAACCCCTCTACCACATCATTGATGGCCGAGCGGGCAGTCAGGAATAAGACAGGAGTTTGTTTATCCGTTTGGCGGATTCGGCGTACCATTTCAAAGCCATCCATTTTCGGCATCATCACATCAGCCACAAGTACATCCGGATGAAGTTCGAAGAAGAGATTTAATCCCTCTTCGCCGTCACTTGCCGTATGAATGATAAAATCATTTTCTTCAAGTGTATCTTTGATAATCATGGCGAGCGTCTGTTCGTCTTCTACCAGTAATACTGTGATTTTGTTTTTACTCATGATTTTACAGGTTTATAAAGTAATGGTAAAAGTACTTCCTTTGTCCGGTTCACTTTTTACGGTGATAGTCCCTCCATGTTTCTCGACCATACTCTTGACATAAAAAAGCCCTAGTCCGTACCCTTTTATATTATGAAGGTTTCCCGTCGGGACCCGGTAGAATTTATCAAATATATGCTTTTGCTTATCAAGCGGAATCCCGATTCCCCGGTCATTAACGCTGATCGTCACTGTTTCCCCAGTCTGCTGGCAGTAAATAGACAGTTCGGCTTCCTCCTTCGAGTACTTCACCGCATTATCTATCAGGTTACTGATGATGTTGCTGAAATGCGTACGGTCGGCTACAATAACAAGCGTTTCCGGTTTCATATCCAATGAGATATGTACAGGTTTGTCCGCCTTTAGCTGATGCTGCTCTACAAGCGGGGTAATCAGCTCTTTCAAGTTGATTTCTTCCGGATGCAGACGGAACGTTTTGCGACGTTCCATTCCCATGGATAAAATCTGTTCCACCAATCCGCTAAGTCTTTGCAACTGCTCCTGACTGATGCGCAGATACTGGTCGCGTTTACTTTTCTCTTCCGCCTGATTAAAGTTCAGTAATGCATCATTAGCCGCATAGGCCACAGCAATGGGAGTCTTTAACTCATGCGTGATATTATTGGTAAAATCGCTTTTCATTTCGTCCAGCGTTTTCTGTTTCAAGAGCGTCCGGATAAGGAACCAGAAAGAAAATCCGAGAATCAGAAGAATCACAAAGGAAGTGACCAGAATACCGGTCATCTGTTTCAACACCAATGAGTCGATCGGCTCGAATATCAGTTGGTAGCGTTGGCTGCGATGCCGGTTAAATTCATAGTCAAAGCGGATTGCTTTAGGACTGGGGATATAACTGCTATCTCCTGCCATGCCTAATGTATCTATATATATAATGGAAGAATCGGCACGGGTTCCGGTATAAATCAGAAGAGTGTGATGAGGAATAGAAAGATGATGCTCCTTCATCACGTGGGTGAGCAAACTGTCATATCGTTGCAGGTTTACATCTATATAGGTGTCCACCCCCGAATGAATCCCCTGCTGGATACTGATTAACAGCTCCTTTAGCGAATCTTGTTTTTTTAATAACACATCCAGTCCGCTTTCACTACTTGCAACAGCTTCCGGATCATTACCAACGGTTTTTACCGTATCCACGTTTGTTTCCGTCCGGGAGTGTATCGTATCCTGACGGGTGCTATCCGTATAAGAAATCGTTTGTTGAGTCACTAATGAATGACCGTCTGCGTCATATCCAGCGGACACTGTTACCGAACCATGTTCCACATTATCTTTTTGCAAATCATTTATCCGGAGCACGACTTCATTGAAGTCACTTGTGCGCATCGCATCCCTGATATTGCTCTCCATTTCCGATTTCATCGTCCGGTAAAGCCCTGTCAACCAATAAGCTTGGTAGACGAAGATTCCGATTAGCGAGCATATAACCAGAATGACGATATGTTTTAGCGGTAATTTCATACTGACAAAGATAATAGGAAACTATTCTTATCCTTCTCTTTGATAAGACTAAATAACACTAGATAAGTCAGCGATAACGCAATTTTCCGTTTTTTCTACCGTATTTTGCCGTATACAAAAATAAATACGATATGAAACGGATTAATTTATTATTGATATCTCTTCTATGTGGGTGTATACACGCCACCGCGCAAGTAGAACAACCGTTACAGGAACCTGCCGATAGTGTGAAAAATGTAGGCTATATGGATAGCCTGTTCCAAGAATTGCCCGAAGTGATGATTATGGGTGAACGCCCGATAGTGAAAGCGGAGCAAGGTAAACTCGTGTATGATGTGCCGAGATTGGTAGGCAACCTGCCTGTGGATAATGCCTATGATATTTTAAAAAATCTTCCGGGCATAGTCAATATGAACGGTAGCCTGACATTAGGAGGACAAAGTGTTACCGTTGTCATCAACGGAAAAGTGACCACTCTGTCTGCCGAACAATTGGATGCTTTATTAAAATCGATTCCTGTCAGCCGAATTGAAAAGGCAGAAGTGATGTATTCTGCTCCGGCACGTTATCAGGTGCGCGGACCAATGATTAACCTGATACTGGCACCCGGCACAGGACAAGCATCTTCTCTTCAGGGAGAACTCTATACAGCTTTCAATCAACATCATTACGAATCTTTGGCAGAACGTGGAAGCCTTCTGTACTCCGGACGTAAATTCTCTGCAGATCTTCTTTACTCTTACTCGTATGATCGCGACCGAAGAATCACGGAGAAAGAAGCGCTTCACACGTTGGCCGACGGTTCGGTACATCAGATGGATATGGATGATATCATGACTTCCCGTACCAACAGTCATCAGGTACGTCTCGGAATGGATTACTCCCTCGCCGAAGATCATCTGTTAAGCCTGGTCTATACAACCGCCTTTACCGATTCCAAACATTATGCCGTAGCTACCGGGGCACAGAACTCCGTTACCGATTCGCAGGGAGACAGCCAGCTCCATAATGTGAAGCTGGACTATCAAACCCCTTTCGGACTGAAAGCAGGTGCAGCATTTACTTACTACCATTCTCCCGGCAGCCAGTTATTATATAGTACGTTGGGAACGGAAACGATGAATTTCTTAAGCCGGGATAAACAACAAATCAACCAATGGCGTTTTTATGCCGGGCAAGAACATAACTTAGGCAAAGGATGGGGATTGAATTATGGTATAGCTTACACAACCGCTTTGGACCATAGTTACCAAAAATATTATGATCCTGAAACAGACCACCTGTTGCCGGATAATAACATGGACTCCCGCCGTCGCGAACAAACTCTGAATGTCTATGCAGGACTTAGCAAGAACTTTGGCGATAAACTCTCGGCCGATGTTTCCTTGGCAGCAGAGCAATATCATACAGATATCTGGAATGAATGGAGCCTCTATCCGGTAGCCAATCTGACTTATATGCCCACTGCCGGACATGTCCTGCAACTCTCATTGAGTAGTGACAAGGAATATCCTGAATACTGGAGCGTACAAAACGCTATTTCTTACATGGGAGCTTATTCTGAAATTCAAGGCAATCCTTATCTCAAACCTGCAACGAACTATGAAGCGACCTTCAATTATATCCTGAAAAGCAAATACGTCTTTTCCGTCTTTTATAGTTATACAAAAAACAACGAAATGCAAACCCTTTACCAATCACCGGAACGCTTGGTGGAGATTTACAAATTCTTCAATTTTGATTTTTCATCGCAGGCCGGATTAATGATGACAGTTCCTTTCAAGGTGAAAAAATGGCTGGACTCCCGTATAACAGCCATCGGCTTTCGCTATCGCCAGAAAGACAGTGATTTCTGGGACATCCCGTTTGACCGCAAACTCTATACATTCGTGTTGACGATGAACAATACCTTTACCCTTTCCACCAAACCCGATTTAAAACTCACCTTGACCGGATTCTATCAAAATAAAGCCATACAAGGAATTTTTGATCTTCCCCGTTCGGGAAACCTGGATGCGGCGCTTCGTTACACCTTTGCGAAAGGAAAAGCGCAACTGACGTTGAAGTGTGACGATATATTCAATACCTCTACCATTTCAACACAAGTCCGTTACGGATTGCAGAATGTGAAGAACCACTATATGCGGACCACCCGCACGTTCGGCGTTTCGTTTAACTATAAATTCGGAGGATACAAAGAGAAGAAGAGGGAAGAGGTCGATACCTCCCGCTTTAAATAAATGCTAATTTATTTTTAGACATAAGAGCGAGAAATATTTCAGACATAAGAACAAAAGAACATAAATGCTGCGCTTTGAAAATTATTTCTGTTGCTTATTTAACTGCTATTTTATTTTTTGTTCTTATGTTCTTCTGTCTGAATTAAATTCCCATTTATAAAATGAACTACTTAGTTCATTCTTTTGATGCTTTCCATGTTTGGGCATATTCTTCCAACACACGTTTGATACTTTGTCCGATTTTCACATAATCGGCCTCATTCAAATTAGCCAGTGACACACGCACACTCCATTTCGGTCCGGCAAAGCCACCGCCATTCAACAGCACGAGTGAAGTTTCGTTTGCCAGACGGAAAACCACATCCAGCGGATTGTATGTCTTTTGCAGATAAGCAACGAAGTCATCTCCGTAGAATTTCTTCGCCCATACCAGCATATCAATCTCCGAATAATATCCGGCACGCAGCGGATCCTCTACCAGTGTGAACCCCGTGTTATCCCACAACGCATGCAGGCGTCGATGAATAATTTCCTGCATCTTGGTTTTATAACTGTCTTCTTTATCCAGAAGCGAGAAGATGGCAAACAAACTCATCTGCATTTGTTGAGGCAGAGAAAGCCCTGCGGTATGATTCAGCGCAATCTGCCGGCTGTCAGCCACCATGCGGTCGATAAATTTCATTTTTTCCGGTTGCAGGCTAAGACTGGAATAACGTTTGTTCAATATTGATTTCTGCTCCTCCGACAGGCGGGCAATCATTTTGTCGTAGATGTTGTCTTCGTGTAAAGCAATCACTGCGGTTCTCCATCCCGTAGCTCCGAAATATTTGGAGAACGAATAAACGCAAAGCGTATTGTGTGGCAATTCTGCCATCAATGAACGGAAATGAGGGATAAACGTTCCATACACATCATCCGTAATAATCATCAGGTTCGGATTGTCATTCTTCACAATGTTGATGATACGTTCGGTAGTCTCCCTGCTAAGTGCGTAACTGGGCGGATTACTCGGATTGGTGATAAATAGCGCTTTGATCCGCGGGTCTTTCAACTTGTCTATATCTTCATCCTTATACTGCCAGGTGTGCAATCCGTCAGGAGTCATCTGGTCGGCGGAAATTTCGGTAACGTCAAACTGATAGCGTCGCAATTCCGGGATTTCTATATAAGGAGTGAACACGGGAATCATCAAAGCAATGGCATCTCCCTGATTCAACAGTAAATTCTCTTGCAAAGAATCGAACAGATAACACATGGCTGCCGTACCTCCTTCGGTGGCGAAAAGATCAAAAGTCCCTTTCGGTGGACGGCGGTCACACATCTCTTGTGCCAAGTAATCCTGCACGATTAACTCTGTAAAATGTAAAATACGGTCGGGCACAGGATACTGGTCGCCGATGACCGATTCCGCCCATTCGTGAATCAGCGTATCCGGATCGGCAGCATGCTCCATCAACATATAATTGTAGCCCTCTTTCAGCAGATTAGCCCCCGGAGCTTTTTCATTCTCTTTTAGGAAAGCCTCGAAACGGGCGGCTATTCCAGCCTTTTGCGGAATACCTGCTATTCCTTCTTCCAGTGAAAACGCATGGCGACATTCGCAAAGTCCGAATTGTCCCAACAGAAAAAATGCTTCGCGTGGTTCGGTAGCAATCCAGTTCGGATTACCTCTTCCTGCATTCAGCATGGTATGTGCTATTTTCTTAATACTTTCGTCTGCCATATCGATCAGTTTGTTTTTCAGCTCGAACGGGCTGATCGTTTCCATTTTCTTGGCATAACTTTTCGTAATGGCAGGGTTATTTGTTTTCTTTTCCATAATGATATTTATTTATATAGTTTTACATAAGCAACACGATGACGACTCCCCAGATAATCAGTAGCGTATTGCCGACTGCATACGTCACTGTATACCCTAATGCAGGTGTATCACTTTCCACTGCATCTTGAATAGCTCCCAGTGCCGCTGTTGTGGTACGTGCTCCTGCCGTACATCCCAATGAAAGGGCAGGGTGGAACTTGAACAGGTATCTCGCCATCAGCAATCCTGCTAGAAGAGGGATGGCGGTTGCCAGTGCACCGACAATAAACAGACTGATTCCGACTTCCTTGAATCCGGCTATAAAACTGGGACCTGCAGCAATGCCGACCACTGCGATAAACATATTCAGCCCTACATTATTCAATACCCATAAAGAGGGTTCGGGGATACCTCCGAAAGTAGGATGCTTGCTGCGTAACCAACCGAACAGAAGTCCGGCAATCAATGCACCGCCACTGGTAGAAAGACTGATAGGAACACCTCCCAGATGGATAGCCAGTGCGCCGAAGAGACCACCGAGCAAAATGCCCAGGCCGACGAAAATCATATCCGTCTGATTGGTCGGACGGTCAATGTAACCCATTTGTTTGGCAGCGCCTTCCACTTCATGTTTAAGACCGGTGAGCTCGAGAATATCTCCCGAATCCACAACTGTTTTGGATAATACCGGAACATTGATTCCGGCACGCTTGATGTTACGGATACTGACTCCGTGCATAAATTTCTGTGCCCGGATTTTGGCTACCGTTTCCCCGGCAAACGTCCGGTGAGTCACCATTACGGGAAGAGTTTCCGCCGGAAAATCCAATAATTGTGCGTCGATCACTTCCGGACCGATCCAGTCTTCTTCTCCGATTACAAACTCACGGCGTCCGCTTAGTACTACTTCGTCGTTTTTGTGAAGAATCAGGTTCGGATTGACATCTTTCACCACTCCTCTTTGACGAATCCGCTCTACAAACAGCCGTTTATCATTCTTGCATAAATATGTTTCGAGTTCACTGACTTTCTTTCCTTTGCCGAACCATTCATTGGTGATTTTATAGGCACGGAATACCACCGGGCGAAGAGCCGGGGAAAATCCGGGTTCATCAGCTTCCGATGTTCCCATTTGAGCCTCCAGTTCTTTGCAGTCAGCTTTCACCTTATCCAGTCCGCCCAGCATTTTAGGGCCGAGAGAAGCCAGAATCCATGCAGAACCGGCTGTACCGAAGATATAAGTTACAGCGTAAGCTACCGGAATCGCATTGATGAATGTTGCTTTTTGCTCATCGCTGATTCCCAATTGGTTGATTGTATCGCTTGCCACGCCGATCACGGCGGATATGGTCTGTGAGCCTGCCAAAAGTCCGGCAGCTTCCCCTACATGGTATCCCATGATTTTGGCGAGTATCCACGGTGCCACCAGGCTGACAATACACATCAGTACAGCGAATCCCACCTGTGGCAGCCCATCCTTTTTCAATCCGCGGAAAAACTGCGGACCTACCTTATAGCCGACGGCAAACAGGAAAAGCAGAAAGAACACAGCTTTCATCGGGCCATCCACAGTGATATTCAGTTGCCCGACCAACACTCCGACTAGCAGAACACTGGTGACTGTCCCCAATGAGAATTTCCCTATTTTGAGTCTGCCCAGCCAGAATCCGGCAAAGAGCGTCAGGAAAATAGCAAGTTCAGGGTGTACCCTTAGTTGATTAATAATCCATTCCATAATTAAGTTGTTGTTTTAGGTTATGTCATTTACAACAGTTATTGCGTGAAAAGAGTTTATAGTGTTTATGATAAATAGATATATAAATATCCGATGAACTTTAAATTTCTCTATTTCGCTTTTTTGTTATACTTTTGTTCTTTCAAAAATAAAACTAATCATATTCTGTATGAAATCAGACATAGAAATTGCTCGCAGCATTGAGCTGAAGAAGATTAAGCAAGTTGCCGAAAGTGTCGGAATTCCTCGCGAGGAAGTGGAGAATTATGGCCGCTACATCGCAAAGATCCCTGAACAACTGATTGATGAAGAGAAAGTGAAGAAAAGCAATCTCATCCTGGTCACTGCTATCACGGCAACCAAAGCGGGCATTGGCAAAACTACCGTATCTATCGGTCTTGCTTTGGGACTGAATAAAATTGGAAAGAATGCGATTGTCGCTCTTCGTGAACCGTCTCTCGGTCCTTGTTTCGGAATGAAGGGAGGAGCGGCCGGTGGAGGATATGCACAAGTGCTTCCGATGGATAAGATTAACCTTCATTTCACAGGGGATTTTCACGCCATCACCTCTGCTCATAACATGATTTCGGCTTTGCTCGACAATTATCTCTATCAGAACCAGGCAAAAGGTTTCGGATTGAAAGAAATCCTTTGGCGGAGAGTGCTTGATGTGAACGACCGTTCGTTGCGCAGCATCGTTGTCGGTCTCGGACCTAAATCCAATGGGATTACCCAAGAGTCCGGTTTCGATATTACTCCTGCTTCGGAAATTATGGCGATTCTTTGTCTTTCCAAAGATGTGAGTGATTTGCGTCGTCGTATCGAAAACATCCTGTTGGGCTTCACTTATGATGACCAGCCTTTTACCGTAAAAGATCTGGGAGTGGCAGGAGCTATCACTGTGTTGCTGAAAGATGCCATCCATCCTAATCTGGTGCAGACTACGGAAGGAACCGCTGCTTTTGTACACGGCGGTCCGTTCGCTAATATTGCGCATGGTTGTAACTCTATTCTGGCCACTAAATTGGCAATGTCTTTCGGCGATTATGTAATCACAGAAGCCGGATTCGGTGCTGATCTTGGTGCAGAGAAGTTCTACAATATCAAGTGCCGCAAGAGTGGACTCCAACCGCGTCTCACGGTGATTGTCGCTACGGCACAAGGATTGAAGATGCACGGAGGTGTCAGTCTCGACCGTATCAAAGAACCGAATATGGAAGGACTGAAAGAAGGATTGCGTAATCTGGACAAACATGTTCGTAATCTTCGTTCATTCGGTCAGACGGTTATTGTAGCTTTCAATAAGTTTGCGTCCGACACCGATGAAGAAATGGAATTGCTGCGTGAGCATTGCGAACAGTTGGGAGTCGGTTTTGCTATCAACAATGCGTTCAGTGAAGGAGGAGAGGGGGCAGTAGACATGGCCCGCCTGGTGGTAGATACAATCGAAAATAATCCGTCCGAACCTTTGCGTTATACATATAAGGAAGAAGATAATATACAGCAGAAGATTGAAAAGGTGGCTACTAATATTTACGGAGCCAGTGTAATTACTTACAGCAGTATTGCACGCAACCGTATCAAACTGATCGAGAAAATGGGCATCACTCATTACCCGGTTTGTATTGCTAAAACACAGTATTCATTCTCTGCCGACCCTAAGATTTATGGTGCGGTGAACAACTTCGAGTTCCATATTAAAGATATTGTAATCAATAACGGAGCTGAAATGATTGTAGCCATTGCCGGAGAAATTCTTCGTATGCCGGGATTGCCTAAAGAACCGCAAGCATTGCATATCGATATTGTGGATGGAGAAATAGAAGGATTGAGCTGATATACACTTAAAGAACACTTGTTCTGGCGCTATGCCGGTAAAAATAAATCCCCGTCTTTCCCTATAAAATGAATGTGGAAAGACGGGGATGACTGTATATAGAGTCCAGTGTGCTTCTCTTTTCTCTTCATGCACACTGTACGGTTGAATTCGTACTTGTTGTGGGTGATATATGACATCATATATTTCTTTTATAGTAAGAAAAACGAAATTCCGGAAAGATGGTTCGAACGGGACCGTTAATAAATAAAAAAAGGCCTGCTCCTTTCGTAAAGAGCAGACCTTAAATGGGATTAAGCTAATAACAGTTTACAATTACTAGCTTTAAAATTGTGTTTTAGTAAGCGAAAAGAGGATATTTTTTCATTGTCTCATTGACGCGTGCACGTACTTGTGCAATAACTTCCTCATTTTCTACGTTAGACAATACAGTTTCGATCATTTCTGCAATTTCGAGCATCAAGTCTTCTTTTGCACCACGAGTTGTGATAGCAGGAGTACCTAAACGGATACCGGAAGTCTGGAAAGCCGAACGGCTGTCGAACGGAACCATGTTCTTGTTAACGGTAATATCAGCAGAAACCAATGCTTTTTCTGCCACTTTACCTGTCAGATCAGGATATTTGCTACGCAGGTCGACCAACATAGAGTGGTTGTCTGTACCACCGGAAACGATGGTAAAGCCACGGTCGATCAAAGCCTGTGCAAGTACGGCAGCATTCTTCTGTACTTGTTTAGCATATTCCTTAAATTCAGGTTGCAGGATTTCACCGAAAGCAACTGCTTTAGCAGCAATTACATGTTCCAACGGTCCGCCTTGGATACCCGGGAAAACGGCAGAATCCAGTAATTGAGACATCATCTTGATCTCACCTTTCGGAGTTTTCTTACCCCATGGATTGGGGAAATCCTTACCCATCATGATGACACCACCACGAGGTCCGCGAAGTGTTTTATGTGTAGTAGAAGTGACGATATGTGCATATTTAACCGGATTTTCGAGCACTCCGGCAGCAATCAGACCGGCAGGATGAGCCATGTCGATCATCAGGATAGCGCCTACTTTGTCAGCGATTTCACGCATACGTTTGTAATCCCATTCACGAGAGTATGCAGAACCACCACCGATAATCATTTTTGGTTTCTCACGAAGAGCGACTTCTTCCATCTGGTCGTAATCAACGCGTCCTGTTTCCTGATTCAAGTTATATTCGCAAGGAGTATAGATGATACCGGAAGTGTTCACTAATGAACCGTGAGACAGGTGTCCGCCGTGTGCCAGATTTAATCCCATGAATTTGTCGCCCGGATTCAGAACAGCAAGGAAAACAGCAGCATTAGCTTGTGCTCCCGAGTGTGGCTGTACATTTGCCCATTCAGCGCCGAAAATTTCTTTCAGGCGGTCGATAGCGATTTGTTCGCTTTGGTCTACTACTTCGCAACCTCCGTAGTAACGTTTGCCGGGATAACCTTCTGCGTACTTGTTAGTCAGGCAAGAACCCATTGCCTGCATTACCTGGTCACTCACAAAGTTTTCTGATGCAATCAGCTCGATTCCTTTCAACTGACGTTGATGCTCTTTTTCGATGATGTCGAAAATGATGTCGTCTCTTTTCATTCTTTTATAAGTAAGATTAAATTTCTAATTCGAGATACCTATTTTAAGCGCACAAAGTTAATGAAAATAAATAAAGAATGAAGGAACAGTAAGAAAAATGTTAGTAAAAAGCGGGATTTAATGATATTTTATTCTTAAAGAATGAATCCCAGTGAAAAACTTAACGCGCTGTCACGGCGACGGAAAATAATGTTGCTCACACCCGTACTGCCGTCGGAGTTGATATTGTCATAAATGATAGACTTGGAGATGTTTCCTATACCTTGTTCGTAGCGGAAATCGAAGAAGATACGTGAGATGTTGACACCTACGCCAATCACTGCGCTGACATTGAACGGATACAACTTTTCGTGAATACCCTTTTGGTCGAAATTCTTAAAAGTGATTTCATTGTGCTTTCCCCATAGGTAGCGAAGCTTGGGACCTGCGAAGATAGACATTCCGTAAGGTCCTTTTTTCACTACGTTATATCCATATAGAACGGGAAAATCGACACTGTGCAACACCGATTGCACCGAAGCGTAATCAGGCTCGATGGCAGGATGCTGGGAACCGAGTTTGTCGAAAGTAATCTCACATTTGCTTACATTATACGACACTTCAGGCTGAATGAAATGCTTTTTCATATTGATGCGCATGAAGAGAGCACCGAAATAACCAATCTTATAGTTATTCTGCACCTCATCGATAGTTACATCTTTAATTTTCAGTTCAGACACCATGAACATGGAAGAGTTGAAGCCCGCTTTGATACCGATATTTAT
This sequence comes from Bacteroides sp. 3_1_13, assembly GCF_001185845.1. Lineage (NCBI taxonomy): Bacteria > Pseudomonadati > Bacteroidota > Bacteroidia > Bacteroidales > Bacteroidaceae > Bacteroides > Bacteroides sp. 3_1_13. Next base: position 885,702 of record NZ_KQ236956.1, read on the forward strand.
TTTTTTTGTGTTGGGACGGTCTACTCTGTCTGCGTTATAATTCTGTCCGACAACCGGGCTGCCGGCTGCAACTAATAAACCTAAAAAAATGAATTTACGCAGCATATTCATGACAGTATCGTTCCTTTTATGATTTTTTCTTTTCTACACTCCAACCGAACTTACCGATTTTCTCTCCCAAATTGTAATATCCTCCGTGCACATATACCAGCGGATTAGCTTCCGCCAGTTCCAGCTTTCCGGTTTCGGGGTTCAGGTTCCGTTCATCGGCACGCACATTTACCACGTCGGCAATAAACATATCATGTGAACCAAGAGAGATGATTTCTTTTACACGACATTCAATGCAAAGGGGTGATTCTTCAATCAGCGGGGCACTGACTACCGTACACTGTCCGGGTGTCAGTTTCATCTCTTCGAATTTATGATAATCACGTCCCGAACGAACTCCGCACCAGTCGGTGGCAAAAGCCATGTCTTTGGTTGTCAGGTTGATGACAAACTCCATATTTTTTTTGATAATATCGTATGAATGGCGTTCCGGACGTACGGATATGTAACACATGGGCGGGTTCGTGCAAATCGTACCCGTCCATGCTACTGTGAACATATTATATTCGCTTTCCTCTTTTCCGCAACTGACTAGTACAGCCGGCAGCGGATAAATCATCGTTCCTGGTTTCCAGTCCTGTTTCATAGTTGTCATTTTTTACCACAGATTACACAGATTCACACAGATATAGATATTATTATTCCATAAAATAAAAATCTGTGTGAATCCGTGTAATCTGTGGTGAGCTGAAGTTAGAGGATTGTTATTTCTTCTCGTTTCTGTTCTTTTTCGCAATAATGGCATTTCACGATGCAATTATCCTTATCTATCACATGAAAGATGGTGCTCATCGGTTCATTGTTGGTAATACATTTCGGATTGGCACATTTCACGATGCCACGAAGCTCATCCGGCATTTTTACCTCTTTCTTTTCTACTACCTCGTAATCGCGGATAATGTTCAGTTTGACGTGCGGTGCTACTACCGAAATACGGTTGATCTCTTCGTCACAAAAGAATTTATCTGCAATTTTGATGATCCCTTTTTTGCCTAGTTTTTTACTGTCGAGGTTGAATCCGATCGTGATATTGCTTGTCATTTGTTCCACACCGAGCAGTTGCACTACGGTGAAGAGCTTTTCAGATGGGATATGGTCAATCACTGTTCCGTTTTTCAGGGCAGCTACTTGCAATGCTTGTTTATTTTCGCTCATAATAAAATATCGTTTTTAACGTCCTCTAATGTGATACCTAATACATCGCAAAGGATTGCTTCGCGGGCATACAGACCGTTTTGTGCCTGTTGGAAATAATATGCTTTCGGGTTGTCATCCACATCGTAAGCAATTTCGTTGACACGGGGAAGCGGGTGCAGGATACGCAGGTTCGGACGTGTGTTTTCCAACATTTTGTTACGGAGAATATATACATTCTTCACCCGTTCATATTCCATCAGGTCGGTGAAACGTTCGCGTTGCACACGGGTCATATACAGAATATCGGCGTCGGCGATAATCTCTTCGGAAAAGTCTGTATGTTCAACGTATTTTATTTGGTGCGTTTTGCAGTAAAGTTTGTATTCTTCCGGCATTTTCAATTCTTCAGGAGCGATAAAATGGAAAGTCGGATTAAAGTGTCGCATCGCCATCAGCAAAGAATGTACGGTGCGGCCGTATTTCAAGTCACCCACTAGGAAAATATTCAGATTTTCCAGCGTTCCTTGCGTCTTGTAGATAGAGTAAAGATCGAGCATCGTCTGCGACGGGTGCTGGTTAGCTCCGTCACCTGCATTGACAATGGGCACCGGGGCTACTTCGCTGGCATATCGTGCAGCTCCTTCGAGATAGTGTCGCATGACGATAATATCTGCATAGTTACTCACCATCATGATCGTGTCTTTAAGTGTTTCCCCTTTGGAAGAGCTGGTGGCCTTGGGGTCAGAGAATCCGATTACTCGTGCACCGAGACGGTTGGCAGCTGTTTCAAAACTCAAGCGGGTACGGGTGGAAGGTTCGAAGAACAGGGTTGCTACTACCTTTCCTTGTAATAACCGGCGATTGGGGTTCATTTCAAACTGCTTCGCCATTTCGAGCATGTAGAGGATTTTTTCTTTAGAATGTTCGGCAATGGTTACTAAACTTCTGTTTTCCATTTTGTTATCTTTTATGTGGATAGAACTTGTTTTACCGGAGCGTAAAGGTACGAAGAATTTGTGAAAAGCACAGATTTTTCGTACCTTTTTTATCAGCTTTTAATCAGTCGGTTTATTTCCGTCCGCTGGCTAGTGCTGCAATGATATATTTCCCCGGTGCTCCGATTTTGCTCCAGGCCGTATTGGAGAGTAGTTTCCATACTTGGGTGCCTTTCCTACCATAGTCTGATAACCGGAGAATCGTCTGCCTCTCTTTCAAATTAGTCACTTTGTGGCGTTCCAGGCTTTCTATCAGTCCGTTCATGTTGTGTGTGGCCTGATTGTATGCATACCCCGGAATTTCAAACGAAGCATCGCTTATTTCTTCTTCTTCAGTATTTAGTTTAGTTTCCTTTAGTTTAGTTTGTCGAGAAATGTCTGCATTTTCTGAACTCACCTCCTCTTGAGTTGGAAAAATGTTAGCATTTTCCTTGTTCAACTCATCCTTGTGTATCCTTTTTCTCTGTTTGGTCTCTAATAAATAAGGTAGTTGTGAGAAATCTATTTTTCTTCGTGTCGTAGCTTCGAACCACACTCTTTGAATCTGTTCCGAAGTGAGTATACCGTGTTTTTCGTAGGTTTCTTTATGGAAAAATCCTTTTTCCAATAACAGGTCGACAATCTTTTCCATCATGTCCTCTTTGATCCCGCCACCTACTTTGCGGACGAAAATAAGATTTTGTTCTTTCCCCCAAGAGATGTAATATCCCTCTTTATAGATTTTGCAAAGCAATCTCATGACCATGTAAGAAGCTAACACTCCGAATTTTGCTTCTAATAACTCCATAACCTCTTCGTCAAAAAAGTTTGCTGGTGTCGGGAAGTAAGGTATCCCTTTATTAATCATATTCATTATTCAGTATTTTTTATTAAAAACTATACAATAGCTTTCCATTCCATCAGGTTTCCGATCATGAATCTTCTCCATCCTTTTTGTTCTTCACTCCAATAGATAATAGACTCTTGTTGTGCTGTGATATTAAATTCTCTATGAAAGAATTTTTCATATCCTACCAGTGTTCCTCTTTCCAGGCAGAACGTACCATCCTGCTTATGAAAAGCTATCATTGCATTTCCATACAACATGTGTTCTATTAGTTTAATGCACTCCTGTACAATTCTCTCTGCACATTTATCCGAAATCCCCTTTTCGGCAGTAATACGTTTTTTCCATACTAATTTGCAAGCTTCCAACTTGCCTTTCTTGATCTTTTGTCTCATTTTCTTCTGTTTTTTGATTGAAAAATTAAGTTTTTATTTAAACATAAATATCCCCTGTCGGATAGTGACGGTATGCTGTTGTCATAGCGTTACTATCCTTTCATTATAGTGACGCTATGACAACAGCATACCGTCACTATTTTTTGAGAGAAATTCTTGTTGTTTTCCGACCGGTTGAAAACGGCGGCGAAGGTAGGTCTTATATTTCACTTGTCCCATTATTTTTTCTTAGTACTTGCTTTTAAGCTTTTCAGCCTGTTCTCTTTTTTCCTTTTTCTCTTTCATATATTCTTCTTCGACAGACTTTTTCAATGCCGCCAATTCTGCATGTATACTGCTAAGTTCCATTAACTTATAGCCGCCATGCTTGTGAATGTATAATACTTTTTGGTCATAGATATATTGGGCCAGATTTATCAGCTTTTTTTTCTTAGGATGGTGGAAATATCCATCAATAAAGATTCTCAAATGCATGGTGAGATAAAGGCGGATATCTCCACTGATTGCTATTCTGTTTTCCAGTTCTTCTTCACTGATGATTTCTTCCTTTGACTGTCTTCTGGGGGCTTTTTCCACTGTTTGAACATTTCTTTTTGCTTTGTTGTTTTTACTTCCTTTTTTAGATTTTTCGCTTCTCATAATTAGTTAATTTTTGCAATATTAATGAATGTTAATTTGAAAATAATATCTGGAAAGTGAAATTGAACCTGCAAAAAGATTTGTTCTTTTGTCGCTTGCCAAATAGTATATATATAAAATAACTAGTGATGCAAATGATGAATAAAAATGGATTTAGTCGATGTGGTGAGAACTACATCAATCGTTTACGAAAGGAAGGGCGTTATTCTACGGCGCACGTTTATAAGAACGCCCTTTATTCTTTCGGGAGGTATTGTGGTACATTGAATGTGTCGTTCAAGCAAGTTACCAAGGAACGTTTACGACGTTATGGTCAGTATCTTTATGAGTGTGGTTTGAAGCCCAATACGATTTCTACGTATATGCGTATGCTTCGTAGTATTTACAATCGGGGAGTGGAAGCGGGGAGTGCCCCTTATGTTCCTCGATTGTTTCATGATGTCTATACAGGTGTGGATGTCCGGCAAAAGAAAGCTTTGTCTGCTGGTGAATTACATAAGCTTTTGTATGAAGATCCCAAATCGGAACGTTTACGTCGTACACAAATTATTGCCGCCCTGATGTTTCAGTTTTGTGGAATGTCATTTGCTGATTTGGCACATTTGGAAAAATCAGCTTTAGATCAGAGCGTGTTGCGCTATAATCGAATCAAGACGAAAACTCCCATGAGCGTCGAAGTATTGGATACCGCCAGGGGAATGATAAATCAACTCTGGAGTAATCAGGAACCCATTCCCGATTGTCCGGACTATCTATTTGATATACTTTGTAATAACAAGAAACGCAAAGATGAAAGAGCATACCGTGAATATCAGTCTGCTCTTCGGAATTTTAATAATAGTTTGAAGGATTTGGCGAGAGTTTTACGGTTAAAATCTCCGGTTTCTTCTTATACACTGCGCCATTCTTGGGCAACGACAGCGAAGTATCGTGGAGTGCCAATTGAAATGATCAGTGAATCATTGGGGCATAAATCTATAAAAACGACACAAATCTATTTAAAAGGTTTTGAACTCAAAGAACGTACAGAGGTAAATAAAGGGAATTTATCTTACATTAGAAACTATCGTTTAGGTTGATAGTTAACGATAAAGTGTTAGAAATCAAGGGCGAAATGTTTCCGTTACTTCTTAGGTAACGGATAAGGTACTCATTCACAGAAAAACAGATGAAAGCAGAAAAACATGGACAGGAACTGCCTACAAAGATGTTTTTCTAACCTACGCGAAGGGAAAAGCATCTTTGGAAACAGAGTACAGGAATTTCAGGCATGATCAAACAGAATCATCATGTCCTGATATATTTTTGTTGCATATTTCAACAATTCAGAAAAAAAAGAAGATTTTACTTGTTTACTATTTGTATTTTTGCATATCTTTGCACCGAATAATTATCCGTTACCTAAGAAGTAACGGAAAAGTAAGGGGTAAAAAAGTATGATTCTAACGAAAGAAACTTTAAGTGCTGGGCCTAGTATTGGGACAGGGGAAGGCGTAGCACACTCTAAACGCTGGTATGTCGCTCTGGTCCGTATGCATCATGAAAAGAAAGTAGCCGAGCGTTTAGATAAAATGGGGATTGAAAATTTTGTACCAGTCCAGCAAGAAGTACATCAATGGAGTGACCGCCGTAAAGTGGTTGAATCCGTATTGCTTCCTATGATGGTTTTTGTACACGCTGATCCCAAAGAACGTAAAGAGGTTCTTTCCTTTTCCACTGTTAGTCGGTATATGGTAATGCGCGGTGAGAGCAGTCCAACTATCATTCCTGATGAACAAATGGCTCGTTTCCGTTTTATGCTCGACTATTCCGAAGAGGCGATTTGTATGAATAGTGCTCCTTTGGCACGTGGTGAAAAAGTGCGTGTCATTAAAGGTCCCTTGACAGGGCTTGTAGGAGAACTTGTCATGATAGATGGCAGAAGTAAGATTGCTGTCCGGTTGAATATGCTGGGGTGTGCTTGTGCAGATATGCCGATTGGATATGTGGAACCATTTAAATAGAAACAGAATAAAAGCTACTTTGTGTCCATCTCAAAACAGTTTACTTTTTTTCTAAAATTGAAATAAGCTTTTATGAAAGGAATCGTTTTAGCTGGTGGTTCAGGCACTCGTCTGTATCCTATCACCAAAGGAGTGAGTAAGCAGTTGCTTCCTGTCTTTGACAAGCCTATGATTTATTATCCGATTTCAGTCCTTATGTTGGCTGGAATCCGTGAGATCCTGATTATTTCCACTCCTTATGATCTTCCGGGCTTCAAGCGTCTTTTGGGTGATGGCTCCGACTACGGAGTACGGTTTGAATATGCCGAACAACCTTCTCCGGACGGTCTGGCACAAGCCTTTATTATCGGTGAAGACTTCATCGGCAATGATTCCGTCTGTCTGGTATTAGGTGATAATATCTTCTATGGTCAAAGCTTTACCCGCATGTTGCAGGAGGCTGTCCGTACAGTCGAGGAAGAGCAGAAAGCAACCGTATTCGGTTATTGGGTTGCCGATCCCGAACGTTATGGAGTTGCTGACTTTGACAAGGATGGAAATGTTTTGAGTATTGAAGAAAAACCAGAAAGTCCAAAATCCAACTATGCTGTAGTGGGACTCTATTTCTACCCCAATAAAGTGGTGGATGTAGCCAGACATATACAACCTTCTCCCCGTGGAGAGTTAGAAATCACTACTGTTAATCAGGAATTTCTCAATGACCACCAATTAAAGGTTCAATTATTAGGCCGTGGTTTTGCTTGGCTTGATACCGGCACGCACGATTCTCTTTCCGAAGCTAGTACTTTTATTGAAGTGATTGAAAAACGTCAGGGATTGAAAGTAGCGTGTCTTGAAGGTATTGCCCTGCGTCATGGCTGGATAACAGCGGATAAAATGCGTGAACTGGCCAAGCCTATGCTAAAGAACCAATATGGCCAGTACCTTTTAAAAGTAATAAATGAACTGGGACTGGAATAATGCCATATTCCTTTCCGGTAATTTAAATAACTAACAAACACTAATCACAGTGGAAATAATTAAAACTGCTATAGAGGGCGTTGTCATCATTGAACCCCGCCTTTTTAAAGATGACCGTGGTTACTTTTTCGAATCTTTCTCTCAACGTGAATTTGCAGAAAAGGTCCGTAAGATAGATTTTGTCCAAGATAATGAAAGCAAATCCAGTTATGGTGTTTTACGTGGTCTTCATTTTCAGAAACCACCTTATGCCCAGAGTAAACTGGTACGTGTCATTAAAGGCTCTGTCCTTGATGTGGCTGTCGATATCCGTAAAGGCTCACCAACATTTGGAGAGCATGTAGCAGTGGAATTGACTGAAGAAAACCACCGTCAGTTCTTTATTCCGCGTGGATTTGCCCATGGCTTTGTTGTCCTGACGGAAGAGGTTATCTTTCAGTATAAATGTGACAACTTCTATGCTCCCCAATGCGAAGGTGCCCTGGCTTGGGATGATCCCGCATTGAAAATCGACTGGAAGGTTCCTGCTGATAAAATAATCCTTTCCGGGAAAGACCAACATCACGAATGTCTGGAAGAAGCCAGCTGGCTATTTGATTATAACGAAAATCTGTATTAAGCTCAATGAATATTCTAGTGACAGGAGCTAACGGTCAGCTTGGTAATGAGATGCGCCGTGTATCGTCAACCAGCTCCAACCAATATATTTTTACCGATGTGGCAGAGTTGGATATAACCAGTCGTGATTCTATCCGTAAAATGGTCAATGACAACCAAATTCATGTCATCGTTAATTGTGCTGCCTATACCAATGTAGACAAGGCGGAAGACGATTTCGCGACTGCTGATTTATTGAATAATAAAGCAGTGGAGAATCTGGCTGTTGTAGCTAAAGAAACTGATGCTACCTTAATACATGTCTCTACTGATTATGTTTTTCAGGGAGACAGAAATGTCCCTTGTCGGGAAGATTGGGAAACTAATCCTTTGGGTGTGTATGGTAAAACGAAGCTGGCTGGTGAGCATAGCATACAGGAAACCGGCTGTCATTATCTTATCTTTCGTACCGCCTGGCTTTATTCCCCTTATGGGAAGAACTTCGTAAAAACAATGCGACAGCTCACATCTGATAAAGATACCCTGAAAGTAGTCTTTGATCAGGTTGGTACTCCCACTTATGCCGGAGATTTGGCAGCTGTTATCTATCAAGTGATTGAGGAGAATCAACTCTATAAAGAAGGCATCTACCATTTCAGTAATGAAGGTGTGTGTTCATGGTATGACTTTGCGAAGGAAATCTGTGACTTGAGTGGCAATGTGTGTGATATTCAACCTTGTCACAGTGATGAATTTCCCAGTAAGGTAAAACGTCCTCATTTCTCTGTACTGGATAAAACAAAGGTAAAATCTACTTTTGGAATCACAGTTCCTTATTGGAAAGACTCTCTGCAGAAATGTATACATGAATTGAAACAACAATCTGATTATTAAAATAGACATGAATTTTGCACGAAATATACTGATTACAGGTGGAGCAGGCTTCATCGGATCGCACGTTGTACGTTTGTTCGTCAATAAATATCCTGAATATCATATTATCAATCTGGATAAACTGACTTATGCCGGTAATCTGGCTAACCTGAAAGATATCGAGAATCAACCTAATTATACCTTTGTAAAGGCTGATATCTGTGACTTTGATAAAATGTTGGAAATCTTCAAGCAGTATCATATTGATGGAGTTATTCACCTGGCAGCGGAAAGCCATGTGGACAGAAGTATTAAAGATCCGTTCACCTTTGCTCAAACCAACGTAATGGGTACTCTTACCTTGCTTCAGGCTGCAAAGATATATTGGGAATCCTTGTCGGAAGGTTATGGTGGAAAACGCTTCTACCATATCTCAACAGATGAAGTTTATGGTGCATTGGAATTAACTCATCCCGAAGGAATCGATTCAGACATCTCGGCGCATGAGGTCTACGGTGATGAATTCTTTAAGGAAACGACTAAGTATAATCCACATAGTCCTTATTCAGCGTCGAAGGCCGGTAGTGATCATTTTGTCCGTGCATTTCACGACACTTATGGAATGCCCACTGTGGTGACCAACTGCTCCAATAATTACGGTCCTTATCAGTTTCCCGAGAAATTGATTCCGCTATTTATCAATAACATTCGTCATCGTAAACCGTTGCCTGTATATGGCAAAGGAGAGAATGTTCGTGACTGGTTGTATGTAGTAGATCATGCACAAGCTATCGATGTTATTTTCCATCACGGTAAGATTTCGAGCACTTACAATATTGGAGGTTTCAATGAATGGAAAAACATTGATATAATTAAGGTAATAATCAAAACGGTGGATAAGTTGCTTGGGTATCCGGAAGGATATTCTTTAGATCTGATTACTTATGTGACCGATCGCAAAGGACATGATTTGCGTTATGCCATAGATTCAACTAAACTGAAAAGCGAATTGGGTTGGGAACCTAGCTTACAGTTCGAAGAAGGAATAGAAGAGACAGTGAGATGGTACTTGGATAATCAGGAATGGATGGATAATATAACATCTGGAGAATACGAAAAGTATTATGAAGAGATGTATAATAAATGATATTATATCTATGAAAATAATCTTGGGAAATGCTCCAATTAAAAATGGGAATAGAGGATGTGTAGCATTAACTATTACTATAGCCTGTATGATTGATGAAATCATGAAGAAAGCCGGACTATCTTACGAATTATATTTGTCAGATAGTCAATATGATGATCGAAAAACACATGAGATATTAATAGGTGATCATAAAATAGAGTTTAAAGATTGTAGATATCCCATCGGCATATCTTTAAAGAATACGATAGGAACAATTATTAAAAATATAGTCAAAGGTAGTGATTTAAATATTTTTTTCAAAGCCGATTATATTTTGGATATTGGTCAAGGCGATTCATTTAGTGATATTTACGGATTTACGCGATTCAATAGCATTGACCGAATACATCGAATTGCCCATTTTTTGCATATACCTTATTGTATATTACCTCAAACGATAGGACCATTTAAAAATTATAAGGTGGAGCATCGTGCTATAAAAAGTATCTCAAATGCTTTATACTGTATGGCGCGTGACAAACAAAGTTATGATTATGTGGTTGGTAAGATACCTTCTCTGAAGTCTGTTAAAGAATACATCGATGTAGCATTTTTCCTGCCATACCACAAGATAGAGCAAGATACATCTTTTATACATGTTGGAATCAATATTTCCGCATTGCTTTGGCATGGCGGATATACTCGTAATAACCAGTTCGAGTTAAAATGTAATTATATAAACTTGGTTACTGAAATTATTGATTATTTTTTAGGAATTGAGAATGTGCAAGTACATTTAATACCTCACGTTGTCGGAGCAGAAAGAACTATTGAAAATGATTATGGAGTCAGCTACGACTTATGGAGACAATATAATAATTCTAAGCTGAAACTTGCTCCTTTAGCTCTTGGTCCTGTAGAAATTAAGTCTTATATTGCCGGAATGGATTTCTTTGTCGGTGCCCGGATGCATGCCACAATCGGAGCTTTCTCATCTGGAGTTCCAGTGGTTCCAATGGCTTACAGCAGAAAGTTTAATGGGCTGTTTATTGACACCTTGGATTATCCATATATTTGTGATATGAGAGAATCAGACCATGCAGAAATTATAAGTACTATAAGAGAATCTTTTCATTCGAGATTACAATTGAAAGAACTTATAGATGATAGAATGAATCATATCGTGTCTGAAAAAAAGAATATGTTAATGAATGACTTAACAATTTTTTTTGAGATACGTAAATGAAAGGTTAAAAAAGGAATGAATACAGTACATGATATTATAAAGAATAGCTTATGTCTTGGATGTGGTTTATGTGAAGCACTAGATAAGGAAAATTGTAAGATGGTAATCAATCAAGAAGGCTTTTACGAACCTATATTCAGAGATCAGCATCGAATAGACCATAAAGTTATTACGAAAATATGTCCAGGTATCGTTGTTCATTCACAAGTTACTAATCAATCCATTTGGGGAACTGTTAAGATCGTAGCAAATGCTTGGGCATCAGATTCTGAAATAAGAAAATCATCATCTTCAGGAGGTGTAACATCTGCACTAGCCATTTATTTGTTAGAAACAAAGAAAGTGGACGCAGTGCTTCATGTTGGCGTAGAGGAGGGAACTTACTTGTACAACAGGCTATATGCGAGTACAACAAAAGAAGATATACTGTCTAGAAACGCATCCAGATATGCTCCAGCAGCAATATTTAACAATATTATCGAATTGCTGGAAGCCGAAAAAACTTATGCGTTTATTGGAAAACCTTGTGATATAGCCGCTATGCAAAATTTCACTAAAATCCATCCTGAATATAAGCAAAAGATAGCTTACTATTTAGCCATTTTTTGTGCCGGTATGCCCAGTTATCATGCGACCAGGAAAGCACTTTCTACGTTCCATAGAGATGAAGAGCCTTTATCATTGCGCTATCGCGGAGATGGCTGGCCGGGATATTTCAAAGCTACTTATACAAATGGAGAATCTGACCGAATGACATATAACGACAGTTGGGGAAAAATATTGGGAAGAGAATTAGGTTTCAGATGTAAAATCTGCCCTGATGGCATAGGTATGTTAGCCGATATATCTTCGGGAGATTCATGGAACACCAAAGATGGTTATCCGGATTTTACAGAAGGAGATGGAAAAAACTTTTGTTTTGTACGCACAGATAAAGGACGGCAATTGTTTGCGGAAGCAAAACGATTGGGCTATATTGATATAGAGCCTTTAGATATCCAAAAAGTAAATGATATTCAAAAATATCAGTTTGATAGACGACATTTGGTAGGCTGGAGAATCATGGCTGTTCAATTTATGACACAAGGTTTGCTAAGTTATACCGGATTAGGTTATTTGCATGCGGCAATGAAGGCTAATAAAATAAAGGCTGTACGGGAACTCGTGGGAACCATAAAAAGATTTAGGAAGTTAAGGAAGCATGGGTAGCGCGAGTAAGATTACCAGTGGAGTATTATGGAGCTTGATTGTAAATCTAGTAAATTCAGTTTATGGATTTATATCTGTTCCTATACTGATTCATTACTTCGGGAAAACAGAATATGGAATCATTGGGCTAGCTATGTCTGTCAATGTTTATATGCAACTGATGGACATGGGATTCAACTCAACCAATATTAGATTCTTTTCAGTATGGTTGGTTAAGAAAAATTTTCAGAAGGCGAGTAAACTTTTTCAAACGAGTTTAGCCTTTTATGGAATTATTGGTATTTTTAATGGAGTCATATTGCTGGGTATATCTTTATTTTCGAAAGAAATATTTCATCTCAATGCTGATCAGGATGAGATCTTAAAGACTCTCTTTTATGTATTGATTATCAGTGCGATAATTAGTTGGTATTCTTCTTGTTTTGATCAACTGATAAAGGCAACAGAGAATGTAGCATGGATACAGAAAAGGACTTTGCTACCCAAGGTTTTGCAGGTGATTGTTCTGTTTATAACAATATATGCAAAATTGAATATCTTCTGGTATTTCGCACTTACCACCTTTTCGATGTTTGCCATATTGCCCCTGTCTGTCAATAAGATATTAAAAGAGATACCGACTATCTCTTTCATACCTAAATTTGATAAAGAAACATTCAAAGAAATATTACCCTATTGCTTAAATATATTCTCATTTAGTATTTTTCAATTCTCATTTTACAATCTACGTCCTGTCTTTTTGGGAATGCAAGGAAGTTTGGATTCGGTGGCAGACTATCGTGTACTAAATGGAATTATAGGAATAGTTTCGATGTTTGGGGGAATCTTTATGGGAGTGTTATTGCCTTCTACTTCAAAAATAGTTGCTCAAGGGAATGCTGAAGCCTACTATAAAGTAGCCTATGATGGAACAAAGTATATTTCGATTGTGCTTTGTTTTTGCACATTTGGCATGATGACAGTGGGGAGTGAAGTGATAACTATGTATGTCGGAGAAAGCTTCTTATATTTAATTCCATGGTTTAATATTTGGCTACTTTGCACATTGGGGGTACATAATCAAGCTATTTCAAGTTTAATATTATCAGGTTCAGATATCAGAGCGATAACCTACAATACATCCATATCTTCCATTATCGGTTTGATAGTAGCTTGGTTCTTGATACCATATTTTGAGATAGGAGGTGTTGTGATAGCATTTGCTATTTATATAATTGTTCAATTGTCATTTTACTATCTATATTATTGGCCTAAGAAAATGAACATTCAATCAGGTAGAGTATTTCTGTATTCATTTTTCCCATTTGTCATGATAGGTGTTGGTGCGACTGTACTGATTGACCTCCTCATTAACTTAGATGGAAAGATTGTTTCTTCCTTTTTTCTAAAAGGCATCCTTTTTACAATCATATACAGTATTGTTTGCTTTAGTTTTTTAAATAAAGAAGATAAAAAAATGCTATACTCAATACTGAAATTAAAGAAATGAAAGACAATTCTGTTTCAATAGCTAAAGGGATAGCCATTATTTTGATGGTTTTAGCCCATACGCGTTTTTCGGAATACGGTAACTATTGGATAAATATGTTTCATATGCCACTATTCTTTTTCTTTGCCGGATATTGTTTTAAAGATAAATATCTGGAAATACCTTCTGATTTTGTCATAAAGAGGTTCAAAGGGTTATATAAACCATTTGTGAAATGGGGCTTGATATTTCTCGTCTTGCATAATTTATTTTTCTATCTCAACATTTACAATGACGAATTTGGATTTCGAGGAATTGTACAACATCTTTACACTTGGCAAGAGATGCTTAAAAAAGCAGTGTCTATTGTTACAAGGATGTCTGACACAGAACAACTTCTTGGTGGCTATTGGTTTCTCAAGTCTTTGTTTTGGGGATCATTGATTGCTTTCTTTATTATTCGTAATGTTAAAATGTTAAATGGGGGGGGTAGCGTTGCTATGTATTACTATTCTTACATCAGTATTTCATCTTCATATACCCTATTTAGGCATTGGTGGAAGAGAACTTTTTGCTGCACTATTTTTTATTTCCGGATATTATTACCAAAAAGGTGGTTTTTGTATTCATCAGAGTTATTGGATTTTCCTAATAGGAATCGTTGTGGTTACATTGGGAGAAAGCTTTTGGCAAGCAACACTTCTGAAATTTGATAGTTGGCAAGTGATACCTTATTATATTTCGGCAATTGCTGGATTATTAGCTGTGTTTTATTTAAGTGGGACTATAAACTCAAGAAAAAATATATTCAGTCAATGCATGATTTACATAGGCAATAATACATTGACAATTTTAACTTGGCATTTTCTGTCATTTAAGCTCGTAAGTTTATTCATTATATTTTATTATCATCTCCCCATTAAACGATTAGCTGAGTTCCCTGTAATTGAGGAATACTCGCGGACGGGATGGTTTATTCTCTATCTTATTATAGGTACAATTGTGCCATTATTATTTACGAAGGTTACTAAATCATAATGTTGATATTTATTCAATTATTTGTCCTGTCCTTAGGCATATTAATGTTCAAGTTGAAGCTTGAATATAAGATTGCTATATTCTTCTTCTCTGTAATTTGTTTAGATGCTGCAATAATTAGATTTATTCCTTTTGGTGGTGCCAAGTTCTTTTTGTCAATGTGCTTTATTGGTTCAGAATTACCTCGTATCAAAAGACGAATAAAACTATTAAAGATGAAGAAAGTATTCCCATTGGTATTGATGATGATACTGGCTACATTTGTGCTAGCTTTTAATAGTGCTCATTATCAAAGTTTTGTTCAGATTTTGAGATTAATAATCGTTGAATTACTGGCAAAATATTTTGTTATCTGTTATGCATTTATTGCCATTTCCAGTCCCAGGCAATTCAAACCGTCTTTTAGAGTAGCTTATGTTGCGTTACTCATTCTTACCGTTTTTGGTATTATTAATCTAATTACAAAATATGCTATATGGATTGATATAAATTACCAAGGTATAGAGGGGGGGACTTTGGGTGATTTAGGTAGAAAATTTGTGGAAGCTGATCGTTTTAGGGTACAGGCAATGTTTCAAAATCCATTTAATTATGGGTATATATGTATCTTAATGTCTTTATTCTTTTTATATGGATATTTGAATAAAATCATATTAAAGAAGCAATTCTATATAGCTCAATTTTGTTGTTTATTTGGTATTGTATTATGTGGTTGTAGAACCGTTGTTTTATGCTATATCGTAGGATTGCTATTATTTGTTTATAATGCTTTTTCTTTAAAAAAATGGTTAGGGAAAGCTTTGGTAGTTGTAATCGTTATATTCCTTTCGCTTCCATTTATTCCTAATATTGATAAATATACTAGTCTTTTTGTCAAAGCCTTTGATACATCTACTATTGCATACGGTAATGAAGTAGGAGGTAGTAGTATTGGAATGCGTATCGTTCAGTTTACCGCAGTTCTTTATCATATAAAAGATCATCTATTATTTGGTAGAGGAAAAGATTTTTTTTCTATTGATTTAGGTTTTGGAGAAGAGGGTATTAAAACATTGATTGATAAAGATCTACTCGGGCTGGAAAGTGTGTTGATGAATTTACTTCTAGAGAGAGGAATAGTCGGTGTATTGTTCTGGTGTGTCTTTTATGGAACATTGTTGTTCTGGGCTTTTAAATTGAGAAGATATGATAAATATGCGTATTCTTTATACTTCTCATTGTTGATTGTGTATTTAACATTCTCAAATATGACAGGAGAATTAAATAGTGTATTTCCTACATTGTTATTAATAGGTGGATGCTTAAGAATTTTAAAAGAAAAGAGTATGACTTATGAAGTTTAGTATTCTAATCCCCGCATATAAAAAAGCATATTTGCAGGAATGCATAGACAGCATACTGCGACAAACTTATGAATGTTTCGAACTCATCATCGTTGATGATGCGTCACCGGAAGATCTATATTCCATTGTATCGTTATATTCCGACCCTCGCATCAAGTATTATCGGAATGAAAAGAACTGTGGAGCAACTAATGTGGTAGATAATTGGAATATTTGTCTTGGTTATGCCACTGGGGATTATGCTATATGTATGGGAGATGATGATAAGTTCCTTCCTAATTGTTTGGAAGAGTATGTCAGGTTAATAGCAAAATATCCAGGTATCGGACTGCTTCATGGTTGGACGGAGATCATTGATGAGAATTCTACAGCCTATCAAAAAACAGTTCATAGATGTGAATATGAATCTGTCATTTCGCTCATTTGGCATAGATGGCATGTTTATAATCAACAGTTTATAGGGGATTTCTGCTTTGAGGCAGCATGGCTTCGCAAACAGGGAGGGTTCTATTTTCTACCTTTAGCTTGGGGAGCTGATGATATTTCCGCTTTTATAGGTGCTTCAAAGAATGGAGTAGCTAATACACAAAGTATTGTATTTCAATATAGGCGTAATCCGTATACAATCAGTTCTACGGGGAATGTAGAGCTGAAGCTAGAAGCAATTCTAAAGGAATATGAATGGTATAAGAAATTCTTGTGTCAAGTTCCCAATAATCAAGAAGATATTTTATATTATAGAGAGTTAGTAAGAAAGCTTGATGTCTATTTCCAAAAAAAACTGGGACATAACTTGTCAAATGCGCTTAAGAATTCTAAACTATTAGTATTTATATGGGTGTTTAGGCGTTGTAAATATAATATCTCTTTTAAGGCATTTGTTTATGCTCTTTCTGAAGCATTTAAATAAGTATGAGTGATTTATGCCGATAAATATTGCAAAATAATTTTTTGTATAGTAAGTACTTACCTATCCCCTGTTTTATATGAATAAGAAAAAAATATGCTGGATTACTCCAGATTGCTTCATTGATTGCGATTTGAATTATTTTAATATGCATGAAATCTTAAAGCATTATGATATTCATTGGATTGTACTGTTTAGTAGAAATAATAGGTTTAAAGAGTCGGACTTTGAGCAAATAAAGAAAGAAAATACAAATCTAACAATTGAATTTTTTAGGTTTAATTATAAAATGCGTAATCCAAAGAATGTTCTAATAAATATACGTATTGGCAAAGCTATAAAGAGGCAAGCTCCTGATATTATCTATATGAATTATAGTATCTATTCACCATGGGAATTGCCTATGTTTTATTTATTACCCAAGAGACATTATATTCAAACAGCACATCAGGGAGAAGCTCATATAGGCATGGGGCATAAGAAATTATTAAATGTACTGCGCAGATTGGTTTATTCGCGAGTAAAATATGTCAATATGTTTTCTAAATCACAAGCAGGGCTTTTTCAAAAACATTTTCCTAATTCGAAGATATTTAAGATTCCTTTAGCTTTAAAAGACTTTGGTATTCCTACTATTGTGAAACCTAAAGATGGTATTATTCGATTCCTTTCATTTGGTACAATTAATTATGCTAAAAATATTGATTTGTTAATAGATGCTGCATGTGTACTTTATGATAAAGGATATCGAAACTTTAGGGTATCGATTAATGGTATGTGTAAAGATTGGAGTTTTTATCAGACAAAAATAAAATATCCAGAGCTTTTTGATATAGATATTCGGTCAATAGATAATTCTGAAATAGCTAATCTATTTGCTTCCGCTGACTATTTTGTTCAACCTTATAGAGTGGTGTCTCAAAGCGGTCCTACAAAGATTTCTTTTAATTATAATCTTCCGATTATAGCTTCGAATTTGCCAGGTTTTTCGGATGAGATTCTTGAAAATGTAAATGGATATCTTTTTGAACCAGGAAACGTAAACGATTTAGTTCGTGTAATGGCTTCTGCTATAGATACGTATACATGTGATTATAGTAAGTTGAAGGCTTCAATGGCAGAGCATACAGAACGGTATTATTCGGCAGAAAAAATAGCCTCTCAATATATAGAAATGTTTGATGAAGTATTATGTAGATAGTTTTTTAGATTAAAATCGTATGAAGGAAAAATTAAAGTTGGCTATTAAAGGAAATGTTTTTATCGTATGGCTACGTATTTTATTTGACAAAATAGGAGAGTCCTTTTCATTGACTTTGTATAGTGGAAGTACAAACCAGACAAAGGATATTTTTAAAAAACAGGCTGAATTACAAATCAGAATACATGCTTTGGAAAAGGGGATGTCTATTGGAAAAGTCAAAGTCGGTTTTGGAAAGGAAAAGGCTTTTGCTATCATAAAAGATCTTGCTGATTTGCTAAAAAGAGGAGGGGAAAAACAATTTGTTATAGAATCGGTTTCCGTATTGCAGAAATATGTAGAATTTAATAAGGATATGGGTGCTGATATGACAGAAGTGGAGATTTCTCTCCATAAGTTGTGTTCTTGTTACGATATTCAGATTATGGATGTAGGTGGAATATATAATCTTAGTTTGAAAGATATTTCTAGCAAATTGAAATCTCCATTTGATGAATTTTCTCAATTACGTTTTTCTATTCGCGATTTTGGATCCTTACCTGTGGATTTAGAACATGTGTGTGCCGCATTAAGACTTTGTGAACGTACTCCATCTGCTTGTAATAGGCAAAGTTGGAGAGTTCATGTGTATACGGAAAATAAGTTAGTTACAAAAATGTTCAAATTACAGGGAGGAAGCAAGGGGTTTAATGAACAAATGCAATGTGCTATTCTTGTATGTGGTGATTTGAGGAATTATGGTTTTTATGAACAAAATCTTCCTTTTGTTGATGGAGGTCTTTATGCAATGAATCTTCTTTACGCTCTTCATTATTATGGTTTAGCGACAATACCATTGACTATGGGGCATAAATGGAGAATTACAAAAAAAATAAAACAGGAGATGCATCTCCCGAGTCATGAGGTTCCAGTTCTTTTGATAGGTGTAGGAACGTTTAAGGACAATTATAAAGTAGCAGTTTCGCATCGCTATTCGTATAATGAATATGTGAAATTCAATCAATAAATAATGAGAGTCGGATTACTGACTTTCGATGATGAAAAGAGAAAAATAATATTTAAAAGTTTTCTTGTAATAGCGATATAAAGATGAATCAATGAAAATATTAATAGTAACTTTTACAGGTGGAGTTAATCCTGGTACTATTATGCAAGCAATAGGGGTGCAAACAGCCTTCAAACAGTTGTATCCTAATGCTCATATAGAGTTCTTGGATTTTCCGGATTTTAAAAGAGGTAAATTATCTGTTAGGGGGAAAAATGATTCACTATGGCATACATTTTTACAGAAAGCGTTTGCTGCATTTCGTTTAATCAAATATAATAAACTTAGAAAGACGTATTTTAATTATTCTCCAAGGGTGGATATGTTCAATTACGACAAGGCGTCTATAGCTTTCATTAAACAGTATGATTTAGTTGTAATTGGAAGTGATACAATCTTAGAGCAAGGCTATAATTTAGATGGAACAAAAATTGGATTGAATTGGATGCCTTTATTTGTCCCAAAACTTTATTTTGCAGCTAGTGCCTCTCCAGCTACTTTTAATCCTAGTATTGACTTAAAAGAGGTGGTGGAAAAGGCTTTGTTTATAGGACTTAGAGATAACCTAACAGTACAGTTCTTTATTAACAAGCTCGGAATAGAAGCAAATCGTTTAGTTAAACAACCGGACCCTTCTTATTATTTAGATATTACAAAATTTATATTGCCTCAAAGATTAAAGAATAAAATTGATTCGAAAAAGAAATATGCTTTATACAATTTCAATTCGGACTTCCCATATCGGAAAAAAATGGCTGATAACTTGAGAAGCTTAGGTTATCAAGTCATTTCAACGGCTTATAATCCTTATGCAGATATGTGTTTTGATACAGTGGATGCTTTTGAATGGGCTGCAGTATTTCCATATATGGATATAATAGTAACAGAAAGATTTCATGATTCTGTTTTTGGTTTACGTAATTGTAGGCCAGTGGTAGCGATTGATTGGGATAAAAACAGATTTGCGGCTGAAGGGGATTCAAAAACATTTAGGATATTAGAAGATTATGGACATCAACATCTACATTTTAATCTGTGTGGCAGTGCAGATTTAACCACTATTTGTACTACTGTCGAAAATATAACTCATTTGTTTGATTTGAAGAAAATAAAGGAAGTAAATAATATTCAAACTGAATTTGCCAATAAGATTCTGATTGTTCTAAAAGATATTCTGTTAAGAAATAATTTGTTATGAAAAAAATTAAAATATGCTATGTAATTTCCTCTTTGAGTAATCAAGGTCCTCCGAATGTCCTCTATAATATTATACAGTATATGGACTTTTCTATATTTGAAGTTTCGATAATTACGATGGTCCCGGAACAAGAAATTTCACGTATTGAGGAATTTAGGGTATTGCCGATAAGAATTATTCAAATGTCTCCGGATAAAATACAAAATCCTATTGCAATGTTCTTTACATTAAAGAAATCAGTGGAACGGATAAATCCGGATATTCTTCATACACATTGTCCTCGTTCAATGTTCTTAGTGCCATTTCTCTCATCTAAATATAAAAAAATAGAGACAGTTCATATCTTCCCGGGTATACAACAGAAAGTGCTGTATGGCAAATGGAAAGGAAAAATTGTAATTGCGCTTAGTCATTTTTTTACAAAGAAGATGGATTTGCCTATTGCTTGTTCGGAAAGTGTAGCACAAAGTTATTGGGATGAACAACACTATAAGATGAAAGCTATCCCAAATGGCTCTTCATTATCATTATGGAAATACGACAAAGAGCAAAAAGCGAAACTAAGAAAAGAGTTGGGATTAAAAGATGATGTGAAGTATTTTATTTTTATCGGGCGTTTTTCACAAGAAAAGAATCCAGATATGATAATACGTGCTTTTGAAGAACTAAAAGATGATAGAATCGGTCTTCTCTTGCTTGGTAATGGAGAACTATACGATGAACTGAAAAAGCATGAAACCGAAAATCTAAAAATGCCTGGATTTAAATCGAATATATATGATTATTTAAAAGCATCAGACTATTATATATCAGCTTCGGATGTAGAAGGGTTGGCTAATACGTTATTGGAAAGTATGACAGTTGGATTACCTTGTGTACTTTCTGATATCCCATCTCACAAAGAGGTTTTAAGTAAGGCAAAACAAACAATTGGATATACGTTCAATAACAAAGATATGAATGGATTAAAAAATGCTATTCATGATATATTGAAAATTGATGAGAATTGTACTAGGATTTACATTCAATCTCTTTTTGATAAATATTACACAGCGCAAAAAATGTCAGAATCTTATCAGAAAGCCTATATTGATTTGGTAAATAATCTATGATATTATTATTGAAAGTTTATGATTACAGTATCTATCGTTGCCTATAAAACAAGTATTGAAGAAATGAGTAAATGCTTGCAGTCATTAACCTCACCACTTGTTTCTACTATTTATATTGTTGATAATTCCAATCAAAAGTATATTGCGAATTTCTGTATGCAATATTCTAATGTTGTGTATATTGGCAGTGAGAATGTAGGTTATGGAGCAGGGCATAATAAGGCTTTGCGACAAGTTCTTCGAACTCAAGAGAAATACCATTTGGTTCTCAATTCAGATGTATATTTTGAGGCATCAGTATTAGATCATTTGGTAGGGTATATGGAGACAAACCCAGATGTAGCACAAGTACAACCGAATGTTGTTTATCCCAACGGGGAAATGCAATATACGTGTAGGCTATTACCTACGCCGGCTAATCTTATTTTTCGTAGGTTTCTGCCTAAAAAGATGGTAGAGAAAATGAATTATCGTTATACGCTTCAGTTTAATGACCATAAGAAAGAAATGAACATTCCTTATCATCAAGGTAGTTTTATGTTTTTTAGATTGGAATGTTTTGAAAAAGTGGGGTTGTTTGACGAAAGATTTTTTATGTATCCGGAGGATATTGATATTACTCGAAGAATGCATAAATATTATCGTACCATGTTTATACCTGATGAGACAATTGTGCATGCACATCGGGCTGCTTCTTATAAAAGCAGGAAAATGCTTAAAATACATATAACAAACATGATTAAGTATTTTAATAAATGGGGATGGATATATGATAAAGAGCGCAGTGTTTGGAACAAACAGTTATTGAAAGAATTGGGGTATAAGAAATAAACTTTTCCATATATAAATTATGAACTACATCATTACGGGTGGTACTGGTTTCATCGGTACTCACTTGACCAATTTAATTAAAACACTTCATCCACAAGCTAAAGTCTATAATCTTGATATTGTGAAGCCGGGTACTCCCTTGCCTACAGTAAAGGATTATAAACCTGCATTGTGTGAAGGACAGTTTTTGCAATCGGAATTTATTTACTGTGATGTGCGAAAACCAATAGAAGTGCCATTTGAGGTGACTTCAGAGGATGTAATTTTCAACTTTGCAGCCGTACATCGCACTCCTGGGCACCCTGACCGTGAGTATTTTGAAACAAATATTCGCGGTGCAGAGAATGTTTGTGCATTTGCCGAGAAATATAATATAAGAAAAATCGTATTTACATCGTCAATTGCCCCTTACGGAGCAGCTGAAACGTTGAAGGAGGAAACTACATTACCTACTCCAAACACTCCTTATGGTATATCTAAATTAGTGGCTGAAAAGGTTCATATTGCTTGGCAGGCTAAGAAACAGGCAGAACGTCAATTGACAATTGTACGTCCGGGTGTAGTATTTGGGAAAGGGGAGAATGGAAACTTTACCCGTCTATATTGGGGGATCAAAATGCACACTTTTGCTTATCCCGGGCGCAAAGATACCATCAAGGCTTGTATTTATGTGAAAGAACTAGTACGTTTCATGTTATATCGTTTGGAGCATCATGAGGAGGGTGTAGAATTGTATAACTGTACTTTTGAGCCTGCCTACACCATACAGCAAATAGTAGACACAATTAAGAAGGTGACAGGTCTGAACCAAGTGGTTCCGTATATACCAAATTCTTTGATTATGCCTGTTGCTTATTGTGCAAAGATGATAGGGAGTCCTATGGGGGTATGTCCGGCGCGTGTAAAGAAGTTACAGATATCCACAAATATTTGTGGAAAGAAACTAGCTGCATCGGGTTATAAATTTCATTATACTTTCGAAGAAGCGATTGCTGACTGGTATAAAGATAATGATAATCTTTATCTGAAATAAAAAATATTGGCTCTTTAATATATTAGTGTATGCAGGAAGTCCAACGTTTTAACAAAGTCCTAAAATCTTTGGTCCTTTTGGGGGATCTTATTTTGCTGAACCTGCTTTTATGGGGATTTAATTTGTTACTGGGTACCCGTTTCTGGTGTGTGCATTGCGGTTCTATCTTTCAGGGCATGACTCTTATCACTCTGTGCTATTTACTTTGTAACATGCATTCAGGTGTTATTCTTCATCGTCCTGTGGTACGTCCTGAGCAGATCATGATCCGTGTCTTACGTAACATGGTTCCTTTTGTCTTTTTTTCGGTTTGTACGTTGCTTGTTTTTCATTTTCATTTTTCTCATTCTCGATATTTCGGACTGTTTTATGTTGCTTTAATAATTGTTATTGTTAGCTATCGTCTAATTTCCCGTCACTGTTTGGAGCTTTATCGGAAAAAGGGAGGAAATGTCCGCAAGGTAGTATTAGTTGGAAGCCATGAGAATATGCAAGAACTTTATCATGCGATGACGGATGATCCTACGTCTGGTTATCGTGTAGTGGGCTATTTTGAGGATTTTCCTTCGGACCGGTATCCGCAGGATGTTCCATACTTGGGACAACCCAATGAAGTAAGTGTTTTCTTAGAAAAACATGCGGGAGAGATCAATCAGCTTTATTGTAGTCTTCCTTCTGTGCGCAGTGCGGAGATTGTTCCCATCATTAATTACTGTGAAAACCATCTGGTCCGTTTTTTTAGTGTTCCTAATGTCCGTAATTATTTGAAGCGTAGAATGCATTTTGAATTATTGGGGAATGTTCCTGTACTTTCTATTCGTTGTGAGCCATTGGAATCACTGGAGAACCGTATTATCAAGCGTGCTTTTGATGTCGTTTGTTCAGGGTTATTTCTTATTACGGTTTTTCCGTTCGTTTATATATTCTTCGGAATTGCAATAAAATTAAGTTCTCCCGGTCCTGTTTTTTTCAAACAAAAACGCAGTGGTGAGGATGGCCGTGAATTCTGGTGTTACAAGTTTCGTTCAATGAAGGTTAATGCGCAATGTGATACTCTTCAGGCTACGGAAAATGATCCTCGTAAAACACGTATCGGAGAGATAATGAGAAAGACTAGTGTGGACGAATTGCCTCAATTTATCAATGTATTGAAAGGAGATATGTCTATTGTAGGTCCTCGTCCTCACATGTTAAAACATACAGAGGAATATTCTAATCTGATAAACAAGTTTATGGTTCGTCACTTCGTTAAACCTGGAATAACTGGCTGGGCTCAAGTGACGGGCTTTCGCGGTGAGACGAAAGAGCTCTGGCAGATGGAGGGACGTGTGCAACGTGATATCTGGTATATAGAGCATTGGACTTTTTTATTGGACTTATATATTATGTATAAGACGGTGTATAATGCTATACATGGAGAAAAAGAAGCATATTAAAAAATAAAACTTAGGAATTAAAGGGCGTTTAATTATGAATTTAAGAATTATGATGAGAAGACTAAACAAAAGAAATTTGTGGTTACTATTGTTGCCATTCCTATTGGCTGGCTGTCAGTCTTATAAAAAGGTTCCCTATTTCCAGAATGTGGAAGTTGTGAACGAGGTAGAACAACAGGAAAAATTGTATGATGCCAAGATCATGCCCAAGGATTTGTTGACTATTGTGGTATCGTGTACTAATCCTGAACTTGCGATACCTTTTAACCTGACAGTTGCCAGCAATGCCGGAATAGCTGTGAGTACTTCGTCTTATGTGACTACTCAACCTGTATTACAGCCTTATTTGGTAGATAATGAAGGAAACATAAATTTTCCGGTGTTAGGAGAATTGAAGTTAGGAGGCTTAACGAAAAGGGAAGCAGAACAGCTGATTATAGATAAATTGAAGCCTTACATGAAGGAGACTCCCATTGTAACGGTCCGTATGGTAAATTATAAAATATCTGTTATCGGTGAGGTTACCCGTCCCGGAACTTTTACTATCTCTAATGAGAAAGTGAATCTGTTGGAGGCATTGGCTATGGCTGGTGATATGACGGTATACGGTCTTCGTGATAATGTAAAGTTGATTCGTGAAGACGCAAACGGCAAACAGCAAATTGTAACCTTGGATTTGAACAAGGCCGAAACCATTCTTTCACCTTACTATTGGTTGCAACAGAATGATATTGTTTATGTAACTCCCAATAAAGCAAAGGCTCGAAATTCAGATGTAGGTAACAGTACCAGTCTCTGGTTCTCAGCCACTTCTATCTTGGTATCCATTGTCAGCCTATTAGTAAATATTTTAAAATAATGATTTGCAATGAAAGAAACAGATTTCAACGAAGCACAAGAATCTAAGGAAGAAAATATAGACGTTAAGGAACTATTGTTTAAATATTTGATCCACTGGCCTTGGTTTGTGGGGGCGGTTGTGGCGTGTTTGATTGCGGCATGGGTCTATTTGTATGTATCCACTCCCGTATATAATATTTCCGCTACGGTTTTAATAAAGGATGATAAGAAAGGGGGGAGTGCCGGAATGCTTTCCGGGTTGGAGAGTCTGGGATTGGATGGTATGATCTCTTCTTCGCAGAATATTGACAATGAGATTGAAGTTCTCCGTTCAAAGACTATCGTCAAAGAGGTGGTTGAAGATTTGGGACTTTATATTTCTTATACAGATGAGGATGAGTTTCCTTCCAGGAACATGTATAAGACTTCACCTGTACAAGTGAGTCTGACTCCGCAGGAGGCTGATTTGTTGGAGGAGCCGATGATAGTGAAGATGGCATTACAACCACAGGGAAGTATGGATGTGACTGTGAAGATTGACGATGATGAATATCAGAAACATTTTGAGAAATTGCCGGCGGTTTTTCCTACCGATAAAGGGACATTGGCTTTTTTCCTGACGCCGGACTCGGTATTATCTTCTAAAAGAACATCGGAAGAAACTACAAATTTGGAAAAGACTACACGTAATATTACAGCAACAATTAATAAGCCTTTGACGGTAGCGAAATGGTGTTGCAAAAATATGACTATAGAACCCACTTCCAAAACTACTTCTGTAGCTGTCATATCGTTGAAAAACTCAAATGTGCAGCGAGGCAAAGATTTTATCAATAAGCTATTGGAGATGTATAATATCAATACGAATAATGATAAAAATGAAGTGGCACAGAAAACTGCAGAATTTATCAATGAACGTATTGGAATTATTTCAAAAGAACTCGGTAGCACGGAAAAGGATTTGGAGAGTTTTAAACGTGGGGCAGGTATTACGGATTTGACCAGTGATGCTCAGATCGCTTTAACTGGTAGTGCTGAATATGAAAAGAAGCGTGTAGAGAATCAAACCCAGATTAATTTGCTGCAGGATCTTCAGAAATATATGCAGAATGAAGGTTATGAGGTTCTGCCCAGTAATATCGGATTGCAGGATTTGAATCTTGCGGCTGCCATTAATCGTTATAATGATGTGCTTGTTGAGAGAAAACGTTTGCTGCGTACGTCAACAGAGAATAATCCTACCATTATAAACCTGGATACCAGCATTAGTGCAATGAAAGAGAATGTGCAAGTTTCTTTAGACAGGGTGTTGCGTGGATTGTTTATCACAAAGGCAGATCTGGATCGTGAAGCGAGCCGTTATTCCCGTCGCATTAGTGAGGCACCTGGGCAGGAGCGCGAATTTGTGAGTATTGCGCGTCAGCAGGAAATTAAGGCCGGACTCTATTTGATGCTTCTTCAGAAACGTGAGGAAAATGCTATAACTCTGGCTGCTACAGCCAATAATGCGAAGATTATAGATGAAGCTATAGCAGATGATGCTCCTGTGGCTCCTAGAAGTAAAATTACTTATTTGATCGCTTTGATACTAGGAGTCGGAATTCCGGTAGGGGTTATATATTTGCTTGAATTAACCAAATTCAAGATTGAAGGTCGTGCAGATGTAGAAAAACTTACTAGTGCACCTATTGTCGGTGATATCCCGTTGACAGATGAAAAGCAGGGAGCTATTGCTGTATTTGAGAATCAAAACAACCTGATGAGTGAAACTTTCCGCAATGTCCGGACGAATCTTCAGTTTATGCTTGGAAATGGCAAGAAGGTGATTTTAGTTACTTCCACAGTCAGTGGTGAAGGTAAATCTTTTATCTCTGGTAATCTTGCTATCAGTCTTTCTTTATTAGGGAAGAAAGTAGTAATAGTTGGTCTTGATATCCGCAAGCCAGGTTTGAATAAGGTATTCAATATATCAAAAAGAGAACAAGGGATAACTCAATATTTGGCTAATCCGGAAAAGAATTTGATGGATTTGGTACAGCTCTCTGATGTCAGTAAGAATCTCTATATTCTTCCTGGTGGAACAGTTCCTCCTAACCCGACAGAATTGTTAGCACGTGATGGATTGGATAAAGCGATTGAGACTCTCAAAAAGAATTTTGAATATGTGATTCTCGATACCGCTCCTGTCGGTATGGTAACTGATACCTTATTAATAGGACGTGTGGCTGATTTATCTGTTTATGTATGTCGTGCGGATTATACCCGTAAAAATGAGTATACTTTGATTAATGAACTTATTGATGGAAATAAGTTGCCTAACCTATGTACAGTAATAAATGGTTTGGATTTGAAGAAAAGAAAGTACGGTTATTATTACGGCTATGGTAAATATGGCAAGTATTATGGTTATGGTAAACGATACGGCTATGGTTATGGATATGGAGAACAATCTGGTAAGGAAGAATAAATCCATTGATAACCAAGATATTTTAAAATTAATAATGTCATAGAGTGGTTTATAATACTTTACACAAAAGTGAGATGAAACATGTAGGTCCCTAACTTTATGCTACACACATGAAGAACCCTACATTTTGTGGTCAGGAAATATACAGCGGTGTATTCCTGATCAACGCCCTCATGTCGGTGTAAATCCGATGTGATTTCTATAATATCAACTGTCTGTGAAGATCGTTGATATTTTTTTTAAAACAGTGAATGGTGCGATGAATATTTTTTGTAGCTTTGTGAAAAATCGAATTGAAATGGAAAATTTACGAAGATACCCCATCGGAATACAGACTTTTTCGGAAATACGGAAAAGTAATTACCTTTATATTGATAAAACGGAATATGTGTATTGGATGGTACATTTCACTAAATACGTATTCTTGAGTCGTCCTCGTCGTTTTGGTAAGTCATTGTTGACTTCTACATTACATAGTTATTTCTCTGGTCAGAAAGAATTATTTCAAGGGTTGGCTATAGAAAAGCTGGAAAAGGAGTGGACGGAATATCCAGTGCTTCACTTTGATATGAGTACAGCCAAGCATGCAGACTGTGAACAGCTGTTGCAAGAGTTGAATATGAAGCTAATTCGTTATGAGGAGGTTTACGGAAAGATGGAGGGAGAGATTAATCCAAATCAGCGTCTGGAAGGACTCATCAAGCGCGCTTACGAGCAGACAGGGAAACAAGTGGTTGTGCTGATAGATGAATACGATGCTCCTCTGCTGGATGTAGTACACGAGGAAGAGAGGCTTGGCGTATTGCGTAACATCATGCGCAATTTCTACAGTCCTCTTAAAGCGTGTGATCCTTATTTGCGGTATGTGTTTTTGACCGGTATCACCAAATTCTCCCAACTTAGTATATTTAGTGAATTGAACAATATCAAGAATATTAGCATGAATGAGTCTTATGCTGCCATTTGCGGTATTACAGAAAACGAGATACTTGTCCAAATGAAAGATGATGTAGACGCATTAGCCCAAAAACTGGAGGTTACTTCTGAAGAGGTATTGGCAAAACTGAAAGAAAACTACGACGGCTATCATTTCACTTATCCGTCTCCTGATATATATAATCCATTCAGTTTGCTTAACGCTTTTGCAGATGGTAAATTTAATTCTTATTGGTTTGGTAGTGGTACGCCTACTTATTTGATAAAGATGCTGGATAAATTTGGTGTAGCGCCTTCCGAGATAGGGAGAAAAACTGCGGTTGCGGAGGATTTTGATGCACCTACAGAAAGAATGGTGAGCATTACTCCATTGTTATATCAAAGTGGCTATATCACGATAAAAGATTATGATAAGGAGTTAGATTTATATACATTGGATATTCCTAATAAGGAGGTAAGAATAGGTTTGATGAAAAGTCTTCTTCCTAATTATGTTGCTAGTAAAACACCGGAAACCAATACTATGGTAGCTTATCTTTCCCGTGATATTCGTAATGATGATATGGATGCTGCTTTACGTCGTTTGCAAACGTTTCTGTCTACCATTCCTCAATGTGATAATACGAAATATGAGGGGCACTACCAACAGATGTTTTATATTATATTCAGTTTGTTGGGCTATTATGTAGATGTGGAGGTTCGTACTGCCAGTGGACGGGTGGATATGGTGCTTCGTACAAAGACTACGTTGTATGTGATGGAATTGAAACTGGACAAGAGTGCGGATAGGGCGATGGAGCAAATTGATCTGAAGAATTACCCCAAACGTTTTGCTTTGTGCGGATTGCCTATAGTAAAGGTGGCTGTCAGTTTTGATAGCGAACAGTGTACAATAGGGGAATGGAAAATTCTAAAAGTTTAATTATATTGCTGATTAATAAATTGTTATATACTAGTATGAATATAAAGAGCTCCGCAAGGGGCTTTTTTCTTTTCTATCCGGAATAAAAGCTTCACCTTTGCAGTGTTGATCAACAAAACGTGAATAAATAATTTGAATTTAAATCTTTAAAAAAACGTAGTATGAGTGTAATTTACAAAGTCATTACGCGCCCAACAGATCCGCGTGTTCCCAATTCTCCCAAGAGATATTATCCGCATCTGATCACTTTAGGTCAGTCTGTCAACCTGAAATATATTGCACAGAAAATGCAGGATCGTTCTTCGTTGTCTGTCGGTGATATCAAGAGTGTGATCCAAAATTTTGTGGAAAAGATGAAGGAGCAGCTGCTGGAAGGTAAGTCTGTGAATATTGAAGGTCTGGGCGTCTTTATGTTGACTGCCCGTTCGAAAGGTGCCGAACTGGCGAAGGATATAAATGCAAAAAGTGTAGAGAGCGTTCGTATCTTTTTTCAGGCGAATAAAGAGCTGCGCGTTACAAAGACTGCTACTCGTGCAGATGAGAAGTTGGATTTGATTAGCTTGGATGAATATCTGAAGAAGCTTAATATGACAATTTCTCCTAATGATCCTGAAAAACCGGATGATGGCGGAGAAGAAGGCGGAGGAAATGAAGGTGGCGGTAGCGGAGAAGCACCGGATCCTGCCGCATAATGAATTGTCAATTAATGATTGATGGTTAGGGTGTTTATTTAGTGTTTAATAAAAAAGAAAAATGTCTATGAAAAAAACGTGGAGTATTATTTTGAAAGTGATTATTGCTGTTGCTGGTGCAATTGCCGGAGTGGTCGGTGTACAGGCAGCAAACTTGTAATTGATTATCTTATAAATAGGTATATTTATGAATGAATAACAGGCGGGAAAAATCCCGCCTGTTTGTGTTTTAGATATAATTAGAGAATTATACTTCCTCGCATACTCTCATTTCCATTCCTTTATACACTACTACAATCTTATGCAACTGTGTGGTGCCAATTGCATTTTTCACTGTATCAGTATCAGCATAACGGTTTGTTTGGGCGATACCTTCCAATCGTAATTCTTCCACACGATTCTCTGAATCTTTGTATTTGGCATATTTCAACTCGATTATGTAGCTGTGTTTCATGTCGGGATAAATATCCAATAATGGAGATAGGAAGATGTCGGCATATCCCTCTTGTGTGTCTGCCTCCGAAATGGGACGGTAGAATCGGTTTTGTGCAGTCATGGCTAATGTGAAACCATGCACGAAAAATTCTCCCTTTTGTTTGTCACGCTGGGAGGCATAACTCTTCAGGCAATCGGCTATATAATCAAAATATGCTTTCCATGTACCTCGATAAGCGAGTGAACTGGATAATTCATTTTTTTCATAATTACTGAAGCTTAAGTTGGCTTCATTGTAAGTGTTCAATAGATAGGTGTAAAGCTGTTCGCGGACTACTTGATTAGGAATGGTGAGTTTGCACTTTCCTTCATGTGTACCATTAATAGTAAGCATACCAAAATAATAGAGTAGGCTGATGAAGTTGTCTGGATCAATAATACTGGCGGCTGGAAATCCTTTCTTCACTTCTCCAGTGATGTAGCCTTGGCTTATTAAGGTCTGTATGATGGAAGCATCGTGCGCAAACTCTTTATCTTTGCGGATGAGCATACGCAATTTCTCGTAGTCGATACGGATGTTGTCTTCTACCATGTCCTTCGGTACTTCACCGTATCGGATGTAGTTTTTGACGAAATAAAGCACCATGTTAGAATTGTACATAGTGGTTTGACCATAACATTCTTGTGCAAAGCAGTAATTATCATACCACGGTTTCATAATTTCTATCAATTCATCGATGGTATGGTTGAAATGCCCTGTATTAGAATAATAAGTTAACATTTCGCGAACTTCACTTTCTGTGAATCCCATCATTTCATTGAATTCTGATGAAAGGGAGTAATTAGTGCCGATATTGAAGCCGCTGGTCAAGTCATCCATTGTTACGGGACTGACACCTGTGATGAAACAACGTTTGATGCTGGAGTCGGTACCGGATTTTATTTTATTGAAGAAGGCACGTAAATAACCTTCTTTGTGTGTCTCATCAGTGTAACGGTTCATGCTGTCGACATCAGAGAGTATTGTATTGGTGAAATGGTCATATTCATCAATGAAGAGATAAATCTTTTGATTTACACGAGCGCATTCCGTAAACAGATATTCGAATTGGCTGACTGCCCCGTCTTTTTCGTTCATTTTTTCTTTGATTCCTTCGGGTAAATAGTCGGCATAAACATCGCAGAAATAGTCAAATACGATTTTGCAATGTTCGTCCAGACCTTTGCGGTAGCTGTGTAAATCTCCACTGATTCCTGAGAAATTTAATTTTATTACTAGATAGCTATTACGGTCTTTCGTAGGGTGCTTTCCGATATAAAGGTCGCCAAATAAAGCGTCAAACTTATCTTTGGTACGTATGTCATAATAATGTTGAAGCATATTCAAGGTCAGACTTTTTCCGAATCGACGCGGACGGATAAAAAAGAAGAAACGATCCGACTGCTCTATCAAAGGGATGAAAGAGGTTTTATCCACGTAATAATAATTGTCCAAACGGATGTCCTCGAAGTTCATCATACCATAAGGTAACAACTTCCTGTCTGATAATACATATTCCATAATTTATGCCTTTTATATGAATATACTTTGAATAAGTGTAGACAAAGATACTTCCTTTCCGCTACTTTCCCAAACAAACGTTCTTTCTTTTTGGTTTCGTGCTATTTGTTATGAGTGCCGCTCCATATTTTAACAAAATAGAAATTATAATCAAACTCGTTGGCTGAATAGCGGATTTTATCTACCTTTGTACCTTAATTAAATGCGTCATTTTAAGCAAGAAAAAACATGATTCGAAAAATAATAAAGGCTCTTTGGATATTTCTGGCAGTCATTGTGTTGGCTATTGTTGTCATCTTTGTCTCTATCTCAAAGGGTTGGATTGGTTATATGCCTCCTGTAGAGGAACTTGAAAATCCGAGTTATAAATTTGCAACGGAGATTTTCTCTGAAGATGAAAAAGTGCTTGGCACGTGGTCTTACAGTAAGGAAAATCGGGTATATACAGCTTACAAGGATTTGTCTCCCAGTATTATCAATGCTCTTATTGCGACGGAAGATGTCCGTTTTGTTAAACATTCTGGAATTGATGCCAAAGCATTGTTCCGTGCGTTTGTGAAACGTGGTTTGATGTTTCAGAAAAATGCAGGTGGAGGTAGTACTTTGTCGCAACAGCTTGCCAAACAGTTGTTTACAGAAAATGTGGCGAGAAACACGCTTCAACGTCTTTTCCAAAAACCGATTGAATGGGTGATTGCGGTGAAGCTTGAACGTTACTACACCAAAGAGGAAATCTTGAGTATGTATCTCAATAAGTTTGATTTTCTGAATAATGCGGTTGGTATTAAAACTGCTGCACATACATACTTCGCATGCGAACCGAAAGATTTGAAGATCGAAGAGGCAGCTACGTTGGTAGGGATGTGCAAGAATCCTTCACTTTATAATCCGGTCCGTTTCAACGAACGTTCCCGTGGCCGTCGTAATGTAGTGCTTGAGCAGATGCGTAAAGCTGGTTATATCACAGATGCAGAATGTGATTCTTTGCAGGCTCTTCCGTTGAAACTAAAATATAACCGCGTTGACCACAAAGAGGGATTGGCTACTTATTTCCGCGAATATCTCCGTGGTGTGATGACAGCACCGAAACCGGTAAAAAGTGATTATCGTGGTTGGCAAATGCAGAAATTCTACGAAGATTCTATCGCGTGGGAAACTAACCCGTTGTATGGTTGGTGTGCAAAAAATAAAAAGAAAGACGGTACGAATTATAACATCTATACAGATGGATTGAAGATTTATACGACGATCAATTCACGTATGCAGCAATATGCAGAGGATGCAGTAAAAGAGCATTTAGGTGATTATTTGCAACCTGTGTTTTTCAAAGAAAAAGAGGGAAGCAAAAATGCTCCATACGCAAGATCACTGCCGGAAAAACGAGTGGAGGAGTTGCTGACAAAAGCTATGAAGCAGACGGATCGTTATCGTCTTATGAAAGAGGCGGGAGCTTCGGAACAGCAGATTCGTAAAGCGTTCGATACCCCGGAAGAAATGACTGTCTTTTCCTGGAAGGGAGATAAAGATACAATTATGACACCGATGGATTCCATCCGTTACTACAAATCTTTCCTGCGAACAGGATTCATGTCGATGGATCCGGTAAGCGGGCATGTGAAGGCTTATGTAGGCGGACCGAATTATGTATATTTCCAGTATGATATGGCAATGGTGGGACGTCGTCAGGTGGGATCTACTATCAAACCGTATTTGTATACATTAGCAATGGAAAATGGCTTTTCTCCTTGTGATCAGACACGCCACGTAGAGCAAACGTTGATTGATGAGAACGGAACTCCTTGGACGCCTCGTAATGCAAATAATAAACGTTATGGGGAAATGGTGACTCTGAAGTGGGGATTGGCTAATTCTGATAACTGGATTTCTGCTTATTTGATGGGCAAACTGAATCCGTATAATCTTGTACGTTTGATCCATAGTTTTGGGGTTCGTAATAAAGCAATCGACCCGGTGGTTTCGCTTTGTCTGGGACCTTGTGAAATTTCTGTGGGTGAGATGGTAAGTGCATATACAGCTTTTGCCAATAAAGGAATTCGTGTAGCTCCATTGTTTGTTACACGCATTGAAGATAGTGATGGTAATGTGCTTTCTACCTTTGCACCGCAAATGGAGGAGGTGATAAGTATTTCAAGTGCATATAAAATGCTGGTTATGTTGCGCGCTGTTATTAATGAAGGAACAGGTGGGCGTGTTCGTCGTTATGGAATTACCGCCGATATGGGTGGGAAAACAGGTACGACCAATGATAACTCTGATGCCTGGTTTATGGGATTCACTCCTTCATTGGTATCCGGTTGTTGGGTAGGAGGTGATGAACGTGACATTCACTTTGGTAGAATGACTTATGGTCAGGGAGCTGCCGCTGCTTTGCCTATTTGGGCATTGTATATGAAGAAAGTGTATGATGACCCGACTTTGGGATATGACCAGCAGGAGAAATTTAAACTCCCTGAAGGATTTGATCCGTGTGCCGGTTCGGAAACTCCGGACGGAGAGGTGATAGAAGAGGGGGGATTGGACGATCTTTTTAACTAAGTCTGAAATAAGTATTAACCCGTAGCGTTTGGGGCACTGAACTGTAGGTGTAATATCTCTAATATCTAATGTTTAATACTTAAATACTTATTTTTTAATGCATAGGTATATTGTTTGCATAGGGAGTAATTACAACAGGAAAGAGAATTTGACTTTTGCCAGACAGGAACTGACTGAATCGTTCTCTTCTATATGTTTTGCGCCCGAATTGGAAACTGAACCTTTATTTTTTAAGAATCCGGCCTTGTTTTCCAACCAAGTGGTTATGTTCTTTTCCGATAAAGATGAAGAGGTAGTGAGGAAAATGCTGAAAGATATAGAGCAAAGGTCCGGACGTCGTCCGGAAGATAAAAAAGAGGAGAAAGTTTGTCTGGACATTGACATGCTTTTATATGATAACAAAATAGTAAAACCGGAAGATTGGCAAAGGGGATATATACAACAGTCATTATCTGCCTTCCATTCTTCATTATTTATTAAGTAGATGAAATTTCTTGGAATTATACCTGCCCGCTATGCATCCACTCGTTTTCCTGCAAAACCGTTGGCTATGTTGGGTGGAAAAACTGTTATACAACGTGTGTATGAACAAGTGGCTGGCGTTTTGGATGATGCTTATGTAGCCACGGACGATGAGCGTATTGAAGCTGCTGTCAAGGCGTTCGGAGGTAAGGTTGTGATGACTTCTGTTCATCACAAAAGCGGTACAGATCGCTGTTATGAAGCTTGTACAAAGATTGGAGGTGACTTTGATGTCGTGGTTAATATACAAGGAGATGAACCTTTTATTCAGCCTTCACAATTGGATGCGGTAAAGGCTTGTTTCGAAGATGTAACCACGCAGATTGCCACGCTGGTGAAACCTTTTACTGCAGATGAACCGTTTGCTGTACTGGAAAACGTAAATTCACCGAAAGTGGTAGTCAATAAGAACTGGAACGCGCTTTATTTTAGCCGATCCATTATTCCTTATCAGCGTAATGCCGAGAAACAGGACTGGCTGAAGGGACATACCTACTACAAGCATATCGGACTGTATGCCTATCGTACAGATGTGCTGAAGGAGATAACCATGCTTCCGCAGTCTTCTCTGGAACTGGCTGAATCTTTGGAGCAGCTCCGTTGGCTGGAGAACGGATATAAGATAAAGGTAGGCATTAGTGAAGTAGAAACTATCGGAATCGATACCCCGCAAGATTTGGAACGGGCAGAAGAGTTTTTGAAGAATAGAATCTAATCGTATGGATCGTAAAATACAACCTGAAATACAAACCCTGAAAAATTTTCGTATACTTCCTCCCGTCCGAATGACATTGCCAAATGGTATTCCATTGACTGTTATTAATGCGGGTGAACAGGAAGTAGTACGCATAGATGTGCTTTTCGCTGGAGCCCGTTGGCAGCAGTCGCAGAAACTGCAAGCCTTGTTTACAAACCGGATGTTGCGCGAAGGTACGACAAAATATACGGCTGCCACCATTGCCGAGAAACTGGATTACTACGGTTCGTGGCTCGAACTGTCCAGCTCGTCGGAGTATGCATACATCACTGTTTATTCGTTGAATAAGTATTTGGCGAAAACATTGGAGGTGGTAGAATCCATGATTAAAGAACCGCTTTTCCCGGAGAAAGAATTGCATACTATCCTCGATACCAATATCCAACAATATCTGGTCAATACTTCCAAAGTTGATTTCCTGGCACATCGCAGTCTGTTGAAGTCGCTTTATGGCGAACAGCATCCATGTGGTAAAATAGTGGTGGAGGAAGATTATCATGCCATCACTCCGGAAGTGCTTCGTGAATTTTATGAACGGTATTACCATTCGGGCAATTGCTCTATATTCTTGTCCGGCAAGGTGACGGAGGATATTATCAGCCGGGTGACGGATACATTCGGCACTTCTTTTGGTCAACATCAACAGCCGGCATCGAAATTAAGCTTTCCTTTTACTGCCGTTCCCGAAAAGAGAATTTTTATAGAACGTGAGGATGCCATGCAGAGTGCTGTAAAGATGGGATATACAACCATCACTCGTAACCATCCTGATTATCTGAAACTCCGGGTATTGATGACTTTATTCGGAGGCTATTTCGGCAGTCGTCTGATGTCTAATATCCGTGAAGAAAAGGGGTATACTTATGGCATTTCAGCAGGAATCATGTTTTATCCGGATAGCGGATTGCTGGCTATCTCGACAGAAACGGATAATGAATATGTGGAACCGTTGATACAGGAAGTATATCATGAAATTGACCGTCTGCATCAGGAACCTGTGTCGATGGAAGAACTGACTATCGTACGCAACTATATGTTGGGCGAAATGTGCCGTAGTTATGAGTCTCCTTTCTCACTTTCGGATGCATGGATCTTTATTGCTACTTCCGGTCTGGATGATGACTACTTTTCACGTTCTCTGCTGGCTGTAAACGAGGTTACTCCTGCAGAAATACAAGATTTGGCACAGCGCTATTTGTGCAAAGAGACATTAAAAGAGGTCATTGCAGGTAAAAAGTTGTCATAAATTGCTTTCCGAAAGTGGGCTGTTTGGGATAGAAATTGTATCTTTGTCCAAATTGTAATTCTAAAATGAGTAACGACTAAAACCAATGAGGAAATATCTATATACTACACTTTTATTGGCTCTCCTCGCACAAGAGGGAGTAATGGCACAAGAAAATGAAGGAAAAAAAGGCGGATTTTTCGGAAAAATTAAAGATACATTCTCCACTGAAATAAAGATTGGCAACTATACTTTTAAGGATGGCAGTGTCTATACGGGAGAAATGAAAGGGCGAAAACCGAACGGAAAAGGAAAAACGGTTTTTAAAAACGGTGATGTCTTTGAAGGTGAATATGTGAAAGGGAAACGTGAAGGATATGGAATTTATATGTTCCCTGACGGAGAAAAGTACGAAGGACAGTGGTTCCAGGACCAGCAGCACGGAAAAGGTATCTATTATTTTATGAATAACAACCGTTACGACGGTATGTGGTATCAGGATTATCAGCATGGTGAAGGAACTATGTATTATCATAACGGTGATTTGTATGTAGGTCATTGGGTGAATGATAAACGTGAAGGCGAAGGTACATATACTTGGGCAAACGGTGCCAAATATACCGGTCACTGGAAAAATGATAAGAAGAACGGTAAAGGTACCATGAACTGGGATGACGGCTCTAAATACGATGGAGACTGGAAGGATGATGTTCGTCACGGAAAAGGGGTCTTTGAATATACCAATGGAGATAAATATGATGGTGACTGGGCGGATGATATTCAACATGGAAAAGGTACTTATTACTTTCACACGGGCGACCGTTATGAGGGCTCGTATCTCTTAGGTGAGCGAACCGGTCCAGGAGTTTATTACCATGCTAACGGTGATAAATATGTAGGTAATTTCAAGAACGGCATGCAAGACGGAAAAGGTACTTTTACCTGGGCGAATGGTGCTGTGTATGAAGGAAGCTGGAAAAATAATAAACGTGATGGTAAAGGAGTTTATAAATGGAGCAATGGCGATGTTTATGACGGTGACTGGAAAGATAACCGTCCCAATGGACAAGGCACTCTGAAAACTGTTGCTGGTATGCAATATAAAGGTGGGTTCGTTGATGGATTGGAAGAGGGTCAAGGCGTACAAATCGACAAAGATGGTAATCGCTTCGATGGCTTTTTCAAACAAGGAAAGAAGGATGGCCCTTTTGTCGAAACAGATAAAGATGGAAAAGTGATTAAAAAAGGAACCTATAAATTCGGAAGACTCCAATAAAATGATGAATGATGAATGAAAAATTGGTTGCTTACTATCACCAATTCAAATTCTTAGTATGTTGAGACAAATAAGAAAGCCGGCTAAACTTGAAATTAGCCGGCTTTCTTATTCTTCATTCTTCATTTATCATTCTTCATTTAAATGATATATTGTGAACTGATAGATTCGTTATTCATTACTCGTTTGATTGTTTCAGCAAACATGTCGGCAATGCTTAACTGTTTCACTTTCGGGCATTTCTTAGCATAAGGGATGCTGTCAGTAAATACCATTTCTGTCAGGGCAGACTCTTGCACACGGAAAGAAGCCGGATCAGACATTACGCAATGACTGGCGATAGCGCGTACAGATTGGGCACCGGCTTCCAACATGATGTTGGCTGCTTTGGTGATTGTTCCTGCTGTGTCTACGATATCATCAATCAAGACAACGTTTTTACCTTCCACGTCACCGATGATTTGCATAGATGCTACTTCATTGGCTTTTTCA
This sequence comes from Bacteroides sp. 3_1_13, assembly GCF_001185845.1. Taxonomy (NCBI): domain Bacteria; kingdom Pseudomonadati; phylum Bacteroidota; class Bacteroidia; order Bacteroidales; family Bacteroidaceae; genus Bacteroides; species Bacteroides sp. 3_1_13. The sequence continues at coordinate 925,115 of NZ_KQ236956.1, forward strand.
CGTGATTTGTTGCAGAGTACCAATGGTACGCCGAGGTATTTGGAGAAAGTGCTGGCACGTTTTGAACCTCCTACGTCCGGTGTAGCAATAACCAGATTTTCCAATTGCAATGACTGGATGTAAGGGAGGAATACAGCTGATGCGTACAAGTGATCTACCGGGATATTGAAGAATCCCTGGATCTGGTCAGCATGCAAATCCATCGTAATCAGTCGGTCGATACCTGCAACAGACAGCAGATCAGCTACCAACTTAGCCCCGATAGATACACGAGGTTTGTCTTTTCTATCCTGACGAGCCCATCCGAAATAGGGGATTACAGCTACAACGCTCTTTGCTGATGCACGTTTAGCAGCATCAATCATCAGGAGAAGTTCCATTAAGTTGTCTGAGTTAGGGAAAGTGGATTGAACCAGGAATACATGTGCGCCACGAATTGACTCCTCGTATGAAACCGCAAATTCGCCATCGGCAAAATGGGTAATGTTCATATTTCCCAGAGGACAATCCAGGCTCGCGCAGATTTTTTCTGCAAGATATCTCGAGTTCGTTCCCGAGAATACCATAAAGGGTGCTTTTTCGCTCATTTTGTAATAGATGTTACCTATTTGTTAATTTGCCTGCAAAGGTAGGAATTTCTCTTATTATTTAGAAGGACTTATTGTATAAAAAATATTTTTCTCTCCAACTTATCGGAAATATTTGTAGATTTGCTTTCTGAAAACAGTTAATAGTCAAAAATGAGTTCACGTTTTCCTTTATATATAATAGGTATAGTGTTGTTTACCTCTTTTTTTTCGTGCACTGATATGGTGCCGACCAAAGAGGTGCGCCTGATTGATTCTTTAAACGGGAAAGCGTATACTTATCGTTATCGAAGCTTGGATTCCTCCTATAAATATGCCAATGAAGCTTATCAACAGGTAAATTTTTATAAGTCGGGGAAAGCGGAGGCATCCAATAATCTCGGATTCTGTGCTTTTATGGCGATGGATTTTGACCGGGCGGAAGCGTTACATAAGGAAGTATATAAACTGACTAAAAATGAGCTTGAACTGTTGATTGCTGATATCGGACTGATGAAGATTTGTCAGCGGACAGCTATGAACAAAGAATTTTATGATTATCGTAACAGTGCGCTCCGGCGTATGAAACGTATTCGGGAAGAGAGTGATTTGTTTGCTGACCGCCACGAGGCACTTCGACTGGATTATGCTTTCACCGAATTTTTCATTGTTTCTTCTATTTATTACTATTATCTTCAGCAAAGGCAGGAAGCCATCGCATCTCTCAATCAGATCCCGGAAGATGAAGTATTGGCAGATACGAATCAGTTGCTTTATTATCATTATATCAAAGGATCGGCTTCATTGGTGGAAGCCACCAAGCCGGAGGATAGGAAAATGCGTGAGTTTGACCAACTATATATAACCTGGAGGACTGCGGTTCAGACTAATCATCCTTATTTCGAAGGAAATGGTCTGCAAGGGTTGGCTAATCTGATGGTTTCTCCCAATAACTTCGAACTCTTCCGAACAAGGAGGGGATATGCGCTGGATCAGTTCGGTTTTCCTGTAGATTCGCTTTTACCTTTGCGAATGGCACAGCTTGCGCTTGAAAAATTCCGGGAGTATAATGATTTGTATCAGATTGCCGGTGCGTATGTATCTATCGGTAAGTATATGAATGAGCACGGACGTTATTCGGAAGCATTGGATACGCTTACAAAAGCGTTGGATTGTGTGAACCAACACCATATGCTTTATTATCATCATGCAGTGGATACGTTGGACAAGTTGCGTATTTATGCGGAAGGAGATACGACATATACTGGAGTACCGTGGATTATGGAGGAAGACGTAAGGACGGTGCCTGAATGGATTTCGAGGATTCGGGAACAATTGAGTGTATCGTATGCCGGGCTTGGAATGAAGTATGCTTCTGATTACAACCGAAATATATATCTGGATATTCTGAATTATACTCGTCAGGATAAAGAGTTGGAGAGTCGTTATCTTTCGTTGGAATCCGATTCACGACAAATGACGCTTGTGCTTTCTTTGGTTATTGCCGGACTTGTACTGGTGGTTATTCTTTGGTGGTTTTTCAATAAGCGATCTAAAATAAGGAATCAAGTAGATGTGGAACGTCTGCAACGGATACTGGCTCTTTGCCGGGACATCACTTCTTCTATACCAATGAATGTTCCGTTAATTCAACAAGGCATCGACCAACTGTTCGGAAAAGGGCGTCTTCAACTGGAAATTCCGGAGGAAGGAAAAGCGGCACTGGTTCCTTTGCATCGGTTGAACCGTGATGAAAAAGCGTTGGTGCACGTGCTTGAACCGTATATCGTTTGGGCTGCGGACAATGAGCAGATGGTAGAAGCGTTGAGTGACGAGCGGATGCAATTGGAAAAGCAACGATATGTTTACGAACAACATATCGCGGGAAATAAACGCCAAAATCTGATTAAGAAGGCTTGTCTGGCCATTGTGAATGGGATAAATCCTTATATCGACCGTATCTTGAATGAGGTGCATAAGTTGACGGAACGAGGATATATCGATCATGAAAAGATAAAGAAAGAGAAGTATCAATACATTGACGAGCTGGTAACTACGATTAATGAATACAATGATATTTTGGCTCTTTGGATTAAGATGAAGCAGGGGACGCTTAGCCTGAATATTGAAACGTTCGATCTCAATGAACTCTTTGAACTGTTAGGCAAAGGGAGACGTGCTTTTGAAATGAAAAATCAGAAGTTGGAAATAGAACCGACTACGGTTATGGTGAAGGCTGACCGGGCATTGACTTTGTTTATGATTAACACGCTGGCGGAAAACGCCCGAAAATATACTCCGGAAGGAGGAACAATCAAAGTGTGTGCCCGTACTATGGACGCGTATGTCGAGATTTCCGTAGAAGACAACGGAAGGGGGATTTCCGAAGAAGATGTGGCTCGTATTATCGGTGAGAAAGTATATGACTCTCGTGTCATCGGAATGAAGAATGTAGCTGATCCGGAGGTTCTGAAGGAAAATAAGGGCAGTGGTTTCGGACTGATGAATTGTAAGGGAATCATTGAGAAATATAAGAAAACGAATGAATTGTTCCGGGGATGTGTCTTTGATGTAGAGAGTGAATTGGGGAAGGGGAGTCGTTTCTATTTCCGTTTGCCTTCGGGAGTGCGTAAAGCGATGGGAGTCTTGTTGCTTTGCCTGTTGCTTCCGTTTGGGGTGAGCTCTTGTCTGCATGATCCGATTCCTCCCATGTTGCAGGAGGGCGATTCGATAGTGGTGGTTACGGATTCTGCCTATGAGGATTTACTGGATGCAGCGTCGGATTATGCGAATGCTGCCTATTTTGCTAATGTGGATGAAAATTATGAATTTGCTTTGCAATATATAGATTCTGCTATACTCTTGTTGAACGAGCATTATGAGAAATATGCGCGTCCGGATCGTCCGCATCGGTATATGAAGCTGGTGGGTGAAGGAACGCCTGCCGAAATCAGTTGGTGGAACGAATTGTTTGATTCGGATTATCATGTGATTCTGGATATCAGGAATGAGGCGGCGGTTGCTTTTTTGGCTTTGAAACAGTTGGATGCATACAGTTACAATAATTCGGCATTTACGGATTTGTATAAGTTGCAAGGAGAAGATCAGACTCTTGAAGCATATTGCCGACAGTTGGAACGGTCGAATACGAATAAGACAGTAGGAATTATTTTATGTTTTGTTCTACTGATTGTTTCTTTGGTCGGATACTATTTCCTGTATATGAGAAAACGTTTGCAGAATCGTTTGAATCTCGAACAGGTACTTGAGATTAATCAAAAGGTATTTGCGGCATCTTTGGTCAGACCGCAGGAACAAGAAAATGCAGAGGCACTCCAACGGGAGGAAAGTACGCTTAAAGAAATCCCGCAACGTATTGTGGATGAAGCATTCGCTTCGGTGAATGAACTACTGACAATTGACCGGATGGGAATTGCCGTTTATAACGAAACGACACATCGGCTGGAATACGCTTCTCGTCCCGGGCAGGAAATGCCGGAGATGGTAGAGCAGTGTTTTAGTTCCGGAGAATATCTTTCTGAACAGCATCTTCTGGCAATTCCGCTGATGGTGGAAGCAGGAGGTGAACATCAATGTGTCGGTGTGCTTTATCTGGAACGCAGGGAGGGAACAGAACAGGAAACAGACCGGCTGCTTTTTGAACTGGTAGCGCGATATGTGGCTATTGTCGTATTTAATGCAGTGGTGAAACTGGCTACTAAATACCGGGATATTGAATCGGCGCATGAAGAAACACGCAGAGCTTCCTGGGAAGACAGTATGTTGCATGTACAGAATATGGTACTTGACAACTGCTTGTCGACAATTAAACATGAGACGATCTATTATCCGAATAAAATCAAACAGATTGTAGGGCGGTTGAATACACAGAAGCTTTCGGAAACGGAGGAGCGTGAAGCGGTGGAGACTATGACGGAATTGATTGAATATTATAAGGGAATCTTTACGATTTTGAGCTCGTGCGCTTCCCGTCAATTGGAGGAAGTCACTTTCCGGCGTACTGTAATTCCGGTGCAGGAGCTTTTGGACGCTGCCGGAAAATACTTCAAGAAATCAATGAAGAACCGTTCGGAGAGGATAGAACTGGAGATAGAACCGATGGAAGCGAAGGTGATAGGAGACGTGAACCAGTTGCGTTTTCTATTGGAAAATTTGATTGATGAAGCATTGACTGTGCGTGAAGATGGGGTGATACGTCTGCAAGCACGTCAGGATAATGAATATATTCGTTTTCTCTTTACGGATACGAGACGTGAAAAGAGCGTGGAAGAATTGAATCAATTATTTTATCCGAATCTGGCACGTATGACTTCCGGTGAGAAAGGGGAGTTGAGAGGAACGGAATATCTGGTATGCAAGCAGATTATCCGCGACCATGACGAATTTGCGGGACGCAGAGGATGTCGTATCAATGCCGAACCGGCTGAAGGCGGAGGATTTACGGTTTATTTCACCATTCCGCGCCGATAAAAGGAGAACACATAAAAGTTATTAGATAAGAAACATGGAAGAACAGAAGTTTAAAGTTATTATCGTAGAGGATGTAAAACTGGAGTTGAAAGGGACAGAAGAAATATTCCGTCATGAAATACCGAATGCGGAAGTGATCGGTACGGCAATGACGGAAAGTGAGTTCTGGCCGTTGATGGAGGCGCAGCTTCCCGATTTGGTATTGTTGGACTTAGGACTGGGAGGTTCTACGACCATTGGTGTTGACATTTGCCGGAATATATTCAAACGCTACAAAGGAGTTCGGGTACTGATCTTCACGGGTGAGATTCTGAATGAAAAGTTGTGGGTGGATGTATTGAATGCCGGTGCCGACGGAATTATCCTCAAAACGGGAGAACTACTGACGAAAACAGATGTGCAGGCTGTGATGGACGGAAAGAAGCTGGTATTCAACTATCCGATTTTGGAAAAGATTGTAGATCGTTTCAAGAAATCTGTAGCCAACGATGCCAAGCGTCAGGAAGCAGTCATCAGTTATGACATTGATGAATACGACGAACGTTTTCTCCGCCATTTGGCATTAGGATATACGAAGGAGATGATTGCCAATCTGAAAGGGATGCCTTTCGGCGTAAAATCATTGGAGAAACGACAGAATGATCTTATCGGACGCCTTTTCCCAAATGGAGAACGGGTGGGAGTGAATGCTACCCGATTGGCAGTACGTGCACTGGAATTGCGTATTATCGATTTGGATAATCTGGAGCCTGACGAAGAATAAGTAATGGCAAGTAATACCTCTGGAAAGTAATGAAGAATAAATGGCGTATGCCCCATCCCGCTACGATGTTCCTTCTGCTGACAATGGCAGTGGTCTTTCTTTCATGGATATGTGATATCTATGGGTTGAAAGTGACATTGCCGCAGACAGGTGAGGACATCCGTGTACAAAGCCTGTTGAGTCCGGAAGGAATCCGTTGGTGGTTGCGGAACGCTATTAAGAATTTCACGGGCTTTGCTCCGTTGGGCATGGTGATTATCGCTATGTTCGGACTGGGAGTAGCACAACATTCCGGTTTTATTGATGCGTGCATCCGCATGGGAGTAGGGAACCGGCAGGAAAAGAGGAAAATCATCTTGTGGGTGATTGTGCTCGGTTTGTTGTCGAATGCCATTGGGGATGGTGGATATATTATTTTATTGCCTATTGCTGCTATGCTGTTCCAGTGGGTGGGACTTCACCCGATTGCTGGGATTGTTATAGCTTATGTCTCTGTTGCGTGCGGGTATAGTGCTAATATTGTATTGAGTACGATGGACCCGTTATTGGCGCATACCACACAAGAGGCGGCACTGGCGCAAACGGGTTATCAGGGGAACACGGAACCTCTTTGTAACTACTTCTTTATGAGTGCTTCAACGGTAGTCATTACGGCTATTGTGTATTGGATTACTCAAAAATGGCTTCTTCCCACATTAGGAAAGTATGAAGGCAGTGTGAAAGTGGTGGCTTATCATCCTTTGTCTCGCAAAGAGCGGCGTGCCATTATGATTTCCATTGTTGTAGCAGCTGTTTATGTCGCTCTTATCTTGTGGCTTACTTTTTCTTCTTATGGAATTTTGCGTGGGGTGAACGGAGGTTTGATGCATTCGCCTTTTATTGCCGGTATTTTGTTCTTACTTTCTTTGGGAGCAGGTATTACAGGGATGGCTTATGGATTCAGTTCCGGACGGTATCGCACTGACAATGATGTGATTGAAGGACTTACGCAGCCAATGAAACTTCTTGGAGTGTATTTCGTTATCGCTTTCTTTGCTGCACAGATGTTTGCCTGTTTTGAATATTCCCATCTGGATAAATGTTTAGCTATCATGGGAGCTGATTTACTCTCTTCGTTTGAGCCGGCTCCTTTGTCTGCTCTCATCCTGTTTATTCTATTTACGGCATTGATAAACCTGATTATGGTATCTGCTACCTCCAAATGGGCTTTTATGTCTTTTATCTTTATTCCGATGTTTGCACAGATGGGAATTGCTCCGGATGTAGCACAATGTGCTTTCCGTATCGGAGATAGTTCGACGAATGCCATTACTCCTTTCTTATTCTATATGCCTTTGGTACTGACTTATATGCGGCAGTATGATAAACAGATTACGTATGGCTCATTGCTTAAATATACTTGGAGATATTCATTAGGTATCCTGGTTGCCTGGACATTGATGTTTATTACCTGGTATTTGTTGAAAATACCGATGGGATTGTAGCCGGTACGTGAAAAAATATCAAGTAGGCAACATGTGGACGATTCTATTAAATGAAAAAATCGCAAACGCTATTTTAATAGCTGTTTGCGATTTCTTTAAGTGATTCCGAAGCGATTCGAACGCTTGACCCACGCCTTAGAAGGGCGTTGCTCTATCCAGCTGAGCTACGGAACCAGCCTTATTTGCGGATGCAAAGGTAGTGCTTTTTATGAAAACTCAAAAACTTTCCGGCACTTTTTTATTCATATATTTCTTTGTATCTATGAATCAGTAATTTATAAAAGAGAAATATTTTGTTTAGTTATATGGTTTGGGATGAATAAATAGGAAAACGTCATTTTTACGAAGAATAACGAAAGTTATATAGGTTTCAAAAAGGTCAAAAAAATAAAATACGGTTGTGTTTTTCTATTATAACTTCTACTTTTGGACGATAAACAACTAAAAAACACATAAAGTTATGAAGAAATTGATTTTTTTATTTGCATTTTGTATTGTAGTGACTAATGTTTTTGCACAAACCGCCCCAGAGCAATTGAAAAAAGAAGGAAATGACGCATTTAATGCTAAAAATTATCCAGTAGCGTATGCGAAGTTCAGCGAATATCTGAAACAGACTAATAATCAAGATTCTGCAACAGCTTACTATTGTGGTATAGCAGCAGACGAAGTGAAAAAGTATGCGGAAGCCGTGACCTTTTTCGATATTGCTATTCAGAAAAAATTTAATATAGGAAATGCGTATGCTCGTAAGGCTTTGGCTTTAGATGCACAAAAGAAGACTGCTGAATATGTAGCTACATTAGAAGAAGGGCTGAAAGTCGATCCTAAAAATAAGACAATGGTGAAGAATTATGGTCTTCATTATCTAAAAGCAGGACTTGCAGCACAGAAAGCTGGAAAGGCTGAAGAAGCAGAAGATTGTTTCAAGAAAGTAATTCCGTTGGATCACAAGCAGTATAAAACAAATGCATTGTACAGTTTAGGAGTTTTGTGTTATAATGACGGAGCTAATATCCTGAAGAAAGCTGCTCCTTTGGCAAATTCAGACGCAGACAAATATGCTGCAGAAAAAGCAAAAGCGGATGGAAGATTTAAAGAAGCATTAGACTATTTGGAAGAGGCTGCTAAGATCTCTCCGGAAAATGAAAATGTGAAAAAGATGCTTCCTCAAGTGAAAGCTGTTATGAAGTAATTTGACCAATCTTGTAAATGATAGAGGGTTGCCGGTATGATACGTCGGGCAACCCTTTTTTATTGCTATCTTTTTCTAATCTATACTTTTTGTGTACATTTGCCGTTCCTAAACGCTGAAATATTTTATGCACTTATATAATAAGGAACAGGCCATCAAACGGATGAATCAGTTTGGACAACACCATCGTCCTTTTGTTTTTATTATCAATTATCTGCAGGATGCATCTTATATAGAAGAGGTTGCTGCTGTTGATTCTACTGAACTTTTGTATAATTTGAATGGATTTACCAATCAAGCTACGTCAACTGAAAAGTATACACCTTCTTTTTCTGCTAAACCAGCGAACTCTATCCATTGGCAGCCTTCTGCAGAATCTTTCTATTCCTATCAACGCTCGTTTAATATTGTCCGACAGAATATCTTGGCTGGAAATAGTTTTCTCACAAATCTGACTTGTCGCACTCCGGTAGATACCAATCTCACTCTGAAAGATATTTATTATCACTCTAAAGCGATTTATAAGCTATGGGTTAAAGACACTTTTACTGTTTTTTCTCCAGAAATATTTGTGAGAATTCATCAGGGAAAAATTAGCTCATACCCGATGAAAGGGACTATTGACGCTTCCATTCCTTCTGCTGCCCAATTATTGATGAACGATCCTAAAGAGGCGGCAGAACACGCTACTATCGTAGACTTGATTCGTAATGATTTAAGCATGGTTGCCAATCAAGTGTCCGTTTCCCGGTATCGGTATATCGATACATTGCAGACTAATCAGGGGGCGATTCTTCAGACAAGCTCTGAAATCCAAGGCATATTGCCGGAAAACTATCCGGAACATTTGGGAGAACTTATTTTCCGACTTTTGCCAGCCGGTTCCATTACCGGTGCCCCCAAGAGAAAAACGATGCAGATTATTCGGGAAGCTGAAACTTACGACAGAGGGTTTTATACAGGAATTATGGGCTATTCGGATGGAATTAATCTGGATAGTGCCGTTATGATACGTTTTGTAGAACAGGAAGGAGAAAAAATGTATTTTAAAAGTGGAGGTGGAATCACCTGTCAGAGCGATGCGGAAAGTGAGTATAACGAAATGAAACAAAAAGTATATGTACCCATTTATTGAGACTATCCGGATAGAGGATGGACAGATTTATAATCTTGATTATCACACAGAGCGTTTCAATAAAACCCGTTCAGTCTTTTGGAAAGATACTGTTCCGCTTGATTTGCGTGAGTATATATCGCCACCAGTTTTAAACGGGATTCATAAATGCCGGATTGTGTATGGAAAAGAAGTAGAAGAAGTCACGTATGCTCCTTATCAGATGCGGAAAGTGTCCTCTTTGCATCTGATAGAATCCGATACCATTAATTACACTTACAAAAGCACACATCGGGAAGAACTGAACGCTTTGTATGCCCAAAGAGGAATGGCAGATGACATTTTAATCGTGAAAGACGGCTATCTGACAGATACTTCTATTGCCAATATCGCCCTCTACGATGGGCACACATGGTTTACTCCAGCTCATCCGTTACTCCAGGGAACGAAGCGGGCGGAACTTCTGAATAAGCAATTCATTGTTGAGAAAGACATCGCGCAAGTACATTTAAACGACTATTCACATATCATGTTATTCAACGCCATGATTGACTGGGAACGTATTGTATTGCCTATAAATGAGAAACATTTCATTCTATAAACGATAATTAACTGAAATATACAGAGCATTGCTGAACAAATGTCACTTTTGTACTGTTATATTTATGTGTTTTTCATAGTATTAGATATAAGATTAATTAAAGAGATTGTACTCCACTTGTGAAAGCTAAAGTACGTCAGAGACAGAAGAGTCTGTTTTTTTGATAAATGTGTTAAAGCATCGGTTTTACCAGGCCGATGCTTTTTTTATGTCCTTTTACCCCCTTTTTTAGTTTATATGAAATAAAATTTGTACGTTTGTAGAGTAATAATAGAAAATGATAAAGATGAACATACCTGTTATCTTTCAGTTTTTAAAAGATCTTTCCGCGAATAATAATCGTGAGTGGTTTAATGAGCACAAGGCAGAATATGAAACAGCCCGTGCCGAGTTCGACAACTTTTTGGCAACAGTGATTGCCCGTATTTCCCTGTTTGATGAAACTATCCGGGGAATTCAACCCAAAGACTGTACTTATCGCATTTACCGGGATACCCGCTTCTCTGCGGATAAAACACCTTATAAAATACATTTCGGCGGTTATATCAATGCCAAAGGGAAGAAATCCGACCATTGTGGATATTATGTCCACTTGCAGCCGGATGGTTCGATGCTTGCCGGAGGAAGCTTGTGTCTGCCTCCCAATATCCTGAAAGCAGTGCGTCAGTCTATTTATGACAATATCGAGGAATTTGTTGCGATCGTAGAGGATCCAGAGTTTAAGAAATACTTTCCGGTGATAGGGGAGGATTTTCTGAAAACAGCTCCGAAAGGCTTCCCGAAAGACTTCAAGTATGTCGATTATTTGAAATGTAAAGAGTATGTTTGCTCTTATAATGTTCCTGATGACTTCTTTACCCGGCCGGATATGTTGGAACAGATGGACAAAGCGTTCCGCCAGTTCAAGCGGTTTGCTGATTTTATAAATTATACGATTGATGATTTTGAATAAATAATGCCTGGAATATAAACTTTAAAATTTAACTTATATGGTAGTAGATACTTTAGAAAATCTGGAGAAATATGCGTCTTTAAATCCTTTGTTTGCACAAGCCATTGACTTCTTGAAGTCTCATGACCTCCAAGCCATGGAAATTGGTAAGACAGAACTGAAAGGGAAAGATCTGTTCGTGAATATCGCACAAACCAAGCCTAAAACAAAAGAGGAAGCCAAACTGGAAACTCATAACGAATTTATTGATATTCAAATCCCGTTGTCGGGAACAGAAATTATGGGGTATACCGCTGCTAAAGATTGTGTTCCGGCAGATGCACCTTATAACGCAGAAAAAGACATTACTTTCTTTGAAGGATTGGCAGAAACATACGTTGCCGTAAAACCGGGAATGTTTGCTATCTTCTTCCCGCAAGACGGTCATGCTCCGGGCATCACTCCGGATGGTGTGAAAAAAGTAATCGTAAAAGTAAAAGCATAATCCTAATTCAATTCTGATATGGAAAAGACACTTAATCTCATAAAAAATGATCCCTGGCTGGAACCTTTTGCCGGTGCTATCACCGGGCGTCATCAGCATGTATTAGACAAGGAAGCTGAATTGACGAATAAAGGCAAACAAACCCTTTCAGATTTTGCATCGGGGTATCTTTATTTTGGATTGCATCGCACCGATAAGGGATGGACTTTTCGTGAATGGGCGCCCAATGCTACTCATATTTATATGGTGGGTACATTTAATAATTGGGAGGAAAAAGCAGCCTATAAGCTGAAAAAACTAAAGAATGGCAATTGGGAAATTAACCTGCCGGCGGATGCCATTCATCATGGCGATCTCTACAAATTGAATGTATACTGGGAAGGCGGACAAGGCGAGCGTATTCCTGCATGGGCTACTCGTGTGGTGCAGGATGAACAGACCAAGATATTCAGTGCACAAGTCTGGGCTCCGGAGAAACCCTATAAATTCAAAAAGAAAACATTTAAGCCCGACACGAATCCACTGTTGATTTATGAATGTCATATCGGAATGGCACAACGGGAGGAAAAAGTGGGCACTTATAACGAATTCCGCGAGAAAATACTTCCCCGTATTGCTGAAGAAGGGTATAATTGTATCCAGATTATGGCCATTCAGGAACATCCTTATTATGGAAGTTTCGGCTATCATGTATCCAGCTTTTTTGCTGCTTCTTCCCGTTTTGGTACTCCCGACGAATTGAAAGCATTGATCGATGCCGCTCATGAGATGGGAATTGCTGTGATTATGGACATTGTTCATTCACATGCAGTGAAGAATGAAGTAGAAGGATTAGGAAACTTTGCCGGTGATCCGAATCAGTATTTCTATCCGGGCGTTCGTCGTGAACATCCGGCTTGGGATTCTCTATGCTTCGATTATGGCAAGAACGAAGTGATTCACTTCCTGTTGTCTAACTGCAAGTACTGGCTGGAAGAATATAAATTTGACGGCTTCCGTTTTGACGGAGTCACTTCTATGCTATATTATAGTCACGGTTTGGGTGAAGCCTTCTGTAACTATGGAGATTATTTCAACGGTCATCAGGATGATAATGCGATTTGTTACCTGACATTGGCTAATGAAGTGATTCATCAGGTAAATCCGAAAGCGATAACCATTGCGGAAGAAGTTTCCGGTATGCCGGGGCTGGCTGCAAAAATAGAAGATGGCGGTTACGGCTTCGATTATCGTATGGCCATGAACATTCCGGACTATTGGATCAAGACAATCAAAGAAAAGATTGATGAAGACTGGAAACCTTCCAGCATGTTCTGGGAAGTAACCAACCGTCGTCAGGATGAGAAGACCATTTCGTATGCAGAAAGCCATGACCAGGCATTAGTGGGAGACAAGACAATTATCTTCCGTCTGATTGATGCCGATATGTACTGGCACATGCAAAAGGGAGATGAAAATTATGTTGTCAACCGAGGTATCGCTTTGCACAAGATGATTCGTTTATTGACCTCTTCAACCATCAACGGAGGTTATCTGAACTTCATGGGAAATGAATTCGGGCATCCCGAATGGATTGACTTCCCGCGTGAAGGTAACGGATGGTCATGTAAATATGCCCGTCGCCAATGGGATTTGGTAGACAACAAGAATCTGACCTATCATTATATGGGTGATTTTGATAAGGATATGCTGAAAGTTCTGAAGAGCGTGAAAGACTTCCAGGCAACACCTGTTCAGGAAATATGGCATAATGATGGCGATCAGGTATTGGCATACGGACGTAAAGACCTTATATTTGTCTTTAACTTTAATCCGAAACAGTCATTTACCGACTATGGATTCCTGGTAACTCCGGGAGCTTATGAAGTAATATTGAATACGGACGACGTTGCATTTGGAGGAAACGGTTTGGCAGATGATTCTGTAGTGCACTTTACTATTGCCGATCCGCTGTACAGTAAGGAAAAGAAAGAGTGGTTGAAACTCTACATTCCTGCCCGTACCGCCGTAGTGCTTAGAAAGAAGAAATAATTTTATCTTTAAATAAGAAGCCCCTGCAACTATCATTGTATATCTGCAGGGGTTTTCTCGTATATTGCGCTATTGAATGATTTAGTTCTAGTTTACCAAAAAGGTACTTGGTCCGAGAATATCATACATATCACTCACGTTGCGTGTTTTCAGTAATACTCCTTGTGGAGTATAGAATAACTGATATTTGATGTCAACGTTATCTTGGCCTACTTTAATTACAATAATAGCTTGCCATTTGGGAAACTCTACCATTGTCACATTATCTACCACCCAACTTGCGTATGGCCCGGATACAAAAGCATTATAGACTGCCGGTGACAGACGATCAAGGCTAACAAGGTCAGTCTGTGTCATCACCCATTGCCCTCGGACGTTAAACCACACATTTTTAGTAAATCCGTTCATTACAAAGTTGGCGCAATAATATCCGTCATCTTGTGACCAGGCGATACCATTTGCTTTGGGATACATTTTCTTGAAAGTTGCCTGTACATTGCCGGGAGGGGTATCTCCAAAAACAGATGTAGATAATAGCAAAAACAGTGTGATCGCACAAATCATAAATTTCTTCATAAGCTTTGAGTTTAGAGAATTAGTTATAACTAAACAGCCTTTGAGAATATTTGTTTGAGCGATGTACATAAAATAATCCTCCGGGCATTTATAAGTGAAATGCCCGGAGGATAAGGAGTATGCGGTTCTTACTCTTTTTACTTAAAAAGTAATCTTTAAAATTTTTCCGTTATAACCTCCGACTGAAACGTCTGTCGGTTTATAAGGTAATAAGCTGATTTCTTCTTTAGCACCGGTCATCAAATCGATAGCCTGATAAGACTCCATTTGAGGAATCTGCAAAAAGTCGAAGGCATGTGAAGGCACGTTGATGGCAACATCTACCAGTTGACTGTCGAAATTAATAACGAAAAACAGAATCTCGTTTTTGTATTTCCGCATAAAAGTATATTGTTTATGCTCATTGAAACGCCATCCGTTTATATTAGCATACATCAAGTCAAAGAATACCCCCTTTTTGATTGCCTGCTCTTCGTTGCAAAGCGTCAGTACTTTTTGATAGATAGAGTAGAGGTGCTTATGTTCTTCAGTAAGCATTTTCCCGTCAAACTTTCCTCCGTTGCGCCAACGACGTATAGTATCTACGCTCCAATAATCAAATATGGTAGTCCGTCCGTCTCTTCCGCTGAATCCTTCGCTATCCATGCCCAGCTCTCCGAACTCCTGACCGAAATAGATCATCATAGGATTGGTGTTCATACATGCAGAAACAATTAGTGCGGGAATCCCTTTACGCGGATTACCGGCAAAGAAATCAGATGCGATACGTTGCTCATCGTGGTTCTCCAGGAAGTTGAGCATTTTTTTCTCGATTCCATTCAGACTTTGCCAGCAATGAGTGATTGCAGTGGCAGATTCATATCCGCAGGCTACGTTCCGCAGTGTATCATACAATCCTACCTTATCATATAGATAGTCAAACTTGCCACGGAACAGATAGTTACGATATTCGCTGGGATTATAGACTTCTGCGATGAAAAGTATTTCAGGATAAACCTCTTTTACTTGAGGAATAGCCCATTCCCAAAATTCAACGGGAACCATTTCTGCCATGTCACAACGGAAACCGTCAATGTTCTTTGACGCCCAGAAAAGAAGAATGTCCAGCATCTTTATCCAAGTGTCCGGAGTTGGGGAGAAGTGGCAGGTACCGCCGTTCTGATAATCCACTCCATAGTTTAATTTCACCGTTTCATACCAGTCGGTGATATTGGGCGTAGCATCAAAACGATTGTTACCGGTAGCTTTAGCCGGAAATTCCCGGTAAGGCTCTGCTGCACCGTCTTTCATATCGAACTGGGCACGAAGTTCCGCTTGCGGGATATAATAGAAATTATTGTATGGACTGAAAGATTGACTGGGGTCATCGTTAGCCCCCAATTCCGTCGTACCGTCGGGCTGTGCGTCCGAATGGTACTGGCGTGCTACGTGATTAGGTACAAAATCTATAATCACTTTCAAACCTGTGCGATGTGTACGGTGTACCAGGTTCTCAAATTCTTTCATACGTCCCTGTACATCGTTGGCCAGGTCAGGATCTACATCATAATAATCCTTGATAGCATAGGGAGAGCCAGCTTTTCCTTTCACAATGGCAGGATGATCCGGACTGATGTTATAACGGCGATAATCCGTTTGAGTGGCATGTTCGATGATGCCTGTATACCATATATGTGTAGTACCTAATTTTTTGATTTCACCAAGTGCCTTGAGCGTGAAATCAGCCATTTTCCCACAACCGTTGGTGGCAATGTCGCCATTGTAGACACAGTGGTTGTTGTTATTTCCAAACAGACGGGTGAACACTTGATAGATAATTATTTTATTTTCGTCATTCATATAGAGTAGATTATTAATATTCGTATTCATTCTTTTTTCCGATGGATAGGAGATTACTTCCATATTTTTCCTTTTTCTTCCAACAGTTGATTAAGCACTTCATTGGCTGTATTATATCCCTGTCCGAAGATTTCTTCTGCTTTCTCCAGTTCGGTATTGCTATATCCGTATAAATTGTATGGTTCGATTAATAAATCACACTTTTCCCTTTCTGGAAAAGTATTGGCGCGGAACATAAAATGGAATGAACGCATAGCAATGCTTACAATATTCATTTTGTAGTCCTGTGCCATGATGGGGCTTACGTTGACAGCCACCACCTTGTCGCACACTCTACGCAGGGTAGAGACAGGAAGATTCATCATCAATCCTCCGTCTACATAGTTAGTGCCATCTATATTGACTGGTGCGAACATAACAGGCATACAACAAGAAGCAGCAACCCGTTCAGCAATACTGCCGCGGTGAAAATGAACCATGCGTCCATGATCGAGGTCGGTTGCTGTGATAATCAGAGGAAGTTGTAAATCTTCCAAGTTTTTGGCTTTTACGTTGGTTCGGAGAAAGTCTATAAATTCACAAAGGTCAAATAATCCTTTTTTAGGAATTACCAGTTTGGTTAAATCCTGGAATTTATGTCCGGAGAAATAATCAAGAACTTTGTGGGGTTCGTTGCCATCTGCATAAAAGACACCGGCAAGTGCTCCTGCGCTTACTCCGGAGATGATTTCCGGTTTAATATCATGCTCTAAAAGAGCTTGCATAACTCCCAGATGGGCAAATCCTTTAATAAATCCTCCGCTTAGTGCATAGCCAATCTGATATTTCCGGCTATTCCTGTTATTTGTGAATATCTCCATGAGTTGCTTTCTTTAGTTCGCCACGAATTTAGTGAATTTATTGAAAGTAGGAGGAATATAATGAATAGTTTTTTTAAGAGAACGTTATAAGTAGTTTTTTGTTATCCATAGAACACAATAAATGCGGATAACATGGAACTTTAATTGCGTAAGTATAAAGTTTTGTTATCCGCATTTAAATATATCACAATAGAGCACAAATATATGGATGGAATCTTTACACCAGCACTGGGGGCTGATTAGAATCCGAAATCGTCTATCTCCACTTTATGTTCTTCGTTTTCTTTAAAAGGTTTTGCTTCTTTTTGCACTGGATTTCCTTCGATATAGATAGCGCGGAATGGACGGGCAGGGCAAACATATTCGCATCCTCCACAACCTACGCATATTTCTTTGTTTACATGAGGGATCGTTAATCCGTCTTTATATGGTACCATTGCCACAGCCTGTGTAGGACAGTGCTCGGAGCACGCTCCGCAACTGGTTCCATCAGTATAAACGATGCAATTTTCCTCGATAAAAACAACATATCCCATTTGTGTAAGATGTTTTTGCTCTACACTTATGGGAAGAATTGCTCCATTGGGACAAACGTCTCCGCAAACAGTACAGTCAAAATTACAAAATCCTTTCTCAAAACTAACGGTCGGCTGCATTATACCTGCCAAACCATACTCCATAAAAGCAGGTTGCAGAACATGAGAGGGGCATTTGCTGACACAAAGATGACAGGATGTACATTGCTGTTGAAAGTGTTCCCGACTGATAGAGCCCGGAGGAGTGATTGGATTCTCCTTTTTGTATGCCTTTTTGCCTTCCAGTCTAGCAACAGATTCTTTGGCTTGGGACAGGAGTTTGGGAGCAGCTCCGGCAGTAACAAGACCGGCAACCAAAAAGCGGCGTTTGGATGAATCCGTGTCCGGTGATGATGGTACAGGGGCTTCTACGTTTGCTTGTTGTTTCTTTAAAGAAGGGTTGTAGACCAATGCCTTTTGCTTGCATGCTCCCAGGCAGTCGAAACAATCTACGCAGCGGCTATAATCAATGGCATGTTCCTTACTATTGATGCAGGAGGCTTTGCATTTAGTAGCACAAAGCCCGCATCCATTACATTTCGCAGTATCGATACGGACCTTAAATAATGAAAAGCGGCTCAATAATCCCAATATTGTTCCTACGGGACAAACCGTATTGCACCATGTCCGCCCGTGTTTCCATGCCATTACAAAAATAACTGCAAGAGTGATAACAGCAATGAGAAGAGAAGAAATGCTTAAAACAGAGGTATCTACCTGATAAAATGTATAATTGTCGAATTTGGAAAAGACAGATTCCAACAGATTATTCCCCAACATGTAGATAGGTTTGAATATATGCACTACTACACGTCCATACGCACTGTATGGATCGAGCAGGCCTACAATAAATGTAAATCCGCATAGAAACCCGATTACTGTCAGCCCGAGTATGCCCCAACGCAATTTATTTTTTGCGGGACTGTAACTATATCTTTTTTTCTTTTTCCCTATTGATTTTGAAATGCGTGCAATGACATCCTGCAAAATACCCATAGGGCAAATTGTAGAACAATAAACGCGTCCAAACAAGAGCGTTAACACGGTGAGAAATAATAAGATACCTATACTTAGTGAAAGGACAGCTGGAACAAACTGCAAATGTGCCAGCCGATGAAAACTGTTCGGTAATATTTCTGCAAAATCGAGAAAAAAGAAAGAAATCAGCACAAATAAAAGTGCTGATATTCCAATACGTAGCCTTCTTAACATTGTTATTTTACATCTTAATTCGCTTGACATTCAGCTTGTCAATGTTCATGGTTCCTATTTTCAGTGCTTCTCCTTTAGCGAGGTGTCCCACAGTATCTAGTGGCATCTCACGTACTTGATTGAAGAATTTGGCGGCAGCCGTGTCCACTGCTACAATATCCGGTGAAATGAACAGTCCTTTCGCTAATACGACATCCGAGGCAGAACGTCCTCGCGGACCATTGGTTTTCATGATACGATAAGCGTCCACTACGTTCAGCACAGCTTTCTTTTGCAGTGTGCAGATATCGGCAATACATTGCTGCAAGTCATTCTGGTGGAAAAATCCACGATCCCAGACAATTCCCATGTGATTTTTCATTGAGATAGTCAGATTGGCACCCCCGTGGTTTTTCAGGATGGGAACATTGATCCATACATCGCAATTCAGGATGGCTTCATGTATCTTTGCTTTCTTCATCTTCTGACCGTTGGGTAGGTTTACCGGCTTGTAATAAGACTCCAAATGAGCAGGCATTACTTTTGCTCCGGCAGCTTTTGCCGCCGCTTCGATGCCGCTGTTTTTGTAACACTTCTGCCAATCGTCACAAGTATGATCGAATACGGTCACTTCTTTAGCTCCGGCAGCAAAGCATTGTTTCACGATTTCAGCAATCAGTTGCGGGTTGGTGTTTCCTGCCAGTTCCGGCACTTTATCCCAACCGATATTAGGTTTTACGACCACCTTCTGTCCCGGTTTTACGAATTGTTTCATACCGCCCAGTTCGCTGATAGCACGGCGGAACATAGCTTCCGGTTCTCCACCCATAACGGCTACCAAGTCCGGATTGCCTCCGTTCGTATTATTAATAGTCTGGGTTAATATTTCCATTGCCTCCGAATGCTGAATACTCAATGCGGCACCGGTTATGGCTACTGTTTTTAAAAAGTCCCTTCTGTCCATTTTTGTTTTTACTTTAGAGTTTTGCAATCGCTTTCAGTAGGGCGTAGCCACCAAACCATTGAATTAACATACCGGGAATACCAATGCGGAAATCTTGCACTGCTGCATGGAAATTTCCGATGAATGCCCATTCAAAAGCAGTTCCTATAATCTGATAGGAGAGAACGACACCGAGAATAGCCCATAAAGAAACGGATTTCAGTGTTCGTGCAGCCAAGGCGGAAGTACCGGCAAGTAAAGCGGATTTTATCAATATAATGGGGAGTGCAGCTCCCGAAGGCATTGCAAATAACAGGTGATTGATGACAGGAGAAAGAATTGCCGTCAGTAATCCCACACGAAAGCCATATTTATAAGCTGCGATCAACGTGAAAAAATAGATCGGCAATAAAGTAGGGCCACCGTATGGTACAAGATGACAGATTTGTGGAAGTGCAATGTTGCCCGCCACAAATAGCAGGGCAAAGAGGTAAGTTCTTACATTGCTGTAATTCAGTGAATAGAGTTTAGCAGATGTTTCCATTTTCGTTGATAACTTTAAAGTTTAATAGAACGATAATTTCCTAAAAATTAGACTTCTTTCTTTTAGAAAGGTTTAATCCGGACAAAGAACTATTTGCTAAAGTAACTGTCTAAAATTAGTTAATAGAAAAAAGGAGGCTTCATTGCGTTTTGAATAACAACTTATAATACGAACTAATTTAAGCATTTACTTTATGATATTAAAAATGGGACAGAAAAGTTTCAAGCCTATTTGAAACACTTTGTTTCACTACGGGAAACTGTTTGTTTCACCGCTTGAAACCATTCGTTTCACACCGAGAAACAAACAGTTTCAAAGCTTGAAACATATTTTGAAACTATTTGGTTTGTACTTTTGCCTTATTCGGCGCCCATTCTTTCCCGGATCTTTCCCCATGCATGCGTATCAAACAGGCAACTTTGGCGCATAGTCCCACACATTTCTCTGAATCTGGACATAGGTATCGTATAACTCAACTTATCCGCTTCAAAGTACGGACGCACCGACGGGTCGAAGAAACCGATAAATGTTCGCCTGCCTCCTTTGCGGTTTTCAAGAGTGGCTTGTGTCACTATGGAACTGCAACCGGAACCGAATAAGGAAACGACACCATCTTCGGCATTGTTATCATAGTAAGCCCATGTAGTCAGTCCGGAAAGCATATCAGGATTGGCGATAAACATGACGCCTTCTATTTGTTCCAGACTTGCCACTTTGTCTATACGGGCAAAATGAAGGTATTTCTTTTCAGCTTTAGGCACTCCGATTTGCCGTATGAATTCAACGACCATTTCCGGAGTCTGTTTATATCGTTCTTTTAGTGAGACAAAAGTCGGTACGCGTTCAGGCATTTCTGTAAAACCTGTGTAGAATTTGCCGCCACCGCAACCGATATTTTCTGCATTCAAACTGATAGTGCCACCTTCTCTGACAGTCTTCATACCCTTAAAGAAGCAACCGTTAATTTTCTCTGTTGTTCCTTCCAGTATATCCGAATACCAAAATACAAGAGGTAATTCGGCATTCTCTCCGAATGCCTCCTTGAAGTTCTGAATAAATGTTTGGATGTCCATAGCTTTTCAATTTTAGTTATGTATGTAGGTCTTTGTACAAAGTTAAAATAAAAATAGACATTCATCCTCTTTTTAAACAATAATTACTTATATTTGTCCGGAACAGAATATAAAGAGAAGCGTTATGAAGTATTTACTAATATATATAGGGTTACTTTGTACATCCCTGCAATTGTGGGGACAAGAAACGGTTGCTACAAGAATCGCTCCTCCGACGGGATATGTCAGGGAGGCTTGTGCCGATCATTCGTTTACAGGTTACTTACGTAATTTGCCTTTGATGCCGAAAGGTAGTAAAGTGATGCTTTATAATGGAAAAGAAAAATCGAATCAGTCTGCAGCTTACGCTGTAATCGATATAGAGATAGGTAACCGTGATTTGCAACAGTGTGCCGATGCGGTAATGCGTTTGCGGGCGGAATATCTGTGGAAACATAAACGATATGGAGAAATAAAATTCAACTTCACCAATGGTTTCCCTGCCGGGTATAAGAAATGGGCGGAAGGAAATCGGATAAAAGTCAGCGGCAATCAAGTGCAATGGTATGCTGCGGGCAAAGGAGTGGATTATTCCTATAAAACTTTCCGTAACTATCTCGATATGGTCTTTATGTATGCCGGAACGGCTTCTTTATCCCGCGAGCTTCAGGCTGTGTCTTATACTTCTTTGCAACCCGGTGATGTGTTTATTAAAGGGGGCTCACCCGGACATGCAGTCATTGTTGTAGATGTTGCTGTTCATCCGGTTACCAAAAAGAAAGTATTCCTGTTGGCGCAGAGCTATATGCCTGCACAACAGATTCATATTCTTGTAAATCCTGTCAGTCGCAGCCTTTCCCCCTGGTATGAATTGGCGGAAACGGATGCGGGGAAACTATATACTCCGGAATGGATTTTTAGCCGGAAAGATTTAAAACGCTTTAAGGAGTAGAATCTTTTCGTTATCTTTGGCATTTAACAAACCGTTTTAATCATACAACAACGAAAAACAACCGATTATGAATCAAGATTTGTCAATGAATGCTAACCAGTTGGTAGCATTCCTTCAAAAGCCAACTTCAGAGTTTACCAAAGCCGACATTATCTCATTTATCCAGCAAAAAGATATCCGCATGGTCAATTTCATGTATCCGGCGGGAGACGGTCGTCTGAAAACCCTGAACTTTGTCATCAACAATCAAGCCTATCTGGAAGCTATTCTTACTTGTGGAGAACGGGTAGACGGCTCCAGTCTTTTTTCTTTCATAGAAGCGGGCAGTAGTGACCTTTATGTGATTCCCCGTTTCTGCACTGCATTCGTTGATCCGTTTGCCGAGATTCCGACGCTGTCTATGCTTTGCTCTTTCTTCAACAAAGACGGCGAACCTCTCGAAAGTGCACCAGAACACACCCTTTACAAAGCAAGCAAAACTTTTACAGAAGTTACCGGAATGGAATTTCAGGCAATGGGCGAATTGGAATATTATGTAATAGCTCCGGATACAGGTATGTTTCAGGCAACCGACCAACGTGGTTATCACGAATCGGGCCCATACGCTAAATTTAATGAGTTCCGTACTCAATGTATGTCTTATATCGCACAGACAGGCGGGCAAATAAAGTATGGACACTCCGAAGTGGGTAATTTTACGCTGGATGGCTATATTTATGAGCAGAATGAGATTGAGTTCTTGCCGGTTCCTGTATCGCAGGCGGCAGATCAGTTGATGATTGCCAAATGGGTGATTCGTAATCTGGGATACAGATATGGATATAATGTGACCTTTGCTCCTAAAATAACAGCTGGTAAGGCAGGATCGGGCTTGCACGTACACATGCGTATCATGAAAGACGGAAAGAACCAAATGTTGAAAGACGGCGTCTTGTCGGAAACAGCGCGTAAAGCAATTGCCGGAATGATGGTGCTTGCTCCTTCAATCACTGCCTTTGGAAATACCAATCCTACTTCTTATTTCCGTCTTGTTCCTCATCAGGAGGCACCTACCAATGTTTGCTGGGGAGATCGTAACCGTTCCGTATTAGTACGTGTACCATTAGGATGGGCCGCAAAAACAGATATGTGTACATTGGCCAATCCGTTGGAAGCCGAAAGCCATTTTGACACCAGCCAGAAGCAGACTGTAGAAATGCGTTCTCCGGATGGTTCGGCAGATTTGTATCAACTGTTGGCCGGTTTGGCTGTTGCCTGCCGTCATGGGTTTGAGATTGAAAATGCGCTGGATATCGCTGAAAAGACGTATGTGAATGTGAATATCCATCAGAAAGAGAATGAAGATAAACTGAACTCACTGGCACAACTGCCGGATAGCTGTGAGGCTTCTGCTGATTGCCTGCAACAACAACGGGCAATATTTGAACAATATAATGTCTTTAGTCCGGCAATGATTGATGGTATCATCCGCAGACTTCGCAGTTACGAAGATAAAACGTTGCGTGCGGATTTGGAAGGAAAGCCGATGGAGATGTTAGATCTCGTACATAAGTATTTCCATTGTGGCTAATCTGCAAACGTAAATTGGTATATAATAAAGGCTATCTTCTGTTTCAAAGAAGGTAGCCTTTAAGTTTCTGATGCAGAATTAACTATAAGTATTTGTTTTTCAAAGAGCTTATAACAAAGAAACTATAGAAGGCTAATCAGATGATTGGTGGCAGATAGTTTGATATAATAGAGTTTAAACGTTAAGTATTGGCCTATTTTCATAAAAAAGATGTTTTGAGAAAAGAAAAAGGAGGGAGTATAGTGCATTATCTCCAAATAATGCTTTCCTTTGTACCAACAACAATAAAGAGGTTTATTACGATTTGATTTTTTTACGTGAATCTTCTCATTTATTTGAGCATATCCATTTCTAATTAAGATCTTCCTAAAACTTTCTTATTGAATTATTAATTTTTTATATTTGTATTTTATGAATTTGTACATTGGAAATCTTAGCTATAATGTTAAGGAATCGGATTTGAGAAATGTAATGGAAGAGTATGGAACAGTTGCTTCAGTAAAGTTAATCACAGATCGTGAAACTAGAAGATCAAAAGGCTTTGCGTTTATCGAAATGCCGGATGATGCAGAAGCTAACAACGCTATCAAACAATTGAACGGTGCAGAATATGTAGGTCGTTCAATGGTAGTGAAAGAAGCATTGCCAAAGAACTAATACTGAATAAATAGACAGTAATAGAGAAGGGCGCACTAGGAAACTAGCGCGCCCTTCTTCTGTTAATCCTCATTATTATCTTCTTCATCATCCACCATATTATTGAGTTCCAATTCCAGGTCTACCAGCTCTTGTTTCCATAATTTCAGGATATCCTTCGGTGTATCTTTTGCGGCTTTCTTTATTCTTTCTTGAGCAACAGATACTTCATGCTCTAATTGTCTACGTCTGCTCATATTTTTATTGTTTTGATTATGAAATGATAACAACTCGTGTGTGGAATAGTTCGACAGGCAAAATTAAAAAGTAGTGGGCTGAACTATTCGCAAATAAAGTATGTTTTGTAGTCTGAATCTTTTAAAACATACAATCATGCTTAATTTAATAGCCGTATTCTTAGTCTGTTCAGGTATCGGAATAGCAGTACATATTGCCATAGACCTGACACATCGTCCGCAATCAATGAAAATAATGAATGCAGTTTGGATATTATCTGCATTGTGGGGAAGTTATTTAGCTTTATGGGCGTATAATAAGTTCGGACGGAGCAGTCCGATGAAGATGGAGGATGACGGGATGAAAGGGATGGGCATGTCTGACATGAAAGATATGGATATGCCTGATATGAAGGGGATGGATATGTCAATGGGAGAGATGAGGCGTCCTTATTGGCAATCGGTAGCTTTGTCGGCTCTTCATTGTGGCGCAGGCTGCACATTGGCAGATATCATAGGAGAGTGGTTTACGAATTATGTTCCTGTAACTGTTGCAGGCAGTCAACTTGTAGGGAATTGGGTACTTGATTTTGTATTGGCTTTGATTATTGGCGTTTATTTTCAGTTTTATGCGATTCGGGAAATGGAAAAAATCTCTGTGGGGAACGCGCTGACTCGCGCTTTCAAAGCAGATTTCTTTTCTCTTTTATCCTGGCAGGTAGGAATGTACGGTTGGATGGCAATTGTTTATTTTGTGCTATTCATCAATGAGCCATTGCCCAAAGATACATGGATATTCTGGTTTATGATGCAGTTGGCTATGCTTTTCGGTTTCTTCTGCGCTTATCCGATGAATGCTCTTCTTATAAAATTAGGTATAAAGAAAGGTATGTAAAATAAATGCAGATTCACTTAAAGCGATAAGTATGAAATTACTTATTTTGAGTGAATCTGCATCTGTAATATTACTATTTCTGTTTTTTATTTCTCTTTTGGAGGTTATTTTTTCAATAGTTTGGGTATATCCGAAGGCTCTTGTGCTACCCGGATGCCAGCAGCTTCCAAAGATTCAATTTTCTCTTTTGCCGAACCGGAACTTCCCGAAATAATAGCGCCTGCATGCCCCATTTGTTTTCCCGGAGGAGCTGATTGGCCGGCAATAAATGCAACCACAGGTTTAGTTACATTATTACGGATATATTCAGCTGCTTGTTCTTCCGCATTTCCTCCAATCTCTCCAATCAGAACGATTGCTTCTGTTTCCGGATCATTCTGAAACATTTCCAGCAGTTGGCGAAAGTGAAGCCCTACAACAGGATCGCCCCCGATGCCGATAGCGGTAGATTGTCCCATTCCATTAGCTGTTAAGTGATATACAATCTCGTAAGTAAGTGTTCCGCTGCGGCTGATGACACCTACATTTCCTTCTAAAAAGACTTGTCCTGGTAAGATGCCAACCATGCTTTTTTCCGGAGAGATAAGTCCCGGACAGTTAGGCCCGATCAACATGGCGCCTTTTTGTTCGGCAAACCGATGCGCCTTAATCACGTCCAGTGTGGGAATTCCTTCTGCAATGCAGACTATGATACGGATGCCTGCGTCCGCTGCCTCTATGATAGCATCTGCCGCAAAACGTGCCGGAACGAAAATGATGGAGGTATTAGCCTTTGTCTGCTCGACAGCATCATACATGGTGTTGAATACGGGGATTCCGTCCACATCTGTTCCTCCTTTACCCGGAGAAGTACCCCCGACCACATTGGTTCCATATTCTTTCATCTTCTTGGCATGGAAAAGCCCGTCTCTGCCAGTGATTCCCTGCACAATCAAACGGGTGGATTTATCTATTAGTATGCTCATAATTGCTTTATTTTTTAGTGATTTGGTACGTATTATGCTTTCAGAGCCATAAGAGCAGCCTCTTTCATCGTTGTGGCTATTTGGAAACGGCTGTAATTCCGTAACAGTTCCCGTCCGATATGTTCATTGGTGCCTGTAAGCCGGACGATGACCGGGACATTGCTGTTTATCTGCTCGAATGCCTGAAGAAGTCCCATTGCTACATCATCGCAACGAGTGATCCCACCGAAAATATTAATCAGGACCACTTTTACTTTCTCATCCTGCAATAAGAGTTTCATTGCTTCAATAACCTTGACAGGATTGGAGCTGCCACCGATGTCGAGAAAATTAGCAGGCTGACCGCCATAAAGTTTAATCATGTCCATAGTAGCCATGGCAAGTCCGGCGCCATTTACCATACAACCGATATTGCCGTCCATGTGAACATAACTGAATCCTTTATCTTTGGCATCTGCTTCCACTTTTTCTTCTTCCGTCGGATCAAACAAAGCATGAATCTCCGGATGCCGATAGAGCGCATTGTCATCAAAAACGATCTTTGCGTCAATGGCCATTAACGTACCTTTCTTTGTAAGTGCCAGCGGATTTACTTCCACTAACGACGCGTCATTCTCCACAAAGATTTTATAAAGTTCCTGAAGGATGGCAGCCATTTTACCTGCCTGTTCCATTTGGGGGAAGAGAGTGAAAGCAAAACGCCTTGCCAGATAGTCGGGGAGGCCAATGAACGGATTGATTGAATATCGGATGATTTTCTCCGGTGTCTGACGGGCTACCTCTTCAATATCCATACCACCGGATGCACTCATCATCAGAACGACAGAACGTGTATTCCGGTCGATGGTATAACTGACGTAATATTCTGCAGCAATATCAACCGCTTCGCTGACCAGAACTTGATTGACTGGAAGACCTTTAATGCTCATTCCGAGAATGTTCTTGGCTTCCTGATAAGCATCTTCCGTATTGTTTACCAGTTTCACTCCTCCGGCTTTTCCCCGGCCTCCGGTTAGTACTTGTGCTTTTATAACCACTCTGTCTGTTCCCATCCTCCGGTATGCAGCCAGGACGCCTGCGGCAGTACGGCATAAAGTGTGCCTCTCGACAGGTATTCCGTACTTGGAGAAAATCTCTTTCGCTTGATATTCATGTATTTTCATGGCTCATAAATTTGAGTAAATGATTCCTATAATAAAAACAAAAGAAAGATTCGGAAAGTTTGCCGGAAAAGAAAAGTCTCAGGGTGTTTTACAACATGTTCGTTTGTATTCCATTTATGGTTTTCATATAAAAAAAAGCTCTAAGTTTGCAGTCGCAAGATAAGAGAGTGGAAAATTTATCTTAATAATACCAAGCGTGGCAGATAAATTTGTTCCGAGAACTTATTGAAGCAATGTCAGTCTTAATATCTTTGTTGTATGAAGAAGAAGACTGACAGGCAGGGAGAGGAATCCAGAAAAAAGCAAGTCCTTTGAGACTATCCCGCGTTACGGTCTCTCCCCGCCAAGCTGCAAAACTCCGATAGAATATTAAGGCTACGAGCCTATTTAGAGTTTAGAGTAAAAAACAGCTTTTTATCAGTCTTGAAAAAAAGATATGTAAAGATATGAAGAAACTATTTATCGGCATAGATTTTGCCAAAGAGAAATTCGATGCAGCCATCATCGAGGCTTGTGGACTCAAAGAGTTTGGTAATCGGGAATACGGCACGTTCACAAACGACAAAAAGGGCTATCGACAGTTCTTCAAATGGGTCAAAACGAATGCGGACAAGTCCGTGGAGAACGAGTGGTTATTCTGTGGCGAGGACACCGGATCATGTAGTCTGGGACTGAGCAAATGGCTGTATGGCAAAGGCCTTGACATATGGATTGAGAATGCCTATTCCATCAAGCATAGTAGCGGAATCCAACGTGTCAAGAGTGACAAGACCGACTCATCCATGATCGCAGAGTACGCCTGGAGACATCAAGACAAGGCAGTCCTGTTTGAGCCGCTTAGCGAATCGCTGTCACAACTTCGTGAGGTGTTTCTTTACCGGCATAAATTGGTACAGCAACATATTGCCATGGATGTTAGAAAGCAAGACAAGGAAGCCGCCGAACCCTCGAAGGCTATCAGTTTTATCAAGCGCAAAAGCAAGCATTTAATGTCTGAGATTGATAATGCCATCAAGGAATGCGACCTGATGATAGACCGCATCATAGAAAGTGATGCCGAACTTAAGGAGAACTATGCTATCATCACTTCGATAAAAGGCGTTGCACGTCAAAACGGAGCCTGTTTGCTTATCTTCACCAACAACTTCAGACGTTTTGACCTGGACGCACGCAAAATAGCCTGTTATTATGGTGTTGCCCCGTTTGGAAAAGATTCAGGCACAAGTATCCACTCGCCGGCTAAAACAAGCCATTTCGCCAACAAGCTCATAAAATCCTTGCTGGGACAGGCTGCTCATTGTGCAAAAAAATTCAATCCAGAGATAAGAGAGTATTATAACCGACTGATTGGGCGTGGTAAAAAGCCACAAGTGGCTTTAAACAATGTCAAGAACAAACTCATCAGGATTATTGTGGCTCTTGTGCGAAAGAAGGTCTATTACGACCCAAAAACATACATGTTTTACAATGCTAAATTTACCGATGTTAAGAAAATGTTAAACTCATAAAATGACTTGGATAGAAACATAGAATACGTGTTGGCAACTATTACCAACACGCTCTATATCATTTAAAGATGAAGTCTGTCTTACGGATATTTATGCAATACCGTGAGCATTGACAGTACCGTCAATCTTTTTAATCAATCCTTGAAGTACGGCACCCGGGCCACATTCTGTAAAATCAGTAGCACCGTCAGCAACCATATTCTTTACTGATTGTGTCCAACGTACGGAAGCAGTCAATTGGGCAACCAGGTTCTTTTTGATTTCTGCAGGGTCAGTGTGAGGAAGCGCATCCACATTCTGATATACCGGACATTTAGGAGTATGTATTTCGGTAGCTTTGATAGCAGCTTCCAGTTCTATTTTAGCAGGATCCATCAATGGAGAATGGAAAGCACCACCCACTTTCAGCGGAAGAGCACGTTTGGCTCCGGCAGCTTTCATCAGTTCGCACGCCTTTTCGATACCCGGTACAGAGCCGGAGATAACGATTTGTCCCGGGCAGTTGTAGTTGGCCGGTACGCAAACTTCACCTTCTGCATTTACTGCTGCACAGATTTCTTCTACTTTTTCATCCGGCAATGCGATAATAGCAGCCATGGTGGAAGGAGTAGCTTCGCAAGCTTTCTGCATAGCCATTGCACGTGCATACACAAGTTTCAATCCATCTTCAAAACTCAATGCACCGGCAGCAACCAATGCAGAGAACTCACCAAGTGAGTGGCCGGCAGTCATTTCCGGTTTGAAGTCGTCGCCCATGCAAAGAGCAGAAATAACAGAGTGAAGGAAAACGGCAGGTTGAGTAACCTTTGTCTGACGAAGATCTTCGTCTGTGCCATCGAACATGATATCTGTAATGCGATATCCGAGGATATCATTTGCTTTTTCGAACAATTCTTTTGCTAAAGCTGAGTTTTCATACAGGTCTTTACCCATTCCTACAAATTGAGCGCCTTGACCGGGAAATACAAATGCTTTCATATTTTTATTATTTAATTGATTTTTAATTGCGGGTGCAAAGTTACGTATTTTTATGATACAACCGCACAAAAAGTACACATTTGTGCAACGGTGTCCGGAAAATGCCATAAAGGGCCGTTACCATGACCGATATTCAATTCTTTTCCTGCGATAATGGCTTGAGTGATATATGTTTTCGCATGCTGGATGGATTCTCGCATGGGGTAGCCTTTGGCAAGATAGGTGGCAATAGCGGAAGAGAGGGTGCATCCCGTTCCATGCAGATTATGGCTTTCTATTTTTTTCTCCTCATATATATGGTAGATAAATTCGGACGTATGCAAAAGATCGCACATATTGTCTCCTTCCAGATGTCCGCCTTTTAGTAAGACATTAGTCTGATAATCATCCGTCAGCATTTTGGCAGCGGTCTGCATATCCTGAATGTTGTGAATACTTTTACCTGTAAGTACTTTTGCTTCATCAATATTAGGGGTGATTAGTGTGACAA
This sequence comes from Bacteroides sp. 3_1_13, assembly GCF_001185845.1. NCBI lineage: Bacteria > Pseudomonadati > Bacteroidota > Bacteroidia > Bacteroidales > Bacteroidaceae > Bacteroides > Bacteroides sp. 3_1_13. Next base: position 955,769 of record NZ_KQ236956.1, read on the forward strand.
GCGGTAAAAGTTCTTTTTTGATTTCTTCTATCGCTTCATCTGTCATAAGTTTCTTTCCGCTGGTAGACACCATTACCGGATCGTAAACGACGTATGCAGGCGAATATTTTTGTAGACAGTCGGAAATTACACGAACGATCTGAATGTCATTTATCATTCCTATTTTGATGGCAACCGGTTGCAGGTCGTCCATCACGGCTTCTATTTGCCCACGAACCATATCCGGAGAAATGGACTGTACGGCACGTACCCCCAGTGTGTTTTGTACGGTGATAGCAGTAATGGCCGATGCTGCATAGCCTCCTAAAGCCGAGATTGTTTTTATGTCTGCCTGAATACCTGCGCCTCCCGAACAATCGGAGCCGGCAATGGATAAAATGACTGGATGACGTTCCATTTTAGATTTTTTAATATTTACCCGACAAAGATAGAATAAAAAACGATAAGGTACAAAATGACATATCGTTTAAAATACAATAAGTACCTTTCCGGGTGTCTGTTGGAAAAGATATGAAAAGTACTGATAATAAAGCGTCCATCTAGTTTTTGTACTTTATACAATTACTCACCCGTGGAAATACTAAAATACATATTGTAATTCGTAAGATAACACTAACTATTCATATTGTAGAATGTATGATATGTATTTATATGAAAAACAATGTTTTATAGCATGGTTCTTATTTTTGTTTTGATGGTTTTTAGCCTCTATATTTGCATCGTCTTAAAGAAATAGATATGCAAAATTTACAGAAAAATACACCTTTAGCAAACAATCATATATCAGTGGACTGTGTAGTGATTGGTTTTGACGGAGAACAACTGAAAGTGTTGCTTGTAAAACGTGCAGGTGAGGATAATGGAGAAGTATATCATGATATGAAACTTCCCGGAAGTCTTATCTATATGGATGAAGCCCTGGATGAAGCTGCACAACGAGTTTTGTATGAACTGACAGGACTTAAAAATGTGAATCTGATGCAGTTTAAAGCATTTGGTTCTAAAAACAGAACGAGTAATCCGAAAGATGTACGCTGGTTGGAAAGAGCTATGCAGTCAAAAGTGGAGCGTATTGTTACCATTGCATATTTGTCGATGGTGAAGATAGATCGTACGTTGGATAAGAATCTGGACGATCACCAGGCTTGCTGGGTCGCTTTGAAAGACGTGAAAACACTGGCTTTCGACCATAATCTGATAATAAAGGAGGCAATGACTTATATTCGTCAGTTCGTAGAATTTAATCCTTCCATGTTGTTCGAACTGCTTCCGCGTAAATTTACAGCCGCACAATTAAGGACTCTTTTTGAATTAGTATACGACAAAGCCGTGGACGTGCGTAACTTCCATAAAAAAATAGCAATGATGGAATATGTAGTTCCTTTGGAAGAAAAACAACAAGGAGTGGCTCACCGTGCTGCCCGTTATTATAAATTTGATAAGAAGATATATAATAAGGTAAGAAGGTAGACCCTGTTCAAGTATTAAGTATCAAGTATTAAGTATTAGGCGTTGGATGTTAAAGCATTAATTGTCGGACATTGAGCGTAAATCGTAAATAGTAAATCGTTTAATCGTAAATAAAATTATGTTTCTATTAGGTTATGACATAGGTAGCTCGTCTGTAAAAGCGAGTTTGGTAAATGCGGAGACTGGTAAATGTGTATCCTCGGCATTTTTTCCGAAAACAGAAGCGAATATTATTGCAGTGAATCCCGGATGGGCGGAACAAGATCCTGAAAGTTGGTGGGAAAACTTAAAGTTGTCCACGCAGGCTATTATGACCGAATCCGGAGTTAGTGCCGCTGAAATTAAAGCCATCGGCATCTCTTATCAGATGCACGGATTGGTTTGTGTTGATAAGAATCAGCATGTATTGCGTCCTGCTATCATCTGGTGTGACTCCCGTGCGGTGCCATACGGTCAGAAAGCGTTTGAGACAATCGGGGAGGAGAGATGTCTTTCTCATTTGTTGAACTCACCGGGAAATTTTACCGCTTCCAAGTTGGCGTGGATTAAAGAAAACGAACCTGCCATCTATGAGCAGATTGATAAGATAATGCTGCCGGGCGATTATATTGCCATGAAGTTGAGTGGAGAAATCTGCACAACTGTTTCCGGACTTTCGGAAGGTATGTTCTGGGATTTCAAGAACAACCGGGTGGCTGATTTCTTAATGAATTATTACGGGTTTGATTTTTCTTTGATTGCAGATATTAAACCGACCTTTGCAGAGCAGGGACGTGTAAATGCAATAGCTGCCAAAGAGCTTGGACTGAAAGAAGGGACACCGATTACTTATCGTGCAGGCGACCAGCCTAACAATGCCCTTTCTTTGAATGTGTTTAATCCGGGAGAGATTGCTTCTACGGCAGGAACATCGGGAGTGGTTTATGGCGTGAACGGTGAAGTGAACTATGATCCGCAGTCACGCGTCAATACCTTTGCGCATGTCAATCATACCATAGATCAGACACGTTTGGGAGTATTGCTTTGCATCAACGGAACGGGTATTCTCAATTCATGGGTAAAACGCAACATTGCTCCCGAAGGAATATCTTATAATGAAATGAATGTATTGGCTTCCAAAGCGCCTATCGGCAGTGCGGGAATCAGTATCCTGCCCTTTGGTAACGGTGCCGAACGTATGCTGAATAATAAAGAAATCGGTTGCAGTATCCGTGGACTGGATTTTAATACGCATGGCAAACACCACATTATCCGTGCCGCTCAAGAAGGTATTGTATTCTCTTTTAAATATGGCATTGATATCATGGAGCAAATGGGAATTCCTGTGAAGATGATCCATGCCGGACACGCTAATATGTTTTTGAGTTCTATCTTCCGCGATACTTTGGCAGGAGTCACAGGAGCCACTATCGAGCTTTACGATACGGATGGTTCCGTAGGCGCTGCGAAAGGTGCGGGCATCGGTGCAGGTATCTACAAGGATAACAATGAGGCATTTGCTACGCTTGACAAACTGGATGTGATTGAGCCTAATGTGGCAAAACGCCAGGAATATGCTGACGCGTATGCAAAATGGAAATACCGTCTTGAAAAGTCGATGACCGGTAACATACCGGCTCCGGTTCTGTCTTCAGATAAATAATTAACAATTTAAATAATAACCATTTTAAAAATAAAAGAATTATGGCAACAAAAGAATTTTTCCCGGGAATTGAAAAGATTAAGTTCGAAGGTAAAGATAGTAAGAATCCGATGGCATTCCGTTACTACGATGCTGAAAAGGTTATCAACGGTAAGAAGATGAAAGATTGGTTGAGATTTGCTATGGCATGGTGGCATACTTTGTGTGCTGAAGGTGGCGACCAATTCGGTGGCGGAACAAAACAATTCCCTTGGAATAGTAATGCTGACGCTATACAAGCTGCAAAAGATAAAATGGATGCAGGTTTCGAATTCATGCAGAAAATGGGTATCGAATACTACTGTTTCCACGATGTAGACTTGGTTTCTGAAGGTGCAAGCATCGAAGAATACGAAGCTAACCTGAAAGCAATCGTAGCTTATGCAAAACAGAAACAAGCAGAAACTGGCATCAAACTGTTGTGGGGTACTGCCAACGTATTTGGCCATGCACGTTATATGAACGGTGCTGCTACTAACCCTGATTTTGACGTAGTAGCTCGTGCTGCTGTTCAGATTAAGAATGCAATCGATGCAACGATCGAACTGGGTGGTCAGAACTATGTATTCTGGGGTGGCCGTGAAGGCTATATGTCTCTTCTGAATACAGATCAGAAACGTGAAAAAGAACACTTGGCAAAAATGCTGACCATCGCTCGTGATTATGCTCGTGCCCGTGGTTTCAAAGGTACTTTCCTGATTGAGCCGAAACCGATGGAACCGACAAAACATCAGTATGATGTAGATACAGAAACAGTAATCGGATTCCTGAAAGCTCATGGCTTGGATAAAGATTTCAAAGTGAACATTGAAGTAAACCACGCAACTTTGGCTGGTCACACTTTCGAACACGAATTGGCAGTAGCAGTAGACAACGGCATGTTGGGTTCTATCGACGCTAACCGTGGTGATTATCAGAATGGTTGGGATACAGACCAATTCCCGATTGACAACTACGAACTGACACAAGCTATGATGCAAATTATCCGCAACGGTGGCTTGGGTAACGGTGGAACAAACTTCGACGCTAAAACTCGTCGTAACTCTACTGACCTGGAAGATATCTTCATCGCTCACATCGCAGGTATGGACGCTATGGCTCGTGCATTGGAAAGCGCAGCTGCTCTGCTGAACGAATCTCCCTATAAGAAAATGCTGGCTGACCGTTACGCTTCATTTGATGGCGGTAAAGGTAAGGAGTTTGAAGATGGCAAGTTGACTTTGGAAGATGTAGTTGCTTATGCAAAAGCAAACGGTGAACCGAAGCAGACTAGCGGTAAACAAGAACTTTATGAAGCAATTCTGAATATGTATTGCTAATTAACCCCACCACAGATTACACGGATTGTCACAGATTGATTTTCTTCTCTCTTATTTTGAATTTTATCTGTGTCAATCTGTGAAATCTGTGGTGATATAAATCCAACTACTACAACACTACTTTATCTACTTATAACCATGATTAATACAACGAACGAAGGTAGTAAACTCTACCTATATTCGATAACCTCTGTCGCCATTTTGGGAGGACTGCTTTTCGGATACGATACAGCGGTTATTTCCGGTGCAGAGAAAGGCTTGGAGGCTTTTTTCCTTTCGGCCTCTGATTTTCAATACAATAAAGTAATGCATGGAATCACATCTTCCAGCGCATTGATTGGCTGTGTACTGGGTGGTGCGATCTCCGGTATATTTGCTTCCCGTTTGGGACGTCGTAATTCTCTAAGGCTTGCTGCCGTACTCTTTTTCCTTTCAGCATTAGGTTCCTATTATCCGGAAGTCTTGTTTTTCGAATATGGAAAGCCGAACATGGATTTGCTGATTGCTTTTAATTTGTATCGTGTTTTGGGCGGTATCGGTGTTGGACTGGCTTCTGCAGTCTGTCCGATGTATATTGCTGAAATTGCTCCTTCTAATATTCGTGGAACGCTTGTATCGTGTAACCAGTTTGCTATCATCTTCGGTATGTTGGTAGTATACTTCGTGAATTTCCTGATTATGGGCGACCATCAAAATCCTATTATTTTGAAAGATGCAGCAGGTGTACTGTCTGTTAGTGCTGAATCTGATATGTGGACTGTTTATGAAGGATGGCGTTACATGTTCGGTTCGGAAGCTTTCCCTGCCGCTTTCTTCGGTCTGTTATTGTTCTTTGTTCCCAAGACTCCTCGTTATCTTGTATTGATACAGCAGGATGAAAAGGCTTATTCGATCCTTGAAAAGATCAATGGTAAGACAAAAGCACAGGAAATTCTTAATGATATTAAAGCTACTGCTCATGAAAAGACAGAGAAAATCTTTACTTATGGAGTGGCAGTAATTGTGATCGGTATTTTGCTTTCTGTATTCCAACAGGCTATCGGTATTAATGCGGTACTTTATTATGCTCCTCGTATTTTCGAAAATGCAGGTGCAGAAGGAGGTGGCATGATGCAGACAGTTATTATGGGTATTGTAAACATTGTCTTTACATTGGTTGCAATCTTCACAGTAGACCGCTTCGGACGTAAACCACTATTGATAATCGGTTCTATTGGTATGGCTGTAGGTGCATTTGCGGTAGCAATGTGTGATAGCATGGCAATAAAGGGTGTTCTCCCGGTACTTTCAGTGATTGTGTATGCAGCATTCTTTATGATGTCTTGGGGACCGATTTGCTGGGTATTGATCTCGGAAATATTCCCGAACACGATCCGTGGTAAAGCGGTAGCAATCGCCGTAGCATTCCAATGGATATTCAATTACATTGTATCTTCTACTTTCCCGGCACTGTACGACTTCAGCCCGATGTTTGCATATAGTTTATATGGCATAATCTGTGTGGCTGCTGCCATCTTCGTTTGGCGTTGGGTACCTGAAACGAAAGGCAAGACATTGGAAGATATGAGCAAGCTTTGGAAGAAAAATAAATAAATTAGGTTAGTGTAATTTCATCATGCCATTATGACTTCGGTTTCTTGGCATGGTTCTATTAAGATTATGACATCGTACCAATGGTAGGGTGTCATAATTGTTTTTATTTGAAGCTTTGGGGAACTACCATAAAGTTGAAAAAACATGAAAACATCTGCCACCTGCAACCAAACGCGTGTAATACGCTAGCTGATAAGTAGTTGGAGCGTTGCAGATACTGTTGCAGATAGGTTGCAGATCAAAGTATCTGCCACACAGTATAAACCTTACATAAGCTAATTCTCCAGGAGGGCAAAAGTTTATTGTATACATTAACTTCCCGTTTCCAGGCGGGGAACTGTCGTTTCCGGCATTAGAAATTACAGTTTCCACGGTAGGAAACGAGAGTTTCTAAGGCGGGACACCACAGTTTCTACGTAAGGATACTGTCGTTTCCCCGTAGAGACACCACCATTTTTTCATAGAGTCACCCCAATTATCCCATAGCTTTGCATAAAGGAATCAAGGCTTTTTCTTTGATTATATAACGTGTTGCAGATACTTTATCTGCAACCTATCTGCCGCAGGTATCTGCAACGCTCCAACTATTTATCAACTAGTGCATTACACGCGTTTGGTTGCAGGTGGCAGATGTTTTTATGTTTTTCAACTTTATAGTAGGAAAAAATTTCATTCATTTCTGCACGGTTCTTAATTAAATGGGAATTTAGCGGTTAAATGGGAATTTTGCAGTTAGGCTGAAAGCCTTACAATTATATATTTAGGGATATTCAGTAAATGTTCCTCTTTCTAAAAAATCAAGAGAAAAGCTTTGCTTTACGTGAGCTTTTCTCTTGATTTTTTCGTTCAACTCTCCCAGTCTTCTATCTTTTTTGTAGAATATTGTTTACATATTCTTATTTTTTCCTTCCCACCCATGCATTATGTACATGTCTTTTTTAGGGGAAGTTAAAACCTCTCCTGTTTTTCCTGTTATTTTAGTCAGATTATGCTGCCTTTCTTTTTTTCTTTTCGACCTTTTCTATCATACATACCGCATTGGCTGTATGTATCCCAAAGAAAATCCAAAGTACTTCCGTTTTCCTGTTTCTAGCTTTTATCCTGGCCAGTGAGTAATGTTGTTTCTGCGTTCCAAAACTTCCTTCCAGGCGGGTAGCTCTTTCACGGCTGAGTTCCGACCGTAAGATTCTCCGAAGCGGCTCATCTTTGGCAGCTCTGCCCTTACGCTTAAAGGAAGTACTTATATGATATTTTGTACAAAATTTCCGGTTGGCATTATTGGCATAGATTGAATCCGCCGCAAGCGCCTTAACCCTAACCCCGGTCAGTTGTTGTTGCAGATGAATACAGTCTTTCAAACGTACTCCTTCGTTAAAAGCCTTAAAGGAGATATGTTCTATAAAGGAGATTCCGTCTATCTGTATATTGTTGACTTTGGCTCCGAATTCAACGGATTTGGTTTCCTTGCCTCTGATAATGGGGCGAAGGTAATGCCGGTCGATACTCACGATACGGTTGGACACTTTTTTGCCTGCAAATAAATTCTTCCCTTGCTCAAGGACTGTCTGTATGACCGAGAAACGTCTTTGGTAATCAGAGGATAGTGTAAGCCTGTTCCTGTAGGACGAATGAAGCAGCTCCAGCTGGTCAAGTAACTTTTCCAATAACTGAAGTAACCTTCGTGTAATCATACGAGTCTGTGATTTCTTGCGTTTACGCAGTTTGCTATAAGCAAGATAGGCACGGCGTACATCAAGATACTTGTTACGGGGACGTTGTATGTGCAAGGTCTGGCAATGTTTGCACAGATGACGATGAAGCCATACAATACCTTCCCATAAGAGTTTGGTATCAGTAGGAAAACGCAGATGACTTTCATAACAGGTGGCATCGGTCATACAGACATGAAGGTTCTCAAGATAAGGTGTCCAATGCTCGGCAAGAATGAGCTGGAGGGACTCAACGTCAAGGCGATCCGCTAGTTCCTGACGAATTGCACTAACGATTTTAGGATTGGTTAGTGGATGAAGCGGATCAATCTGAACACCACAAAATAACTGGTAATGAATATTACCGTTTAAATGCTCAATCAGTTGTGCATCGGAAAAGTTGGTATAGGACTTCAAGACCATCAAGGCTATTTTACCTTCGGGAGAAAAATAACTTTTACGCCCAAAAGGAGAGGACTTCAAATGCATTTGTCGGGCCAGTTCCGAGAAAGGGAACAGAGAATGGAGGCGACCTAATTCACTCGTTGCAAAACTTTGACGATATTTTTTAAGCATATCGAACTCAGTAAAACCTAAACAAGGTTCGATTTCTGAGATTTTTTGTATCTTTACCATGTGTTTTTATTTTTAATTACCCCCGTTTTGGCCGTCAAACCGTTTTTTGGGGGGAATGCTTAAAGATACAAAAAAGGCAACTAACTCGCAATGAATTAGTTGCCTTAAATTTTATTATTTTAGGAATATCCCTATTTATTGGGGTGCCCTGAAAGGGCTTAATTATATAGCGTAGGGCAACGCCCTACGAAAAAGACACACCAGCCACAAGCCCTGAAAGGGCGGAACTGTATACAATTATGCCCTTTCAGGGCGCAAATTCAGATTGTCGTTTTTACGTAGGGCGTTGCCCTACGCTATATAATTAAGCCCTTTCAGGGCACTCCGCAAAATTATCATTTAGCTCATTTCTGCACGGAAAAGAATTAAAACCGTCAAAAAACGAACTACTTTTAACGTCAGTTCGATGCAATATCTATCTGTATGACTTAACGGTCAGATACATTCTCCAAAGTTTCGGAAGGTTTGCCGCCCAAGAGCTTTTCCAAGTCACGTAATTGACGTTGATAATCCTGCAACATCTGACTGACAAAACCACGATAGCAAGAAGCTGATATCAGGAAGTTCGACCATTTCGCCCATTCTTCAAAAATCTTTTGACACTCTGTGCGAGGTGAGTTTTGTAAAGTAAAGAAATGCAGGCAAGCCTTTTGCATCTCCGGCATCCCATTTTCCCATGAACGGTCGAGGTTGGTTAACGCTTTAATAAAATGTTTGATTTTGTGGTGTAACGCTCCCAAACGTTGTAATTCCGAACGATCGACTGATACAGTAGGGCATAGTCGTCGTGATTGGGTTAAATAAAACTGTTTTAGGTTTTCTTTTTCTTCCAGATTAGGAAAATTAGCTTCCTGCCGATTGCTTTGAACGGTTTTTACAGGTGCATTGTTTTGTTCTTCATGCATGATACAACGGTTTTAAGATAGGCGGGAATAAAAAAACGGTTCCGCCTTTCCCGTTGACTAACACTCCACAGAAGCTGGGGGCGCATTAACGTTCCCCACGGGGGTACGAAACCGCGTATCTACGGCAGCAACAGGCATAAAAATGCCTGCTACTGGAGTTGAAGCAGGTTCACTGCTTCTGTGGGTATAAAATGTTAGTCGCTGCAAATGTACGATAATTTTCGGAAGTCGCAAATTAAACGGTGCAAGAATCTGTATGAAAATTATGTGATGTTAAAGCACTGTAGCCATTTCTGAAGCATGTATTAAAATTAAGTATAATGCATTTTTAATTTTGCAATGACAATGTATAAAGATAAACACTACCTTTGCACAGTCTTTATATAAAAACACGTATTGTTATGGAACAACATCCGATAAAAATTAATAAAGTGCAGATACGCAATCTGCAAATAGAAGATTATGTACAGTTATCCCAATCGTTTACCCGTGTTTATTCTGACGGTAGCGATGTATTTTGGACTCGTGAGCAGATTCAGAAGTTGATTAAAATCTTTCCGGAGGGTCAGATCGTCACAGTCGTTGACGATAAAATAGTTGGTTGTGCTCTTTCTATTATTGTTGATTATGATAAAGTAAAGAATGACCATACGTATGCACAGGTTACGGGTAAGGAAACATTCAATACACATAATCCCAAAGGAAATATCCTGTATGGCATTGAAGTATTCATCCACCCGGGCTATCGCGGTTTGCGTCTCGCACGTCGTATGTATGAATATCGTAAGGAGCTTTGCGAAACATTGAATCTGAAAGCGATCATGTTTGGCGGACGTATCCCGAATTATCATAAATATGCTGACAAAATGCGTCCGAAAGAATATATAGAACGGGTACGTCAACGCGAGATTTATGATCCGGTACTTACTTTCCAGTTGTCGAATGATTTTCACGTTCGTAAGGTAATGACTAATTATCTGCCAAATGATGAAGAATCAAAACATTATGCTTGTTTGCTGCAGTGGGATAATATCTATTATCAGCCACCTACACAGGAATATATCAGCCCTAAAACTACGGTTCGTGTAGGACTGGTGCAATGGCAGATGCGTAGTTATAAAACGTTGGATGACCTGTTCGAACAAGTAGAATTCTTTGTGGACGCAGTATCTGATTATAAAAGTGATTTTGTTCTTTTCCCGGAATATTTCAATGCTCCTTTGATGTCGAAGTATAACGATAAGGGGGAATCGCAAGCCATTCGCGGATTGGCGAAATATACGGATGAAATTCGGGAACGGTTTATGAATCTGGCTATTAGCTATAATATTAACATTATAACCGGGAGTATGCCATACGTAAAAGAGGACGGATTGCTTTATAATGTAGGTTTCCTTTGCCGACGGGATGGAACCTACGAAATGTATGAAAAATTACACGTCACTCCCGATGAAATAAAAAGCTGGGGACTTAATGGTGGTAAACTTCTGAATACTTTTGACACAGACTGTGCAAAGATTGGAGTCTTGATTTGCTATGATGTCGAGTTTCCCGAACTTTCCCGCCTGATGGCAGATCAGGGGATGCAGATATTATTTGTTCCTTTCCTGACAGATACCCAGAATGCCTATTCCCGTGTTCGTGTTTGTGCGCAGGCACGTGCCATCGAGAATGAATGTTTTGTGGTCATTGCCGGAAGTGTCGGAAATCTTCCCCGTGTGCACAATATGGATATTCAATATGCCCAATCGGGGGTATTTACCCCATGCGACTTTGCTTTTCCAACGGACGGAAAGAGGGCAGAGGCAACTCCTAACACCGAAATGATTTTGGTATCGGATGTTGACCTGGATTTGCTGAACGAACTGCATACTTATGGTAGTGTACGCAATTTGAAAGACCGCAGGAATGACCTGTATGAGGTGAGATACAAGAAATAAAAAGAGTGACGCTATGCTGTCCGGATAGCGTCACTATATGCCTTGGATAGCGTCACTATCCGGGGCATATAGTGACGCCCTTTTGATAGAATACTTTTCTATTTGGAAGACGTGCCACTCTCCAATATACTAACGATAGAAAATAGCGTAAAGCAAATAGCTCCGAGACCTACCAAAACACGTGCCGGAATAAAATAATCAGCATGTGTAGTAGCAAGCTCGAATACAAAAGCCGCCAGGAACAGACAAGCCAATGCCGTTAATACCGGAATCATAGGAATACGGTTGGCCAATTTGAATTCTTGCCTCCATATCTTAGCCAGCAGGATTACTTTGCTGGAAATACTGTAACATACCAACCCCAACCCGAGCATAATATATCCGGTGGTACCGTTTGCACTTCCGGAATCTGCCAAAATCACGAATAATCCCCATACAAAGGAGATAGATCCCATTAATAAAACCAGTTTCGGCCATTTATTCCGTTCTTTTTCTGAATAATCATTACGTATCTGACGTGCTATGGTAGCTACCAGCGCAATCAAACTGGTACAAATACATGCCAGACCGACCATTACATGTCCCACGACAAAATAAGCAGGATGAGAATGACTGTTGCCTAATAATACAAATGCCCATATCCATGCGATCAGCGAAACGATGATGGCAACAATGACCAATGCCCGTCTCTGATTAAGGGAAAAAGCTCCTTCCGGAACCTCATTACTTGTCGCTTTTGAATTTCCCGGAATTAAAGAGAATCGGGTAGAAGAGGTGGCGGCGGTAGCTACACAAGTGGTTATAAATCCAACACCGGTGATAACGTGTCCAGCAACAAATGCAGAGGTGGAAGTGGCATTACTGAAAATGCAGATACCTCCAATAATAGTAATGATGGCTGCCAGATAGCCTATGATCGGCAAAACATATTTGGCCGATTTATTATAAGTATGTATGATTTGCCGGATGATAGTGGCAGCCGTGCAAAACAGTGCAATGCATATCATACCGAGTGAAAACACAACAGGACCAGCCACAACACGACTCCCGTCATCTCCATAACCATAAATAAACGCTCCGTATCCGAAGCAAAAAATAGCCATCGCCAAAGGGATTGCTCTGAATAAAATGCTAATACCGTAATTCATAAGTTAAAGTGCTTTTAGGTTTCCCACTAAAACAAGGAGATACCTGTTTTGTTTAGGCTGTAGGCAGTTTATAATCGTTAACTTCACACGAATCCGATTAAAAGTCCTAGCTTTTTGCTCAACTAAACAAATGTTTTTGTAAATTTGCACCCTTAAAAATGGGGATACCCCTCAAATTGTAAATTGTAAATAGTAAAATCGTAGACAGCTATGGGTAAGAGATTTACTGAATATTCGCAGTTTGACCTTTCGCAGGTGAACAAAGATGTGCTGAAGAAATGGGACGAGAACCAGGTTTTCGCCAAGAGTATGACAGAACGTGATGGCTGTCCTTCGTTCGTGTTTTTCGAAGGACCTCCCTCGGCTAATGGTATGCCGGGTATTCACCATGTAATGGCTCGTACAATTAAGGACATTTTCTGTCGCTACAAAACGATGAAGGGTTATCAGGTGAAGCGTAAAGCCGGATGGGATACGCACGGACTGCCTGTGGAACTAAGTGTAGAAAAGGCATTAGGTATCACAAAAGAAGATATTGGTAAGAAAATCTCTGTTGCCGACTACAATGCGGCTTGTCGGAAAGACGTGATGAAATATACCAAGGAGTGGGAAGACCTGACTCATCGGATGGGATATTGGGTAGATATGAAGCATCCTTATATCACGTATGATAATCGCTATATTGAGACATTATGGTGGCTATTGAAGCAATTGCATAAAAAAGGATTGTTGTATAAAGGATATACGATTCAACCGTATTCACCGGCTGCAGGAACAGGATTGAGCTCACATGAGTTGAATCAACCGGGCTGTTATCGGGACGTAAAAGATACAACGGCCGTTGCCCAATTTAAAATGAAGAATCCTAAACCGGAAATGACGGAATGGGGAACTCCTTATTTTATCGCTTGGACAACTACTCCGTGGACGTTGCCTTCAAATACGGCACTCTGCGTAGGACCCAAAATAGACTATGTGGCTGTACAGTCTTACAACGCTTATACCGGAGAACCTATAACAGTGGTTCTGGCAAAAGCTTTATTGAATGTACACTTCAATGCAAAAGCTGCTGATCTGAAATTGGAGGACTACAAAGCCGGAGATAAACTTGTACCGTTTAAAGTGATTGCCGAATACAAAGGCACGGATCTTGTCGGTATGGAATATGAGCAGTTGATCCCTTGGGTGAAACCGGTTGAGGTATCCGAAGATGGCAACTGGAAGCCTAGTGATAAGGCTTTCCGTGTGATACCGGGTGATTATGTAACGACAGAAGACGGTACAGGTATCGTTCACATTGCACCTACATTTGGTGCGGATGATGCGAATGTGGCACGTGCTGCAGGAATCCCGTCATTGTTCATGATTAATAAGAAAGGCGAAACTCGTCCGATGGTGGATCTGACTGGTAAATTCTATCTGTTGAATGAGCTGGATGAGAATTTCGTAAAGGAATGTGTTGATGTAGATAAATACAAAGAATATCAGGGCGCATGGGTGAAAAATGCTTATGATCCTCAATTTATGGTGGATGGTAAATACGATGAGAAAGCTGCGCAAGCTGCCGAATCTTTGGATATTGTCATTGCCATGATGATGAAAGCAGACAACAAGGCTTTCAAGATAGAAAAGCATGTCCACAATTATCCGCACTGCTGGCGTACAGACAAACCGGTGCTTTATTATCCGTTGGATAGCTGGTTTATCCGTTCTACCGCTTGTAAGGAGCGAATGATGGAATTGAATAAAACCATCAACTGGAAACCGGAATCTACCGGAACCGGCCGTTTCGGCAAGTGGCTGGAAAATCTGAATGACTGGAACCTTAGCCGTTCTCGTTATTGGGGTACTCCATTACCTATTTGGCGTACAGAAGATAATACGGATGAGATATGCATCGAATCTGTAGAAGAACTTTATAATGAAATCGAGAAATCGGTAGCTGCCGGATTTATGAAATCCAATCCATACAAGGATAAAGGTTTCGTGCCGGGTCAATATTCGGAAGAAAATTATGATAAGATTGATCTTCACCGTCCTTATGTAGACGACGTCATATTGGTATCGAAAGATGGCAAACCGATGAAGCGTGAATCAGACTTGATTGATGTATGGTTCGATTCGGGTGCTATGCCATACGCGCAGATCCATTATCCGTTCGAAAATAAAGAACTGTTGGATAACCGTCAGGTATATCCGGCTGACTTTATCGCGGAAGGAGTAGACCAGACTCGTGGTTGGTTCTTTACCTTGCATGCTATCGCTACCATGGTATTTGACAGTGTGTCCTACAAAGCTGTTATCTCTAACGGTTTGGTACTCGATAAGAACGGTAACAAGATGTCTAAGCGTTTGAATAACGCTGTCGATCCGTTTACTACGATTGAAAAGTATGGTTCCGACCCGTTGCGTTGGTACATGATTACCAATTCTTCTCCATGGGATAACTTGAAATTTGACGTTGAAGGAGTGGAAGAGGTTCGCCGTAAATTCTTCGGTACCTTATATAATACATATTCATTCTTTGCGCTTTATGCGAATGTAGACGGATTTGAATATAAAGAAGCGGATGTACCGATGGCAGAACGTCCGGAGATCGACCGTTGGATCTTGTCTGTATTGAATACATTAATAAAGGAGGTAGATACATGCTATAATGAATATGAACCGACAAAGGCAGGACGTTTGATCTCTGATTTTGTGAATGATAATTTGTCCAACTGGTATGTTCGCCTGAATCGTAAACGTTTCTGGGGTGGTGAATTTACACAGGATAAATTGTCTGCTTATCAGACATTGTACACTTGTCTCGAAACAGTTGCCAAACTGATGGCTCCTGTATCTCCGTTCTATGCAGACCGGTTGTATACTGACTTGATTACAGCAACAGGACGCGACAATGTCGTTTCTGTCCATCTTGCCGAATTCCCGAAATATCAGGAAGAAATGATAGACAAGGAACTGGAAGCCCGCATGCAAATGGCACAGGATGTTACATCTATGGTGTTGGCATTGCGCCGCAAGGTGAATATCAAGGTACGCCAACCGCTACAGTGTATCATGGTTCCGGTGGTAGATGAAGAGCAGAAAGCTCATATCGAAGCTGTAAAGAACCTGATTATGAATGAAGTGAACGTAAAAGAAGTCAGATTCGTTGATGGTGCAGCCGGTGTATTGGTAAAAAAAGTGAAATGTGACTTTAAAAAGCTAGGCCCGAAATTTGGCAAGCAAATGAAAGCAGTAGCTGCTGCTGTTGCAGAAATGTCACAGGAAGCCATCGGTGAATTGGAGAAAAACGGAAAGTATACATTAAACCTGGATGGTGCGGAAGCTGTTATTGAAGCATCAGATGTCGAGATCTTTAGTGAAGATATTCCGGGATGGTTGGTTGCCAATGAAGGCAAACTGACAGTAGCGCTTGAAGTGACCATTACCGAAGAACTGCGTCGCGAAGGTATTGCCCGTGAACTGGTGAACCGTATTCAGAATATACGTAAGTCAAGCGGCTTCGAGATTACAGACAAAATAAAAATAACAATCTCGAAAAATACGCAAACAGATGATGCGGTAAATGAATATAATACTTATATTTGTAACCAGGTTTTAGGCACATCTCTTGAACTTGTAGATGAAGTGAAAGACGGAACAATGCTGGAGTTTGACGACTTCTCATTGTTTGTGAACGTGATAAAAGACTAATACTATATTGATTAACCTTTTAAAATTGTAAAGTTATGGCAGAAAAGACTAGATATTCGGATGCGGAACTCGAGGAATTCCGTGCCATTATTATGGAGAAACTGGAATTGGCACAACGTGACTATGAACAGTTGAAGAAAAGTTTGATGGGACTGGACGGTAATGATACCGACGATACATCTCCTACGTATAAAGTATTGGAAGAAGGAGCTAATACGCTCTCCAAGGAAGAAACGACCCGACTGGCACAACGTCAGCTGAAGTTTATCCAAGGATTACAAGCTGCTTTGGTACGTATTGAGAATAAAACGTACGGCATTTGCCGTGAAACCGGAAAGTTGATTCCGGCAGAACGTCTGCGTGCTGTTCCTCATGCTACATTAAGCATTGAAGCAAAGAACAGTGGTAAAAAATAACAGATAGCAAGTAGGCTACAGGTAACGAGCTACAAGTAGCTGCGCAAAGTTTACGCACGGCACTTGTAGCTCGTTATGTTTAACTTATAATAAACACATGAAGAAACTATTCACGAAGGGGAGAATTGCTCTTCTCGTTATCTTTTCCGTATTGATTATTGACCAGATCATCAAGGTCTGGATTAAAACTCACATGTACTGGCACGAAAGTATACGTGTGACCGATTGGTTTTATATCTATTTCACCGAAAACAACGGGATGGCTTTCGGTATGGAAATCTTCGGCAAGTTATTCCTGACAACATTCCGCATTGTTGCGGTAGCATTGATAGGGTGGTATCTCTATAAAATCATAAAGAAAGGGTTCAAAACAGGTTATATCGTCTGTGTGGCTCTTATTCTGACCGGTGCTTTGGGGAACATCATAGATAGCGTGTTCTATGGAGTTATTTTCAATGAAAGCACTCATTCGCAGATTGCCAGTTTCATGCCCGAAGGTGGTGGATATTCTACCTGGTTTTACGGAAAAGTGGTGGATATGTTTTACTTTCCGATTATAGATACAAACTGGCCTACATGGATGCCGTTTGTGGGTGGAGAGCATTTTATATTCTTTAGTCCGATCTTTAATTTTGCAGATGCCGCTATCAGTTGCGGTATCATTGCCTTATTACTCTTTTATAGTAAATATTTGAATGAGTCTTATCATTCGCTGGATAAAGATAAAAAGGAAGCTACGGATCATGAAAAATAAATTTCGGTTTCATCTGTGTCTCATCTGCATGTTCGTTTTTGCGGTAGCCGGGTGTAAAGTGAAAAGACCCAGTGATGTAATCTCGGAATCGAAGATGGAGAATTTGCTGTATGATTATCATGTGGCAAAGTCTATGGGAGATAATTTGCCTTATAGTGAGAACTATAAGAAAGCATTGTATATCGACGCCGTTTTCAAGAAATATGGGACTACACAAGCTGCATTTGACTCATCCATGGTTTGGTATACCCGTAACACAGAGATTTTATCGAAAATTTATGATAAGGTGAAAAAACGCTTGAAAGACGAACAGGAACTTGTTGGCGACTTGATAGCCAAGCGTGATAAGAAACCGAAAATGACTAAGCAGGGTGATAGCATCGATGTCTGGCCGTGGCAGCGTATGGTACGTCTGACCGGTGAAATGATGGATAATCAATATGTATTTACTTTGCCGACCGACTCTAACTACAAAGACCGGGATACACTGGTATGGGAAGTGCGATATCGTTTCCTGGAGCCGATGCTTGCCGACTCTTTAAGAGGTGTCACTATGGCTATGCAGGTGATTTATGAAAAAGATACGATCAATCATTGGAAAACGGTGACTGAACCGGGTGTGCAACAAATTCGTTTGTTTGCAGACACATTAGGTTCGATGAAAGAAATAAAAGGGTTCATTTATTATCCGATAGATAGTCAGGAAAAAGGAGGAGCAGTATTGGCCGACCGCTTCATGATGACTCGTTATCATTGTACGGATACGCTCGCATTTGCTGTACGCGATTCTTTGAATAAGATAGAAGCATTGAAAGCGGATTCTTTGAAGAAGATAGCTACTAAAGAAAATGCCGACTCTTTACATAAGGTCATAGACAAGAATAAAGATGACATTCAGCGTCTGACACCGGAAGAGATGAACCGTCGTCGTACGGGAATTCATCGTGAGAAGAAGCCGGAGCAGATTCAGGTGGAACAGCATATCCAAAAGGAACGGATAGAGCAAAGAAAGGAACGCCAGATGAATCAACGCAGGCAACAACAAAGACGTTCAAACAACTGATTGTAATGAAATGCTTTGCTTCTCATTATTTGCTGATACCTGCCGTCGGATATATGAAGCAGCAGGTAGTGGAGATCACTGACGAAGGAGTTGTCCGAGGTGTGTTCCCATTGACCGAAGAGATTGAATCGGTTGAATGGATGCCGGGAGTGATAGTGCTACTTTCTGAAAGGCAGATGGAAGAAATAAAAAACACTGGGATGATTTTAAAAAATATCCCAGTGTTTCAAATCAATCTTCCCAGTGTTTCGAATCAATCTTCCCAATGTTTTAATGAGTATCTGCAGGAAGCAGAAAAGAAGGGGGAAGCTTTATTTCCTTATTTATTTTATCCTTTTGATTTTACTTCCATGCAGCCTGTCGACGGAACTCGGCACAGATTACTGCGGTAGCAATGGCTACATTCAGAGACTCGGATGTCTCTTGGCCTGCCGGGTAATTGGGGATATATAATTTTCGGTTGATTAATGTGGCTACCTCTTTCCCTATGCCATTCCCTTCATTTCCCATTACGATCAAGCCATTGGCCGACAATGGTTGTTCATACATGTTTTTTCCATCCAGGAACGTACCGAACACAGGAGTATCTCCGAGCGACCGGATAAAATCGGGGAGGGAAGTATAATGCACTTTCACCCGGGCAATTCCACCCATAGTGGCTTGTATAGTCTTAGGGTTATATACATCTACCGTATTTTGCGAGCAGATAATATGTTCGATGCCAAACCAGTCGGCCAGACGGATAATGGTACCCAGATTTCCGGGATCTTGTACATCGTCCAATGCAAGGCAAAGTGATTGGCAGACTGCTTCCGGATCCAAAGTATATTGTGGTTGTTCGAAAATGGCAAGTACCTGTTGGGGAGTTTTCAATAAACTGGCCCGTGAAAGATCTTCTTGTGAAACTTCTACCAGTTCACTTGCGTCAATACTCGGATGCTCCTGAAGCCAGGAGGGAGTGGCTGCTAAAAAACGACAAGGAAAATGTCCGAGTAAATCACCTACCAATTTAGGACCTTCAGCCAGAAATACCCGCTCTTCTTTACGTATTTTCTTCAGTTCCAGCGAGTGGATATACTTTATTTTGTTTTTACTTAATGATGCCATAGATTTGATATTCTTTTGCAAAGCTATAAAGATATTTCCAATCTATCCTTACTTTCCTCTCTTTTTCTTAAATTATTTTCCCCGTCAGAAAATATAATTTATCTTTGTAAGCGCATTTTTCATGCTATCGATGTAAAACCGTATGAGGAGAAATTTTCTTTGTTTGCTTGCTTCTGCTGCTGTCTTGTCACTTGCTTCGTGTACTACCACTAAGTTTGTGCCGGATGGATCTTATCTGCTGGATGAAGTCAAAATTCGTACGGACCAAAAAAATATACGGCCTTCTTCCTTGCGCATGTATGTTCGCCAAAATCCTAATGCCAAGTGGTTCAGTCTGATAAAGACCCAACTTTATGTATACAATCTGTCGGGGCGTGATTCGACCAAATGGGGGAATAAGTTCTTGAGAAGAATAGGGGATGCTCCCGTAATATATAGCGAGGACGAAGCGCAACGTTCTGAAGAAGAGATCACTAAGGCTGTGCATAATATGGGATATATGGCGGCAACAGTGAAACGTTCGACCAAAGTAAAAAAGAAAAAGATCAAAGTCTATTATGACGTAACGGCAGGCAAGCCATACGTTGTTCAATCTATCAAATATGATATTTATGATCCTAAAATAGCTGCGCTTCTCAAACAGGATTCTGCCAGAAGTTTGCTGAAGGAAGGAATGTATTTTGATGTGAATGTATTGGATGCGGACAGGCAACGTATCACGAATAAGTTACTTCGGAATGGTTACTATAAGTTTAATAAGGATTATATCGGATATACTGCTGACACTGTTCGTAATACTTATAATGTAGATCTGACTCAACATTTGCAGATGTATAAAGCTCATGCGAATGATTCGGCAAGAGCACATCGGCAATATTGGATCAATAAGATTAATTTTATTACGGATTATGATGTTTTGCAGTCCTCGGCAATGAGCAGTGTGGACATCAATGATTCGGTTCATTATAAGGGATATCCGATTTACTATAAGGATAAACTCTATTTGCGTCCTAAAGTTCTTACGGATAACCTTCGGTTTGCCTCCGGTGATTTGTACAATGAGCGCGATGTGCAGCAGACCTATTCCAGTTTTGGACGTTTATCGGCATTGAAATATACGAATATCCGTTTTATTGAGACTCAAATAGGAGATTCAACGATGCTCGATTGCTATGTGATGCTGACTAAGAGCAAGCATAAATCAATAGCTTTCGAGGTAGAGGGAACTAATTCTGCCGGTGACTTGGGAGCGGCAGCTTCCGTCTCTTTCCAAAACAGGAACCTTTTTCGCGGATCGGAAACTTTTATGATAAAATTCCGTGGAGCGTATGAAGTCATTTCCGGACTTCAGGCAGGTTATTCGAATAATAACTATACAGAGTACGGGGTGGAAACGAGTATCAACTTCCCTAATTTTCTGTTCCCTTTCATTTCCTCTGATTTTAAACGGAAAATCAGGGCGACAACAGAGTTTGGTTTGCAGTATAATTATCAGTTGCGCCCGGAATTCCTGCGTACGATGGCTTCTGCCAACTGGAGTTACAAGTGGACGCAACGTCAGAAGATACAACACCGTATTGATTTGATTAATATTGCTTTTCTATATTTGCCTCGTATTTCTGACAGGTTTAAAGAAGACTATATTAATAAAGGACAGAACCATATTTTCCAGTATAATTATCAGAATCGATTGATTGTAAATATGGGATATAGCTATAATTATAATAGCGTGGGAGGGTCTATTATCAACAATACGATTGCTTCTAATTCATACTCCATCCGTTTTAATTTCGAGTCGGCGGGAAATATAATGTATGTCCTGTCTAAGGCTACCAATATTCGGAAGAATAGTAATGGTGAATACGCTATTTTGGGAATTCCTTATGCTCAATATCTGAAAGGAGAGTTTGATTTTGCCAAAAATATCAGAATCGACCATCGTAACTCTTTTGCGTTTCATGCCGGTGTAGGAATAGCTGTACCTTATGGAAATGCAAAAACGATTCCGTTTGAGAAACAATACTTCTCCGGTGGAGCCAATAGTGTTCGCGGATGGGCTGTTCGCGATTTGGGACCGGGTTCTTTTGCCGGAAATGGAAATTTGCTCGATCAATCGGGAGATATTAAGCTGGATGCCAGCATTGAATACCGAAGCAAATTATTCTGGAAATTTCAGGGAGCGGCATTTATTGATGCAGGTAATATCTGGACCATCCGGAGTTATGCCAACCAACCGGGAGGAGTTTTCAAGTTTGACAAGTTTTATAAGCAAATAGCCGTGGCCTATGGACTAGGGCTTCGCCTGGATTTAGATTTCTTTATCCTTCGTTTTGATGGAGGTATGAAAGCTGTCAATCCCGCCTATGAAACGAAGAAAGAACATTTCCCGATTATTCATCCTAAATTTAGTCGTGACTTTGCTTTCCATTTTGCTGTGGGATATCCTTTCTAACCAGCCATTTATTATTTTCTCTTACAAATTGGAGGGTATCTTGCAGAGAGCTCATATATTCTATTTTTCCTTCAACAGGATTAATGACGAATGTATTTTTTATTTGGCAAACAACCGTTGCTTCCTCTGAATTAGCATCTATCTTACTGGATATAACAGAAACTTTCGCAGCACCTCGTGTCTTGAGTAGATCAAGGTGAGTCTGTCGGACGTTGGACGCTAAAAAGCTAAGATAGGACAGGGAAGAAGGAGTACTCCATGCTTTGGCGGCCGGGTAATTGAAATTATAGAAGGCTTCGCAGAAATCTATAGCTGTTTGTTCTATTTGAGTTTGAGGAGTTTGTTGCTGGCAGGACAGGCAAGTGAATATTAGGACAGAATAGATAAGTGTATATAGTTTATTCATAGTATAAAAAGATGCTGGATGGAAGATGAGATTGAAAAAGGAGATGAAACTACTTATTGAAGTTTCATCTCCTTCGTATTTTTTTTAATTTTTAGCGGGCGGCAAACATAAGATTGCTCATTGTAGCTTGGCGTGCTGCCAGCATGCCTTGAGCATCCAACGTTACATTCATCTTTTCGCCATTCGGTAAGAACAAATCAGCAGTGCCGTCATTGTTCATTTTTACTAATTCAGCGCTTTCACCGTTTGCAACAACATTCCATGTGTTAGCTTCTTTGTTGTAGATCAAATCCATTGAAGCAGTTTCGCCTTCTTTAGTAATAGAATATCCATTCTCAAGAGTTTTCACCATGTAGTTGCCGTTCTCTCCTTTTACTTTCTTTACGTCACCTACATTAGCCATCGGATTGGAACCACTCCAGAATTCGATAGAATTGATAACTAAAGCATCAGCCAGGTAAGCTACGCCATAAACCGGAACAATGTTGAAAGCAAGGAATACGAGTTCGTTTACAAACTTGTTTCCAACTGATTGATTCCAAGAAGACAGGCGGTTGAATAAACTGAATGATCCTACACAAGAACTGAATAATAAGCTACCGCTAAGCACTACTGCGACTAAAGTCAGTTTCCCTCTTTTCATGTTAAAACATTTTTGATTAATAAAAAATATTGATAATTTCTCTCATACAAGTATGCAAATATAATATTTTTTAATTAATCAGGGGGATTATTTCTAATTTTTGTATGCTCTTGATTTTCGTCTTGACAATTCGTTTCCTATGATATGGTCTATTGAAAATTTACCCGGACCGGCAATATACATCAATATGAATACCACTAAATAAATGAAAGCTAGCTCTTTAACAGCAAATACATCATTTGCGTGAACTACAAAGAAAGCTACTATCATCGTGAAAATCATCGGGATCATGGCTAAGCGATATAAGAAGCCTACAATAAATGCCATTGAACATACAAGTTCACCAAAAATAGCTAATCCGAGAGACAGGGGACTTCCTATTCCAAGCGGATCAGGAAATACAGTTGACAACTCTTGGAAACTACTCCATTTTTGGATACCATAGTTCATTAATAATATGCCGAAGATGATCCGGACAGCCAATAGCAACAAAGACACTTTTGTTGTATTCGATTTTGTGGGGAATAAGAAATCATAAATCATAAGTCGTTCTATTTTTAAGTTTATCTCTATTTATATAAACATAAAAAATCTTGAAATTGTTCTTTGCTGATAGCACAACTTGTAGAATCTCTGCCAGTTCTTCAGTTATTCCTTGTTTATGAATAAATAAACTTTGTATCTTTGTGGAAAATTCTAAAGATATGGCGCAACATACTTATGACAATGAAGCTGTTCAGGAGTTATTGAACTGGGCAAAAAAGATGATCGAAACAAAGAATTATCCAACTGAAAGATATCAGGTCAATCAATGTACTACAATTATTGATGGTAAATCGTATTTGGAATCGTTGATTGCTATGATTTCCAGAAACTGGGAAAATCCGACTTTTTATCCTACTATTGAGCAATTATGGGAGTTCAGGGAAAAGTGGGAAAACAAAGAATCGTAGTGAATGGCCGTTCCATGTTGGGAGATAAGTTATTTCATCATATAGAAATGCACTCTTAATCATGTCGGATAAGAGTGCATCATCTATTTTTTGTATATCTGTCAGCTTGCTATTTATCTATTTATTAGAAAGGCAGCCATCTTTTTTTCTTTTTTGATGGCGTTTTTTCCTCTTCTCCGTTTTGGCCATAGACATCTGCAAACGTCTTTTTCTCTTTAATCATTGCATAAATGACTCCCCAATCCGGCAAACCGCCTAAGTTTCGGTCGTCAATGAACATATCAGCTTTCAACTTTCGTGAAAATCCCTGATGGCCTTTTTGCTCTTCAGGGTAATCCTTATTAACAGCATAAAATTCTAAACCTCTGGCTTTGCACCATTCGACAGCTTCGTCCAAAAGTGCCCCTTCACGCACACTCCATAGTATTAAACGATGCTTTTCTTGTTGCAATAACTTCAATGTGTCAACAGCGAATGGAATTTCTTCACCAATGCGTGGATAACGATGCTCTACAATCGTTCCGTCAAAATCAACAGCTATAATCATAGTTTTTAATTACCTAATTTTGAACAAAGATACGGACAGTAAGCCAAAAAAACGTATCTTTGTCTCAAATTAACATTTTAATAAATTAATAAATACATGAACAATTCCCCTCAGCGTGCTGCTAAAGGCTTTACGAGAGCATTTTGGGTCAGCAACACAGTCGAACTGTTTGAGCGTATGGCATATTATGCCGTTTTCATCGTTCTCACTATTTATCTATCTTCCATTTTAGGTTTTAATGATTTTGAAGCAAGTATGATTTCCGGGCTTTTTTCCGGCGGGTTATATCTGCTTCCTATTTTTTCCGGTGCTTATGCTGATAAGATAGGTTTCCGGAAGTCAATGATTATAGCATTTTCCTTATTATCCGTCGGATATTTAGGATTGGGAGTATTGCCTACTTTGCTGGAAGCTGCCGGCTTGGTTAGTTATGGCGTCACTACTCAATTTAATGGTTTGCCCGATAGCTATACCCGGTGGATTATTGTGCCGGTCTTGTTTGTACTTATGCTGGGAGGGTCTTTTATTAAGTCCATCATTTCTGCATCTGTGGCCAAAGAAACAACGGAGGCAACGCGTGCGCGTGGTTATTCCATCTTTTATATGATGGTAAATGTGGGCGCTTTTACCGGTAAAACAATTATCGATCCTTTGCGTAATGTCATTGGTGAGCAGGCATATATCTATATTAATTATTTCTCCGGTGCGATGACAATTATTGCTTTGCTTGCTGTTATTCTCCTTTATAAATCAACGCACACGGCTGGTGAAGGAAAAAGTCTCCGTGAGATTGGGCAAGGATTTATGCGCATCATCACCAACTGGCGTTTATTGATTCTTATTCTGATTGTTACAGGGTTCTGGATGGTGCAACAACAACTTTACGCCACTATGCCTAAATATGTGATTCGGTTGGCCGGCGAGACGGCGAAACCGGGCTGGATTGCTAATGTGAATCCCTTTGTGGTGGTTTGTTGCGTTAGCTTTATCACGCGTTTGATGGCAAAACGCAGTGCGATTACTTCGATGAATGTGGGAATGTTTTTGATTCCTTTTTCGGCGTTGCTGATGGCATGTGGAAACTTGCTGGGAAATGATCTTATTACAGGCATGAGCAATATTACCCTGATGATGATTGCAGGTATAGTGGTACAGGCACTTGCCGAATGTTTTATTTCGCCGCGTTATCTGGAGTATTTCTCTTTGCAGGCTCCTAAAGGCGAAGAAGGAATGTATTTAGGATTCAGTCATTTACATTCCTTTCTTTCTTCCATCTTTGGTTTTGGCCTGGCGGGAATTCTGCTTACCAAATACTGTCCGGATCCTGCTTTGTTCGAGACGCGGGCGGCATGGGAGGCAGCTAGCGCAAATGCCCATTATATATGGTATTACTTTGCTGCTATTGGCCTGATTGCCGCTGTAGCGCTACTATTATTTGCGAAAATCACCGAATCCATCGACAAAAAGAAGGAATCTTCTCGGTAATTCTATTCTTTTTTATGTATATTTGCCGTCACTTTGCTGTAAAAGTTGACGGCATTTTGCATTTTAATAAAGAGGATAAAACATGAAAGTAAAATTTATAAGCCTGGCGAGTGGTAGTAGTGGGAACTGTTATTATCTGGGCACTGAAACCTATGGAATACTGATAGATGCCGGAATCGGCATACGTACTATCAAAAAAACACTGAAAGATTATAATATCTTGATGGATAGTATTCGTGCGGTATTTATAACGCACGATCATGCTGACCATATCAAAGCTGTGGGTAATCTGGGAGAAAAATTGAATATTCCTGTTTATACAACCGCACGTATTCATGCTGGAATTAATCGTAGCTATTGTATGACGGAGAAATTGAGTTCGTCAGTTCGTTACCTGGAAAAGCAAGAGCCGATGACTTTGGAGGATTTCCATATCGAATCTTTTGAAGTGCCGCATGATGGAACGGACAATGTGGGGTACTGCATTGAAATCGACGGCAAAGTCTTTTCTTTCTTAACGGACCTTGGAGAAATTACTCCTACAGCTGCCCATTATATCAGTAAGGCCCATTATCTGATACTTGAAGCTAACTATGATGAGGAAATGCTCAAAATGGGGCCTTATCCTCAATATTTGAAGGAGCGGATTGCAAGTAAGACCGGCCACATGAGTAACTCTGATACTGCGGAGTTTTTAGCGGAAAATATCACTGAACATTTGCGCTATATCTGGTTGTGTCATTTGAGTAAAGACAATAATCATCCGGAGCTAGCTTATAAAACGGTGGAATGGAAATTAAAGAACAAAGGTATTCTTGTAGGTAAAGATGTGCAACTACTTGCTTTAAAGCGAAATACGCCTTCCGAGCTTTATGTGTTCGAATAAAGACGAAAAAAAGATAGTAAAAAAGCTGCATGATTGTTTGGTCAAATAAAATAAAAGACCTACTTTTGCAACCGCAAACGAGGAATTAAGCACTCTTAGCTCAGTTGGTAGAGCAACTGACTCTTAATCAGTGGGTCCAGGGTTCGAATCCCTGAGGGTGTACAAATTCAAGGTTGCAATAAAAATAATATGTTGCACTCTTAGCTCAGCTGGTAGAGCAATTGACTCTTAATCAATGGGTCCAGGGTTCGAGTCCCTGAGGGTGTACTAAAAAGAGGTAACTAAGGTTGCCTCTTTTTTTGTATATCAATACTTGAATGATAATAAGGAATAAAAACGATGGAATACCTATATTTATTGCCCATAGTATTCATGATTCATGAATTTGAAGAGATAATAATGCTTCCGACATGGTTGGATAAGAACAAGGCTATGTTGTACATGCGCTTCCCTTTTATGAAAGATAAAGTAGATTCTTTGAGTAATGCGCCGGTTTTTGCCTTGACGGTATTGGAAGAGTTTATAATTATATCAGCCTGTACGGTTATGTCAATCTGCATGAATGATTTGACGGTTTGGTATTGTTGTTTGATTGCCTTTGGTTTGCACCTGATAGTGCATATCATTCAGTTTTTGGTGATAAGAAAGTATATACCTGTTATTGTTACGTCGGTATTATGTTTACCGTATTGTATTTGGGTGTTTATTCAGGTTAAAGACTATTATACGCTGAATGAAACATTGCTTTGGGGATTTGTCGGCGTTGTGGTTTGTGTTGTGAATCTACTGTTAATGCATAAGATAAGCCCTAAGTTGTGGAGTTGGATGAATGGTAATAATAGAACATAAAAATACCGCTACTCAAAGCATATTCGATTTGGTAGCGGCTTTTTTATAGTGTAACTACAATCCGTTAGAACTTGAAGAAGTTCTTAGCATTGTTGTAGCTGATATCTTCAATCATTTGGTTTACGCGTTCCATTTCAGATGCAGGGATTTCTCCGTTCTCTACGTCGCGTCCTACCAAGTTACATAATGTACGGCGGAAATATTCATGACGCGGGTAGGACAGGAAAGAACGAGAGTCTGTCAACATACCTACAAAGCGGCTTAGGAGACCAAGCACAGACAAGGCGTTCATTTGTTTTTCCATACCATCCTTTTGGTCGAGGAACCACCATCCCGAACCAAACTGAATTTTTCCCGGGATAGAACCATCTTGGAAGTTGCCCAACATAGTTGCAATCACTTCATTTGCGCATGGGTTCAGGTTATAAAGGATTGTTTTAGTCAATTTGCCATTGGTATTCAGGCGGTCAAGGAATTTAGCCATTGCTTTGGCTGTGGTGAATTCACCGATAGAGTCGAAACCGGTGTCAGCGCCCAGTAATTTGAACATCTTGGTGTTGTTATTGCGGATAGCGCCATAGTGGAACTGTTGAGTCCATCCTTTTTCCCAGTCCATTTCACCGAAGATAACAAGCATGGCTGATTTGAATTTCAGAATTTCTTCTTTGGTCAATTCTGTGCCGCCATATACCTTATTAAATATAGCCTTGATTTCAGCATCAGTGTAATCTTCTGCGTAGAATTCTTCAATACCATGGTCAGACAAACGGCAACCTTGTTCTGCGAAGAAGTCGTGACGTTTGCGCAAAGCAGCGATCATATCATCGAAATTGGAGATAGTAACACCGCTAACTTCTGCCAGCTTTTCTACATAACTACGGAAATCAGCAGGGACTTCTACAGCCATAGCCTTATCAGGACGCCAAGTTGGCAACATCTTGATTTCAAATCCGCTTTCACGTGTTTTGATGTGATATTCCAGTGAATCGATAGGATCATCCGTAGTACAAACTACCTCTACGTGATAGCGACGCATCATTCCACGAGCTGAATATTCAGGTTGAGACAGCTTTTCGTTACATTCATCGTAAATTTCGCGTGCTGTTTGCGGATTCAATATTTTATTGATACCAAATGCAGTTTTCAATTCGAGGTGAGTCCAGTGGTACAGTGGATTACGGAAAGTATAAGGAACTGTTTCTGCCCATTTTTCGAATTTTTCCCAGTCTGTGGTATCTTTTCCTGTGCAGAAACGTTCATCTACGCCGTTTGTACGCATTGCGCGCCATTTGTAGTGGTCACCGCCCAACCAGATTTCAGTCAGTGATTTAAACTTGTAGTCGTCAGCTACCATTTGAGGGATGAGATGACAGTGATAGTCGATGATCGGCATTTTAGCCGCATGCTCGTGATACAACTTTTGCGCGGTTTCTGTTTGCAGCAAGAAGTTTTCGTCCATGAAGTTCTTCATTATTACTGTGTTTTAAGTATATAAAATTATTACTTTCTGTATTTATACCTATATCGTATTGATTTTAAAGCTAATAGGCGTAAATCTCGTTTTAGTTTTATTAACCGTTATCGAACACAAAAATAGAAAATTTACTTGGAGTAACAAAATAATTCGTATATTTGCAGCGATTATTTATAATATTTAAGTTTTAGCACTATGGAGGACCAGAACTATACCATTAAAGACATAGCCCGTATGGCCGGTGTTTCCGCCGGAACGGTGGATAGGGTGTTGCACAATCGTGGCGACGTGTCTCCCAAAAGCAAAGCTAAAGTACAAAAGGTACTGGATGAGATTCATTATCAACCCAATGTGTTTGCTATCGGTTTGGCTGCTAAAAAGAAATATTCTTTCCTCTGCCTGATACCTTATTATATAGAACATGACTATTGGCATTCGGTAGTCGGGGGGATTGAGCGTGCCCGGCAAGAGCTGCGTCCTTTTAATGTGGGTATAGATTATCTGTGTTACCATCATGGAGATGAGAAAAGTTATCAGGAAGCCTGCCTTGCTATAAAAGAAAAGAATGTAGACGCAGTGTTGATTTCTCCGAATTTCCGGGAAGAGACGCTGGCGCTGACAGCTTATCTGCAGGAAAATAAAATAGCTTATGCTTTTGTTGATTTCAATATGGAAGAAGCGAGAGCCTTGACGTATATTGGGCAGGATTCCTATAAGAGCGGATATATTGCAGCAAAAATATTGATGCGCAACTATTCGGCGGGAGAAGGTCAGGAGTTAGTCTTGTTCTTAAGTAATAATAAAGATAATCCGGCTGAAATACAGATGCAACGTCGTTTGGACGGTTTTATGAGTTACATAGCCGAGGAATATAACAACCTGGTAATCCATGAGGTTATACTCAATAAATCCGATCAGGAAAGTAATCAACAGACATTAGATGAGTTTTTCCGGGCACATCCGAAGGCTGCGCTGGGAGTTGTATTTAATTCCAGAGTGTATCAGTTGGGAGAGTATCTCCGTCATGCGGGACGTAGCATGAAAGGGCTGATAGGATATGACCTTTTGAAAGCAAATGTAGAGTTGCTAAAATCAGGTGATGTGCATTATTTAATCGGGCAACGTCCGGGATTGCAAGGGTATTGCGGGGTGAAGGCTTTGTGCGACCATGTTGTGTTTAAGAAGTCTGTTGAACCTGTAAAGTATATGCCTATCGACATCCTGATTAAGGAGAATATTGATTTTTATTTTGAATTTGTATAATATCAACTTTATAAATTACAACTAACATGAAAGCATTAAACAAAGAAACTGCTCCTAAAACACAACGTCCGGAGCGTATTATCCAATTTGGCGAAGGTAACTTCTTGCGTGCATTTGTTGATTGGATTATTTACAACATGAACCAGAAAACCGACTTCAACAGCAGTGTAGTAGTGGTTCAGCCCATTGATAAAGGTATGGTCGATATGCTGAATGCACAAGACGATCTTTATCATGTTAATCTTCAAGGATTGGATAAAGGCGAAGTTGTTAACAGCTTGACAATGATCGATGTAATCAGTCGTGCACTGAATCCATACTCTCAAAATGACGAGTTTATGAAATTGGCAGAGCAACCTGAAATGCGTTTTGTTATTTCAAACACTACAGAGGCTGGTATCGCTTTTGATCCGTCTTGCAAACTTGAAGATGCTCCTGCTTCATCTTATCCGGGTAAGCTGACTCAATTGCTGTATCATCGTTTCAAAACATTCAATGGTGATAAGACAAAAGGTTTGATTATTTTCCCTTGCGAACTTATTTTCCTGAATGGACATAAGTTGAAAGAAACTATTTATCAATATATTGAATTGTGGAACCTGGGTAATGAGTTCAAGACTTGGTTTGAAGAAGCTTGTGGCGTATATGCAACATTGGTAGACCGTATTGTTCCGGGATTCCCGCGCAAAGATATTGCTGCTATCAAAGAAAAATTGCAATACGATGATAACTTGGTTGTTCAGGCTGAAATCTTCCATCTGTGGGTGATTGAAGCTCCGCAGGAAGTTGCCAAAGAGTTCCCGGCCGACAAGGCAGGTTTGAATGTGTTGTTTGTTCCTTCGGAAGCTCCTTACCATGAACGTAAGGTCACTCTGTTGAATGGCCCGCACACTGTTCTTTCTCCGGTTGCTTATCTTTCTGGTGTGAATATTGTGCGTGAAGCTTGTGAACATGAGGTTATTGGTAAATATATTCACAAAGTAATGTTCGATGAATTGATGGAAACATTGAATTTGCCGAAAGATGAGTTGGAGAAATTCGCCAACGATGTATTGGAACGTTTCAACAATCCATTCGTAGATCATGCAGTGACAAGCATTATGCTGAATTCTTTCCCAAAATATGAAACTCGTGATTTACCGGGATTGAAGACTTATCTCGAACGTAAGGGCGAACTTCCTAAAGGCCTGGTACTTGGTTTGGCCGCTATCATTACTTATTATAAAGGTGGTGTACGTGCTGACGGCGCTGAAATTGTACCGAATGATGCTCCTGAAATCATGAACCTGCTGAAAGAACTTTGGGCAACAGGTTGTACAAAGAAAGTAACCGAAGGTGTCCTGGCTGCTGACTTTATCTGGGGAGAAGATTTGAATAAGATCCCGGGATTGGCAGAAGCTGTAAAAGCAAACTTGGATTCTATCCAGGAAAAGGGAATGCTTGAAACTGTGAAAGGTATTCTGTAATTAGAAGACCGGATATAAAAAAACGCCACTTGTTCAGAGAACAGTGGCATTTTTTATATTGTCAGGTGATTATTCTTGTTCAGCCGCATGCAAGATAAATGTAGTAGCTCCGATAGTCACAATAGCGCCATCCTCAATGCGTACACGATCTTTATCCCCTAGGATTTCATTCATGAGGAAAGTACCTGTCAGGCTGGGAGCATCCCGTAATGTATAAACAAGTTTTCCTTGCTTATTGCGTTTGATATTGATGATACAATGGCGTCGATCCATGCTCATATCGCCACTTTCAATGGGCGTATTGATAGAAGTTCCCACACAACGGCGGCCTATGACATTGTCACCTTCTTGTAAGGGCAATATCTGTTTATAACCGAATACATTTTCGATAACAGTGATATATCCGAATTCTTCTTTATGGGATTCAGCTTCTTCTTCCAGGTTTTCTTCCTTTCTAAGAGCCTTTACTTTGCTCTTTCCAAGCCGGATGCTGAATTGTTTGCCGCAATGCTCACATTCAAATACCAGTGATTGGCCTTCGCTATACTTGGTTTCATCAAAAAAAAGGTAATTCTCACATTTAGGACAAAGAACTCGTTTCATGCTTTTAAAAAGGGATTTTTATTTAGCCAGTAACCAGGCATTCTTATAAGTTTCGTTTTTTCTTAGCTCAAGTAATTGCTTGGTCGCTTCATTACGGTTGTCGAATGAACTGATGCTGACACGTACTTTTCCATCCATGTTCAGCGCTTTTGCATTAGCAAACCCTTTTGATTTTAATTGAGTTGCTATGGCTTCTGCATCTTTCAGGCTGATTCCTCCTGCCACTATGATATGGAAAGGATGATTGGCACTTTCTGGAGATTTAACCGCAGGGGCAGTAGCTGCCGTTTCCTGTTTGGCCACTTTCACTTCTCTAACTGCGATTGGCTTGGAAGTCTTATCCGCTGTATTCTTTTTAGTGGATGAAGTCTTCGTTGAAGAAGAAGTTGAAGCAGTAGCGGAAAGCTTCTTAGCTTGTTGCATTGCCTCACTCTTAACATACACAGGAGTTACTACAACCGATTGCTTTTCTATTTGCTCAAAAAGCTCACTGGGTAATAATTGTGCATAATTGTTTTTTTGAACGTCTGTATTCTCTACCGGAGTTGAAAAGGCAAAGAACAATACGATGGCAGCAATCATTGCTGCAGCATTGCGAAGATACGCACGATTGATACTAATTTCAAAAGTCTTCTTTTCCTTCTCCGGATGAGCCGGTATCCATACTTTTTCTTTCTGTTGCAGAACGGAAAGTTCATGCATTTCGAAGGAGTCGAGACCGTATAATGAAGGAGTCGTTATCTTATAGTCATAAGGAACAAACTCATAGTTACCATAAATGTTATAGTGAATCTCGCCTATATTATCCAAATGGGCTTTTCCTTCTTCATGAAGGAGACCGATGAATTCGTTTACTTCCTTTTCTACTATGCGGCTAGCGTCAGCAAAACTCGTGTCATACGCTGACATATAAGATTGCACCAATACGCCGTCATTCAGTTTTAATTGAGGATTAAAGCCGATTGTGCGGGTAGGAGGTAAAAATATATTTTCTTCCTTTACGCGGGTTGCAGGCGAGTAATGCGCTACAAAACCGCCAAACCCCGGAACAATGACGCAATCGTTTTCCAGTAGTAAAGTCTCTATATGTTGTGCCAATTCGATCATGTCTGCAAAATTACGAGATAAATTGAATATATCCCAGAAAACTTCGAAAAATTCACTACTTTTGCATCGTTTTATTTATCACTATCAATAATGAACTATATACAGACGGAAATAGACGGAGTATGGCTGATAGAGCCTAAAGTTTTCTCCGATGAACGGGGCTATTTTATGGAAGCCTATAAGAAAGAAGAGTTTGATGCCAATATTGGTCCCGTAGATTTTATACAGGACAACGAGTCGAAATCATCTTTTGGCGTGTTACGCGGATTGCACTATCAGAAAGGAGAATACAGTCAGGCGAAACTGGTTCGTGTTCTTAAAGGAAAAGTGCTGGACGTTGCCGTTGATTTGCGTAAATCATCGCCTACGTTTGGAAAGCACGTCTGCGTGTTGCTTAGTGAGGAAAACAAGAGACAATTTTTCATTCCCCGTGGTTTTGCTCATGGCTTTGCAGTCTTGAGCGAAGAAGCCGTTTTTACGTATAAGGTAGATAACAAGTATGCTCCGCAGGCGGAAGCTTTTATTTTGTATAATGATGAAACGTTGGGGATAGACTGGCCGTTGGCAGATTCGCAAATGGTATTATCGGCGAAAGACAGAGAGGGAACTGCCTTTAAAGATGCCGCTTATTTTGAATGAATTTCTAAACAAACAATAGATTAAGTATGAAAATTGCAATCGTGGGAACAGGGTATGTGGGGCTGGTATCAGGTACATGCTTTGCCGAAATTGGCGTGAATGTAACGTGCGTAGACACGAATAAAGAGAAAATCGAATCTTTGCAAAAGGGGAATATTCCGATTTATGAGAATGGATTGGAAGAGATGGTGCTCCGTAATATGAAAGCAAAGCGATTGAAGTTTACAACCTCATTAGAAAGCTGTCTGGACGACGTGGAAGTTATATTCAGTGCGGTTGGCACCCCTCCGGATGAAGACGGAAGCGCTGATTTGAAATACGTGTTGGAGGTGGCCCGTACCATTGGTCGCAATATGAAACAATATAAACTGGTAGTTACCAAAAGTACCGTTCCGGTGGGTACTGCCAGTAAAGTCCGCGCGGTTATTCAGGAAGAATTGGATAAGAGAGGCGTGAAAGTTGATTTTGACGTGGCTTCTAATCCGGAATTCCTGAAAGAAGGAAATGCGATCAGTGACTTTATGAGTCCGGACCGTGTGGTAGTGGGAGTGGAGTCGGCACGTGCGGAAAAATTGATGTCCAAACTATACAAGCCATTCTTATTGAATAATTTCCGTGTGATTTTCATGGATATTCCATCTGCAGAAATGACTAAATATGCGGCAAACTCGATGTTGGCAACCCGTATCAGTTTTATGAATGATATCGCAAACTTATGCGAAATCGTTGGCGCGGATGTGAACATGGTACGTAGCGGAATAGGTTCGGACACCCGTATTGGACGTAAGTTCCTGTATCCGGGCATCGGATATGGTGGTTCCTGTTTTCCTAAAGACGTGAAAGCATTGATTAAGACTGCGGAACAGAACGGTTATAGTATGCGGGTGCTTAGTGCTGTGGAAGAAGTGAACGAACAACAGAAAAGCGTCCTGTTTGAGAAGCTAAAGAAACAGTTTAATGGTGATTTGCAAGGTAAGACTGTTGCTTTGTGGGGGCTGGCATTTAAACCGGAAACGGATGACATGCGTGAGGCTCCGGCATTAGTCCTGATCGATAAATTGCTGGAAGCTGGTTGTCGGGTGCGTGCATACGATCCGGCTGCTGTGCAAGAGTGCAAGCGTAGAATTGGAGAAAAAATCTATTATGCTTGTGATATGTACGATGCAGTGCTGGATGCTGATGTATTGATGCTGGTTACCGAATGGAAAGAATTCCGTCTGCCCTCATGGGCCGTTATCAAGAAGACGATGGCCCAGCAGATTGTGTTGGACGGACGTAATATATATGATAAAAAAGAGATGGAAGAGCTCGGATTTGTTTACCATTGTATTGGTAAATAAAAAAATAGGAGTATCTTTATACAAAACTAAGATAGATGATGAAAAATGTGGCTGTATCGTTAATGGCAATCCTTTTCGCGGCATGTAGCGGCAATAAGAGTCCCCATTCTCTTCAACAGGAGAAAGAGGATCTTAGCGCAAAAGAGTTACTGCAGGGAATTTGGCTGGACGATGAAACGGAGAGCCCGTTGATGCGTGTGGAAGGAGATACCATCTACTATGCAGACGCACAAAGTACTCCCATTGCATTTAAAATAATGCGGGACATTCTTTACACTTATGGAAATGATACCACTTATTACAAGATTGATAAGCAGGGAGAACATATATTTTGGTTTCATTCCATTACGGATAATGTAATAAAACTGCATAAATCCGAAGACCTCAATGATTCTATCTATTTTGTCCGTCAGGAACTTGTGGTTCCGACTTATACGGAAGTAACCAAACGCGATAGTGTAGTGACTTACAACGGCACTCGCTATCGTGCATACGTATATATCAATCCATCTAAAATGAGAGTCATCAAGACGACTTATTCCGAAGACGGGATTAGTATGGATAATGTGTACTATGATAATGTGATGCACATCTGTGTGTATGAAGGTAAAAAGAGCCTGTTTGCCAGCGATATAACCAAACAGATGTTCGACAAAGTGGTTCCTGCGGATTTCCTGGCGCAATCAATCCTGTCAGATACAAAGTTTGTGAAAGTAAACCGGAATGGTTTTCATTATCAAGCTGTTTTAGCCATTCCGGAAACTTCCATATATAGCGTTGTAAATATGGAAGTGAGCTTTAAAGGCGATTTGGAGATTACTTCATCCAAATAAGGACTCTACATTCTATTCAAATAGAAATCAGGTTTCTCAAAATAAGAAATACAGATTCTATCCAAACAAAGAATTACAGATTTTATTTTTGCCTGGGTGCAGGGTAGTTGCTTTTCTTCCCTCCGTTGTTTCTTTTTCCCCGGAAATCTTTTCTTTTAGAGAAATTCCCGTTCCTGTTTTTGTTGAACGAA
Organism: Bacteroides sp. 3_1_13; assembly: GCF_001185845.1. Lineage (NCBI taxonomy): Bacteria > Pseudomonadati > Bacteroidota > Bacteroidia > Bacteroidales > Bacteroidaceae > Bacteroides > Bacteroides sp. 3_1_13. The sequence continues at coordinate 992,346 of NZ_KQ236956.1, forward strand.
CGCGGTTTGTATTCCGGAGCCTCTCCCAATCCTTCAGGGATAGGAATCTTATAAATCTCTTTCTCCAGAAAATTCTCAATGCTTTTGAAGTTACTCTGTTCCTTTTCGTTAATAAACGTAAGTGCCACCCCGTCATTGTTGGCACGTGCTGTACGGCCGATGCGGTGCACGTAGTCCTCGCTGTCGTGAGGCACGTCGAAGTTGATAACCAGGCGGATATCATCGATGTCGATACCACGTGCAACGATGTCCGTAGCTACCAATATATTGATTCGTCCGGCTTTAAACTCATGCATAACCGTTTCCCGTTGAGCCTGTTCCAAGTCCGAATGCATTTCACCTACGTTCAGCTTCATTGATTTCAACGCCTTGGCAACTTCTTTAACCTTAATTTTGGAAGAAGCAAAGACAATCACACGTTCCGGAACCTCATCCATAAAAAGACTGCGTATGATGCCCAACTTTTGATTTTCATAGCAGACGTATGCCGCCTGAATAATCTTTTCCGCAGGTTTGGAAACAGCGAGCTTTATTTCTGACGGATCGTTTAAGATCGTATTTGCCAATTGCTGTATCTTTGCCGGCATTGTTGCTGAAAACATGATAGTCTGTCGTTCCTTCGGCAGATATTTGGCTATTTGCATGATATCTTCGTAGAATCCCATGTCGAGCATTCGGTCTGCTTCATCCAAAATAAAATAAGAAACCTTGGAAAGATCTACATATCCAAGGCTTAAATGGGCGATCAGGCGTCCGGGAGTAGCAATGACAACATCAGCTCCCAATGTGAGTCCCTTTTTCTGTTGTTCGAACAATATTCCGTCATTTCCGCCATATACGGCAACGCTCGATACCGGCATGAAATAGGAAAATCCTTCCATTTGCTGGTCGATCTGTTGGGCCAATTCCCGGGTAGGAGACATGATGACACAATTAATCGCATCCTCCGGATGTTTACCTTCAGATAATTTGTTCAATACAGGAAGCAGAAACGCGGCTGTTTTACCTGTCCCTGTCTGTGCTACTGCGATCAAATCTTTACCCTCAAGTATGATTGGAATTGCTTGTTCTTGTATAGGCGTACATTCGTCAAATCGCATGGCATCAAGCGCCTCAAGCACATTTGCATTTAATTGTAGTTCGGAAAACTTCATTCTTTTATTTTATTTGTCAGCAAAGATAATCTATTTTTTGGTCTAATTACATATTCAAGTAAGAATCTTTGAATCCGAGGAAATAGAGCACTCCATCCAGTCCGATAGTGTTGATTGATTGCTTGGCATTGGCCACCACTTTGGGCTTGGCGTGGAAGGCGATTCCTAGTCCGGCAACTCCCAGCATAGGAAGATCGTTGGCTCCGTCTCCTACGGCGATGGTCTGTGCAATATCCACCTTTTCCACTTGTGCAATGAGGCGGAGCAGTTCGGCTTTTCGTTTTCCGTCTACTACATCCCCCAGATAACGTCCGGTCAGTTTGCCGTCGATGATTTCCAGTTCGTTGGCATAGACATAATCTATACCGTATTTCTTTTGCAGGTACTGGCCGAAATAAGTGAATCCTCCCGAAAGGATAGCGATCTTGTAACCGTACTTCTTCAATACATACATCAGTCGCTCTACACCCTCTGTGATAGGCAAGTTCTCGGCTATTTCCTGCATTACCGATTCGTCCAACCCCTTTAATAAGGCTACGCGACGGGTAAAGCTCTCTGTAAAGTCTATTTCTCCACGCATGGCGCTTTCCGTGATGGCTTTCACTTCGTCGCCTACACCGGCACGGATAGCCAGTTCGTCAATCACTTCTGTCTCGATTAAGGTAGAGTCCATATCAAAACAAATCAGGCGGCGCATACGGCGGTACATATTATCCTGTTGGAAAGAAAAGTCCATTTCCAGTTCGCTGGCCAGCTTCATCAGCTTCTCCTGCATGGCAATGCGGTCTTTCGGAGTACCTCTTACTGAAAATTCGATGCAAGCCCGGGTGCGTGTATCAGTCTGACATTCATCCAACGGGATACGACCTGTTAGACGCTTGATAGCGTCGATATTCATGCCCTGTTCGGCTAATATGCTTGTAGCGGCAGAAATCTGGCGGGCGGAAAGTTTGCGTCCCAATACTGTCAGGATATAGCGGTTTTTTCCTTGCATGCCTACCCAGTTGTCATATTGTTCGGTGGTGATAGGTTCAAATCGGATGGTCACTCCCAATGAAGAAGCTTTGAACAGGAGTTCCTTCATAATGAATCCGGAGTGTCTTTCTTCGCTCTTGAACAGAATTCCCAACGATAATGTATTATGAATATCTGCCTGGCCGATGTCAAGGATCGTAGCATCATATTTGGCAAGGATTTCAGTCACAGAAGCAGTCAGTCCCGGACGATCTTCGCCGGTAACTCGAATCAGAATCAATTCAGTATTTGATGGTTGCATAAAAAATAGACTTTAACTCTGCAAAAGTAGAGAAAAAAGTTCGTTTTTATGCTAAATAACATAAAAAGTTATACCCAAAAAGTGAGATTTTTGCTTATTTACTTGGAAGTTAATTTAATATTTACTTACCTTTGCACCCGGTTTCAAAAATAAAGGCTCTGATAATCAGCGGATTCCTCTTCGCCTGATGCCTGAAAAGACAACGTTTCGGGAAGAAACCACTGTTTAAGGACAGTCCCGGATAGTATTAACTAAAACCGAATTACATGAAGCATGTAAAATGGATTTTTGTTGTATTACTGATTTGTTCCTTGACCGCTTTCGTTGAGAAAGACAAACCTACCGGAGGTTTGAGTGAGGGCGACGTAGCCCCTGATTTTAAGATCGAATCTACGTCAAATGAGCAACCCGCCTTTAAGTTGGGAAATTTGAAAGGCAAATATGTGTTGCTAAGTTTTTGGGCAAGTTATGACGCGCAGTCCCGGATGCAAAACGTAAGTTTAAGCAATGCGCTTCGTTCTTCTCATAATGTGGAAATGGTTTCTGTTTCATTTGACGAATATCAGTCAATATTTAAGGAAACCGTTCGTAAGGATCAAATAGTTACGCCCACTTGTTTCGTGGAAACAGAAGGCGAGGATTCCGGATTATTTAAGAAATACCGTTTAAATCGGGGATTCACTAACTATTTATTGGATGGAAATGGTGTAATTATAGCCAAAAACATCTCTGCTGCAGATCTTTCTGCTTATGTAAAAGAAATCGGTTAACGATTTTAGGAATGTAAGGAGAAAGAGGGATTTTCCGGATCACCGTCAGGTGAAAACAATGGAGAATAGACAAAAGAGGAAATGGATACAACAAAAAAGTTCCGCCTACACTTGCATTAGCAGGAATAGGCGGAACTTCTTATTTTTATATCTTTCTTTCTGCGGTATATCCGAAACCTTGGGACAGTCTGCGGATCGAGTTCCTGAAGACTGCGGAAGGCTTGCAATCCTTTTATTTGTTGCTTTCTGGTTATTTGGGTGCTTTCTGATACAGGAAGAATGCGATACCTGCATAAAGGATATTGGGAATCCAGACTGCAATGGCAGGAGGCACATTTCCGTTTACAGCAAAGGTGGAAGTAATCGTTTGGAATAGGATATAAGAAAAACTTAATCCTAATCCGATACCCAAGTGGAGCCCCATACCACCTTTTGTTTTCCGGGATGAAAGCGATACACCGATGATGGTAAGGATGAAAGAAGCGAACGACATGGCAATTCGTTTGTGATATTCAATTTCAAACTCCTTGATATTGGCAAATCCTCTTCGCTTCTGTTTTGCGATATAATCGCTCAACTGGGGACTGGTCAACATTTCCTGCTGATTTTTCATGATAAGAAAGTCAGAAGGCTCCATGTTGATGATAGAGTCAATCCGGTCACCCTTGGTGATTTTTTCTTTTAAACCATCGAGCTCGCGTATCATATAGTCGTGAATTGTCCATTTATGAACGGTGGTGGTATCGTACGTGATGCGTCGTGCGGTCAGATGGGAAACCATCTTCTTGTCGACGAATTTATCCAATGAAAAACGGTTACCGGTTTTCATGGCGTTGTTATAGTTGTCAATGTAGGCTATAACCCCGCTGTCTACCTCTAACTGTACATTGCTTACCGAGTTTTGTTTCTTGGGTTTGATATACCGGTCTTCAAAGTTCAGACGCGTCACGCTTCCTTTAGGAATCACGTACGAACTTAGCGTGAAGGTGGTTAGCGCAATGATAGCGGCCGAAATCATATAAGGACGCATCATTCTCTTAAAGCTCATGCCGGTGGAGAACATAGCGATGATTTCAGAGTTCTCTGCCAGCTTGGAGGTAAAGAAAATAACAGCAATGAATACGAACAGCGGACTGAACAGATTGGAGAAATAGGGGATAAAGTTCATGTAGTATTCAAAGATGATCTTATCCCAGGGAGCTTCATGCTCCATCAATTTGTCCATCTTTTCGTTGAAATCGAATACCACTGCAATAGAAATGATCAATGCAATAGCAAATACGTATGTCCCCAAGAACTTCTTGATGATATACCAGTCCAGCCGTTTTATAAATCGATTGCTTTTCATTTCTTATAATCTAGTTGATACTCTTTTGACCATCATTGGCTTCCAGGTCGAGAAATCTCCGGCAATAATATGCTTTCTTGCTTCTCCTGCCAGCCACAGATAGAATGCCAGGTTGTGTATCGAGGCAATTTGCATGGCCAGTAGCTCTTGCGCATGGAAAAGATGGCGCAAATAAGCCTTGCTGTACAATGTATCTACGCTGGAAGCCCCGTCGGCTTCGATGGGAGAGAAGTCGGTTTCCCATTTCTTGTTTCGCATATTGATGATGCCATCCTTGGTGAACAACATGCCATTTCGTCCGTTTCGTGTAGGCATAACGCAGTCGAACATATCTACGCCACGCTCTATTCCTTCAAGAATGTTGACAGGAGTTCCGACACCCATCAGGTAACGGGGTTTGTCTTTGGGAAGTATTTCATTAACAATCTCGATCATTTCATACATCTTGTCTACCGGTTCGCCTACTGCCAAACCGCCAATAGCGTTCCCGTCGGCCCCTTTGGACGCGATAAACTCTGCTGATTGTTTGCGCAGGTCGGGATAGACACAACCTTGTACGATAGGAAAGAGAGCTTGATTGTAACCATATTTAGGTTCCGTCTCATTAAAACGTTGTATACAACGGTCGAGCCATCTGTGCGTCAAACCTAATGACTTTTTGGCATACTCATAATCCGAGTCACCGGGAGGACATTCGTCAAAAGCCATCATAATGTCTGCGCCGATGGTGCGTTCTATGTCCATCACCTTTTCCGGAGTGAAGACGTGCTTGCTTCCGTCGATATGCGAACGAAATTCGGCTCCTTCTTCCCGCAGCTTTCTGATTCCGGCCAAAGAGAATACCTGGAAACCACCGCTGTCAGTCAGCATCGGGCGGTCGAAACCGTTAAAACGGTGCAGTCCGCCTGCTTTCTCGATCACGTCCAGTCCCGGACGCAAATAGAGGTGATAGGTATTACCCAGAATAATCTGCGCCTGAATATCCTCTTTCAATTCGGTCAGATGTACTCCCTTAACCGTGCCCAGTGTGCCCACCGGCATAAAGATCGGTGTTTGTATCTGCCCGTGGTCTGTGGTAATCAGACCCGCACGGGCATTACTTTTAGTGTCTGTATATTGTAGCTCAAATGTCATTCCTGGCTGGGTTTCTTAACGGATAAATCAATAGCATCCGACACTTTCTCATTGGTCAGCGCAATGGCAAATACCTCTTTTATATCGTTTACATAGTGGAAAGTCAGTCCTTTCAGATAAATCTCCTGAATCTCATCTATGTTCTTTTTGTTCTCGGCACTCATGATGATTTCCTTGATTCCGGCACGCTTGGCTGCCAATATCTTCTCTTTGATGCCACCCACGGGAAGCACTTTGCCGCGAAGGGTAATTTCGCCTGTCATGGCAATGTTGGCTTTCACTTTTCTTTGAGTCAGGGCAGAAGCCAGAGAAGTAGCCATCGTGATACCTGCCGACGGACCGTCTTTCGGAATTGCGCCTTCGGGAACGTGGATATGGATATTCCAGTTGTCGAAGATTTCTTCGTCCAGATTCAGGATAGAAGCGTGTGCCTTGATATATTCAAGTGCCAGCATGGCAGATTCTTTCATCACATCTCCCAGGTTACCGGTCAGTGTGAGACGTCCGCCCTTGCCACGGCTCAAGCTCGTTTCTACAAATAAGATTTCGCCTCCGACGGCTGTCCATGCCAATCCGGTGACTACGCCTGCGTAATCATTTCCCTGATACTTGTCACGTGTATATTCCGGTGCTCCCAGGAAGTCATACAAATCCGACGGTTTGATTTCTGTCTTGGCGAAATAACCGTCCGTAGCATATTGACGGGCTGATTTACGAAGGATTTTACCAATCTTCTTTTCCAGCTCACGAACGCCGCTCTCACGGGTATATGACTCGATGATAGCTTCCAACGTATCTTTGGGAAGCTTGATATCTGTCTTTTTAAGTCCGTTGGCTTCCAGCTCTTTGGGAACCAGATGCTTGCGGGCTATCTCTACTTTCTCTTCCGTGATATATCCGCTAACCTCAATCAATTCCATACGGTCGAGCAATGGGCCGGGGATTGTGTTCAGGTTGTTGGCTGTTGCGATAAACAATACCTTTGAGAGGTCGTAGTCTACATCCAGGAAGTTATCGTGGAAAGCAGTATTTTGTTCCGGATCAAGCACTTCCAGTAATGCGGAAGAGGGGTCTCCTTGACGGTCGGCGCTGACCTTGTCTATTTCATCCAGGATAAAAACAGGATTGGATGCACCGGCTTTAATCAAGCTCTTAATGATTCGTCCGGGCATGGCACCGATATAAGTTTTCCGATGTCCGCGGATTTCAGCTTCGTCATGCACGCCGCCCAAAGACATACGTACATACTTCCGTTTGAGCGCAGATGCAATGGATTTTCCAAGAGATGTTTTACCTACTCCCGGAGGGCCATATAAGCAGATAATCGGTGATTTCATATCACCTTTCAGCTTTAATACAGCCAAATGCTCCAAAATGCGTTCTTTCACTTTTTCCAGTCCGTAATGGTCTTTGTTCAACGTCTTTTCTGCGTTTTTAAGGTTCAGATTGTCAGTTGTATACGTACCCCACGGAAGATTGAGCATGGTTTGCAGATAGTTAAGCTGTACGCTGTAATCCGGAGATTGTGGATGGGTGCGTTCCAGTTTAGCCAGTTCTTTCATAAATGTTTCCCTGACTTCTGCGTTCCAACGCATTCTTTCTGCCTTTTGGCGCATTTCTTCTATTTCCTGCTCTTGGCCGCCGCCACCTAGTTCATCTTGGATAGTCTTGATTTGCTGTTGCAGGAAGTATTCGCGTTGCTGCTGGTCGATATCTTCACGGGCACGCATTTGGATGGATGCCTTGATTTCTGCCAGTTGCACTTCGCGGTTCAGGATTTCCAGTAAGTGATATGTGCGTTCACGTAATGAGTGGATGCTTAACAAGTCCATCTTCTCGTCTTTTTTGAACGGCAGGTTCGAGCAGATGAAATTGACCAGAAACATCGGGCTGTTGATATTCTTAATAGCAAATGCCGAATCTTGATGCATCACATCTGACGATTTGATATATCTCATTGTCAAGTCCTTGCAGGTTTCCACCAAGGCTTGAAACTCTTTATCGTCTTTGCTTGGAATGTCTTCTTCCAAAAGTTCTATTTCACCTTTCAGATACGGATGGGTTTCGATAATGTTTATCAGGTTCAGACGTTTCATTCCTTGAAGGATGACAGTCGTTGTCTGATCGGGCATTTCCAATATCCGCACAATTCGTCCTACGGTACCGATATTGTGTAAATCTTCCAACTTCGGATCCTCTGTATGTGCCGATCTCTGACAAACTACAGCAATATCTTTATGCTTCTTGTCAGCGTCTCGTATGAGTTTCAGAGAAGACTTACGGCCCACTGTGATCGGCAGGAATACTCCAGGAAACAACACCATGTTACGTAGAGGGAGTACCGGAAGAATTTCACCAGATTTCACATTTACATCAAATGCCTGTTCATCGTTCCCATCATAGTCAGTGATTAGCGAGAAGCCGTTATCGCTTCCATCTTCCAATAAATATCTTTCTTTCATCTTTTCGTTTTAATTTAGTTTATGTCATACTGATATGCATAAATCGTTTGCAAAGTTAATTGATTCTCTCTAATAATAAAGCACTGCGCAGAATAAAAACACAAAAACAATGCCAAAATATCGGCTTGTAGAGGGAGTATTCCATAATTATTATTTATTTTTGGCGATTTGCAATAAAATAGTAGAATAAAACAGCTTTAAGACAAACGGATAAAATGTCGAATCCTTATTTTCAATTTAAGCAATTTACAGTGTGGCACGACCAATGTGCTATGAAAGTTGGTACGGATGGGGTGCTTTTGGGAGCTTGGGCTTCGGTTGAGCGCGCGCGCCGGATATTGGATATTGGTACGGGGACGGGCTTGGTGGCTTTAATGTTGGCTCAACGCAGTTTGCCAGACGCAAAGATTGTGGCATTGGAGATAGACGAGGCGGCGGCCGGACAGGCCAGGGAAAATGTGGCTCGTTCTCCTTGGCAGGAGCGGATAGAAGTGGTGCAGGCTGACTTTAAGAAATACCGGTCTTCGGATAAATTTGATGTGATTGTTTCAAATCCCCCTTATTTTGTCGATTCGTTGGAGTGTCCGGATCGGCAGAGGGCTGCTGCCCGTCACAATGATTCTCTAACCTACGAAGAATTGCTGGAAGGGGTAAATAGGTTATTGGCAGCAGACGGACTTTTTACGGTCGTGATTCCAACGGATGTGGTTGATCGGGTAAAGGCGATAGCTTCTATGAATAAGTTGTATGCGATTCGTCAGCTCAATGTAATTACTAAGCCCGGCGGTATTCCAAAACGTACGCTGATTGCTTTTTCTTTTTCCAATCGGGAGTGTGTGATAGAAGAGTTGTTGACGGAATTGGCGCGTCATCAGTATAGTGAGGAGTATATAGCGTTGACGAGGGAGTATTATTTGAATATGTGATATGGATATATGTAAAAAAAATAAGGCTGATACTTGTTATGTCAGCCTTATTTTTTTCTCTATTGTTTAAAGTAGATACATCTTCGGTTCTTCGTATTTATTAAAGTCAGGAGCTGGCTTATCTATTTTCTTGAAGATACGGGTGTATTTTTCTTTTATTTTTATATAATTATCAATCCAATCTTCATAAGATTCAGATGATTTAGAAAGCAAAGCTACTTCCTGCAGAAAAGCTTCATTTGCCAACCTTTCAGTTTCTTCCAAGTTGCCTTTTATATAAGAAACACAAGCATCGGAAAGAAAGTCTTTATTATCTATTTTCTTCCAAATGCGTTTGACGTTATTAGTCATTCCCCAAATTTTAAAGAAAAGGATGATTTGCAGTATTCCAAATGCAATCATCACTATACCTGTAAATTGTATTAATCCTTCCATGATTTATTATTTTGTTTTTGGTAAGCGATCATAAAGCAAATGAAAATCAAAGTCCATGCTATGAAGATGATAATGGATTGGATGTAATATGTCGGATACAAATAATCGGGGCGATTCATGATGATCATTTGGACAAACGAATAAAGGTGGCATAATAGAATTAGTCCTGATCCTATGCTGCCCAATAAAAAAGCTGTTTTCATAAATATTATTTTTTTGTTATACGATCAATTCTAAGCATTTTTAAGTTTGGAAGTTGTTAGTATTCTAATTTTTCGTAAGTACCAGATTCCTCACCATTTTCAATTTTGAGTTTATTATTTGATATTTTACAGTCCAAATAATATGGTGACTTACCTTTTGGGAATACATCATAGATGTAAATCTTACTATCTTCGACTTTGTATTTGAACGTTTGGAAAGAAATGGGATCTGCATTGCTATAAATTCCAAAAGAGCCTTTGTCATCGTCTCCGAAATTTAAAAACTTATGCGAGCCTTTAATGCCTGTCGACCAATTACCCACGATATTGTTTTCGTTAAGCTCGATCCAGTTATCATCATCTTTACTACAGCTAGTTAAGATCAGAATAGCAAAAAGTGTAAATAAAATGTTTTTCATAATAATAATTTATAAGTTGTTTTGTTTTAGCTTGTTTAGTTGTTTCTTCGATGGCTTTTGGAGTTTTTGAGTAAAAAAGAAAACGCTGATAGCCAAGTTTGCAACTTAATTATCAGCGTTTTCTTTTTCGTCGGGGTAGCGGGATTCGAACCCACGACCCCCTGCTCCCAAAGCAGCATGATAATAAAGGGTATTCAGCTACATATCAGTCAATTATAATGATGTGAGCTAACCATTTCAAAGATAGTTCAAAGAACGCTATTTTGAGGACCTTATTTTAGACCTTTCTAACTCATAATTCAAGAGGGCAATTTCTTGTTTTTGAGCACTGTTTTCTTGCAGTACTTTCCGGAGCTGTTGCCGGAGAGCAACGATTGTTTTGTCTTTATCTTCCATATATTTATTTGTTGGTTTATCCGGTTATTTTTTGTCGTCCGGCTACTTGCACTTTCTTGTTTTCTTTATTATCTATACAAGGAAAAACAATAGGTATACTAAATCTTATATTTGTAGCTGACTTAGCTTGTCCTTCAATTTTGGTATTACTACCGAATCCCCAAGCACCAAAAGTAACTCCAAAGCCAACTTTTCCACCTTCACCGGACATATTAGCCAATGATACCTCGAATTCAATATTCTGAACACTGTATAATTTTCCTTCTATTTCTACATTGTTCTTACTGTTACTTTTCCGAGGACTTACAATAGCCCCACTGGTTTCAACTCTTTTTTGAGCAGCTGTTATACCATCAACGATTTGGGAAATTGCTTCCTCTACAAACTCCTTGAGTTCTATTACCTTTGGGGTATTCTCTGGTTCCATTTATATTTTAAATTAAAAGTTATGTTTAAAAAGTTACTTTACAATTATCGTATGCGTAAACTACGCAAATATTATATTGATTATACAATGAAACAATCATCTAATTCCATTAATGCATTTTGCTATGAACGAGATGACGGTGGACTAGATAAGGTTGCCATTAGGTATATTGAAAATATATGTAATTATATTGTAAAAGGTATCCAATAGGATGCCTTTTAGTGTATTTTACTTTTTCAATTAACTGGACCTCATGATGTTATATGGTCATTGCTTTTCATAGAATAGCAGTCCGACACGATCTATATGCTCGCCAAAAGGAGTACCTATATTCTTACTGTAATCAACTATATCTACTTTGTATAGTAACCCCAAGTCCTCTATTTGAATATTTATATCCAACAGTTCATTGAAAGATATATTTTCCCCTATAAGGGCCAAATCAATATCTGATCCTTCGGTATAGTTGCCTTTAGCTCTGGAACCAAATATTAATACCTTGTCAATATTGGGATGTTTTTTTAATACATCACTAATATCTTTTATAACTTCATTACTTAGACCAAACATATTATGCGAATAATCCAGTGATTTTACTTCTTTCAGAACCAAGCCGAACAGCTAATTGTTTTAGTAGTATAGAATACTCAGTGTAAATCTTTTCGACTATCTCACTTGCCTTGCCATCATTATAAGTGTGCGAGGTAGCAATCCTAGCTTTTGCCATTCTACGCCAACCGTCATGATCCGTAATCATATTATCTTCAAAAGCCTTCTGAAGAGTACCATTCGGACCTTGCACAAACTCGTAACCTTTATACTTCAATAGGTCTTGAAGGACTTTCCAAGCCAACTCGAAAGTATATTCAAATCTTTGTATAAGACCTTCCATTTCCAGTTCAGTTAACTCATCGGGCTGTCTTTCGGATTCTGTAACCTGTAATACTCTTTTACATGCCTTACAATAACTATCATATCTTTGTAACCAACGTATATCTTGTTCCATAAATCTTTTTTTAGTTACACAATCAATTAACTAGACTCTTGAACTCTGCTTATATTTTTGATAGTGCTTCTTTTAGATATGAAGTATCTGTCAGTGAGAATTTATAATTGCTTAACGTACTCGAACTTGAAGATTCTGCAATAAATTTAGCTTCTCCTTCTTTTTGTAAAAAAGTCATTAGCGCTTCAAAATACTCTTCTTCTACAAAGTTGCTCCCGTTTTCTGCGTTATAGGTTTTGAATTCTAAAGTTTCGCCATCAGACCTCTTGGCTTTAAATTTAAAAAATCCTTCACCTTTAATTGGGTGATTTCGATTGTATTCATATAGTTGTATTCTCATACCTGATTTGTCGATAATAAATTGAACACCTAATTCTGAATTTGTGGTTGCTGAGTTGCTAAATGTACCTGTACAAAAGGTACGTATATACCCTTCCTGTGTTTTCTCTCCAAAATCGTCAACATAATGAGATAATTCCCAAATTCCAAATATGTTATTTTTTTCATCTATTGTCTTCAGTTCTCCATATTTTTCTTTATATGTAGATAACTCTGCTTTCAAAGAATCTATTTCGTTTGATAGTGTTACTGTTTGCTGTTGATTTGATGTGCAACTTGTTAATAATGCAGTCATCGTTAAAAATAAAATCTTTTTCATGATAGTAATTTTTATAAGTTGGTTTATTTGAGTTTGCTATGCTATGTTGGTATTTTATTATAATATTTTGTTTGTAATCACCCCTTTTACAAGGAACACGCGTAAGATCTTAGCCTTGTCTATTATCATCTCGTCGAACTCTTCTAGGTTCTTTGGGACTAAGCGCCACTTGTTGGGATTATCCTTGCAGTTACGGATATACTTCACGGTCCTGTAGTCATCTGTAATAATAAGGTATGCTTCTCCGGGAAGAACACTGTCCAAACCTACCTCTTTAATAGCAATTATAGATCCGTCATTGATATCTGGAATCATAGAGCGTCCATAAGCTGGTACCGCACAATCGCAATTCTGAAAAGCGGGAATGTGCAGGTAGTAATTTGGAATATTAGTCTGATCGTTGGGAAGTTCGTCATATCCCATGGTAACATCAACGTCATAATAGGGAATTCCTTTTGTACTTGAAGCTTTGTCAACGTCTGTATTCGTTATTAATGTCTTTTGAGGATATATCATTTCACCCTTTTCTTCAATTATCCAAACTTTGTTTATATTCTTGTTTAATGAACATAAACGTTCGATAAAATCATTAGGTAATGGCACTTTCCCATTTATCACTTGCGAAAATGATGACTTATTTGAGTAGCCTAGCAGTTTACCAACTTCTTCTTGATTATCTGCAACACGTTGCCCTATTAACCACTTTATTGCAAGTTTTATCCTTTCGTTTATTGTCATACAAACTTAATTTATATTAAAAACTAAACATTGTTTATATATAAAGTTGTTTTCTATATAAACATAATTTATATTTGCACTATAAAGTTAACGCAAAACATTGATAACGCCAAAATAAAAGGGCAACAAAGTTAACTAAATAGATTATTTACTCTAAAAAAGACAAGATATGAAGAATCTAAATGAAGTAATGCGCATCCTAGGCGGAAGTAAACGTTTTGATTTCGAATACAATGAGAACGGATATTCCTGTATTCTAGTAGTTTCAAGTTACCACTCCGGTGAAGAAGTAAGACTCGACCTTTCTAAACTTGATGACGAAATGCTTGAAGCCTTGCAAGTAGAAGATAAAGATAATGAAGAAATGGAGGATTAAGTCATGAAAGTGAGAATCAAGAATGTAACCGGTTCAACTGGTAACGAATGGCTTCTATGGGAGCTAAAAAAAGAAGCAGGAGTAAAAGAAGGAGATATAGTTGAAGGTAAATTCAATCCTAAAAATAAGGCGGTAGACTTTACTAGGGGTACAACAGAATGTGTCGCTTGGCTCGGAGAAACTTGCGAAGAAGTCAAAGACTAAAATTATAAAGCATGCTGGCTTAGTTTTCGATGCAAACCCTTTGAGAATGTGCCATCTGGGCAACCGGAGAATCTGAAAGAGGTTACGAGATAGAATGAATCTTTAATCATCCGCGCAACAGCGATACGTTGTCCTTGGCAGGCTTGGTCGCCTTCCTGGGAACTAATTACTATAATATAATAATGTATATGGAAAATCAATTAGAAACTATCAAAGCTAATCTGCCTTACGGATACGAAAAGCAGATTGCGAAGGAAGTAGGATGTTCAAAGGGTACAGTGCACAATATCCTCAACAACAAGCCTGCTTCCGCTCGCTCAACCTACAAAGCAAAAGTATTGAATGTCGCTGTAAGAATGGCTAATGAAGCTTTGGAAGTCACCAAAGGAATCTCCAGAGCGGCAGCCGAACTAGAGACTTTGCATCATGGAACTGCAAGCTGATTCTGCTCTAACCAAGCGGGAAAATCAAATAGCGGGACTGGCTGCTTGTGGCTTGGCAAAGAAGGAGATTGCCGACAGATTAGGTACTGCCTACGGAACGGTAAATGTCCTGTTAGATAAGGCCTACAAAAAGACGGGGACCAGCAAATTGAACGAACTTGGTGCTTGGTGGATAAATAGAGTCTTTGCTCTAAATATAGACTTCAAGCAATTGCAGAAATCATTAATCGCTCTTTCATTTCTTGGAATTATTGCCTTTCAGATTGCATTTGACTGCAACAACGACCTTAACCGGAGTCGGCGGGCAAGAATACGAAGAAATAGAATTGAAGAAGTATATGAACTCTAATCAATATTAATCAGGCAGCATAGCATAGAGATGCAGATGTGTTTCAGTAATTAAAAGCTCAACACCATTCAAAAGTAAAACAAAGAAACAGCCTAATTAGAGATTATGGAAAATTGCTTCGAAATGATGGTCGCACGATGTATTAAGATCGGAACTGTTCAAACGTTGACGATGTTAGGGCTACTTCCCGAAGTAGTAACTATATCACAAGCGGAAGATATATACGGAAAACGCCTGATTACAGAATGGCGCGAAAAAGCCTGGATTAAGTTTTATCCGGCAAATAATAAGGAAAGAGGAAAATATTATGTGAAGCGGTCAGAACTGGAAACAGCTAGCGCAATGATGGATTTGCATAATAAAGTTCCGGACAATATCATCAAACAATTAATGCAGACAGCTGTATGACACAAGTTAAACAAGGATCTTCCTTATTAAAGGAATTACAGGATAAGATAGGAAAGCAGTTGGATGAAAGAGAAAGCGCTATTAAAAATTACAGTCCTTCTCCCATCAAATGTAGTCCATCAAAAACAGATATCAGAAAAGAACCTACAGCTGAAGACATACTCTTAATGGAAGAATACAGCCGTGGAGTATACCAAGGAGACTAATAAATAACTAATATTTAAACAATTATGAGTAACATTATTGAAATTAAAGTGGAGGAGCTTAACGCACTTCCAGCAACGAAAATTGTCGAAAATGAAAATGTACAGACGAAATTTATTCAAATGTACAATGCTATTTGGGGTTCTCAAATGGGGGAACAGATTTACCACAAGGAAGTATTTAATTTCCAGAAGGTTCTTCGTGAGAATCCTTCGCTGGCTGAATGTAGTAAGATGTCACTGTTTGGTTGCTTCCTCGATATGGCTGTAAATGGGCTATCACTTGATAATACATCACATCCTCATTGTTATCTCATTCCACGAAAGGTAAAAACGGGCCAAAAAGATGAACGAGGATTTGATAGATATGAAAAAAGAGCTAGTGTCTCTGTTACTGGTTATGGAGAACTGACCATGCGCATGCGTGCTGGGCAGATTCGATATGCGGATAATCCGGTTATAGTTTACGAAGGAGATATATTCTCTATCAGTCTGGATAATGGTGTAAAGAAGATTACTTATTCAGCCGCTATACCTCGTAAGTCTTCTAATGTAATAGGGGCATTCATTCGTATAGTTCGTTGTGACGGATCTGAAGACTATCAATGGTTACTTGAAGGTGATATCCAACGCCTGGCTAAGTTTTCAGCAAAAAACAACTCATACTACAACAAAGATGGACAACGAGTAGAAGGCAAAGCTAATGAACTGTATTATTCGAATAGTGGTGGTGTTGATCCGGGATTCCTTGAGAACAAGATGATAAAGCACGCTTTTGATGCTTACCCCAAGGTGCGTACCGGAAAGTATACTATGATGGCGACAGAGCAGGAAGATGAAGAAGTTATCGATTATGGCATTGTCGATGAAGAAAAGGTTAATGAGCCTGTTCAATCTACAGCCTCTGCAGATGATACCAAAATACCTTTTGGGGAAGAAAAACAATTAGACGCTCCGGAGCCCGTTCAAGTGGCAGTATCTGATGATGATGTAGACGGAGGCTTCTAGCTATTACTAACCAATTTAAGAAAACGATTATGGCAACAGAATTAATCAAAATAGACGAAGTAAAAAACATTTTTTCATCTTTTCCCGAAATTATGGGAAGGAATACTCTCTCCGTAAAAAAATGTAATGAAGCAGGGCAGGCTCTCCTTGATACAATCGAGGGAGAAGGTATGAATGAAACGATAGATCAGGCTGCAGCTGACTTCTTGAAAAAAGTAAATACTACTCTCAAGAATATGGACGAACGTCGCAAGCCCATCACGCAGATATTCGACAAAGTTCGTTCTTTCTTTACTTCACAAGAAAAAGAAATTGATCCTAAGGATTCTTCTACAATCCCCGGAAAGCTTGTAGCAAAGCGCAATGAGTATGCTAAGTTCAAATATGAAGAAGAGCAGAAGAGAAAGAAAGAAGCTGAGCAAAGAGTATTAATCAATAATGAAAAGGTAAGCTATCAACAAGCAATAGAAAATGGACTTCTTTCTTATTTCAGTTCATATCTATCTTCTAAGGTAACCGAGCTGCAGAATATTTTTTCGGGATTGACTTATGTAAACTTTGATAGAGAAGTAATCGGTATAACTGTTTTCCAAACTGATTACCCGAAAGCTCATTTTGATAAATTCACTGCTGAATATGCTACCTATTATATCAATAAGGAGATAAAAGCAGAGATTCGCAAAAATACATTGCTGGGTAAATATGAGCAATATGCTCAACAGTATAAGGCTAAAATTTCAAGTGTTAAACAAGATCTTATCGACCGTATTCCGTCTAAGCGTAAAGAGTTGGCTGAACTGGAACAGCTTCGCTTGGCAAATGCAGAAGAAGCCGCAAAAGCAGAAGAATTGCGCAAACAACGAGAAGCAGAAGAGGCAGCCAAACAATTACAAGAGTTAAAGAGAAAGGAAGAAGCAGATAGGCAGGAGGTTGCAATGAAAACGCAACAAAGCTCAATCGGTAATCTTTTTGCTGGTGCTGCTGCATCTGTTGCACCTCCACCGACAAACGCTAAGGTAAAAGAAAAGATTGTTGTTCTTCATCAGCAAGGATACCTGGAAATATTTCAGATGTGGTGGATAGGCGAGGGGCAGACTCTTCCTTTTGATGAGTTAGAGAAGATCTTTAAAAAGATGACTACATACTGCGAGAAGAAAGCAAACAGTAAAGATCAGACACATATTGAATCACAATTCATCAGCTACGAAGCAGATGTGAAAGCTAAATAGTTATGTCAAATCCCGATTCATACTATTCACGTTCGGAAGTCAGTAATTCAGATCTGACAGAGCTTAAAAACTATCTTTATCCCCGTGTTCAATACGGGGATAAAGAAAAGGCTTTCAAGTTCGGTACTCTCGTAGATGCTCTTATCACAGAGAATGACCGTGTCCGGTATGACAAGCTGATGGTAGACGATTACTTGTATACGACAGAAGAATTTGAGCTAGGGCTTGAAATGCGTAAGGCGCTCCGGAAAGAGGCGGAGAAAGATCAATTCCTGGCTGTCGTGTTGGCGCAATCTGATACACAGAAGTTCATGGTAAATAAGCAGCAGGAGTTCTATTATGGAAATTTTGCCTACCATCTTGATACACGATGTAAATGGGATTGGTGGTTGTCTGCTTACAATTTTGGAGGTGATTTAAAAACGACTTTTGCAGAGTCACAGGCGCAATTTGATGAAGCTATCGACTTTTTCGACTGGGACCGTTCCCGTGCCTGGTATATGGATATTGCAGGGAGCAATAGAGATTTCATCTACGCAATCTCAAAAAAGAACTGTAAAATCTTCAAGCATTTTATCACCGACCGTAACCACCCTACGTATATCAAGGGGAAAGAGAAATACGAGGACCTTGCTTTTAAATGGTGGCAACTAATGGTTTAAATATATTTTAAGTGAAAACAATATGAACTTACTAATCACTCCAAAAGAACAAATTTTGGCTGAATTACAAAATATTGATTCTTTTCTCAATATCACAATGAGCGAAAATGCTGAAGAAGCCGTACAGCGTGGCAATGACCTGGCTGTATATGTTGCTCGCTCCGGCAAACTGCTTGCAGACTCGAAATACTGGCTTAATGAGACAATGAAGTCCGAGGTCATGCAAACACTCGTTGATACAGCTAAAAATGCGAAAGCGACAGCAACAGCGATAAATGCCCTAATTAGTTCTTTATGCCGGGAGGAGCGATATCTCGTCGATTGGTGCGAACGTTGTAACCGGACAGCAACACATCAATTATCATGGTGTGTAACTGTGATAAGTAAAGCAAAAGAGGAAATGAAAATGGCCGGAATGCATAACAACAAAAAGTAATTATCATGAAAATTTTAAGAAAAATTACAATCGGACTGGCCGTTGTCGGCCTGTTTACAGCATTATCTTTTTCTCAAAGAGAAGATGCAACATCAAGAGAAATAACTACGGCTGCCGTCATGGGAGTTGTATCAACATTTAGTATTATCACTTTATCAACCAAAGAAGATTATGGAACAAGCAAAAAATGAGATTAAAAAGGCGGTCGTTAAGAAAGACCGGCTGAATGTTGTGTATAATGAACGCTTCTCTGAAGCAAACTACACGAATGTAATTAACAAGAGCTGCGATCAGATCATTCACAGCGATTTAAGGGAGGCGTTTATTCGGCTTAGATTGCATCTCGTCGTATTGTGTGAACAGCCAGAGGCTTCTAATATCAACAAGGATAGCTTTTCTTCTCCGGGCTATGCAGAGACACTAGAAAATTATATCATTACAGGTTATGCAAATGACAGCGTCGATGGTGTTTCTGGAATTACTATCATGGGGTCTAAACTTCTTCAGTCCGGTAAAGTTGTTGATCTAAAAATCTTCGTCCCTCTTCTTGATGAACAATACCCTTACTATGAGGAATTAAGTATTGACGCTGCCGCTTGTGATGCGGAAGTTGAAAGTTATCTGTTTGAAGAAAAATGGGGAGTCAGACAGGAACGACTGGATTTCGAAACAGATGAACCGGAAGAAGCCGTCGTAATTGAAGAAGAAAAGCCGAAAGGGAGGGGGCGCAAGAAGCGCTTAGAAACTCCTGCACCTCTTGACGCAACCGCATAAATCACTCTTGGGGGATTAATCTCCCCCATTAAACAACACTCTAAATCATGAATATTGAATTAAAAGGAGATAATTTCGAATTATCATTCAACTATAAGACTTCTATTATAGAACGGGTTCGGCAGATTCCCGGAAGACGTTTTGACGGTGCTAGAAAAGTTTGGATAGTACCTACACGGAGTAGAGTTGATCTTGAAAGAATGATTTATCAGATACAGCAGTTTGAAAATATAAATTGGGTGAGCGGAACTACAAAGAAAGAGGAAGATATTGCTTATGATGTTCCGGAACTTCCAGATCTAACAATTCCGCATAGCTTAAAAATTCAGCCTTATCCCTATCAACTCAAAGGTATTGCCCGAGGATTGGAGCTAAAGCGCTTCATGAACTGCGATGAACCAGGACTCGGAAAGACATTACAAAGTATTGCTACCATCAATCTAGCGAACGCTTTTCCCTGTCTTGTCATTTGCCCATCATCATTGAAAATCAACTGGCAACGGGAATGGGAGAAGTTTACGGATAAAAAAGCAATGGTACTCACAGATAAAGTACGTGATACATGGACCTTCTTTTATCAAACAGGAATGCATCAAGTCTTTATCGTAAACTATGAATCACTAAAGAAATACTTCGTACAACGCATAAAGAAAGCCGAAGGCTGGACGCTGCGCGATGTGGAATTTAGAAACTCAATCAATTTATTCAAGTCTGTTATCATTGATGAAAGCCATCGCTGTAAGTCTGCATCTACTCAACAGGCAAAGTTTTGCAAGGGTATTTGTACAGGTAAAGAATGGGTGATAGAGCTTACAGGAACACCGGTAGTAAATCGGCCTAAAGATTTGATTCCACAGCTGGCAATTCTAAACCGTATGGATGATTTCGGTGGCTACAAACCATTTGTTAACCGGTACTGCTCCGGACAAAGAGAAGCATCGAATTTGAAGGAATTGAACTTCAATTTATGGAAATATTGTATGTTTCGTCGTGAAAAGTCTCTCGTCCTTACAGATCTTCCAGATAAGATACGCCAGGTAAATACATGTGAAATTACTAATCGTAAGGAGTATATGGATGCAGAGCGTGATCTTATTATGTATCTACAGAAATATAAGGATGCCGACGATGAAAAGATTGAAAAGGCTCTGCGAGGGGAAGTCATGGTACGTATCAATATTCTACGGCAGATCTCCGCACGTGGAAAAGTACGCGATGTTATTGAATTTGTGAAAGACTTCCGAGAGAATGGAAAGAAGATAATTCTCTTTTGTTCGCTTCATGAAGTTGTAGATCAACTGAAACGTTACTTTCCCACTGCCGTATCTGTTACCGGTAGAGATTCGCAGGATGAGAAGCAAAGAGCGGTTGATGCCTTTCAGAACAATCCAAAAGCGGATATAATCATTTGCTCGATAAAAGCGGCTGGAGTTGGTTTAACGCTTACTGCATCAAGTAATGTCGCTTTTGTTGAATTCCCTTGGACGTATGCTGATTGTTGTCAGTGCGAAGACCGGGCACACCGTATCGGGCAAAAAGACTCTGTTACCTGTTACTACTTCCTTGGCCGGCGCACTATTGACGAAAAGGTCTATCGCATAATTCAAGAGAAGAAAAACATTGCTAATGCTGTAACTGGTTCTACCGCGGATATTGAAGAAAATATCGTCGATATGGTTGCACGTATCTTTGATACTGATTATGATGATGAATAATTTAAGTCTGCAAAGATATGAATCTAATCAGGCTGAACTGGTGACCAAATGATTTCTCCATTGATATATCTGAAGTGTATTGAGGAACGGTTTGCAACCTTCTCTCCTGAAAAAGTAAATTCTTTATGAAAATTCTCACTTTCATGGTTAATGGTAATAACCAATGTATCATTTGTCGTGACTTTCTCTGTATTGATTTTATAAGATACAGATGTTTCAAGTCTACTTGAAGGGCGGATTGTTCTATTACGATATATTGTTGACATATATTTGTTTTTTTGCAAATATAATAATAAACTAATAAGCCTTGGGCGGCTTTATAAAACCCAATATTAGAAAGTATGAATAAACTTGGAATTTTGGCGGCTATCGTATTTGTCGCAATTGTTGTGGGATGTTTTGTTACCATCCCTTATTATAACGTTTGGCAGCAAGAAATGTCTGGAAAGGCTGAATTCGCTAAAGCAGAACAAAACCGTAAAATAAAGATTGAAGAAGCTAAAGCTAATCTGGAAGCTGAAAAACTGAATGCCCAAGCTGAAATCGAACGTGCCAAAGGTGCTGCCGAAGCGATTAAAATTGAAAATGGAAGTATTACTCCTGCATATATCCAATATTTGTGGGTACGTCAACAAAGCAATCTGAATGATAAAACTGTGATATACATACCAACGGAAACAAACCTTCCTGTTTTGGAAGCGTCGAGAAATAAATAATAAATCTGCTATGCGGTAGATTCTTGTTTACCGCATAGTTCAAATCAGTATAGAAAGGAATCAAAATGAAAACATTTGAAGTAACATTAACGATTGAAGCGTCCGACTGTACCACAGTAGAGGATGTTTGTAAATCTTTAGAAGAGAATAGTTCCCTTATCGAATTTGATTTATCAGAAGGGAATATTACAGATTAATGTATCAGAGTAAGAATTTGAGTAAACCAAGAATAGATATGAATAGTAAAAACAACAAAAATGAATCACTAATTGAACATATTGATAGTTTGATTGGTGAACTTAACATTGTGAGAAATCATGTATTAAACAATGACTTGCAAACGGCGAGTGAATATACCAACGCTATAGTGACAGGAAGTGAAGAGTTGAGAGACAAGATTGAGGAGAATGATAATGAAGATAATTAAGTTATAACAACTTTCAAAACAAGAAAGAATTGAATGAAACGTCCACAGAGTAATGGATTATTCGAAGTTGCAGGAGGTCAAGAGAAAGAACGTGGCTTCTGCTGCATGAAACTGATAACTTTCCTCTCTGCTAATAATGTAACAGATTGGGATGAATGGCATGGAGCGCATCTTTCTGCTATGTCAGGGAGATGTCCCTATGCTTCGCAGTGCCCAATTCATGAGAGAACGATAGCAGTAGTAGGTAGAAGACCAATACAATTTAGCTTATTTTGAATAATGACTAAAGAAAAGTGCATTTTATGCGGAAAAGAAACGGTATCGGTTATTAAAACTGGTACCGTCTTTATGTGTTATAATTGTTATGCAGATCAGCGTAATCCTACGCGCTCTAAAGAAGTACATAATAACGAGGAAGCTCGAATACAAACAGAGTTCTTTAAACTTATTCCTCTATATTTCCCTAATATACCTGACAAACTTATATTTGCCGTTCCGAACGGTGGAAGCCGTCATATACGTGAAGCTGCTAACCTGAAACGTCAAGGAGTAAAGCCTGGTGTTTCTGATGTGATCGTACTTATTCCCAAAAAGGGTTTTGCTTCTCTCTGCATAGAGTTTAAAACGAGGGTAGGGAAACAGTCAGAAGAACAGAAAGAGTTTCAAAAACAAGCGGAATCATGTCGTAATAAGTATGTGGTAGTTCGAAGTGCATCACAGGCAATCGAAGAATTACGAAAATATCTTTCTTAATAGAATTGAAATTTGTAATACTGAAATTCCACAGATTGAAATAGCTTTTATATGATAGGGGAGAGGGCATCTATTTTTTATATCTTTGCTCTAAAATTACAAGTATGACATTTGAAGAAGCAGTATCATTAGTTGACCGGATAAAAGAGCAAGTTATCGGTGTACCTGTTAAAGGCCGCTTGATTGAATCTTTGTTCATTGGGCCTACAAACTGGAATGAAATGCATGTTTTTATGAATATCAGTTTGCAAAAAGGAGAGGATGAAGCTATCAGCGAGTTTATCGGAAAAAGTTTCTCTGTGTATGGCAGGTCAGTAACTTATATTAATCCGGATCTTCCGCGGTGGGATGTAACTGTGCTGGATGATTGGGAAAAGACTATTTATAATTAAAAAAAGTGTCTGCAATGGGCAAATAAATAGAAATTATTACTATCCTCATAGTAAGCATGGAGGGTTAATAATATGGGGATTCAAACATTAATATTTTATCTACAAAACTAGCTAATGTTTGTTTTTTTACTACTTTTGCAAAAAAACAAACAAATGCATACACCTAACTCTATTTCCTGCATACTCAAAAGTAATCTAAGAATACCTGATACTATTAACAATCAAATAGAATTAAAAGGACGATACAAAAAGAATGGTACTAAGGATTATAATGGATTTTACTTCGATACCTTAATTGATGAGAATACTGAAGAATCTATAGTTATAAAAGTCAGCAAAGGCATTAGAGATCAGCTTGAAAATGACTATATTTATTCGTTCACTGGAGTGCTTGTTATATCGAATAAAAAAGACTGCTTATTCCATTGCTATTTAAGTGTAACAGACACAACAGCTAAGCTGGAAAGAAGAATATCCACAAAAGAAGAACAAATACTTAAATTGTTGGAAAAGAAAAGTGGAAAGAAAACATCTAATATATCAATTGAATTAGAAGATATATTATTAAAAAATATAAAGCCGAAAATATGTCTGCTATTTCCTCAAAGAACAGAAGTCAGAACAGAATTCTGGGATGCATTAGGTTCAGGAATAAATATGTATGACTGCCATGAAGTTCAATGTAACTTTGGCAGCATACAAGAGTTTACCCGTTGTATAGATAGTTTAGATTCTAAGAAGTACGATGCTATTTTCATTTTAAGAGGAGGAGGCGAAGGATTAGAGTTCTTCAGTAATTGTGAAGTTATCAATTCTATATTAGAATGTAATACTCCCATATTTTCAGGAGTGGGACATGGAGATTCAAACATTCTATTGAGATCATTCGTTAGTGAATACAAAAACAATCCAACTGACACAGGATACCACCTTGCTAAATTAGCCAAAGGTACTAGAAAGCGGATAGAGGACCAATTAGAGTCCAACAAAAATCATAATAATATGATCAAAAACAAAGATGCCATTATTGAATCGCAAAAAGCACAAATAGATGAACTCAAGAAAAATAAAATGATTTATATTTTAGCAACAGCAGCAACAGTTGCCATTATATTGTATATGCTGATGGGGTAATACTGCGATTCATAGATCATCCTCATCACCGGAATGCAAGTTTAGTTCTAACTAGTCAAAGGGGGATAGACATAGAGAGGTAGCTTATTCGGCTACCTCTCTAATACATAATACTATTTTAATAGAGATATTATCTCATTAGGAGTATGAATTACATGGTCAGCATCTGATCTTAACAACGACTCTTCATTAGCACTTCCCCATAAACAAGCTACACTTTCAATTCCCGCTCCATTTGAAGCTATCACATCACTAACCTCATCTCCAAAAGAAATAACATCTTCCGCACTTAAACCTAATTGAGTCAATGCTAAATTCATTCCTTCCGAGTTTGGCTTTTGTAATTTGACATCATGATAAGCAACAACTGTATCAAAAGGTATATTGAAGTGATTTAACACTTTCTTTACATAAGCAGAAGGAGCTTTACTCACAATTCCAACTTTTAAATCATTATCTTTTATAAATTCAAATACTTTGTCATAAGCTTCATATAATACAAATTTAGGAATCAGTGAATAAACCGTATTCCAATTGCGAGCACTTCTATACGACTTAGCAATATTTGAGTCTACTAAGGTTTGATCAAGATCAAAAATTATACCTTTCTTCATAAATATACATATTAGAATAATAGTTGTGATTCGTAATCATGTTTATACTGAAGCTGGTTTCCTGACTGCAAGAATTTGTATAACATATTCGCTTCACGTAATTGAAGAGCTCCTTTTCTGATTAAATAACTATTTCCACAAACATTCTCCATTTCATTCACACGTTGATCTTTATAAAAGACCGCTGCTAAAATTTTATTATTATCAATGGTCGTTTGGACAGCGTGCATTGTGCCACCCTTTATCCCAGTTTGAATTACAATTGTAGCAATAGCTAACCCGGCTTGTAACCTATCTCTTTCTACGAAGTTCGTTTTAAAAGCAGGAGAGCCATAAAAATACTCGGATAGTAGTACTCCACCTTTTTCTACTATTTCTATAGCAATGCTTTCATGTGCCTTTGGAGAAATAGTATGAAGACCATGAGCTAATATAGCTGTAGTTGTTCCATTTTTTACAGATAAGGCAGCTTTATGAGCAATAGTATCACATCCTAATGCTAAGCCACTAACAATATTAAATCCTTTTTCTGCAAAATATTCTCCATAATATTGCCCTGCTTCTTCTCCTTCTATGGTAGGGTGTCTTGTCCCAATTATTGCAATTGATTTCTTATTATTAATACTATTAATATCACCTTTATAATTAAGTATTATTGGAGCTACATCTTTAAATCTATTATTAGTATATGATTTCAGCTTTTTAAGTTGTATCGGAAACAAATTATCATATTGAGAAATGATATGTACGCCGTTATTCAAAGATTTATCTAAAACTCTTTGAGCTTCATCAATAGCTTTCTGAAAAAGATCTGGAGTCAACTCTTTATTTAATCTTATATAATGAGTTTTTATGCACTCCCGTACATATGATACAATGTCATTATCAGAAAATAAGTTACGTTCTATCATGGCTTTAGCTACCAACTCCACTGTCTTAGGACCAAAACCGGGTAAATGTTTTAGTTTAATAATTAATTCCGTCTCTTTAGATATACTCATATCAATTATAAATTTTCGTTAGCATGTTCATCATGACTCGTTCTTGCAATGCAAAATAAATAAAAAGTTGCGTTAGGCCATTCTTCTTTTAATGTTTTTATTATTTCAGCAGATGTGACGCAAGCTGTTGAAATATCATCGACAATCAACACCGATTTATTATTAAGATCTTTTTTTACCTCTATTTCAAAAACTCCGTCCATTTCTGCCTTCCTAGAAGCTAAATCCGGTAATCTATGTAGAGGAGTAGTTACCCTTTTTTTCTTTAACAAACGTGGTAAATATGTTGCAGAAACAGCATCTGCAATAGCAATAGCTAAGGGTCTTAATTTTGAAGATTTCAATGCTGTTGTTTCAGAACTTCCTAATGTTCTAATAACATAATCAAACTTTAAGTTTGCGCTATTTATGGCTTCAATGCATTTATCGATAATATACTGATCATTTTTATCATTTCTATTCCATTTAAATTGCTTAATCATGCTAGTCCACTTGGTTGTATCTGTATATCCTTTAGGAATATAATATACTATATGGTATGCCTCTTCCAGACCTGCATCTGTATATTGAGGATCATTTGATAAACTTTTTAATTTCATACATTACTCTCTTGTTGTTTTTGCAATAAAAATACCAGTGACACTTTTAGCACCTGTTTCTAAAAGTTTAGCAGAAACTTGTTTAAAGGAGGAGCCTGATGTTATAATATCGTCAAATAGTAATATATTTTTATCTTTATACTGTTCTGAATTTATTATTAGATATGGTGTTATATTTTTATTACTAGTGCCTTTCGTTTCTTCATGTTCAATTGCAGAAAGGTAGTTAAAACCGTTTTCAATATTTAAAGCTTTAGCTACTATACTACAAAAATATTCAAAACGCTTATTTGTCTTTTCTGGTTTTGAAGCAGGTATTATCATTAAACAGGTGTTTTCAAGATTAACACTCTCTTTTTTAATACTTTCCACTATTATATTAGCAGCATATTCAACATCAGCTTTATGTCCATCTTTAAAACTATATATAAAACTACGAATAGTCTTTATATTAATATCTACATCATTTCCTATACTAGATAAAGGGTAATAATCATGAATTACATAGTACTTACATTCTTTAAAAGTCATGCTTTTTTCTTTTCTCATTCGAACTAAACATGAATCACGATGACGGAATTCTTTAATTTTCTTATCATATTTAAGAGTATACATAGCATTTTATATTTAAGGATTAATGATTTTCAAAAATAAAAATAGATATCAAAAAAAACAATTTTAGAAGAATGTTTATAAACATAAAGCCAAACCTCATTACACTTGGTCGAGCTCCATTCATAATTGGAGAGTCTATACCAAATATTACAACAGACATCCACGTTTGTACACAAATGTACCGATTATAAATGAGATAAGTAAAAGAAAATATCCCAATTTTCGCAAGCAGGGATATTCGAAGTTTCTTTATTATGAATTTAAAAGTAGTTATTTCCTTCTTATACTGCACACAAACCAATAGACGACGATTAAGGTAATGCTACCTATATAGACTTTGTCTTTATATAAATCCCACCATGAAAGTTTTACTATCTTTTCCTTTTGGCTTAAAATAGCATCCATTCTATACCCCAATGAATCCAATCTATTCGAGAGCTGCTGCAAAGTAATAGATAGTGTTTCGTCAACTTCAGTCCGTTCTTGCTCCTGTTTGGAAGCGGTGGTAGTACTTTCTTTGACCGGGTATTGTTTTCCGGTTGAATCCGGAAGCGATAAGTAAACTGTTTTATTCTCAATTTTCAGATCACTCAACTTGTCAGTAGTAATCTTCGTTTGCTTACTTACATCAGTCCTCAATGACTCAATTATACTTTGAATACGACTCAATTCACCGGAATAGTCTACCTGCTTTTGAGTTTCCATATTCCGGGAAGTCTTGCAGGAAGTAAACCATATTCCCGACATCAGGAATATGGTTATATAGATTAGCGTTTTCATGGTCGGATCACTGTATTACGAAGAAAATTAGAAAATTCACTTCTTACATCGAAGCAGGGGCACGCCTTAATATATTCTTTTGGCTCTATCTCTCCACTGCTGTCCAGATCCGGCGAAGTATCACGGTGTCCGAGCACTTCAATTATAGGGTATTCCTTACAGAGCTTCGCGACCAATTCGCGTAGTGCCATCTTTTGAGCTGGAGTACGTGTATCTGCAGGTTTTCCAGATGCGTCCAAGCCTCCGATATAACAGATGCCAACACTATGCTTATTATATGAAGACTCTGAAAATCCTTTGGTATTACAATGCGCTCCGTCAATGCTTAACGGTCGCCCATTCTCAACCATTCCGTCAAGGTTAACAATGAAGTTATAACCGATCTGATTGAATCCCCGAGCCCGGTGCATCCGGTCAATATCTTTGGCTCGTAGAGCCTGTCCGGCACGCGTGGCCGAACAATGGATGATAATTGCATCAATAGTTTTCATTTTGCGTCTCCTTTTTGTAAGTAGTTCGTTAAATAGGGGATGTTCTTTATAAACTCAACACTTAATACATAGTGCAAGAAAGCTACTACCTTATGGCCATTGCTAGAGTTGGGTAGAATTTCTTTGATATTCCTTAGAATGTTCACCCCGTAGAAATAGAAAACGCTATACGTAATAAATGAAACACATTGTAGCGCACCTTCCGGATTTCCTTTGTGTTCACCAATAAAGTAGATGCAGCTAACCAAGGCAAAGAAAATAGTTGCTTCTACGATACATCTCCAAGCCTTTTTAAAAGAAAAACTCTCATGATTGATAAGGAGTGCAGTAAGTAGCCCGCAAATGAAATTGAGGGCAAATACAGCAATAAGACTTTTGATCTCCCCAGAAATAGGATTGAGATAAGCAGCTATGCCGGTAACCAATCCAATAAGTAAGTTTTTGAAATAATCCATATCATTTTTATCTAAAATATTAATACTTTATTTTAATACCTCGCTACAATCATCAATAGCTGTCTGAAATACTTGTTTCACTTCGCCAAAGGTTAGCCCATGATCCTCATGTAGCGAGAATCCGGTTACTCCATTTCGCGAAGTATTGAAGAAACCTACTGTGGCTTCATCCTTAATAATCTCGGCAGTAATATCTTTCACCGCTTCGGTACCACGAGTTGACATTCTGTACTTAATCCTGATAGCGTCCGTAACCTTAGTTGTGGCAGTACTGTTAGTTGATGTAATGTTCATTCTTTACCTCCTCCTTCAATTAGTTCATTAATTTGCCCGAAAGCACCTGCTGTAAAGACATCTGCACAAATCTCCTTTAAGAGAGTGGCGTCTTCTGTTGTAATCTCAAGTATTCCTCGGTTATTTATGATTTGTTGGAGCATATTGTAGGCACGTAGTTTTTTTGCCATATCCATACCTGATTGAGGATTCATACCGGCAGCATAAAGCGCTTCCGAAACCATATCACGAAGAAACTGCTTCTGTTCCTTGCCATTGACTATTTTAATGGCTTCCTTGCCTCTAAAATCTATTAAAGGTTTGTTTAAATTTAATTTCATAATCATTAATATTAAGCGATTGATACTAATAGTCCTTTTCTGAACTTCATATTACTACCAAAATCAAAATCAATTCCTTGGTAATAGTTTATACTTCCATCTGAATTCCGGCTTGTAATACAACCAAAATTATCGGCAAGGCATAATTCACTCGATAAAGAACCTTTCACATAAACTCCTCCATCAAAAAAGCCGGCGTATGTTGTACTAGCCAGTGGGTAGCTTCTGTCTGATGCATTTAGATTTCTGGAAGCATAAATACAAGCTCCACCAAAATTGGAACCAATAGATGCGATCCCAAAACGTCCGTCTGTTTCTGCATTGAAAGTAACGTTAACAACGCCTTCTTTTGCCGTTCCAGAACCTAATTTCAAACTACGAGATGTTCCGCCAAAATACCCTGAACGCGTCCAAACGAGACGTCCATTTTCGATAGTAAAACCACCTATGAACCCGGAGTCAGCATCTATCCTGCGAACCTTTATCAAATCAGTATTCAAATACCCGCCTACAACAATTGTAGTACCAAGTTTTGCATATTCGACTGCATCCTCAAATGCTAATTTACCCAATCCGTCTCGATCAATCTTGGAGTTAATCATTGTCTGCAGATCACTATGCAGTGCGGTGATTGTAACAGCACCTTCCAAATTAATTTTAGATGAATGAATCGTCGTTTCACCTGCTGCCTGGTTAATATAAGATATAAGCGTATTGCCGTTTTCCAGTTCTTTAGAAGCATATATCTTATTACCGTCAGCTGTAGTAATCCAACCTGCAGTATCTATCCGCTGCGTCAGGCTGTCAACTCGAGTTACTTGTGCGGAGATTTGAGTATTGAGTACTTTCAAATCGGCTGTACACTCATCGGAATAGCTTTTCAGTTTGTCGTGAATAGCTTTGTTTGCTTCTTCAACAGCTGTATTAAAACTAGCTAAAGCAGAGTTGAATAGAGTAAACTTATCATCTACATTCTTTTTTTCCTCAATAGTCGTTTGTCCATCTGCAATAGCCGTATTTATTGCAGCAATAAGATTATCAATAGCACCAAATAAGGAAACCTTGGCATTAAGTAAGGCTGTTTTTGCAGAACCTTCCAAATAGGTGTTTACATATAGTTTGCTATATGTCGCTTCAACGGCAGATTTCGTATTTTTGACTGTATTCAAATACTTCTCTATCGCTTTCGCTTCCGCCCCATCAATGATACCGTCCGCAAATGCGCCATCCACATAATCATGTAAGCCATCGACTGAATCGGCAGCGTCCTGCGCAGCTTTAGCAGCGTTCGCTGCATCCTCTAAAGCTTGTATTGCTTGTTGCAGTGCCTCGTCAGAATATTCCTTTAGTTTATCCTGTATTGCCTTATTTGCTTCTTCAACAGCAGTATTAAAATCAGCATAGGCAGAATTAAAAAGAGTGAATTTACTATCCACGTCTTTCTTTTCTTCTGTTGTCGTGAATCCATCAGAAATTGAAGCATTGATAGCATTAATCAAGTTTTCAATACTTCCCATCAATGTAACCTTAGCATTGAGCAAACCAACCTTTGCAGAGCCGGATAAATAAACATTCGTGTAGAGTTTATTATAAGTTGCTTCGATAGCTTGTTTAGTGTTGTTGATCGTATTGATATACTTTTCAATAGCTTTTGCCTCTGCTTCGTCTATAAGACCGTCAGCGAAGGCTCCATCTACATAGTTATGAAGTCCTTCCACTGAATCGGCAGCATCTTTGGCCGCTTTAGCTGCATCCTTTATTTCCTGATGAGCAGCTTCCCATTCAGACAGATTTTCCAATCCGGAAGAACCTGCTTTTATTTGGATGTTACCGCCTATCTCACTTTTTACCAGATCGAAATATGTATCACCGTCCGGCGAAAGGATTCTTTCTGTTGTTACGCGGCCCGGCAGAATTTCAGTAAATCCGTATAGCTGAACAAAACTTCTACTACCTTCATACTCGCTGTTAAGCACTCCGGTGAGTAAATGATAATATCCAGTTATCTGTTCTATTTTAATAGCTGTTTCACTCAAGAGGAATGTTCCAGCTTGATTCTCCTTGCCAACTTTAGCATATAGATAATATTTCTTTTCCGGGTCAATGAGTGCCGGAGAATTGTATTCAGCCATATCCCAGTACTTATATTCGTCTGCCTTATGTGAAGAAGAAAGAGAACTAATGCCGAGTGTTAAATGCTGAAGGATTCCTGCCGGAGCGTTCAGTATTCTTGTGCTGGCATTATAAGTAATATTGTGAGATACCTGAACTGGATTCGTTTTTGAATTGACAAAACGGAATTGCAGGCTTTCATCACCTACAAGCAGTTGCATGGTTGAAACGGTTATTGGATTGACAGAGCCGGAGAAGTTCAGCAGTGCATCTTCAAGCATGGACATCGTTTCCTTTGCATCCCGGAACCGACGCTTAGTAAACTGCAGGGCGTCCTTATGCTTGATATCTACCTCTACTTTGTTCGTCTCAATCTTATTCAGATCACTTGAAACAGATGTACTGACTGGTTCGTTTGATAACTCTATTTCCGGAGAATATGGATTATTAATATAGCGCTTGATTCCGATCATGCGAATAAGAGAACCTTCCGGATGAAATTGCGTATCATAGAAATCAACATACCCTCCGAGTACTATTTTACCGCCTATCTCCAACCAGCGTTTTTTAGCCCAAATACCGTCCAATGTCCCGGTAAATATGAATGCTTTATCTTCATGTTCATAGAGGTATTTAGCTGCTTCCTTGAAAGCTTCCCAGCTCGCACCTGTTTGTGTGCTGTCATTACAGATATAAGCCTTCGGCAATTGCATTCCGAACACTGCGTATGTATCACCAACCTTCGGGCGCCAGACTTCCGGTTCCGGCATTGTTATCCCATCGATTTCTTGCGGAACAATTTCAAATCGACGTGCCTCTTTCTTGTCTTTCGCTTCATGGATATACTTTACTTCGAACTCCTTGCCTGTAAGCATGCCGGTTTGGAAAATGACAGTCATACTTTCTCCAGCTATGAGACAATCTTCGAAATTCAACTCTTCAGGAATGTCTTTATCTACAAAGTCAAAGAAGTTATTCTTCTTGTTCACTTCAATAACAGCACTGACAGTACCGACACGGGAAGGATAAATAGCTGTACAGTCCAGACTATCTTCCTTTGCTGTTGTAAGTTCTTTATCGGCACGCATGACACAAGTTCCATCCGCATCGGTCTTATAGATACGCGCCTTAGTAGAATCGAAGCCCTCTTCATTCTCAAATTTGATTCCATCAAATCGGATAGTCTTATTCTTTGGAAGTAACAGGTACTTAGATCCGTATGTGGAATAATCAATATTGCGATCTGTAGTTTCTACCAAAATTATTTCGGGTGGTATATCCCCGGATTCGCGACCAACACCGACCTTAAAACCGTGGCCTTTACCATACGACAGTTTCAAAGGGTTTTCCTTGTTATACTCAACTTTACGCAGATGGATAGTCCTAATTTGTTTTCCTTCAACCGTTTCTTCAATGATCTGCCATTCTGTTTCATATAGTTCTGCAAGTTGATTGAAAGCATTAAGAATATAGGTGTGATTGTAGTTGATTACTTTTTCCGTTCCTTCAATGCAATCACCGACTTTCCAACCGGTACTCCGACGGTTCAGGTTTTCAACGAGTAGACGTAGATGTTCATGTGGCTTGGCTGTATATGAGAATTTAATACTTCTGTCAACGGTATGACGTACTTTCCACAGCATAGCATCAGCCTCCCCAGTTTCCAGAATCAGAGTATATTCGAAGTTACGTTCACCGTTCTTCTTGAAATTGCTATCCCTCTTCAAAGAATAACGCTTCCCGTAGAAGTCACACCAAGAGCCGACCGGTATTTCCAAGTATCCAGGATGAGAAAAATACAAAGTGAGTGTATCTTCTCCCATGATAGCTTCATAAGAGTAGCTTTCATCTTTTACTTCGATTTTTATTTCCTTATCATCATTATATAAAGTTACCATGTCCTTAGAATTATATCCTAAAATATAAACGTCAAATAGAAATGTATTGAATAATAGGCATAAAAGTAAGGAAATGATAGACGAATCATTGATAAAATAATATATTACACACAACATCAACTGCATTGTCACGAAATAAATCCAAATGAAAAATATTTAAAAGAAATCACTCAAAATGTAGTTTAATTCACCTAAGTTCTCTCGGGACAAATTGTGCGTTAAAAGATTTTTCCAATGTTACGACACAGAACCTCGGACAGAATGGTTACTGTAAGTTTCCAAATGGACTGTTAATCCAATGGGGATATGGTGGTGGGTATTCAGGGGCTACTAATTATTTTTTTTCTACGTCTTTTTTAAACACTTACTATTCAATATCAATGTGTGCAGAATATGCCGTTACTGCTGAATCCGTCGTTTTATGCCCTTATATTAACACTAAAGCTACTACTTATTTCAAAGGTGGTATGACATATACAAGTGGTAATGTAGTATATCCTACTTCTTGGAAATTCTTTTGGATAGCTATAGGCCGTTGGAAATAGAAATATTATAACATAAATTTGATTATGGATAGATTTAGTAGAAAATTGGTATTACTTTTATTGCTTGTAATTTGGCAAAGTTCTCTCGGAACTAATGCAATTCAATCATCTGGTCAAAGTTTCGGACAAAATTCATATATTAAGTTCAATAATGGTCTATTAATCCAGTGGGGAGTAAAGGCTGGAGCTGTAGGATTCTCCTCATTATATCTACCTACAAGTTTCTATGATACGAATTATATCGTACAACTAACGGGAGTATCAGCTAATACAACAGAGATTATAGTGTATGCTCCAACAATATATACTAAAACAGTTTCTTCATTTAAAGTAGGTACAAGGTATATAGCAAGCGGAGGAGAAATAGCTTGGACAGGTTGGCAGTTTACTTGGTTTGCAATAGGTAAATGGAAATAATTTAAAAACAAATATCATGAAATATTGGAAAAATGGATTCTATGACGAACCGGTAGACGGTTCGGTAGAAATTACGGATGAATATTATCAAGAGTTACTGGCTGGTCAATCTACCGGCTTGATAATAACTGAAAGCAAAAAAGGATATCCTATTTTAGTTGTGCACGAGGCTACTATCGAAGAAACCAGAGCGCAAAAACTTGATGAATTACGATTGTTCGATTCATCTGAAGCAGTGAATCAATTCAGTATAAACGGAGTATTTGGATGGCTGAATAAGAATACTCGTGTAGGGCTTATGAACTCAATTAGTATTGAAAGAGAAACTGGACGATCTGAAACAAGTATTTGGCTAGGTGATACGCAGTTTATTCTCTCTATCGAGAAGGCCGTTAATATGCTGCAACAACTAGAATTATATGCCCTTGCGTGCTATGACACAACACAAAGGCATATCAACGCTATCAATCAATTAGAAACAAAAGAAGAAATTGAAGCATACAACTTCAAAACTGGTTATCCCGGAAAGCTCAACTTTGCCGGATAACCTATCGTATAATCGTAGTTTTCGATTTCCTCAATAGTCTGCAATGATCTGACTGCTGCGATGTGCGATTGTGTCACATTGTAGCAGTTTAATGCATACATTTCAATCTCATTCAGCATTGATAAAGCGTCAGGTATAGGGATAACATACTTCACTGCATCATACCACAGGATTGTATGCGTTTTCCCTGCATTTTTCTCAATCGAAATTGAGTTAAATAATCCAACACGTGTGGATTTGTCTAACCACATACTTTCCCCTTTAATTTTAAAAGAATTGACATCGGCCGATTTGTCAAATATCTGTATTTTAGATATTTTCATTTTTCGCACTTCTTCGATGTCGTACTCATATTCTACCAAAATCGGGTATCCATTCTTACTTTCAACTATCAGTAAACCGTTAGACTGCCCATCTAATAGCTGATTGTAATGCTCATCCGTTATTTCTACTGAACCGTCTACCGGTTCATCGTAGAATCCATTTTTCCAATACTTCATAATATTTGTTTTTTAGTTATTTCCAACGCCCGATCGCAAACCAGTCCCATGATTCTTGTGATAATCCAGTAGTACCCCCACTTGCATAATTTCTATTCAAATAAAATCTACTAACTGTTTTATTTATTGCCAAAGGAGATGATGAATATACGGCGGAGTCACTACTAGGCTTATATACAGTTGCAAATATTTTATATTCAGTATTATAAAAAGATGTAGGCATAGTCACACTATACGAAGCTGTAGATGAACCTCCAACTCTGCCCCATTGTACAAGTAATCCATTATTGAATTTTGCATAACCGTTCAAGGATAGGTTTACGCTCATTGCGTTCGATAGATCAGCTAAAGCATACGTAGTCCCGAGAGAACTTTGCCAAATAATTGTGGCAAAAATCAATACTATTTTTCTACTAAAACAATTCATAATCAAATTGATGTTATAATATTTCCTACTTCCATCTTCCTATTGCGATCCATCCGAATATCTCCCCAGCTTCAATTGTTGGACCTACCGAATAAACTTTGAAATAAGATATATTTTTCCCATTTATCATTTTTACTATCGAATTCATAACAGAAGAAATAGCAGTAGTTACTACAACATATGAGGTATTATAAAAACTAGTAGGAAAGTAAACTATTTGATTTACGCCATTTCCTCCAGTTCCCCACTGAATCAATAACCCATCCGGTAGCTTATAATATCCGTTCTGGGATAGGCTTTTTGTTGTTACATTGGAAAAATCTTTCAATGCGGCGTTCGTCCCGAGAGAACTTAGTAAAGTTTTCTCCGCATCCGTCATGAATTTTCTTGTAGTACTTTCTTCAATCATTGATGCTGGATGAGAAGCCGGATGAGAGTAATTATTAGCTCCGGAGGCTATTCCGCTAAGTTTTGTACGTTCTGCATCCGTCATAAAACGATGAGTCGAATCTTCTTCAACGTCCGTCGCTGTATGTTTATGAGAACTTGCAGCATAACTACCCTTGGGTTGGTATGCTGAATCGTGGTTGTGATTTCCTGCCGCCTTACTATTCCAAGTAGATCTTTCCGAATCTGTGACAAATCTATGTGTAGAATCGTCCGTAATGTCAGTTGCTGCATGTTTATGAGAAGACGGTGCATAGCTACCTTTAGGTTGATATACTGAATCGTGATTATGGTTTCCCGCAGCTTTACTGTTCCAAGTGCTTTTTTCTGCATCAGTAACAAAGCGGTGAGTACTATCCGGAGTAATATCCGTTGCTTCGTGTTTATGCGAACTCGCTGCATAACTTCCTGCTGGCTGATAGACCCCTGTATGAGTATGATTCGACGGGGACGCACCAACCTCGGAAGCTGTATAAGATGGTTTACTTGCAGCTTTCGCCCATGCAGGCACATCGCTTGCTGGCATAGAAGTTGGAAAATCACTTATTTCAGACTTCTTATGAGTATGCGCTTTAGGTGTACGTGCGTCACTTAGTCGACTATCATTTCCTTGGCAAACAGTTCCGGAAGTTGTGCCAAAGTTCTTATTGAAAGCTGTATTTTTTGAGAATACAGGTTCGTATATTCCTGCATGGTTATGTGTATCCAAAGCTGCTTTCAAAACCTTCCCTTGTTCGGCAGAAAGGACCTTGCCAGTACCACCACTTGTTAGGTTGTTGACAATATCGGAAACGTTGATTTTCTTCCCTAACTCTGTTGCCATGGTAGCGGCGAAGTTCGGATCATTATTAAGGGCATTAGCCAATTCAATAAGCGTGTCGAGGGCTTCCGGTGCTCCAGCTACAAGTGCATCCACTGCATCTTTTACTTTAGCATCAACTCCAGAAACTGCGTTATTGGCGGCCTGTGCTGCCGCATTTGCGCTATCTGTGGCAGCTTTAGCAAGAGCTGTTTGCGCTACTGATGCGTTTTTGGCTGTATTAGCATCATCAGTAGCTTTTTTCGCTAAAGCTGTTTGGGCTTCCGATGCAACTTTGGCAGCGTTAGCCTCTTCTGTTGCTTGGTGGGTTTCTTCTTTGGCAGCATTAATACTTATAATTGCTGCGTTAGCGTCATTAGTAGCTTTCTTTGCAAGAGCAGTCTGTTCAACTGATGCGTTTTTGGCAGCATTTGCATCATTCGTAGCTTTTTTTACAAGTTCTAGTTGTGCGGTAGCATCTCCTGTAGCAGATGTCATTTCTTGTATAATACCGCTATACTCTGACTTACGTTGGGATTCGGCTTCTACACGTTCTGTTTCAGCAGAGACACGCCTAGTCTCATTTGAGGAACGAGTATCTTCTGCAGCTTTGCGGGTATCTTCATTTTGCTTTCTTTTATTTTCTTCGGATACCCGGGCTGTCTCCGCTGATTTACGTTCTGTTTCAGCGGACTTTCTTTTGTTTTCTTCTGATACTCGGGCTGTCTCCGCTGATTTACGGTCTGTTTCAGCAGATACGCGTTCAGATTCGACAGTAACGCGATTATCTTCGGCTGTCACACGTGCAGTTTCATTCGTTTCTCTCGTGGATTCGGCTTCTTTTCGTTCATCTTCGGCTGTTACGCGATCTGTTTCAGCTGTAGAACGTGTTGTTTCAGCCGCTTTTCGTTTGTCTTCTTCCTTCACACGTTCCGATTCTGCAGAAGAACGTCCTGTTTCAGCGGTCTTACGTGCATCTTCATTACTTTTACGTGTTTGTTCATCTGACACTCGTTTATTTTCTGTTTCAACGCGGCTAAGTTCTGCAGATACACGTTGCCCTTCAGCGGTCGCACGAGCTGCTTCCTCTGCTTTACGGGTATTCTCATTTATGATACGTACTGATTCTGCAGCTGACCGGGCTTGTTCTTCATTTGAACGATTTCTTTCAGCATCGATACGAGTAGCTTCATTGCGTTGTCGAGTATCTTCATTCGCTTCTATTTGGGTTCGGGAATCATCGGCCGTCTTTGCTGCGTCATTGGCCTTCTTTGTTGCTGCAACTACGTCATCATAGGCTTTCTTTATGAATTCAAGACTAACTTTTACACTTGTTTGTACGCCATTCACCATTTTAACGCCAATAGTGTACAATCCTACCATGCTATCAGCAAGCGTTAATTCGCTGATTTTTTTCTTTTTAATTGGCATAATTTTTTAAGTCAATATAAAATATTCCATCTTCTGTTATGATAAATTCTCCTGCTTCGGATGCAAGCAGGAAGTCTGTTTCTCCAATCCGGAAACTAGTAAATACAAGTTTCAAGGTAAATTCCCACCATACCCCATTATTAAGAAGAAAATTGTTTGTCTGGCAACTCTTATAATAGCAAGGATAGCTTTCACTCCACTCATCACAATAAAATATACGTTCCGCATCGGAATACTCATATCCTTCATTATCTGTCTTAGCAGACAGTTTTGTGAGATCATAGAGTAGGGCATCGCGATTACGCCAGAACGTTTCAATCGTCCCGGCCCGCATCAGGCATTTGAGAGATACTTCTTTGGTTTGGAATTTCACAACTTCACCGTCATAGATTGCTCCATCTTGACGTTTGAAATTCTGTAATAGGTTCTTTTTTACCGTCGGAGCCTTTAGTATTTCAGCATTGCTACCTTGCAATACGACTACGCCATAATCGGATAAGTCTTTGTTATCAATCTCGTAACCTTTAGGCATTGGAAGCTCATTTACGGGCTCCTGGTATTCGTAATCGACTTCTCGGGGGAAGTCGTTACTAAAAATAAATTTAGCAACTTCAAGGCTCGGATTAATAACATAGTTGCTTTGGGAAGACAGACGTAACTTATAACTCCTGCCGATTAAGGGAAAGTAAAATTCATGATAACTCAAGTCAGAAAGTATATCAATCAGTCCACTAATACCCAAACTGCCTATATATGCAAACTCAATGCTTACTTCAGCCGTATCCAATATAGGACTAGAAAGATCAAATTCCTGTCCGTCTTCTTCTGGCCAATCATTCTTGTCCGGTTCCTTCATGGCTGGAAATGCTACCAGGTTATTATAACTTCCCTTTGTAATACATATACCCAAACTGATATAAGCATCTATTCTGTCTATTAGTAATTGCCCTTTCATCGCTTAAGTGTTATACCTTTAGTGTTTAACGTGTCTATTCCCAGCTTTACAGCGTACATGAACTCCCTTATTTCCACAAGGTTAGATGTGTAATTGGAGATATCCGATAAATGGGAAACAATAGTATCATTACATCGAAGCATTTCAGCCATATTCTTATCCATATTTATGAGATATGACAGTTTCTCTGCTATTTTCTCTGTTCCTGAATTAATACTCTTAACTTCCTCATTTATAGAATAGGTATGCGAAGTCACTACAGCAAAACTACCGTCTAGCTTATCTGCAGAGTCTTGCGACATTGAAGCAAATCCTTTCTTTGATGCCTCACGCTCATCGTCGTTATCATTCCAGCCGAACATTTCTGCCATTGCATCTCGTTTTACTTTCATTTCATTAGAGAGCTGTTGCCCTTCTGCCTTCAGTGCATTATACTCATCTTCAGTCATACCGTCATCCATAGCATTGTTAAGTTTTTCTCTCCAAGCCATTAAGCTGTCCATGAATTCTTCTTTAAGCATAGAATTTACGATAGCATTCTTCATGTATTCCTCGAAATTGTCGGCGAAATCAGCACTATCAGCATCCATGTCTGTTAGTAGATCTTGAAAGTCAGAACGAAGAGAAGCATAATCAATAAGAGTTGTATCAGCAATTTGTTGTTCCAATACCTCTGCCACTTGTCCGACACCATTTGCGATTTGATCGGCAAATTTCTGTGTGTCTGAATCAAGTTGAGACCAGAAGATACCGGCATGTTCCTGAAGTTCCGCAAGTTGTTCATCGGTCAAATCAAATAGGCCAGTCATACGACCACCCATTTTCTTCTTAAATTCCTTTACGGACATGTCTAATGCCTCTGCTGCTTGTTTCCAGCCCTCATCTGACATATCTTCAACCTCGCTGTACCCTTTTGAGTGAGACTTTCCAGAAGCACCAGAATTTAGATACTGCCGACCTAATACTTTTGCATTCTCACTTTGCAATTTTATGTTAGCGATGGCTGCTTCATATACTGCGTTTGCAGTATCTCCTGTAAGAGTTTCTGCTAGTTCTAACTGTTTCTCAATTACCCGATCAAGAATGTTGATGTAGGATTCATATGCTTCTTTTGCCTTTTCATATTTCTCGGTCGTATCATCCTTAGTGAACATACTGAAAATCTTCGTCGCTACCTGTATTACTGCACTAATAACAGCAAGAATAACAGATGCCTTCTCAACTGTACTGATAGCGTTAGCCGATGTATCTGCTGCCATTTCAACACCACTCATAGCAGTCAATGCAAAGGTCCCTATTTCACCAATCAATGAGATAATTTCACCAGCCGGTCCACCGATTGATTTTCCAACATCAGTTAATGCGTCTGATAATTCATCTAACTGTGCTTTTACATCTTTCTCTGCTTTCTTTACCTTAGCATCCTTCTGTACCACCTTATCTTTCGCCTCATTGTATCTCGAAGTCTTTTCTTTTACTTTATCCAAAGCCTGTGCCTCGGTCAGATAAGCTTTTGTGGAATCAATTTTACCAGTCTTTTCGTTGAATTTAGAGGACTTGACACCATTTTCAATCTTAGCACCACCTTTTACAGCTTCTTGAGTCTGTTTAGCATTTTCTAATTCAATTTGCGCATTAGCTAACTCTTCCTCTGCTTCTGCTAGTTCTTTCTTCTTGTCAGATAATGATTGAAACGGGTTACGTGAATCCAATTCATCCATAATTGATTGAATAGTACTAGTATATTCGCGAAGCTGGTCCGGAGAAAGAACTTTGGCAGCCGTACTCTTTGCATTCTCTAATTGAGTCAGCAGAGAATTAAGAGTTTCAGAAGACGTTTCTTTCAGATTTTCAAATGCACGAACATACTCCGGAGACTCTTTCAACTTATCGTAATCCAGGCCCATCA
The DNA here is from genome assembly GCF_001185845.1 of Bacteroides sp. 3_1_13. Taxonomy (NCBI): domain Bacteria; kingdom Pseudomonadati; phylum Bacteroidota; class Bacteroidia; order Bacteroidales; family Bacteroidaceae; genus Bacteroides; species Bacteroides sp. 3_1_13. The sequence goes on from NZ_KQ236956.1 coordinate 1,034,083, forward strand.
ATTCCATTCCCTTGTTTTTTGTCGCCTGGGCTATGGAACGATCAATCTGTTCTACTTGATCTGTATCTCCATTCTTTACAGCTTGTTTTCGTTGTTCCTGCAGGGTAGCAATATCTTCATTGAACTTTTTCTCAATTGCGAGACGTTGATCTGTATAATCCTGATACTGATTCAACAGTTCGGATAAGTCATCTCCACGATTATATTTAGTATTTGTAACTTCCTTTTTTTCATTAGCAACTTTATCAAATGCATCAAACTGTTTCTTTACTGGCTCTGATTTGACATATGCTGATGCATTGAAGGTTTTCTTTTTATTTTGTGGATTAGCTTCGAAAGCTGAACGAGCTTTTTCAATTTCTTGTAATTTCTTATCCTCTGCTTCACGCTCGATAGCCTGTAACTCTAGATTATGATTGAGTTTCCTTTGTCTAAGGACCTTTTCGCTACTCTCTTTGAGCTTGTTGATTTCAAGTTGTTCGAGTTCATTTGCAGAGTCCTCTTTCATACGCTGCTGCTCTCTATTCTGCTTATCTAGCAGGAGTTTATACTTCTCCTGTTCTTCACGGAGCTTGTGAGCTTGGTCGTCCTGCTTGGAAGATGAATCATAGACTTTTAATTCTTTTTCAGCTTCCTTCAGCTTCTTGATATTTTCTTTGTAGGAAGTAATAACGGCAGAATCTATCCCTTTGAACTTTCCAGCATCCATTTGCTTCTTTTGTGCTGAAGCGATTGATTCCAATGCTTTCGTAGCATCATCTTTTTGTTTTGTCCAAAAGGCTTTATTTTGAATGGCTGCTTTTTCTTCTTCTTTCTTTTGTTCTTCCTTTGCTTTCTTCTGAATTTCATTTATTTTCTCTACTTCTTCTTTTGCAAGACGGGCAGACTCTGCAGCTTCATTCTTCTTTTTGGCTAATCGTCCAATTTTTATACTTAATCCGGGATCCTCAATACCATCTTTTCTGTTTTTTTCAGCTTCATCGATAGCCTTTTGCCATTCAGCGGTAGCTGCATCAAGTTCTTCTTGCTTCATAACAGCTCTAACCTTAATCCCCATAACATATTGCTCATTTTTATCTTTGTTGAGTAGTTTTAAAATATCATGGAGTTCCATTGTTTTAATCTTCTCCAAATCAAGATTTTTTAAAACATTTGGCATTATAGATTGAAGTTGTTTGTATGCACTTAATTTATCAAATTGACTGGATGTTTCGTCTCTTATAATATTAACAAGGCTTTCTGCCTTATTTCTCAATTCATCAAAATGTTTTTTTTGAGTCTCCATAGCAGCATTATGCTTTTTCATAGCTCTTTCGGAGTCTGATTCTGCTGTAGCACATTTATAAATTGCATAGCCAAGTCCAGCAAAAGCAGCTGCAGCTAATACATAAGGATTAGTTAACATTGCAGCAGCATTTTTTAGTTGTGCAATAGTTTGAGCTTTGAGAGCTTTTGTCAATAAGATTCGAGAAGATGTATTCTTTGCAATCATTGTTGCCTCAATAGCATACAAGCCTTTCTTTAGGACTAAATCTGCGGCCTCAATAGCACGCTGTCGATTTACAATTGCTGTTACCGTTGCATATACTTGCTTAGCAGTACTTACAGCAAGAATACTGCCTTTGTATCCTGCAAGGGCAGTCGTAACAACAACTATTAATGCTCCTATTTCTTTCAATGCTTCTTGAGCGCTTCCGTCAGCAAAGGCTTCATTCATAGATTGTGCCGCACTGGATATCTCTTTCAAAATTTCCTGTCCTAACGGGCGAAGGGCTGCTGTTATATTATTACTAAGAAGCTTCATTTGATTCTCGGTTGATGAAGACATTTCTTTGAAAGCAGCTTCTGCTGCACCTGTTGCATTTTTCATTTGATCCAGATCGGACGCAGCACCTACTGCATTCTGTCCGGTTATCATTAGGGCGGCTTGTAAAGCTTCGTCAGTACCTAATAACTCTTTCATTTTTGTGGTACTTCCATTTGCTTCGTTATAGATGAGCTGTAATGCTTCTTGGAAAGAACGTCCGGAAAAGGCTGCATCACCTAAATGGTTAGCCGTTCCCATAATTGCCGCACGTATTTTAGTCATAGCTTCGGCTGTTGGAACTCCTTGTTTAGTTATTGATACGACAGCTGCTAGCACGTCTTCGATATCAATGCCAAAGGACGAGGCAATAGGAGCAGCTTGAGCAATACTCTTTCCAAGTTCTCCCATTGTAGTCTTACCAAGCTTGGCTGTGGTAAATAACATATCAGAAACAGATTCTGCTTCGGAAGCTCCTTTTTTATACGCATTAAGAATTGTAGTGATAGCATCTGCCGAAGTAGCCGTTTCTGTAACGCCACCGATAGCAGCCTTAGCAGATACTTTTAGAATATTCATAGCATCCGCTCCATCATGTCCTGCAGATACAATCTGATATAGTGCTTTAGCTGATTCTACGGCTCCAACTGGAACCTCTCTAGTCATATCGATAGCACTATTCATGAAATCGGTAAGACTGCCTTTTATTCCGCTTGAAAGTGTTGCAACTTCTTTCATGCTTTGCTGGAACTGCTTTTCGAAGTTATATGCTTCTTTGGCTGCTTGAGTAAAAGCGATCCCCGCACTAATGCCAATCCCTCCGAATACATCAAAAGCGGTAATTTCACCGGCCATTGCCTTTATGATTCCCATCGCTTCTTGACGCCCGGAATATAGCCTTGAATTATCTATACCTGTAGCGAAATATAACGCACCATCTTTATTCTGAATACCCATATAGCATTTATTCTTAAAATATAAAGAGGAGGTAAAATTTGGCTATTTCGAGAAGAATAAGCATCTTTGCAGTGTTCTAAGACCAAGGAACGATTTTTATTTCAACGTATTAGGGAGTTGATTCGCCTACTATATCACAATATAGGCTATCAATTCCCTTTGCTACATAATCCTAATGCGTTGCAATAGATTATGTTCCTTGGTCGGAAAGAATAGGGGAGAGATAGCCTTTTTCTATAATATATAAATTACTATTCATTAGCGCCATGACCAAGGAAAATGAGAACGTATCTGTAGCGAATAAAAGGAACTACACAGAAGAAGAAATCAATGCTGCTTACAAGAAGGGCAAGGATGAAGGAAGAATTGAAGGGATGCTCGCTTATCAGAAAAGATTGATTGAGAATCTACAGCGGGATAATGCATCTCTCAATCAGAAGCTTCAGGAGATTAAAAAATAATCCCCCATATCTTCACAGATACAAGGGACTAGAAAACATACTCTAAACCAATTTAATAAAAAAACAGTTAACCTAATATATAAACACAATGGCAAATTACCTTATCGTTTGACCTTTCCAGCAATATCGTTATATTTCTTTATCCTGACTGTCTTACTAGGGTCATCAAAAGACGGAAGTTCTACCCACTCATAATCTCGTCCTTCAACATTTCCGTCTTCGTCAGTCATCTTATTACGCTGTCTCATCACAAATGAGTACTCCTGAAGTAATATCTCTATTAATCCATAGCTACTATCCAACGTTTGATTAAACGTTAATCCTAGAGCTTCCTTTGCAATAACTAAGAATCTACTTTGGTTATATCCTTCCAGCTTTGCAGATTCTTCCGAGCGGCTATTATCTCCGTCTCTCGTAGCGGGCTCACGTTCCGAAGCATCGTGATAGAGGTACAAAAAGGGTGGTACCCTATGCGATATATGATTGCATTGAATAATATGCGTATATCCTCCCATGTCGTATTGTCAATGAGGGCGTTTTTAAACCATGCCGGCGGATCACTTGGCTTGTTATGAATGCCCAGGCAAACGACATCGAGAAGTAGTCCTCCATATTTATTCATCAATTCTGGAAAATCAGCATTCAGCTCACCATCTTTAACAATCATTTTATCAATATCTTCTTTTTCAATTTCAAGGAGAAGTGGACGAATTCTAAACCATGTCCGGACAGTGATAGGCTTTATTACAATACAATCACCGGGATCCTTTCCTTTCGGAATAGAATCTCGGTTAGTAAAATCAAATGGAATCTTGACAGGCTGCTCCGTTACGGATTCCGATTCTTGCTGAAATAAGTTCTTTATACTCATAATTTCCTCAAGGAGCCTAGCCCGTTGTACTTCCAGGCAATACATTCAGTTATTCGCGACTAACTTTCAATACTTTCGGCTCCATTCTTCAAAAGTTTGCTCCTGCAGGCGGATTCGAACCGCCGGTATCTACATAACCAATGTAGCGCTTTTACCAACTAAGCTATACAGGAATCCAATTAGTTATTTCTTAGCTGCACTTGGAGCAGCTTCTCCGCCTTCGACATTCGCAGCATTCGCTGGGGCTTCTCCGCCTCCGGCAATAGTAACTACTTCGCGCATGAAAGCGGTCTGTCTCTTACCGTCTGCAGTAACAGCAGCTTGCATATATACACGAACAAGCAACAACTCTGCTTGCTCTGATCCGGGAGCCTGTGAAATCTTTGAGGCGATCTTGCCATTTACGATGGTATAAACGACCTTCTTACCGTCTTTAGGTAATGTTTCACACTGGAACGTTTTAGAGATAGAAGGAGTACTAAGAGGCTTTTTCCAGATATTTTTTCCTCCTGTTGTATCTACTTCACCGCCTGCCAGTTCTTTAAGGACTTCATTGGATGGAGTAGGGATGGAGAACTCAACATAATCTGTCGTATCTTTCACCAGTTCAACATAAAGGGGTTCTTCACTACCTTCTACTTCAATCTTCACTTCCTTGGGATCTGCAAAGTTAAATGCAACACTTCCTTTTGTCGGAAGAGGAAAATCTTTGAGGTCCGCTCCTGGAACACCGTCACCGACTGTTCCGAATTTAATTTTACCTACGCCCATAGCGATAGGTCTTACTTCTCCTGTCATAATTATTGATCTATTAAAATTTCTAATCTAATATTTGTACAAGCAAAGCCCTCTTTGAAGTCCGGCATTGGAACACTCCAGAGAACTGTCACTTCTTTACATGTACCGTCATTGCTATTGATTGAATCAAGCGATTTCCTTACCTTACGCCTAAGTTCCTTCATGCGCTGACGTCGGGGCATGCCGTTTTCATTCAAGGGGACAAAGATATTGACGTTAACAGGTACTTTATTAATGAAGTCGAGCTCATTCAATTGCAGGTGATTGATAACGATATGTTCATTAGTAACACCCGATTCCGATGCATCTTTGTAAATCATAACATTAGTTTTTGCAGTAATCACAGCATCGTAGACTATATCTACAGCGTCGAATTCATCCATAATCAAATCTTTCTAAAAACAGATTTCAATGTATCTCTTAGATATTTCTCACATTGCGTATTAGCTCCTGAAACTACTTCATACCCTTTAGCTTCTACGGATGCCGCGTATTCCATTCCTGCAACACCAACCAACACGTAACCACCGGAATGAGACAGAGATACTTCTTCTGCAAGCCTACGCCCTTTATACTTACCGGTTGTCTTATCAGTTCCTTTTTCACTTTCGGTAAAGTTCTCTGCAACCACTTTTCCGTTTTTCGCAATTATATATCCAATAGAGCTTCGAAGGTTACCTGTCTGGTCTTTATATGAACCACTCCGACGAGCCACTTCGATAAACTTTTCACCTCCAGCTTGCAGGAAAACAAGCATCTTGTCTTCCGCTTTGCTTTGAAAGTGTTCAAACCAACGTTCCATTTCATCAAAGGTGAATAGGGGAGTCATGCCGTTTCTCATACGTTAATAATTGAATGTGATTGATAAGGTTCCCAACAGATAATCGGTACGTCAATACCTTTGGAAGCGACTTTCAAACGCAAAAACTTACTACCTGATTGAGGCTGAATTTTGGTATAGAAATAACCATGCACTTGCGCTTCATCACCAGCCGAATTACGTTTATAGACAACAGTACCATCACTTACAGGATCATAACGTCCGGGAACGGATATTTCAATCGGTTTCCCCGGAACCCATTCACCGTTTACTGTCTTTCCGTTAACGTCGATAGTGACTATCGCTGTATGTGGATATCGTTTTACCATCTGTTACCAGCCTTTCCTTTGATAATGATTCGTTTCCCGAGTTTACCGGCTTTCTCCGGCTCCCCGTTTTCTATATACAGTTGTTTTGCAGTCTGGACATAGAAAGAACGGGGATGAGTGATAGAAAGCTTATTCTCACTGAAATCTTGTGAGTTTACTAACATGGCGTACGTATCAGCGACACAAAGACCGACTTGCTTCATGCTTTCAGCAGTACATTCTGCTTCGGAGTTGATACCCCGCTTAACGAAGACTACCTTATCCAAGAAGCCTTTCATATCCTCAATGGAGGGATATTCTAGTATTGTTTCTCTGATTGTTGCCATAATAGATGATTAATAACCCTCTTCGTCTGTTTTTTCAGTATCTTCACCTTCCGTCCATGCCTGGCCATCAGTTTTCATGATGTACATTGCATCAGGGTCATTGATTACTGGAATTGCGTTAGCTTCCGCTTTAGTCCACTCTTTGAACGGTTCCAGTTCAGACCACTTGCTGATAAAAACAAAGTCTTTTTTCAGCGTGGAAGCTTTCTTCTTGTACTCGACAGAGTGTTCTGCTGCAATAGGTCCATGCTGAACGTCGCCACACTGCAAATCTTCCAAGAAACAAATATTGGCAGCTTCCCATGGATTTACTGTAGTACGTTGATGAGCGGCATTCTCAATACGAACGGATGGACTTACAAGAACGATCTGAACACCTTCCGTATTCTCTTGGGCAGCAAGATACTCATTGATAACTTTCTTGGAGATAGTCAGCTTTTCTTTCTGATTAATCCAGCCCCTAACCTTTTCGATAACTGCCTTCTGTTTCTTCAATAGAGCAAATCTATCTTTGCGCATCACTACATATTTGATAGTAACACCTTCGGCAGAAGCGGCAACTACGGTATCTTCAATATCCTGCAAGCCGTCGGCCGTTGTAGACTTAGACCAATCCACAGCAGCAACTTTCTTGTTTTCATTAGGCATACCACAGCCTACAAATTCTTCGGTAACAATACCATTGTTATTGCTTGAATTGAGAACGAATCCACCTTTGGACATCAACTGCATACACCACCATTCAAAACGACCGCGAACAGCATTATATACAAAATCCTGATCTTTGAACGCAAGGTCAAGAATAGATTTCAAATCCGAATCACCTTCACAATCCCTGCTAAGTTGCTGGTATTCATTCCAATCACTTTCGTTCATACCGCGTTTTACAGCAGTCTTAGGAATATCACCTGACATCTTACCGATAACTTCACGTTTCTTTTGAGGTGCGGAAGAATCGAATGAAATAACGTCAGCGATAACTGGTGCACCTTTCTCACCTGTAAGAGTCTCCCATTTCAGAGAGTTCTTCTGCTTTACACCGAAGAAATTAGGGAAAAACACCGGCTTAACCTTACGCGAGTTAAGGCGGGCGCCCATATTCTTACGGTTCACTTGTTTAATTAAACTTCTTTCCATATATAGTTATGAATTAATGGATTACATAAAACGGATAAAATGAAGCAACGCTTTAATAGCATCATCAACAGGGTAGGGCATTACTGCTTCATTAACAGTACCACGCACCAAGAGACCTGACTGCTGGTTAGCTACGGTCACATCAACCTTGTTCATGGTGATAACCTCCGGGGTATACTTGAACTTTGCAGCTTTGGCAGCAGCTTTAGCAGTTACAAGTACTAACACATCATCTACTTTCACAGCCCCAATCGGACCAGCAAGAGTTATTGTGTCATAGGCCGGGGCGGTCTTGTCGATTGCGGAGATTACATCGGAAGCTCCAGTTAAAGCACCGCCGATTGTAACCGCTTCCCCAACTTTAAACACATGATTCTTTGCTACCTGAATAGCTACCGCATCGGCAGCAGCTACAGCCGTAACTCTTCCAGTCTTAACAATATGATAAAGACCGTTAGTGTCCTTACCCACCATAACAAGCGGAGGAAGTTCATCAATGATTCCCTTCAGTTCCGCACGGGCAATAGTTCCACCGCCCTGAATGTCCTCGATAATCTTTTCGATTCCGGGGGCATACTGAAATTCACTTTGCTTTTTTCTGAACATAGCTTTTAATTATTAATTATTATTCTTCAAGTCCAAGGCTGGCAGTCCCGTTATTAACACCTTCCTCGTCCTCCATTAGTTCCAGCCATTCTTTCTCTGAACGTTCTTTGGGCTTGTAGGAATTAGGCTTGTAATCACCACCGGCAACCTCATCATCTATTACTGACTGTCTGATTTCAGCGTATTCTTCTTGCAACTCTTTAATCTGATCTTCAACAGAAGTTTCAGAATTGACATCAATACGGTTAAACCACTTTTCAGGCAGTTTTGCATCTGCAAATAGTGTTCTGGCTGATGCCTGTTTCGTGGAAGTTGTGACTGTTGATACGACAGAAGATACCGATGCGGTCAACTCGGAGATTTGCTTCTGTTGGGCTTTCAATAGCTTAACTACAGATGCGGGCAAATCTTCGAAGTCTTCATCATCGTCTTCTTCATCATCGTCATCGGATTTTACTGTTTTCTTAGTCTTTTTAGCCGACTTGATAGGTTTACCATCCTTTAAACCATTGTTCTTTTCATACTCGGCAATAGCATCCTTTTTTGCTTTTTCTATTGCGGATGTGCTTTCAAGATCAGGAAGAATATTGTCTTTGAACAAGGCAATATAAGTATCAATATCCTCCTCCTTTTCGATTTTGAAGAGTTTCTGAACCTTTACAGCGTACTTTTCGTTTACACCTGCGGCTTTCAAGCCCTTTTTAATAGCATCAATGATTGTCATAACGATTTTCTATTAAAATATAAGGGGAGTAAATTTTTCCTGCTTATATATTTTATTTCAGAATCAAATGCATATATTTGTAATTATGTCAAAGTATAAAATGGATTATATAGAAGATAGACACGAATATTACAATGTGTATATATCTAAGTGTACACAATGCAAGCATTTTAATTTTGATAAATTAAAATGCCCGGCATACCCTAATGGCATTCCTGTTAAGTACCTTGATGGTTCACAGGTACATGACAAAAGAGAAAGCGACCAAAAAGGGGAGTTCGTCTTCCTAAAAGAATCCAATTAACGAGTTTTCGCTTTTGTATAATTCCATCCCATTTTTTCAGATATCCGTTTCCATAATATATGATAATGGACCACTGAAGCCATTGTTGGGGATAGTGTATTATTATTGATTCTAGCAGTAAACTCTACTCTTAGTTTGTTATTCTCCCGATTCACTAGCTTTTCGAATTTACTAATTGTAATTCCCCATCCTTCTTCGGGACGTTTCATAGCGAATGTATAATTAGGTGTTACAGCTCTCATTTCTGATACATTATGAGCTATTGCAAGATACATATCAGCCGGACTGAATGAGTTACCTATTCGTCCCAAACTCTTTTCTGGTTCTTGCCAGCCTCTTGGGTGATTATGTGTGAAAACGCAATCTTTCATCTTTGCACATTCTTCATCCGTAAACGCAACACTATATTTGGCTCCGCGCTTATCGATTACAACATTACCATTCCTGTCAAATAGGACTCCTGTCTCAAAGCTTTTATTCAGGCGTATTTCATTCTCTGTGTTGGTTATTTTGTTATAGAGTTTTCGCTCATTCCATTTTTGTTTAATATTTGCAATTTCAGAATCAGTCTTGATACGTTTAGGTTTAGAAACCTTTATAACTTCATTCGTAATAGGTTGGGAAACTATTTCTCTTTGTAGTCCTCCATCATTGGTAAAGTTATCCTTGTACCAGAAAGCCGATTGCAATCCATCTTTATTCTCGATGACGAAATCCTTTGCTCCCTGGGGAATGTCTGTAATAACCTGCTCTTTCGGAACTGTGTCATTCAGCAGGAAATCAGCAAAATTTTCCGGCTCCATGGTGATAGGAGTGGCAAAGCAGATACAAAAAGGATGAAAGCCTGTAAACTTGAACGTTTTCGGATATTTACCTACCATCGCATCACAGATCTTGCACGGTCCTCGATTATTGGCCGAGCGATGTATCTCAATACCTAATATGAAGTCTTGTTTGCTCCAACGTTCATAGTCTGCACTCCGGTAAGCTGTGTTCGTCGTTGTTGCAGATGTCCGGAGAGCGTTCTTATATGCAGAACGATAAACGCCTTGTCCTGGGTGGTAATCTTTCATCGGTTGAGACAAAACTAATTCGCCTTTCTCATTCCGGATCCTGCGAAAGCGTTTTTGGGGATTTTGCAAAATTTGCCGTATATCACTACTGATTCCGTTTGAATTACGTCCGGCAACTACGCCACTATCAAGATAGAATTCGAGTTGCGATTTCGTCTGCTGTGTAATATTCCAGACCCTATCAGATAATTTGAATCCGTTAGCGTCTATATCATTTTTTAGAGCTTCAAATGCAGATAGACTATGGGAAAACATACCATCTTTCGTTGCACTGGAAATAGCCATTCCCTTGATGAACTGGGAAATAAAATCATCATTCTTTCTTTCTGCTCGTTCCCAACCGTCCTTTTGAAATGCAGAGATATTAGCATATAGCATTGATTCAAGATTCAGCAGTTCCCGGTCAACTGCACTCTCTATTCCCTGATTGCTTATCCATACATTGTTTTTCCCCGCATCAGACCATTTACGGAGATACGGGGAAACAGAAAGTATAAACTGATTAAAGATATTGGCTATTACGGCCTGCTGTGCAGCAATTTTCTGTATATGTTGTTTATCGTAGAAAGAAAGTCCGGGCATAGCTTAGAAAGTTGCTCCTATGAGTGAATTATTCTGTGCAGTTTCTTTCTCATCATTCTTCTTACGATTCAGTTCCGCTTCCACATCATCTGTATAGGGCGAATTTTTAATAATCGTCTCTTTACTATTGAATTGAGAAGCAGTTTCAAGGTTCTTGAGTTCTTCCGCCAAATCCTGTGGGAGAATACTACCAAACTCTACCTCAATGTAGTTGTCATTTAGCTGTGATGCATATTTTGTATGTGTAATATTTGCCATTCCTGCTTGGACGATTGCTACTGTTCGTTGAACAACTGGACCAAATATTTCCATCTGTTCAGTAGCTTTTATCTCTGCATCAATCAGCATAAAACGACGTGAAGTGCCGCTAAGGTTGCCAAGTCCCATTAGTTTATTTATAGACAAGTCCGGACTGGAAGCTCCGGAATGTATTGCATCATCCAGTTGGTTTAGTTCAAGTGTAACGGATTCACAAGATTGTTGCCATGCAAGATAATCTGCATCACCGTGATACGATGTACCGGTATCTGAATCAACCTCCATACTGAAGTTCAATTCCTTACCAACCGTTTCTTTGCTCGGAAGGTTAGCTAAACCATAAGTTTTCAGTATAGGTTCAGAAAAGTAATCATTAGTATCTGATAGCCGGGAAAGTCTCATTTCTTTCTTGTCAATCAAATTAGCAACATCTTCCCAATCCGGACAATCGACCTCGGCATATACTACCGGAATCTTGCCAAAACGATTCTTTATCTTTTTCACTTGCCATACACCGTCCATGATACCGGAGTAGATAACATCTTTCGTATAAATTTTCACGCATTCGCAAGTACGGCCATTGACTTCTGCATTGTATTTATAGAGAAAACCGTCCATATCGTCGTCCTCATCAAAGTGTGGATAGAATTCACATTCGACATTACTATCCTTGGGAGTAGAAAGAATCTTAACTTTCAACTGACTTTTTCCATCGTTCTTGGTAACAGGATAGAATACAATAGCAGCCTTGGTTTCAGACAACACTTTGCGAGCAAACTCTTTCAATACAGATTGCATCTTGAGTTTTCGCTTATAGACTTTTTTGAACTCGCAGAGCCCGTCGTTCGAATCTTCTGCTGTGATAGTCATTTCACCACCAAATAGAAAAGCAACAGAATTACGAACGATCTTTTTAGGTAGGTTGGTTACGACCTTAGCTACATCGACAGTCTTGTCTTCTAGTCTCTTTGGCTTTTCGGCTCCTGTTTCGGGGTCAACTTCTACTTCTGTATCTGAATATACAGCAATCTTTTTAGGCTCCCGATACCCGACAGATTCTTTACGTCGGGTTCTGTCTCCATTGTATTCCTCCATATATTCACGAGGATTACGATTTTCACGGGTATCAACGCATAAATCACCTACTATGCTACCGAAATCTTCATTTTTCAGAATATCCTTAATGTCTGGCATATACTTTTCTTTTAAAATATACGCCCTAGAAGTATTTCCTGAAGTGGTAAGATAACATTTTTCAAAATTCATAGGTGTTTTCTCGGATATAGGCTGAATCATTTTGTATTTTCGCAGAGCGAGGCAGAGCAATATCGAATTAATTTTTAATTCGGTATATTATGTTTTGTAGAAAAAATAACAAGAGAAAGAAATTAGGTATAGTCACTCTGTATCTACTGATCCGATTAAAATATTGGATGTATAAAGAACAAGAAAAAGGTAATCCAGTCTTACAACTTTTATTGATGCTAGTTGATTTTTTCAGTAATTAATATTTGATTTAGGCATGAATGAATATAACTATCCACGCCCTACCTTACGAGTAGATGTTTGGAACTTCAAGCCAAGTGATTCTGCAAATTCTGCAAGAATTGTCATTCCGTCCGGAGCGTCGTCGTGAGCGTTATCACCTTCACGCTTGTAGCTAGTGAGTGACTTCATAAAACGCCAATAATCCGAACCTTTAGGGTATTCTGATTCGTCTAAGAATACACAATGCTTCTTTATCCAGCCAGCCTTCATAATGATACGTGTTTCCTTGTGCTGGGTTGTTGGCCGGGCTTGTATAACACACGATTTCTTTTTTGATGTAACAAGCTTACGCACATTGATAGCAAAGATACGACCACCATTATTTGACTCAATGCGTAGCTGATCGCACTCGGTATCTATTACCATTTGTGCCAGGCGCGGTTCTGTAACTTCAACAGGATCCTTTGTGAAAAGAATATCAGTAATGAAATATTTCGGTCCGAACACCTTTGCGAATGGTGCGCAGAAATCATCATCTCCTTTATCGGCTGTATCACAAGCTCCGAGTGTCCCATCAGGTTTCTTTCCTGCAATATCGGCTAGTTTGAAGCGCATGAGAGACGATTTTGGGAATAGTAACCCTTTGGACTCGAATGGTTCCTGCATATATTCGGCCATCCAAATGCTTTCGTCGGTTTCAGAACGTAGTTCCCGGTAATATTCCGTAGTATGTACATCAGCGCAAAAAGTTTCATCATTCTCATCTAGTGCAGCGATCCGGATGATTTCATTATACTTGCCAGCTTCTTCCATACGTCCGAGGACATCACTAGAAGACCAGCGGGTACCGATGTCAATCATACAGCAGCTTCCCTCAATACGTGAATCGTGCGTACCTTGTTTCCAAGACCATACCTTTTCATTGTTATTGTCAGATAACGCATCTTCCAGGCTCTTGTATAAGTCGTCGGTCATGGCGAGCATAGACGCACCGAAGCCGATCACGGTACCACCAACACCGCCACCGAAATAAGATACCTGGCGAGCGCCTTCCACATTCCAACTTTTCACATTCTGTTTATCACCTTTCAGATGAATATCAGGGAATATCTCTTTGTAACGCTTCGATTTTACAATATCACGGGTATCATACGAAAGTTTGTTGTATAGAGTATCAGAGCAACAATTACGCATTACGGATTCTTCTGGAAAGTGTCCGTACATCCAGGCAATGAATAGGGAAGATATATAAGACTTTCCGGCACGTGGCGGCATACTTACAGCAAGACGATAGATAATATTAGCTAAATAGGAGGTATACACACGCATGAACGCTTCGGCTACTTTCTTCAAGAATAATCGTTTGGCAAAGAACTTAGGATCATAGTATAAGCAGAAAGCCCAGAAATCATTCCGGGCTTCACGCTTACGAAGTATAGTCGCTGCTTTCGCTCGCCTAAGCAATATTTCTCTCTCACTCTTTTTCGCCACGTACTATAGCTGCTAATTGTTCATCTGTCATTGATTCCAGTTCATCGCTAAGATTCACATTTGCGTCAATCTCTTTGCGATCACGCCATTTCTCCGGCTGCCGATTCTTCAACCAAAAAATAGCAGCTGTCGTATCAGGTGGGTAATGCTCAATATATTCTTTTGAGTCTGTTATTCTTCCTTCGGTTGTTGCAAATTTTGTTGCCTTACAGGAATAACCGATAGCACGATTATATAGCCGAGATGCAACGTTCGCATCCGCAATATTCTTTCCTTTTTTTAGGGACTCAAGAAATTCGGGATAGTCCTTTTTCCATTTGTTCAATGTTTGTTCGGAAACAGAGAAAAATTCGGCTAGCTCTTTATCCGTTGCACCCAACAAACAAAGCTTTAGGGCCTGATCGGAGAACTCTATTCTGTACTCTGATTTACGCCCTCTTTTTTTCTTCTCGGCCGGATTCTTCTTCTCTGTCATAAACTAACAATAACTAACAAATAGTGATAACTCTTGCCTTAGCTTGGATAATCTTCAAATTAAAATATAAATAGGGGCTACTTTTTACAGTTCTCTGGAATTACTTTAGGAACAGCATTATTCCAATTAATACTATGGTGTAGGCGTCTATATACACTTCCCATTGGGCGTATCTTTGTACAAGAAGGAGCATACATAATTGTGTAGAAAGACTTAACATAAGTCCCACTATCCAAATATATATCAGTCATCCCGCCATTTGATTGTTGAGTTGTTACTTGATTCAAAGAAACATGTGGAATCTGAAAAAACAAATTTCCTCTACTTCCTAGTAAAGTGTAGGTGTTTACATCTTCATTAATTTTACCAAAAAACTTAAAAGGCATGTTTGTATCACAAATAAATGAGTTCATTGCTTTCCGTTTAAGTAATTCACCACGAACTATATTATTCTGCTTTCCTCCGATAAAATCTCCTCTTTGAGCTAATGCAACAGCTAAAGCACCTGTTTTATTTTTGAAATCAATTAGAGCATCAAGTACTTTATCAAGATTGATAATGTTTTTCTGCTTCATTTCACCATATTGATTATAAGTGTATGAGAATTCCGTATAATCATCATCTAACTCAATAAAATATTGGTAGCCTTTTTCTTTTGCTATTTCAAAAGAAGCATTTCTCGCATAAATAATAGCTCGACGATCATTGAAGTTATCACCCTCATCTGTTTCTGATGCTATTTCTTTTTTGTCGAATACATATATGTTCTCGTAGTTTTTGCGATAACGATCTATCTTCGGATCTTCATTATCTAATACTATGATAATATCACCTGTATAGCCACATTTCCGTAATGTTTTTACTGTATGTACATTGTCAGGACGCCCATGTGTAAGTATCAATGCAACGAAGCTATTATTTTTCATCATTGCTATAATCCTCCAAATATGAGTCTGACAATTCTTTCTTTAAACAAACATATCCTAGTTCAATAGCTTTATTAAAATCTATAATGACAAGAGCTGAATTTTCCATTAAATTTTGAATGATGTTGTTTGAATGAGCATAAAATTCAGCGATTTTTCCATAATCGAAAACAATGTGCCTTGAAGCTGCAAGCTGAAGAAAATCTTTAGTCTGCTTGTCTAAATTACACCCCTGAATTTGTTTCATCAGACAATTGTAAGTTTCAAGATTATAGAGTTCTGATATTGCCGGTTTATTGCCAGTCGGTGTGTAGACTGGAGATACTATTTTTTTTGTATAAAGATTATTATCTTTCTCATCGTCAGAATTATGGATATCAGTCGAAAGTTCGATCTCGTCTACTGAAAACTCCCAATCATTCAATACATCAGGCGAGAAGTTTTCTATCACTAACTTCCAATCGAATTCAGAAGTATCGGAAGTATGATTATCTGCTAGAGCTAGCAGTTTTCTCTTTTCATCTTCCGTAGATAGGTCTTTGCGCTTAATAACAATAAGCTCGGTACCGTCAGACTCAACAATACGCACTTTGAGTCCTAACTTTTGAGCTTCTTCATACACGCCATTTCCAGCGATTAACACATTGTCACGGTCGGCCAATACGGATCGACCGGCTCCACATTCAACCAGACTTTTGTGGATAAGCCGCTTGTTTTCGTCCCCATGGATACGATAGTTCCGGGGATCAATTGTAATTTTTTCTTTTTCTTCCATGACCAAGGAATTTCAATTAAAATATAGATTCCTTGACTATTTCCTTTTTATTATGCTTGACTGTAAAAAACGTATATATTAGATAATAAATTTTTTATTAAGATAATCAATTATATTATTAATTTGACCAAAGATTAGTGATGGAACTTTTTCTTTTGCATTCCAAATCGGTATATCAAAGTCTAAAATTTGATCACCATCAATACAATTATAAATAGTAGTATACCGCTGACAATCTTTAATTCCTCGTGCAATTTCTCTATAGTACACAATGTCTATCTTGTTTTTTTGAACTTCAAAAATAATATTCTTTTCAAACATAGGAACTAAAACCCAGTATTTACCTATAATCTTCACAAGTTCATCATAAGCAGTATTTACATTAATTTTGTTGAAGTCAATTCCAAATGCTTTCAACAAAGCTAACAACTTTGTACAGTCAGAATCAGAAGTAATATATTTTCCTCCAAGTTTCAGATTTAATTTTATATCTTGCTTTCTTATTAAATTATTGGCTTTACCGATACGTGCTTTTATTATACGCAAATTACTTTCTGCCGTTTCTTTATCATCCATCAATGAAATAATGGTACATGATAATAAGTTACAGAGTGTTGGGTATTTCTCCAAATCTCTATCCAATAACACATTGGTAATATACCATTTTATTTTTTCTTTTAATGAATAGATATATTCTTTGCTGTTTGAAAATTTGCTTATATAACCTGTAAAGTCAGTCTTATCTCCATAAATATGGGCATATATCTTCTTGATATTATCAATATCGCAGACTGTGATTATTTTATCTAAGCAAAACTTGTTATCTCCACATGTTTTATCAAATTCAACCGGTCCAGGAGTATATCTATCAAAATGAGCGGAGAAAACATTGAGTATCCTAAAAATGTGAGCAGGATCTATTCTATCAAGATCTTCTATGATTAATACAACCTTTTTTGTCGGATTCTTCTTTTTATATTCTCGAATGATGTCACAAATTAATTGCGAGATAGTATCAAATTCATATATTGAACCTTTTAGTGAGTCGAATTGGGTGATATATGATTCATATGTTTCATCATCTGACTTAAATTGTTTTTTATATGTTGCAAATTTATCCTTTACTTCTTTGAGCTTTTTAATAACATTGCTAATATTAATGTCAATTCCATAGATGTTTATATCCGGGATTATGCTCAAAATATCCAAAAACTTATCTTCTTGATTATTTGTGAAAAAGTAATAGAACAAAGAAGCCGCATTCAATTCTATTTCATTGATATTAATCTCCTCACTTGAAAGTAGTTTAATTAATATATCCCTTTTTATCAATTCAAATATGTCTTTATTATCCATTACTTGATAATTTACAGGATATATCGGAATGAACAGATAATCATTTGAATATTCTTTAATAAAACTACTGATAAAGTAGCTTTTTCCATTGCCGAATTTAGCTGATAATATGCATCTTGAATTAGCGTCAAGATATTGTTTAAAATCCTTGAGATAAGGTTCTATTGGAATCATATTTTCTTCTGTAGTCATGTCTTTGTTGTTTTTTCACCAAAAGTAATAATATTACAAATTAAAACAATGAACTTCCATTTATTTTCTTTCTAATAAGTTCTTGTACTCCGTTATAAATCTCATATAGTTGTTTCAATGTTTCCGGGCCTTCCCAATCGGAAAAATTTCCGTCCTGGAAGAAGTGAAACTCAAAAACACGGGCTGCTACCGGACCTAAATCAAGGCTTTCAAATGTATCTCTTACTAAATGCAGTTTATTTAGTATTTCAGCATTTCTATCTTCTGATTCATCCGGGATATCTTCAATATCCAGCCTGGAATAATCTACATTATCATCCACAGGCAGGGGCTTGTATCTACTCCTATATTGTGAAGTAGGAGAGGATGCGTTTAGCTTTATCATCTTCAAAACAAAGAAATCAAGCTCTGTGTAGCCATTTCTTTTTGTTTCAAGTAGTTTATCCAGTAACCTGCTTTTCTTTTGAAGGAGCGAACAAATGACCTCATTCAAGACGTCTGTTGCTTCGTCTGAAATACCAGCAAGCCCACAATGATACAAAGAGTAATCAAGCCAGCGTTCGTAGCGTTTAGTTATGTAATTATTTACTGCTTCACTTGCCATAAGCACAAAGATTTTATATATTTGCTGTTCCTAATAAGCAATACAAGCTTTGTGCTTATAATAGTGGTCGGCGGTGGTACGCCGGCCGCTTTCATTTTCTAGCATTACTTATACTCAATAGTGGAATTATTGCTTCAGCAATATCCGTTGACATACTGACAATAGCTTTTGAAGTATTCGTTTCCTCCCAGTCATAATTCCATAAACCCAATTTTCCTTTTACATTTTCAATTGGCTTTTCAAAGAGAACGGGATTAGCGAGTATCCAGTGATAAACACCTTTATCCGCCCATATTGAGGGATGGTTTTGCACGCAGTCTACAATCTCCACACTACCGATGATGGAGCCAAAAGGAAGATCGTTGAAACCTACACGGCTCATAGGTGTATTAAGAACCTTTAGTCTTTGATTTGGCTGTAAGCAGCCAAACTTAGCAATATCACCCTTTGCGCTTGAATGTATAAGTACACGTCCACGGAAATTTGTTCGCCAACTCCGGTTCTCAATATCTTTGATACCATGAACGATCAATGAGGCCCACGGCTGTTTTACTGTCAATACTTTAACTCTCATTTTCTTTACTCTTAGCAATGTTATAATTACACAAATACATCCCAATATCTTTTTCGGCAATGTCTGCAGCAGGAATTTTTTCGCCGTAAATTGTATGTAGGGCTTCGTTGTCGCCCTTCCATGCCTTCCAAAGTACTTCCGGGGTATATTTCTCCGGAAGGTGCGGAAAAAACTTCAGGAAGGCATCAAAACTCTGCATAGCTTCTTCTCTAGCAATTTGAATACTTTTTGCTCCCAGGACAATATCTTTGGTAAGCGTTTCAGAACGGGAGTATCCCTTCTCTGTATCTTGGCGTATCCTGACGCTTTCCTTATGCTCAATCTCACGGCGTCTGTCTTTGCAAAAATCAGCAAGCGCTACCATGATAGCTTGATTGTTGATTTTCGTCCCCCATACAAATTGTCCTCGGCTGCCATTTTTTAGCTGGGAGAAGAAAATACATAACTCGGCTAAATTCAGGTACCAGTAGCTGGATAGTATCGACAAGGCTGTTTCCGCTAGCTGGGCATTAGTCAATTCAACACCGGCATATCTCAATACAGATTTCAAATGCTCGGTAATGATCTCTATCGATGTTGAGTTGCTAAAGCTCCTGTTTACATCTGCCAGAGTAGGTATATGCTCTGCATTAGCCACGTCATATAAAGCGACATTACAGTTTAACTGCGCGATTGTCCCACTCCATTCAGCGACCAATTGAGAGGCTGTCGATCCAGTCTGTAAGGCCTGTTGTATCGGAGTTAACTCCTTTTGGGTTACTATTGTCTCCTGGACTATTTGCGACGGTCTTAGCACCACCTGCAGTCCTGTTTTTATTAGTTCTCCGTTCATCTTTCTTGTTTTTAAGTTCAAATATTAACCATCGGGCAAAATGAGACATCGCATCTTTAGGTGACTTCGCTGTTTCCCCCTCATTTTGCAATTTCATAAAGAACTTCTCCAGATACCCATAAAAGGTTTCTAGCGTGAATTCAGGGTTGCCGGAAGAACGAGTATTCATCGTTACTGTTTCCGCCCATGACCGATTTGATTTCAGTTCAGTATAACAGTCGTCCAAAGACTTGTCGAAAAAACTATCAGCCGGAAACAGATCTCCCACGCGTAAGGGAGATATTGTCTTATTGTCTTTAGTCTTATCTTTAATGTTAACCGTTTTACTTACCCTTTTACTTACCGTTTTACTTACCTCTTTACTTACCGTTTTACTTTCGTCAAGTAAGTAATAAACTGGCGATTTTGCATTCTTTTTACCCGATTCGAAAGTTATTAAACCTTTTTGCTGCAATCTGTTCCTAACTTCAATGACGGTCTTCTCTGATATACCGGTTGCGAGGACGATAGTCTTGTTGGGATGTTCAAACGGATTCTGCCAACCCCGAATATTGCACTCATTCAAGAGATAGAAGTACAAAAAGACTTCGTTCGGGCTGAATTCTACACTTCGATTCATCTTCCAAAATTGGTTTATATAATCTATATAGGTCATTGTATGCTATGCCGTCAGTTTCTGACGTATTAAGTTCATATTCTTTGTTACGAGCCCGATAATACGGTCATGATATTTGGTATCATGATTAAGGACGCCTTGAGATTGAACGACACGTAATGTTTTTAGATTGACTTCAACCGTTTCAATGCGTTTATCTTCAATACGAGCTGACAAAATCAGGCTGTTCTCACGTTTCCAGTATTCATTAGTAAATACACAATGATGCATTTTATCTCCCTCTTCCTTAAAATCTTCGATAGATTTTAGAGGTATAATAGTCAATTGATTATCAGTGATAACCAAATCTTGAAACTTACTTATTCGCTCGAGGAATTTATTAATAGCTTCTTTTTGCTTTAGCATCTCTTGTTCCCGTCGTTCTTTTTCAGCTTTTTCCTGTTCTTTCTTACGCTTGGCTACATAGTAGTCGTGAGCTTTACGCAAGTTCTTAGGGCAAACATAAAAAGCATTATGAAGATCCTTGTGATAGCGATCTAGTAGTTCCAAATAATCAAACCACATTGGAGCATCTTTAATCTGATATTTATTACGAAGACAAATTTTTATAGATGGCCAATACTTATCAATTTTATAGCGGTGTCCCTCGAAATAATCTATTAATTCATAACGTCTTGCCTTTAGAAGTGTTTCAGCCTTGGGAGAATGGGGAATTGTATTGGCGGCAGTAAGAAATGACATACCGCGTAATTTACAATCTATACCCATTCGAATATATTTAGGTCTAAAGACAGAGGCCGGATGATAGCGTTCGCAGTAAATATCATTGTTATGATTGTAATAATACGATCCAACAACTTTATTCCGTATCTCCAGTTCTCCGCACCAGCCATTGAAGCCCATATTATTGGCTCGAGCTACTACTTCCCGGTTACCGTCGTCTTTTATCCAATGTTGTAGTATCTCACGAATATAATAACGAGGCTTTGTTTCTGCCCGGTAATAAGCAATCAATTCAAAACTTCGGATAACTTGGAATTCCTCACAAATTTCTGCCTTGCCAATAAACATTGTCTGTTTATTGATACGCTTCCTCGACTGTTCTATTTTCAAAGACGTATCACAATGAGGACAAACAGCACGTTTACGTTTTACAAGTTCCGGAGCGAAGCGTTGGCCGCACTCCATACAGATAATACGTGACTTGGTTGCATATCCTATATGTTTCAAACACTCATTCTTAGCCCAGTCAATCATCAAACTCTCAATATTAGGCAGCTGGCTACTTAAACCTGCTACTCTAAGCTGTAATTTCGTTCTTGGCTTCATAAGTCTTCAAATAATAAAAATTGTCCGGAAGGTATTTGCTTTTTCATCCCTTTACGCTTATTAGGGGCAGAAGCAGACTTTTTAATTTCTGGTTGTTCTGTAGATGCTTCTTTTTTCACATTTCCAGCTGATACCTTATAATTGGTTTGCTTACTAACTTTGATATCATCTTCATCGTAGTAATGAACTGCTAATCCGAATACTTCATCATCAGACATACATACAACGCTACCACCGCGTTTTTTTGCCTGACTTATGATATAGTCGTAGCATTCATCTATTTTCTTATTTGGCTTTGCATAGGAGGTAGCAAAGAGAGGGTCACGCTTTGCTCGCTCTTCTAAATATGATTGAATAACCTGTTTAGGTGATTGATATTCTTTTCCCATAGCATTAATAATTAATTGATAAAGGCATTAATAGATAAGTCAAGCTACGAACTTCTTCATCGCAGCGAGTAAGAATTGAGGCTTTCGACGGGTCACTCATAGTAATAGCAATATCCTCGGAGGGAATATTGTTTATCATTTCGATTAAAAAGCTACTCTTAAAGCCAATTTCAATATCACAACCAGTTCGTAGAGCAACAGTTTCTTCAGCTGATTTACAGAAGTCTAAATTATGGGCTGTAATTTTAAGGGAATCAGGACAAAACTTGAGTATCACCAGAGAAGAGTTTTCATCACAGAAAACAGATACGCGTTTTAAGGCTGATACAATATCGGTTCTTTTCAATACTGCACGGTTGGGTTGCTTTTGAGGGATAACAGCACGATAATTAGGGAACCGGCCTTCAATCATGCGGCAGGTTAAACGGTATGAATCAAACTCAAATAAAATATTAGTCTGATTTACTGATATTTCTACTTCCATGCAATCTTCCGGAACAATATTAGAAAGGACTTTGGCAAATTTACTTGGCAGGATGAAGGCTGCCCGTTCCTTGCGCGTATAAGCGGAAGGATTCTCAATCATCGCAAGTCGGGTGCCGTCTGTTGCAACAAATGAGATAGTATCTAAATCTATATCAAAATAGACTCCATTCAGTACCGGACGTAATTCGTCATTGGCACTGCAAAACAATACTTGCCTTATTCCATATAGTAAGTCATTTCCTGATACAAGTAATGGGGTAGCAGTATTATCTGTACTCATTGTCGGGTATTGATCTCCTTTTTCAACAGGTATAGAAAACTTTCCATTAGCATATTTGACTACCAATTCTTTTTCGTAGAGATGAATAGTTAATGGCTGCTCCGGGATTTCTTTTAATCCATCAAGTAATGTTTTGGCATTAGCCATAAAAGAACGATCAGTAAAGTCTGTTTTACCGTCAATATTGGTAGAGATACGCCCGCCTTCTTCTCCTGCTGTAACTAGGATGATACCAAATTCATCGACGACAAACAAAAAGTTGTCATAGGCCGGTATTGAATTTTTGGGCTGTATGATTCGCCCGATTGATTTAAGCTTATCTAATAAAGCTGTTTTTGAAACTGTAATTTCCATGCGTCATTGTTTTGTGGCGCATAGCGTAAAAATGAGATGAGTTTCAGTAATATGAACAATTGAAGCATATATATGCAATAAAAGCCGGATAAAATCATTGTTTTATCCAGCTCAACACCATTTCGGTTGCAAATATATAGAGAGTTTTTGTTTTTGCAAACGTTTCAGGTCTTTTTTTCTTCTTTTTTTTGCAATAAGTCCAAAACAGCACGATTTGCTTTATCACAAATACTATAATCTATATCAATGTAGATATCGGCCATTTTATAATCGTTATTCACATGACCAAGGCAGAAATCAATATCAGCTTTAGGAACTCCAGCCTTGTTGCGTGCCAAGCTGGCCCAGCTGTGACGCGCCCAGTTCGTGGTGATCTTGAAATCGAGTTCTAAGTTCATGCAAATGTCTTTCAGCCCATTATTGACTGCCCGCATAAAATTATTCAAGTTACAATAGTTGGTATGAAAGTAGGAGAGGAAATAACCCTCTGTGTATTTATCAAGGAGGATGCGGAGTTCCGGTTCTATTTTTATCGAAAGCGGTATTTGCTCATGATTGTTCCGCGTTTTTGTTTTGGAACGTGTGTATTCCAGCCTTCCACGACGTTCACATGACATGCTATATAAATCATTGATATTGATTCCCATCATATAGAACATCATCATAAAAACATCACGAGCCATATTAGTACATTTCTTATCAGACTGAAAATCTCGGATTTTTAATAAGGTGTTGGTATCTATATTCTTTCGTTTTCTCCGATACTCCGGGATTTCAACTTTCTTGAATGGGTCGCCAGGAATCCTTATAATATCAAAGTCTTCGTTATTATAATAGAGTTTTGCCTTGTTATACAATGCTCTTATTCCCCTAAGATAATGGCTTACCGTGCCTGGCTCTAAAGGTGTGCCGGCAGGTCCGGAGTGATATAAGTCTTTGATCATCTTATTCAGCATGAATGAAGTGATAAGTTTTATATCTATCTTTTTTCTTTTCATGTACCAACATAGGGTATCGATAGAAGATCTGTACCATTCGGCAGTTTTTCTCTTTTCCGTTTGAATTACTATATTTTGAGTAAACTCTACAAAATCTATAAACTCGGCATCAGGAACTAATGATTTTTCTATTTCTTCTTTTAAGTCCTTACATGACATAAATTGGGTTCTTTCTTGTCCTAGCTTCAAATACTCTCTCCTGATCTTTTGGATATACGCATTTATTTCGTACTCTATCATTTCACTGTTAGGTACGTTGGGTAGGATCCGGCCGGAGTCGTCCATGTTTTCTGGGCGGATATAGTAGCTGGTTGCTATATACTGGGATTCTCTATTATGATAGATTCTGATTTTTATATTTGATGTTCCATCTTGTTTTATATGTCTTCCTGTTTGGAAAACGATTGCTTTAAATGTTGCCATACTGTTTTAATGTTTTTTAAATGTTTAAAATTGCATTAAACAGCTTGAATCGGGGTAAATTGGCGGGAAATTGCTTTATTTTCCACTAAATAGGTGCAAATAGAAAAACTTGTTCAAAGATAGTTCAAAGAATTATCCCTTTTATTTGCCCCAAAATAGGGTATAATTGGGTCTATTTTGCACAAACAAAAAAAGCCGATACAAACTGTATCAGCTCAACACCATTCAATTTTTCTTGACTTGAATTTTTCGTCGGGGTAGCGGGATTCGAACCCACGACCCCCTGCTCCCAAAGCAGGTGCGCTAACCGGACTGCGCTACACCCCGAAAAACTTTTAACCGAACTCCCTCTTTTTTGTAGTCGGGGTAGCGGGATTCGAACCCACGACCCCCTGCTCCCAAAGCAGGTGCGCTAACCGGACTGCGCTACACCCCGCTACTTTTTTGAAGGGTTGTTCTTTTCAAAAGCGGTGCAAAGATAGGGAGTATTTTTTAATTAACAATAGCTAAACGAATGTTTTTTATCTATTATTTTTCAATGCCTTGAATCTCATAGCTTTGCGTCTTTACTTTTTTTCTTGGCAGAGATCAAAAGCATCATCGGACGCCGTAATTCATCTTTCATGCCCGGGATGGTATCCAGCAATCTTTCGTCCGGTTGTGGCTCTATAAGTTCGCATATCTCAAATCCGGTTTGAAGGAGTCCGTTTATATACGTAGTCAGCGTTTTGTGGTATTTGACAACTTCTTCGCCCAGAAAGATTGCTGTGCGCCTGCCTTCCGTAAAATAGCGATCTACCGGCCAATGGATAGGCTTCCCGTCTTGGTCGTAATACCATTCCTGATTGCCATAGGCTGTAAATACCGGATGTTCTACGGAGAAGACGAAGGCGCCTCCCGGAGTTAGGCAGTTATTGATTTTCCTGCATATATCCGTAAAAGATTCGAGATAATGGAAGGTTAGCGAACTGATGACAATATCATAAGTATCCGGCTGGAAATCAAAGTCTTCGATAGCCATGCATTGGTATTCAATGAGTGGAGAAGGATTCCTTTTCTGGGCTTCTTCGAGCATTTTCTCCGAAATATCAATTCCGGTAACGTGTGTTGCTCCGTGTTCTATCGCATAGACACAATGCCAACCGAATCCGCAGCCTAAGTCTAAAACTCTTTTCCCTGCAAAATCGGGGAGCATTTTCTGCAATACATGCCATTCTCCGGCTCCTTTCAAGCCTTCCACCGAGCGGGACATTTGAGAATATTGACTGAAGAAATCGCTATTGTCGTATTTGTTTTCTTTCATAATTTAATAAGAGGATGAGTTGAATGAAAGCACAAATATATGATTTAATTTATATATTTATAGAAAAGGTATACATAAATCAGGGTAACCGTCTCAAAAGTTTGTTTCATTAGAGCACAGATTTGAATTAAATGCTACGTAGTGAAAAACATCTATCATAAGTATCATTCATTTTAATAGTATTCTCATTATCAAAAGAATAAGTATGATAGATAGCTTTAAAAAAATGTATCTATCATACTTTTACCAGCAAAAACAGGTTATCTATCATCAATAGAATAGTCGAATAAAGGCCCTATATGCATAAGATAGCTTGTTTTTGTTGCAATGAATCCGTATAAATCCGATGATCACGGCTTAATAATCCAACTTTAATGGCGATAAGTTTATAGCCCACACCTGTAAACCGTGCAGCCCGCATCTGTAGGCTGTACGGTTTGCAGGTGTGGGCTGTACAGCCTGCATACGTGGGCTATATAAATACCACCGTTCCCAATAGATTATTAAGCTGTCAAATACAGGTTATCATCCTATAAAACGTGCATCCCTATGCCTTTAAATGGGTAATCTCACCTAATACTACACTAAAATAGACAAAGTATAGGCATGATAGATAGCTGTTTTTTGCAATAAAAGTATGATAGATACCTTTTTTAAAAACGATCTATCATACTTATTCTTTTGATAATTAGAATTCTATTAAAATGAATGATAGCATGATAGATATTTTTTCACTATGTAGCTATTCAATTTAAATCTTGTATCGGCATGAACAAGTCCATAGTGTGGTATATTGGGGTGTGGTTTCTTTGTACACGAATAATTTGTGAGTATGAACTATCTATCGATGTTTTCTGTTTTATAAATAAGAATTTTAAAATGAAAAGCCTTATGAAAACAAGAAAACAAAAAGAAACAGGTGAAAAAGAAGTCCACTTGTTAGAGCAAAAAGGATATGAAAAAATGGTGAATGAGATTGTCCCCGTTCAACAGGCGGAAGTATATCGCAAGCCGACTCATAAAGCAGTCAAAGAAGCTGTAAAGGAGCTAAATCCGGATACAAATAGTCTGGGCAGCAGAGGATGATTTATCCTCTACTGCCCAGATTAATCCATCGTATTAAAGGATCCGGAAGACTTTCGGTGGTTCTCATTTAGGGAAAGTAAGAACAAAACAGCTTCCTTTCCCTAATTCTGATTTTACGTTGATACTTCCGTCATGCAAAGCCATGATCTGTTTGCACAGGCTCAATCCGATACCCGAACCGGATGTTTTGGTAGTGAAGAAAGGAACGAAAATCTTATCCAAAACAGTTGGTAGAATTCCCTCACCATTATCAGATATTGCTAATGTCGGGTTGTCTTTAGAGAAAAACTTTATTTGTATTTCTTTATCTGCTTTCCGCTCGCACGTTTCGCGGGCATTTTTTAATAAGTTGATAAGCACTTGCTCTATCTGTGCACGGTCTGCATATAAATATAAATCGGATGCGGGCATTTCGAAATGAATATACTCTTCCGGAAATAATTTCTTTAAGTCCGTAAACAATTCGGCAACAGATACTTTGGTGCGGACAGGTGTCGGAATACGTGTCAGTCGCCGGTAATTCTCCACAAATCCCAATAATCCTTTACTTCTTCTGTGAATAGTCTGCATGGCTTGCAACATGATAGAATACTCCTTTTCTCCGAGTGATTCGGGGATTCCTCTTTCACTTAATGTTTCCGAAAGAGAGATAATAGGAGTGATGGAATTCATGATCTCATGTGTCAATACACGAATCAGCTTTTGCCAGGCTTCCATTTCATTTCGTTCCAGTACGGAATGGATATTCTTTAAACTAATTAGCCGTTGCTTTTTGCTTTGTGTGGCGAACGCACCTTGTGTGACAAATGTGGTGCAGGAAATTGCCATTTCCAGAACGATGCCATTTTGCTCGATGCGAATAATGGATATGTCATTGCTGGTAGAAGCCTCCTGAAGAACTTCCGGAAGTTGTGATAGTTGCCCCAGATGAGTGACTGCTGCCTGATTCATCCATTCGATATGCCCGGTTACATCGGTTACGAGTACGGCGGTATCTACTTTATTCAATAAATTCTCGTAATATTGATGCTTGATTTCTTCTGCCAATAGCTTTCCCCGAAAGTCCTTTAATGCATTAGATAGTTCCTGTGCCCACTCATCCATCATTTTATTTTTAAAAGGAGGATGAAGATTCTGCGTTATATCGTTGTATCGGAGTCCATCCGTTAATTGCCGTAATAAGGCGATTTGTTTGAACTGTATTCGGTAGAGATGTATGCCGACGCCTATTAGAAGGAGAATACAGACGGTAGTACTGAACCATAACTGCCTTTGATACAGCAGACAACTGCTAATGGAAAGTAGAAAGATAACTATGATGTGCAGAATTACTTTAAACTCAAATCGTTTCATAAGCCTAATTTTTCAAGTTTGCGATATAATGCAAAACGGGTAATTCCTAAATATTCGGCAGCACGGGAGATGTTTCCGTTGCTGATTCGGAGTGCTTTCTCAATGGCCTGTCGTTCTAGTTGTTCGAGATTCAGTATCACTTCTTCCTCTTTTTTCTGTTTGGACGTGGTGTGAAAAAGAAAGTTTTCAGGTTTCAGCATGGAGCCGTCTCCTAAAATTACGGCACGTTCTATCGTATGTTGAAGTTCCCTTACATTTCCGGGCCATGCATATTTCAGCAGTTTGTTTTTGGCTTCCCGGGTCAGTCCGTGTATTTCCTTTTTATATTTACGGGTATAACGGTCCAGAAAGTGATCAGCAAGCAAGATGATGTCATTGCCACGTTCACGGAGTGGAGGTATATGTATTTCAATCGTGTTGATACGATATAATAAGTCCTGACGGAAATTCCCGTCTTCCACCATCTGACGGATATCAGCATTAGTGGCGCAGATTAAACGGACGTCAATGGGAACGGTTTGCGTACTTCCCAAACGACTGATTTGCCTTTTTTCGATGGCAGTCAGTAATTTGGATTGCATAGGAAGTGATAGATTGCCAATTTCATCCAGAAATAAAGTCCCGTTGGTTGCTACTTCCATTCGTCCCGCTTTCGATTTCTTGGCATCGGTGAAAGCGCCTTTTTCGAAGCCGAACAGCTCACTTTCAAACAATTGTTCGGGGATACTTCCCAGGTCGATCGTGACAAAAGGTTTGCCGTATCGTGGAGAACAACGATATATTAGTCGGGCAATCACGTCCTTGCCTGTACCGTTTTCTCCGAGAATTAGTATATTGGCATCTGTATTACTTAGTTTATTTATCGTGGTAAACACTTCCTGCATAACAGATGATTCTCCAATAATATCATTTTCCGAAGTATTCTGACCACTAAGAACTTCCACTTGTTCTTTCAAAATGCTGACTTCCTGTTGTGACTGACGCAATCGCATTCCTGAAGTCAGCGTAGCCAGCAATTTATCCTTTTCCCAAGGCTTGGGAATAAAATCAGTAGCACCAGCTTTGATGGCCCGAACAGCTTTGTCTGTATCTGCATAGGCAGTCATGAAAATAACAATAGCCTGTGGGTCAATCTGCAATATCTGCTTTAGACTTTCAAATCCCTCTTGTCCGCTGATGGCATCCCGACTGAAATTCATGTCTAATAAGATAAGATCAGGATGAAAGGTGGTCATGAAATACTCGATACGGTCAGGGGTAGTAGCTACTTTTATTTTTTCCGTATAAGGTTCCAGTAACAGGTTGAGAGCAAAGAGCACGTCCTCGTTATCATCTACTATAAGTATCTTTCCTAATTTGTTCACTTCTTCCATATCTTATATCTATTAGATTCCGGGAGCAAAGATATGGATAAATCTCATGTGTTGTGTGTGCGATTGCGCACTAATTTTGTGCGTATATGCACACACAATCAACTGAATGGATATTGATAAATTGTTGAATGATAGTAATTTATGCAAATGGCACATCTTTTGAATGATGAATAACAAATAAAGACAACGAATGAATCTGAAATTAATCTTCATATATCTCGGACTATTGTCGACAGAATTATTGATTGCTCAAAATCAAATTACAGAGTTATCATTGAAGCAAGTCATAGAAATGGCCCGTATGGAATCTCCCGATGCACAAACGGCACGTCACAGTTTCCGTTCTGCATATTGGAACTATAAATATTATCGTGCCAATTATCTACCGTCTTTAAGTTTGACATTCGATCCGAATCTGAACCGTGCCATTAATAAGATAACGATGGGGGACGGTTCGGTAAAGTTTGTCGAACAAAATTTATTGAATACGGATTTAACCTTGAATCTTTCACAGAATTTATCCTGGACTGGTGGTTCTTTCTTTCTTGAAACCTCTGCTCAACGTATGGATTTATTCAGCGAACATAAATACTCATGGCAGACTTCCCCTATTATGATAGGTTATCGCCAGTCTCTTTTTGGCTACAATAGCCTGAAATGGGATAGACGGATAGAACCTGTACGCTATCAGGAGGCAAAGAAAAGCTACGTAGAGACACTCGAACTCGTATCAGCCAATGCGATTCATAAATTTTTTGCCTTGGCCACTGCCCAAAGCGATTACGATATTGCTTCCTTTAATTATGCCAATGCCGATACACTTTACCGTTATGCACAAGGCCGTTATAATATAGGTACCATCACAGAAAATGAAATGCTACAACTGGAACTCAACCGTTTGACGGAAGAGACGAATCGCATGAATGCCCGTATTGAGATGGATAATTGTATGCAGGAACTCCGTTCCTGTCTCGGTATTCACGAAGACCGGGAGCTGCGTGTTCTTGTCAGTCCCCAAGTTCCGGATTTCAGTGTGAACCTGAATGAAGCACTGGTTTTAGCTTACGAAAACAGTCCGGACATACAGACGATGGAAAGACGCAAACTGGAAAGTGAGAGTGCAGTTGCGAAAGCCCGTGCCAATGCTGGCCTGAAAGCAGATATCTATCTCCGTTTCGGATTGACGCAGACTGCTGACAAACTGCCCGAAGCTTATCGAAATTTGTTGGACCAGCAATACGTGAGCATCGGCATTTCTCTTCCTATCCTGGACTGGGGGCGTGGAAAAGGACAGGTACGAGTAGCCCGTTCCAATCGTGATTTGGTGTACACACAAGTAGAACAGAGCCGGACAGACTTTGAACTGAACGTCCGTAAACTCGTCAAACAATTCAATCTGCAAACGCAACGTGTCCGCATCGCTGCCCGTACAGATGAAACAGCCCAACGAAGAAGCGAAGTGGCACGCAAACTCTACTTATTAGGTAAATCTACTATTCTTGATTTGAATGCCTCTATTTCAGAGAAAGACAGTGCTCGCCGTAACTATATTTCGGCTTTATATAATTATTGGAGTTTATATTACACACTCCGTAGCATGACACTATATGATTTTGAGCGAAATACGATGCTGACAGAAGACTATCATCTTCTGATTGAATAGAGAACAACGAAAAGTCAGTAAAGAATAGAAATTGAATCATAGCTAGTAGAAACTTGTAAAACACCAGATAATTTCATGGATATAAAATTAGAAAAGAAACCGTGGTACATTCGTTACAGATACTATCTGATAGGAGGGATATTGTTTGTCGCCTTCCTGATTTATGTGATTACTTTGTCTTTAGGTCCCAGAAAACTGCGGATAGATGCCGAAGATATACAGATTGCAGAAGTAAAAGTGTCTAATTTCATGGAATATGTGGACGTGGAAGGGCTCATTCAGCCTATACTAACCATCAAGATCAATACCCGTGAAGCAGGAAGTGTGGAAAGAATTGTCGGTGAAGAGGGAAGTTTGCTTCAACAGGGAGACACTATTCTTGTTCTTTCCAATCCCGATTTGCTTCGTAGTATTGAAGACCAGCGCGACGAGTGGGAAAAGCAAATGATTACCTATCAGGAGCAGGAGATTGAAATGGAACAAAAAAGTCTGAACCTGAAACAGCAAGCCCTTACCAACAACTACGAATTGGAACGCCTGAAAAAAAGCATCGCTCTCGACCGCGAAGAATTCCAGATGGGCGTGAAGAGTAAGGCTCAATTGCAGGTAGCAGAAGATGAATACGGCTACAAACTGAAAAATGCAGCCCTGCAGCAAGAGAGTCTGCGGCATGATTCTGCCGTTACGATGATACGCAAGGAACTGATCCGTAACGACCGGGAGCGGGAACGGAAGAAGTATGAACGTACTTGCGAACGGTTGAATAGTTTGGTGATTACAGCTCCCTTGAAAGGCCAGCTTAGTTTTGTAAAGGTCACTCCGGGGCAACAGGTTTCCTCTGGTGAAAGTATTGCTGAAATAAAAGTATTAGACCAATACAAAATCCACACTTCACTTAGTGAATATTACATTGACAGGATCACCACCGGATTACCGGCTACAGTGAATTATCAGGGAAACAAATATCCGCTGAAAATAACAAAAGTGGTTCCCGAAGTGAAAGACCGTATGTTTGATGTCGATCTTGTCTTTACAGGAGATATGCCCGATAATGTACGAGTTGGCAAGAGCTTCCGTGTGCAGATTGAATTGGGACAGCCGGAGCAAGCACTCATTATTCCGCGAGGCAACTTCTACCAGTCTACAGGCGGACAATGGATTTACAAAGTAAATACATCAAAGACAAAAGCAGTCCGTGTGCCATTGAGTATTGGTCGCCAAAATCCGCAGCAATATGAAGTAGTAGAAGGTTTACAGCCGGGAGATTGGGTAATTACAACCGGATATGATACCTTTGGGGATGCAGAAGAGTTGATTTTGAAATAAACACATATAATTTATGACTTTACATTATATAAAAGTAGCATTTAGAAACTTGTGGAAGTACAAGGTGCAGAATATAATCTCTGTCATCGGATTGGCAGTAGGACTACTGTGTTTCAGCGTATGTATGTATTGCAGCCGTTTTGTAGAATCCACCAATCATTGTTTTGATAATTATTCCCGCATAGCAGAACTAAATTTTTATAATGAACAGACTGGGGATTATTTTTCCGGTACACAAGTAGCGTTATCCGAAGAACTTCGTACTTGGGCTATGGGCGAAGTGGAAGCGATTTCCTGTATGGCATATCCCCGTGAGCGTTCTTTTCTGGTTGAACTATCTTCGGATAAATCATTGCCATACGATCTTGAAATCATGGAAGTAGATACCCTATACGATAAAGTCTTTACTCCACAAATAGTAGTTGGTAACTGGCAGACAGCAAGTCGGATGCCGAATGCTGTTATTATAAGCCGGTCCACTGCCATAAAGATATTTGGTCAGGTGGAAACTGCCATTGGCAAACACCTGACTCTAACAGAACGGCTTTATACTTCTCCGGACAGCACCCCGAAGGCAGGAGGTATTGTGTACACAGTGCAAGCAGTGATGGAAGATATTCCGCTGAACAATGGTTTTAGTTTTATGTGTCATATCGATGCATTGGTTATCAACGACAGTGAAGGACTTTTTCAGAGTCCGAAACGTAATGATATAACGGGGGCTCGGACATACGTTTTGTTATCTCCGCAGGCTGGCATTACCGATTTCGAAAAACAATTCTCCAAGCGCGACTATACTTATATCTTATATAACCAGACTTATACCGTTATTGCCCGCTATATAGGAAACCTATCGCAGGAGAAAGGTGCTTATATTTTGGGATGGGTCACCGGAATCGTCGGTACATTGATATTGCTGGTCGGATTGATTAATTTCTTTCATTTTCTCATCGGCTCTTTCCTGAATCGCACTAAGGAATACGCTATAATGAAAATGCTTGGTGCTGACTGGAAACGGCTGTTCTGCCTGTTATTAATACAATCTCTGATTGTCGTATTTGCATCCTCGTTTCTGGTTGTATGGGGTGTGGAGCTGATTGGTGATAGAATGGATTTTTCTTTACCAGGTCTCACAATGAATTTCCCTTCTGAAACACTTCTAAAGCATATTCTGCAATACATTGTTTTGCTTGTGTTACTTTGTGTGGCAGTCTGCTTGCTCGTCTCTGTCCGTATTCGCAGATTTTCCATACAAACAGGTATATATGGAGGCCAAAAGCGTCGTGGGAAACAATGGGGACGTAACTTTATGCTTGGCATCCAATTTTTAATTTGTTGGGTATTCGTAGCGCTGACCGCCAGCCTGTTCCTACAATCGGGAAAGATGACTGAAACCTTATTCCATACGTTAAGTCAGGAAGATAAAGAAGCGATTCTTAGTATATCGCTGGACTATTCATTCCTAGAGAATAAAGAGAAACTAGAAATGGTGGAACGTTTCAGGCAGCATGCCGGTGTGAAAGATATTTTGTTATCTGACATATCCTATACTCACGGAGTATCCGGAAACTTATTAATGACGGAGAAGGGAAATGATAACTCTTGGATTGATATCAATGTAATGTGTGTACCATTGAATTTCTTCACCTTCATGAACATTCCGATGACGGAGGGTAGGACGATCCGGACAAAAAAGGATCTCGTAATGGATGAAGTTTGGCAGAAAAGACAAAAGAGAGATATCATCGGAATGAACTTCTACGACTGGACCAATGATTTTACCGTTTGTGGAGTATGCGCCCCCTTTCAGACAGATGTACATAATCATAATGGCGGATTTGCTTTCACGCTTTATGATTCTTCCGAATACGTAGGGCACTGCTATGTGAAATGTTATCCCGAACAGCAAAAAGAAGTAATTAAATGGATTGAGACTATCCGTCGTGAAGTGCTGCCGGAGAATATTCCCTCCCAGGTACGTACATTTCAGGATGATTTGTACGAAGTGCAGGCACTGGAATATATCCTGAAAGACATCATTTCATTTTTTGCAATTGTAAGTATTATCATTACCCTGTTGGGAGTGTATTCCAGTATTACGCTTGATACAGAATGGCGCCAGAAAGAAGTTGCCATTCGCAAAGTGAACGGAGCTGGAATATGTTCTATCATCTGGTTATTTGCACGTTTGTACCTGATTTTGCTGGTAGCGACTGCCGCCATCGCTTTTCCGCTCATTTACGTGGTATTGCAACTGTGGAAACAAATGTACACCGTATTCTTTAATGATGGAATATTATACTGGGGAAGCATATTTGGGGGAGTAACCTTATTAACAGTAATCACCATTATTTTTAAAATACTGAAGATTGCACGTATCAATCCCGCAGAAGTAATCAAAAACGAATAAAAATATAATTCTAAAACAATACAGTTATGATTAAGACCATTAACTTACAGAAGATTTTCAAAACGGAAGAAGTAGAAACTTGGGCGTTGAATAACGTCAGTATCGAAGTGAAACAAGGCGAATTTGTAGCCATCATGGGGCCCTCCGGCTGTGGTAAGTCAACATTGCTCAACATTTTGGGGCTGCTCGATAACCCGACAGGAGGGGAGTATTACCTGAATGGAACGGAAGTCTCTCGGTATACCGAATCGCAACGTACCAGTCTTCGCAAAGGTGTGATAGGGTTTGTGTTTCAGAGCTTTAATCTGATAGACGAGTTGAATGTATACGAAAACATCGAACTACCTTTACTCTATATGGGTATTTCCGCTTCCGAACGGAAAAGGAGGGTAGAGGCAGCTATGGAGAGAATGGCTATCACCCATCGTAGCAAGCATTTTCCGCAACAACTCTCCGGTGGTCAGCAGCAACGCGTCGCTATTGCCCGTGCCGTCGTGGCAAACCCTAAACTGATTCTGGCTGATGAACCGACCGGTAATCTGGACTCCAAAAACGGTAAAGAAGTGATGGGACTGTTGAGCGAACTGAATAATGAGGGAACCACCATCGTCATGGTGACCCATTCACAACATGATGCCGGTTATGCCGACCGTATCATAAACCTGTTTGACGGACAGGTGGTGACTGAAGTTAGTATGTAAACACAAGCTATCAATAAAGAATATATCATGATAAAACACTATCTGAAAGTAGCCTTTCGCAATCTGATGAAATACAAGACACAAAGCCTTGTCAGTATCATTGGACTGGCAGTCGGCTTCACCTGTTTTGCGCTATCGGTATTATGGATTCGTTATGAGATGACTTATGATACTTTCCATAAAGGGGCTGAACGTATTTATATGGTACGTGCACATTATACTGATATTCCGGAACATATATCCAATTCAACTCCTTACCCTTTGGCAGCCTATCTTCAGGAAAAAATGCCGGAAATAGAAGCAAAGGCTACTACTTCTATACATCAGAATGTGAAAATCCGCATGGAAAATGATGAGTATGAAGTAGTAATGGCTGCGGCAGATTCTGCTTTTATGAACTTCTTTCATATACAGTTACTGAAAGGAACTGTCAACTTCTTGAAAGAAAATAATCCTGAAATTGCAGTAACGGAAGAGTTTGCTAAAAAGCTTTTTGGTAGTGAGGATGATGCTTTGGGAAAAGAAATGGAGGTAAACGGACGTTCCCGTCAAATAGGGGCAATTGTGAGTGGATGGTCCCGCCATTCCAATATTCCGTATAGTGTATTAGTCGCAGCCAGGCACAGTCCTCGATGGAAAAGTGGTCCTGAACAATTATTTATTCGTGTTCGTGCAGGGATGGATATGGATACATTCTGGAAAAAAATAAGTACCATGGATCTTTCAGATATTCAAAAAGAGAGTGAACTTTCGGATCTTCTGATAACCCGGATTTCAGCTTTGCGTTATTCTGATTATGTTTCCAAAATCGATGTTGTCATTTCCTTCAGCTATATTTTCTATTTTTCCTTAGCTGGTGGATTAGTTATCATCTGTTCACTATTCAATTACCTGACTCTTTATATCAGCCGGCTTTATATGCGCAGTCATGAAATGGCACTTCGTAAAGTGAATGGTGCCAGTAATAACGCTTTGTCCGTTCAATTTGCCATTGAACTGTTGATGATTTTGTGCATAGCTTTGGCGGGTGGATTATTGATGATAGAGATAAGCATGCCTTATTTCTTGAATTTCACTCAAATAGAAGCTGATTCGTATTATGGGGAAATCATTCTATATCTTCTGATTGTAATCATTCTGTCTTTCCTGTTTGCACAAATACCATTGTCTTACTTTCGTCGCCGGACATTGCAGGAAGCAATAAAAGGAAAGGGGGGATCTGCGAGACCTTACTTGTTTCGTAAGACAGGCATTGTGATACAGTTAATAGTCAGCCTTGTTTTTATCTTTTGCACAGTAATGATTATGAAGCAACTTTACTTCCTGAAGAATACTGATTTAGGTATGGAGCGTCATAATATAGGTAACGTTGCCTTATGGAATGGAGACATCAAACAATGGGAAGAGAAAATAAAAGCTTTACCCATGGTAACAGAAACGTTGCCTCCCTCATATTTCCCGATTATTCCTACAGGTCCGATGATGTATATCGAAATAAATAATTGGGATGATCTTCTCAAAATATCGGAGGAATCTCTCACTATCGGTATGATGCCTGCCAAAGAAGATTTTTTTGAATTTTACGGCTTGAAGTTATTGGAAGGTGAGTTTATATCAGATAAGAATCAAGGGAATGATGTCGTGATAGATGAAAATACATGCCGGAGATTTGGTTGGAAACAGGCCTTGGGAAAAAGTTTCTATTATGAGTGGAACGGTCAGCGTAGTGCCTATAAAGTTGTCGGAGTGGTAAAGAACTTTAGTTATCGCTCTCCTACAAGTAAACCGGGGCTTATTGCATTTCAACATCCCAAGGCACAGGAGTATCTGCTGAATCGAGCCAGTATCCTTTTTAAATTTAGAGAAGGTGCCTGGAATGAATGCCGTGAAGCAATAGAGAAACTGTATAAAGACGAATTTCCAAATGCTTATATGCGATTGTTTAATGAAGAAAAGGAATATGATAAGTATCTCCGCTCCG
The DNA here is from genome assembly GCF_001185845.1 of Bacteroides sp. 3_1_13. NCBI lineage: Bacteria > Pseudomonadati > Bacteroidota > Bacteroidia > Bacteroidales > Bacteroidaceae > Bacteroides > Bacteroides sp. 3_1_13. Next base: position 1,071,917 of record NZ_KQ236956.1, read on the forward strand.
AAGATGCATTGATGAAATTATTGAGTATCGTATCATTGACATGTGTTATCATCTCCATATTCGGAGTCTTTTCATTGGTTACTTTATCGTGTGAACAACGTCAAAAGGAAATTGCTATACGTAAAGTGAACGGAGCACAGGTCTGTCATATCCTGCGTATGTTTTTCCAAGAGTATTTGTTGTTGATGACCATATCTGCCGTTGTTGCATTTCCGATAGGATATGTGGTGATGAGTCATTGGATCGAGAGTTATGTAAGACGGACAACAATGGATGGTTGGATATATATAAGTATTTTTGTTGTCGTAGCAGTCATCATTTTACTTTGTATCATTGGACGAGTGTGGAAAGCGGCGCGACAGAATCCGGCAGAAGTAATCAAAAACGAATAATAAAATAACAATATCATGATAAAACACTATCTAAAAGTAGCCTTTCGCAATCTGATGAAGTATAAGCCACAAAGTTTTGTTAGTATTATCGGATTAGCAGTTGGCTTTACTTGTTTTGCGCTATCGGTATTATGGATTCATTATGAAATGACTTATGATAATTTTCATGAAGGAGCTGATCGCATTTATTTGGCAGGCAGTAGCTTTCATCTTTATGGAGACGGATTTACCTATAATTCATCTAGTTTTTTAGCTGATTATTTGGCAAAGAATTGTCCGGAGATAGAGAAAGTATGTCGCATTTATTATGATTGGGATGAAAAAAAAATTAAGAATGAGGATGCCGAGTTTGTGGTACGACGTATAGAGGTAGATTCAAACTTTATTTCAATGTTCAATATTAAAGTATTGGATGGAGATAACCATCTACAGCTAAAAAAGGATGAAATTGCTATAACAGAAAATATGGCAAAGCGAATATTTGGGAAAGAATCTCCGATAGGTAAACACTTGATTTTAGAGGAAAGTAACGAAGAAAAAATAATCGTTGCAGTTGTAAAGTCATGGGAAGGACACTCTTTGTTTTCATTTGATATATTATTGCCATTTCATGATACAAACCCCAATTGGGGGAACCAACGATGCCAAACGCTTTTTCGTATTTATCCCAACTGTGATATAGAAGCATTGAAACAGAGGTTGTCAGAATATGAAGTACAACAAGATGGCCATAAATATCCAAATTCTACGCTTATTGCTCCATTATCCACACTGCGGAGTAGTCATCCGAGGGAAGATGTGAATGTGAAGTTGAATCATATTTGTCTTTTTGTATGTATTAGCGGTTTGGTTATAATTTGTGGAATATGTAATTATTTAACAATGTTGATAACTCGTATCCGGATGCGTAAACGTGAGTTAGCGTTGAGGAAAGTCAATGGTTCATCAAATGGTGGGTTACTCACTTTACTTCTTACAGAACTTGTCTTATTACTAATTTTATCTTCAGGAATAGGGTTGGTATTGATAGAGCTTATCCTACCCACTTTTAAACGTTTGTCACAAATTGATGAGGGTACTTCATTTTTTTATATTGAAGTATTTGTTTATATACTATCATTGATTGCCGTGACAGTTGGTTTTGCATCTCTGCTTATACGATACATCAGCAGGCGAACTCTACTTAGTAATATAAACAAGAAATCCAATCTTCATCTCTCCGGCTGGTTTTATAAGAGTAGCATTTTATTTCAGCTGTTTATCGGTATAGGCTTTGTTTTTTGTACTCTGGTAATGATGATGCAACTTCATTTTTTACTAAATACTAGAGAACTTGGAATAGAACGGCATAATGTAGGAGCAGTTGTTTATTGCTCTGAAAATATCCCTTTCAAAGAAATTGTAAGTCAGATACCAGAGGTATCAGAATGTTTGAATGGTTTTCATACACCTATTCCTAAGATGTTTTATTCAATATATAGGGTAAAGGAATGGGATGGAAAGGTCGCTGATAGTGAACAATATATTGAATTGGAAGATGAAACGATTAATCAGGACTATGCCGATTTCTTTGGAGTAGAGGTGTTGAATGGAAGTATGCTGGATGAAAAGGATGGAAAAGATATGGTTGTTATAAATGAAGCTGCTATGAAAGCTTTCGGATGGACACAACCGATTGGAAAGAAAATGGGAAAATTAGGAAAGCAATGTATAGTGAAAGGTGTTATTAAAAATATTTCATATAATGCTCCAATACATCCGGTAGCTCCTGCTATGTTTCATTTACCAGATAGTAGAGACAGAGGAGGTATTATATTCAAAGTGAAAGAGGGAACTTGGAATATTGTTTCTGAAAAGATAAAAGCGGAAGTGAATAAAGTTAATCCAAATGCAGAATTGATGTTGTCTAATATTGAAAAAGTTTACGACGCTTACATGAAATCAGAGAGAACATTGTGCAAACTGTTGAGTGTGGTTTCTGCTATTTGTATATTAATTGCGGTATTTGGTATATTCTCGTTAGTGACTTTATCCTGTCAGCAACGTCGTAAAGAAATAGCTATACGCAAGGTAAATGGAGCAAATATAGGAATAATCTTGAATCTATTCTTTAAAGAATATTTATTTTTACTTGTACTTTCATCGTTCTTTGCTTTTCCGCTAGGATATGCTATGATGAAGCATTGGCTTGAAAATTATATAAAGCAAACACCGATGGAATGGTGGTTATATGCAGTTATATTTATAGGAATGGGCCTTGTCATTTTCTTAAGCATCATCTGGCGCGTGTGGAAAGCCGCCCAGCAAAATCCAGCAGAAGTACTCAAGAGTGAATAAGATAAAATAAAAGTCTGGCACATTGATTTGTGTCAGACTTCATTTTATTCACCCAATAATGAGTGATATATTTCTCGTAGATTATAAAAGATCCAATGCTTTAAATGCCTTAACTAGCTTTTCTACAGCACGGTCTATTTGATCTTTTGTATGAGTAGCCATTAATGCTACGCGCACCAAAGTGTCTTGCGGTGCACATGCCGGCGGAATAACCGGATTGATGAATACACCTTCATCAAAAGCTAATTTGGTAACCATAAACGTTTTTTCCGTGTCGCGTACGTAAAGAGGGATGATAGGTGATTCTGTTGCACCGATTTCAAAGCCAGCTTCACGGAAACGTTTCAATGCATAGTTGGTAGCTTCCCACAATGCTTCAAGTCTTTCCGGTTCATTTTGGATGATGTGGAGAGCTTCGAGAGCAGATGCAGTAGCAGCCGGAGTGTTGGATGCACTGAAAATATAAGTGCGTGCGTTGTGACGTAACCAGTTGATGATAGAAGAATCAGCAGCGATAAATCCGCCGATAGAAGCCAGTGACTTGCTGAAAGTACCCATAATCAAATCAACCTCGTGAGTCAGACCGAAATGGTCGCAGACGCCACGTCCTTGTTTTCCGAATACGCCCAAGCCGTGAGCTTCGTCTACCATGATAGTAGCGTTGTATTTATGTTTCAAGCGTACGATTTCGGGCAAGTTTGCCAAGTCGCCTTCCATAGAGAACACACCGTCCACTATGATTAGTTTCACTGAATCCGGATTGCACTTTTGAAGTTGCTTTTCCAGATCCGCCATATCGTTATGCTTATATTTTAATTGTTGAGAGAAGGAGAGACGACGGCCATCTACGATAGATGCGTGGTCGCGGTCATCGCAAATGATATAATCATTGCGGTCTGTCAAAGCAGGAATAACTCCGGAATTCACCGTAAAACCGGTTGAGAAGCAGAGTGCTTCGTCTTTGCCTACAAAGGCAGCCAGTTCTTTTTCCAACTGAACGTGCAGGTCAAGCGTACCATTCAAGAAGCGCGAGCCTGCGCAACCGGAACCATATTTATGCATGGCGTTGATACCTGCTTCAATCACTCTTTCATCTCCCGTAAGGCCAGTGTATGCATTGGAACCGAACATCAACACTTCGTGTCCGCCCATTTCTACCTCTGTACCCTGCTTTCCTTCTATCTCACGGAAATATGGGTAAACGCCCTGTGCCATAAACTTTTGTGGCAGGTCGTACTTAGCTAACTTCTCTTGTAATAATCCCATGAATTATAATTTTTATACTCATACTCAGATCGTTCGCTGACGATCTTACATCCTTTTATCTTAACAAGTGTTTAAAAACAGGGGGCAAAGATAACAAAATTTGCTTTTATCTGTTCTTTTTAAGAGAAAAAAGTTGCTCTCGTATGATTAGAAACCTCTAATAGATTAAAATTTAAGATATTTATATTACTTTTGTCGTCTACAATCGACAAGAATAGCATGAACGAAAGAATGAAAAAAATAAAATTCGTCGTCAATCCTATTTCGGGAACACAAAGTAAAGAATTGATTCTTAACTTGCTGGACGAAAAAATAGACAAGGCGAGATACTCTTGGGAAGTAGTGTATACGGAAAGAGCCGGTCATGCAGTAGAAATAGCTGCCAAAGCTGCCGAAGAGAAAACAGATATAGTAGTGGCTATCGGTGGGGACGGAACGATCAATGAAATAGCTCGTTCGTTGGTGCATACTGATACCGCACTGGGAATTATTCCCTGCGGATCGGGCAATGGACTGGCGAGGCATCTGCATATACCGATGGAACCGAAGAGAGCATTGGAAGTGCTGAACGAAGGTTGCATGGATGTGATAGATTATGGTAAGATCAACGGTACAGATTTTTTCTGCACTTGCGGAGTGGGATTCGACGCGTTTGTCAGTCTGAAGTTTGCGCATGCCGGTAAACGGGGGCTATTGACTTATCTGGAGAAAACCCTGCAGGAAAGTCTTAAATATGAGCCGGAAACGTATGAACTGGAAACGGAAAACGGAGTCTCCAAGTATAAAGCCTTCCTGATTGCCTGCGGAAACGCGTCGCAATATGGAAACAATGCTTATATCGCACCACAAGCCACTCTGACAGATGGTTTGCTGGATGTGACCATTCTCGAACCGTTCACCGTATTGGACGTTCCTTCATTGGCCTTTCAATTATTCAATAAAACAATCGATCAGAATAGCCGTATCAAGACTTTCCGCTGCAAACAGTTGTGCATCCGCCGGACTACTCCGGGCGTCGTGCATTTTGATGGTGACCCCATGGAAACGGATGCCAATGTAAATATTCAACTGATTCAAAGAGGATTGCGCGTGGTAGTGCCACGAGCATCGGAAAAGGACGCAGCCAATGTGCTCCAAAGAGCGCAGGAATATATGAATGGCATCAAATTGATGAATGAAGCCATCGTCGACAATATAACAGATAGAAACAAGAAAATATTGAAAAAGCTGACAAAGAAAGTCTGATAAAATAACGGATTACTGACACCGAATTACAAATTATTGCGTACTTTTGCGCAGTTTTGGTTCGATCAAAATAAAAACGCGAGTGATAATCGTTTAAATAAAAAATATATGTTTAGAACGCACACATGTGGAGAACTTAGAATCTCTGATGTAAACAAGCAAGTCACGCTGTCCGGATGGGTACAGCGCAGCCGTAAGATGGGAGGGATGACTTTCATTGACCTTCGCGACCGTTACGGAATTACCCAATTGGTTTTTAATGAAGAAATTAATGCTGAACTCTGTGAACGTGCTAATAAATTGGGACGTGAGTTCGTCATTCAAGTGACAGGAACGGTTAATGAACGTTTCAGCAAGAATGCAAACATTCCTACCGGAGACATTGAAATCATTGTTTCCGAACTGAACGTACTAAATACTGCCATGACTCCTCCGTTCACTATCGAAGATAACACGGATGGGGGGGATGATATCCGCATGAAATACCGTTATCTGGATTTACGCCGTAACGCTGTACGTTCCAATTTGGAACTGCGTCATAAAATGACAATTGAAGTTCGCAAATATCTGGATAGTCTGGGTTTCATCGAAGTGGAAACGCCCGTTTTGATCGGTTCTACTCCTGAAGGCGCACGCGACTTCGTGGTGCCGTCACGTATGAATCCGGGACAGTTCTACGCACTTCCGCAGTCTCCGCAGACCTTAAAACAGTTGTTGATGGTTTCCGGTTTCGACCGTTATTTCCAGATTGCGAAATGTTTCCGCGACGAGGACTTACGTGCCGATCGTCAGCCGGAATTTACACAGATCGACTGTGAAATGAGTTTCGTTGAGCAAGAAGATATTATCACTACTTTCGAAGGAATGGCTAAACATTTGTTTAAGACTCTTCGTGGTGTGGAACTGAATGAACCATTCCAACGTATGTCTTGGGCGGACGCCATGAAATATTATGGTAGCGATAAACCGGATTTGCGTTTCGGCATGAAATTCGTGGAACTGATGGATATCATGAAAGGTCACGGATTCTCTGTATTCGATAATGCGGCTTATGTGGGTGGTATCTGTGCCGAAGGTGCTGCGACTTATACCCGTAAGCAACTGGATGCATTGACCGAATTTGTAAAGAAACCGCAGATTGGTGCGAAAGGAATGGTTTATGCCCGTGTGGAAGCCGACGGAACGGTGAAATCGAGTGTAGATAAATTCTATACGCAGGAGGTGCTCCAGCAAATGAAAGAAGCATTCGGAGCTAAACCGGGTGATTTGATTCTGATTCTGTCTGGCGACGATGTAATGAAAACACGTAAACAACTTTGCGAGCTTCGTCTGGAAATGGGTGCTCAACTGGGATTGCGTGATAAGAATAAGTTTGTTTGTCTTTGGGTGATTGACTTCCCGATGTTCGAATGGAGCGAGGAGGAAGGCCGCCTGATGGCTATGCATCATCCGTTTACTCATCCGAAAGAGGAAGATATTCCGATGTTGGACACTGATCCGGCAGCTGTACGTGCAGATGCATACGATATGGTAATCAACGGTGTGGAAGTTGGCGGCGGATCTATCCGTATCCACGATGCGAAATTGCAGGCGAAGATGTTCGAGATTCTTGGATTCACTCCGGAGAAGGCAGAGGCACAGTTTGGCTTCCTGATGAATGCCTTTAAGTATGGTGCGCCTCCTCACGGTGGTTTGGCATACGGACTCGACCGTTGGGTGTCTTTGTTTGCAGGATTGGATTCTATACGCGACTGTATTGCGTTCCCGAAAAATAATTCCGGACGTGATGTAATGTTGGACGCACCCTCTGCAATCGACCAGAGCCAGCTTGATGAACTGAATTTGATCATAGATTTGAAAGAGGGCGAGTGAAAGAATCTGTACGCATATTCCGTTTTATAGTCATCGGTACAATGAACGCTTTGATTATGGCGTTGGTTGTATGGTTAATGATGAAAGAAATGTCATTTGACGGCGACTATATGGTGGCTAATATAACAGCGTATCTGATAGCTCAAATCCATAACTTTCTCTGGTGCAAATACTGGATATTTCCCGTAGAAAATAAAAAAAATAGTATCTGGAAACAGATACTGCTCTTTTGTTCTGCTTTTGCCGTGGCTTACACCGCACAGTTTTTATTTCTTATCTTATTGGTAGAAGGACTGGACATGAATGAATATCTGGCTCAATTTCTGGGATTGTTTATTTATGGAGGAGCTAATTTCCTAGCCAACAAGAAAATAACTTTTCAATGAAATAGTTATTAAATATAATATATAGAAAGGGCACAGAGTTTTAAATTTAGATTTAGACTTTGTGCCCTTCTTATTTCCTTATTGTAGCAGGGACATTTCCCACATAATAAATATAATAGGGACTGTCTGACAAGTCCCTCATTAATAATTTCACCCACGCTATAACTATCTGTAGCGTGGGTGATTTTCAATATTTAGAATTCGTTAGGCAGTTCCTTTTTGGTGTTGTGATATTTATAAATATCCTCTCTTATTTATTGGGGAGTGAACTTTATTAGAGAATTTCAGCATTAAACTTTAATCGAGGAAGCGTTTGGTAAGCCCTTCGTATTCGTCAATCCGGCGATCACGGAGGAAAGGCCACCAGCGGCGGACGTTTTCCGAGCGTTCCATATCTATTTCCACTACCATGTTTTCCGGATGATCGTTTCCGGCTTGTGCCAGGAATTCTCCTTGCGGTCCTGCTACGAAACTGTTTCCCCAAAATAGGATGCCGTTTGTCTGTCCGGAAGGATCGGGCTCGTGTCCTACACGGTTGACGGAGATAACAGGAAGACCATTGGCGACGGCATGAGCACGCTGCGAAATAATCCAGGCGTTGAGTTGGCGGGCTTTTTCGTCGTCCGTGTCACTGCTTTCCCAGCCGATGGCAGTAGGATAAATTAAAAGTTCCGCACCTTTCAGTGCCATCAGGCGGGCAGCTTCCGGATACCATTGATCCCAGCATACCAGTACGCCCAGCTTTCCTAAAGAGGTTTGAATAGGTTCAAAACCGATGTCTCCGGGAGTGAAATAGAATTTTTCGTAGTAAGCCGGATCATCGGGAATATGCATTTTCCGGTATTTACCCGCAATGCTTCCGTCGCGGTCGAACACAACAGCGGTGTTATGATATAGTCCGGGGGCACGTTTCTCAAAAAGAGAGGTGACAAGGACTACTTTATTGGCGGCTGCCAACTCGGAATAAAAGCCTGTGGATGGTCCGGGAATGGGTTCGGCGAGATCAAACAGGTTGGTGTTTTCTGTCTGGCAGAAATAAAGTGAGTTGTGTAACTCTTGAAGCACAATCAGTTGCGCACCGTGAGCAGCGCAAGCCTCGATACTCTTTGCGAGGTTCATCAGGTTGACCCGAATATCTGCGGTATTGGATTGTTGGATGATTCCGACTTTTATCTTTTTCATGATGAATAATTTCTTAGTTGATTCATTTGTTATTTTATAACTCCCAATGGGTATTGCATGGTGACACAATGCAGGGAACCGTGTTGCTTAATCAAGGCACGGCAGTCTATTCCGATTATTTGATGGTCTGGGAATGCTTGTTGTAACACTTCTCTTGCTTTTTGGTCATTCGCTGGCTGATGGTATGTCGGGTAGAGAATAACTTCGTTCATAATCAGGAAGTTGGCGTAAGTTGCGGGCAGGCGTTCGCCGTCTTCTTCGATCTTGTTCGCCATCGGTAAGGCTAACAGGCGATAGGGTTCTCCTGCTAGGGTGCGGAATGTTTTCAGCTGTTCCTCCATTGCGAGTAATGCTTGGTAGTGTTCGTCTTCTTTGTCGTCGCATTTTACGTAAGCAATGGTGTCGGTAGAACAGAAACGTGCCAAAGTGTCGATGTGGCTGTCAGTGTCGTCGCCGGCAAGATAGCCGTGGTCTAACCAAAGAACCTTTTGCAGGTGGAAGGTTGATTTCAGGTATTCTTCTATCTCTACCTGGTTCAGTCGCCCGTTCCGCTGGGGAGAAAGCAGACATTCGGAGGTAGTGAGCAGTGTGCCCATTCCGTCGCTTTCGATGGAGCCTCCTTCGAGAACGAAATCAAGGCGGTCTATATACTGGCCTTTCAAGGCTCCGGCTTCTACCGCTTGTTTGGTGATTTGATTATCCAGTTCGGAAGCAAATTTCAGTCCCCAGCCGTTGAATGTAAAGTCGAGCAGGGAAGGGGTGCCGGTGTCTATCATGGTGATGGCTCCGTGGTCGCGTGCCCATGTGTCATTGGTGGCACATTCCAGAAAGCGGACGTTGTTCATGTTGACGGTAGCGGCTATCTGTTTTTTCACTTCTTCCGGTTCGGGGGTGACAATCAATAGTAACTCTCGCTTCGCTATTTCCCGGGCTATGTTTATAAAACACTCTTGCACTTCTGCCAGCATGTATGCCCAGTCTGTACCGGCGTGTGGCCATGTCAACTGTATACCACTCTGCATATGCCATTCGGCGGGCAAATGAGGAACTCTCATTTCTACCTGCACGGTCATGTTTTTGCCGAAATTCAGCTGCAAATCTTTCTCCGAGCCACTTGGGCTGGGAAGTCCAACCATGATTCCCATTAGACTATTATCTATTTAGTTATTTATAAAATCAGTTTATTGTCTGCGTCAGTCGTCAGTGTGCCTGTTACGCATCATTACGCATTATTATGAATTCGCTTCCTGCTTTGGCTTCCGGTCAAAGAACGGATTCTTGGAGGATGCACTTACAGGGATGGCCATTACCATCTTGCAGTCTTTCAGCCAGTTCAGACGTTGTGCTGCTAGTCCGGCAGAGAACATCACACGTGTGTCTACACGCAAATCGGCTGCCGTAGCGCAGGCGGAACCTATGGCGATACCTACATCTATGCTGTTCAATGCGCAGGGAACTCCTTCTGTACGTCCGTCGCAGGTGGTGAAGCCGCAATGACCGCAGTTTAAGCCTTGTGTCTGCTCGCGTGTTCCTATCAATACAACACATTCGGCACTTAAGATGTTGTCGGCATCACGAAGGAAAAATTTCATTCCGTGTTCTTCTACCATAGCTATCATAGTGTCCGACAGTTGTTTAATCTCTTCATCCGTGATTAGGGCCACTTCGATAATATCGATTCCTTTTCCTTTCGGAGCAGTACGCGCAGCCGTCATCATCTGGCGGGCTACTTGTAATACATGCTCATGACGGGCATCTCTTTCGTTCAGTATCATAACTTTTCTTGAATTAATTAGTGAGGCAAAGATAAATCAAAATTGGAAAACTTTACATTAAACGATGAAAGAAAAAAGGGAAAATCGCTTCTTTACACTTTCGTAGTTTACACTTTCACTGTCCGTAACCTTCGCATCGAATATCTCATTTTATCAAAGAGGAAACAGGCTGAGTGCTTACGCTTAAAGTTCATTTTTCAAGGTATGATACTGTCATTTTTGAAAGTAAAACTTATTCTTTCAACTTAAAAGTAAGTCTTAAGGGGTTTTCATCCAACTTAAAGAATGGTACTTGTGACAAGATTAATACAATACCGGAAGAAGCTCGTTTTACGCAATTCTGGTTGATATAATCCCGAGTGATTTCTCCTTTTTTTAATAGTATTTTAATGGCATTTTTGAAATGTTCTATTTCAATTTTACCTGGGTTTCCTTGTGAGGTTATTCTTGTTATTCCTGCCCAATCTACGTTTGTGATTATATTTTCTTTTCCTCGGTTATTATACAAAGTTTTCCCTTTGAGTGGCATAATGTATGTTTCCCAAATGGAATCGAACGTGTATTCCTCATTGGTAAAAAAAATGTTTGAGCTCTTAGATTCTATATCTTGTACTTTTTTGGGGGAGGCTGATGAATAAAGGGTACCTTCTGCTGTTTTGGTTGTTTTGTCAGGATAATCAATTATTTGCAAATCTATTTGTAGACGGTTGGCTACTTCTATAGCATCAGGCATGATTTCTCCATTGGTAACTAAAATAGCTTTATTGCATCCAAAATAATCTTTTGCACCATGTAACTCCATTATCATGCTTCTATTTACTTTTCTAGAGTTTCCGTACATTTTTACTTGAATCGCTATCTTTTCCCTTCCTTTTGTGGCAAAAATATCAATTCCATAATCTCCGCTTTGTGGAGTTAATTCAGTGGTATATCCTTGTTTATTGAATAATTCTCGGATATACTCTTCATATTCTCTTGGTTTCATATAAATAAAATTAGTTTAATGATGAAAGTTATGTTTTCGTTCTTCTATGTGATGTGTCATGTAGTTCTCCAATTCTTTACGTAGCATAAGTGTTAAGGAAATGTTTAACGAACTATTGATTGAATAGAAATAAATCTAATTTCTTTTTCTCATAAATTTTTGAGCAAAATAGATAATTTCAAGAGGTGTCAATCGGTAAATAATTTTATTATCATTTTCTAATACCCAGTTTTGAGTATCAGATTGAAATTTCCATTCCAACTTTAATATATCCTTACCTAAGTTTTCAGCTAATAGTTGCTTTGTCTTATCAAGCACTAGCATTGTCGTCATTTGGCGTATTGCCATAGGTCTAACATAGTCCTTGATTTCCAATACCTTTCCTTTATTATCAAGAACGAATGTAATTTCACCTGATTCTACTTTTAAACCTGTACGTTTGGATTTTATATTATGAACCAATGATACAGCTATAAATGCATCAGGGGCTTCTGATATTTCAAAATATTGGTCAAACACTCCTCTGCTATCAAGAAGTTTTATACAACCGCGAAGTGTTTCTGTTTTTTGCTCCTCCATTTTCAATTTTATGGGATAACGTGCGTCTTGCACAATTAAGATCCATTCAATAGGTTCATGAATGAGAGTATCCGATAATGATACTGCATTGAAAAACTCCTTGATACAGTTTTTTGACCATTCAACTAATTGATGTTGTTCCGTTTGAGAACTTTCCGTATTTTGTCCTAAAACATTTGTTGTAAAACATAAAAGCAGGAATAAAAAAATATACTTTCTCATAAACAATAATATTAAAGCATGACAAATTCTATATCAATAAAAATTGGTAAATAATAGCTTGTACTGTTCCTCTGCACTTTTACTAATAGAGAAATATCCGTAGGAAACTTCTTTAACTTTTCCTTTGGGAGATATTATGAATACGCTGTGCTTTGTTTGCTTATATCCATCTCTTCCTTCTATTATATATTTATGCTCAATACATAATGCTGCGTGTATCCAGTTAGGATGAAAATCAGCAACTTGTTTAATAGAAGAAAATGTAAAATCCAACGCATCAAAGACTTTTCGTTCTAAAGTTAATTTTGTATATAGTGTCCATTCTATAGGAATATATTTTTGTGAGTTATTCAGATTTTCTGAAATATGTTTTCTTACTATATCCTCTCCCCATATTATAAGCTCCTCGTTATTACTATTTCTTAATGGACCTTGTATCATACCTGTAATTTGTTCTATCCCTGTATAATCTTCTCCATCAATACGATTGACAAAATTTGTAATATTCCCTTTTTTGTCAAATTCAATATGTTTACAATAATGAGATTCACAACCTTTTTTATTGATTATTTTGAATGTATGTGAAAGGCGCAATGTATTCCATTCAACGGAAGGTATATGAAAAGTGCTATACGTAGTTGTATGACCTAAATCATCAGTATAACCACTTCCTTCCCATTTTAATGCTATATATTCTTCATTATTGTACAAATTGTTTTTAATATATTCTTTTGTTTTTGCCTTAATCCAGTTTGTCTTTTGTTCTTCACTTGCATTGGGATTGAATTCAGGGAGATAATCTTTCTGAAAAGAAACACCCCAGATGATTAGTAATCCTATTATAACTATGATACTAAATAAAATGAACTTATCAGAATTATTCATGAGAATGAATATGTTTAGATAATAGAATAAAGTATTGCTGTAAATATGATTCCGACTAATGTACCTATCAAAGCAGATTTTGTTTTTCCTTCATGGCGATTCCATGAAGTAAAGCACAAAATCAGACCAATCAGTGGTATTAAGAAGCTGACGAACAGATAACTTAGACTAATTTCGTTATTATTAGATGGGATGTTATTTTGTGAACAACCACAGAATGGACAGTTTGAAGCACTATCTGATATTTGCTTCCCGCAATCTTTACAATAAATTAAGGACATATTTTTACAATTGAGAGTTGTGGAATTTTGTGAATAATTTAGTGTAGGCTCATTACTTTTATCATAAGTAATAAGCTCCTTATAACATTTGGGACATTTGAATATAACGTCCGGTTTAGAAGGAGCTTCTATCACATTCTTACAAAAGGGACATTCAACCATTGAAGAATCAATCTTTTTTATTTCATTATTGTTTTCCATATAATCAAAGTTTATATTATTAAACATCTATTCCTATAAAATTTAAAAACGCAAATATCCAACATAACATGAATAAACAGAATAGCACTGTTAGAATTAAAAAGTCTTCATCATGTTTTTTTACACCAATTTTTCGAGAAAGAAGAATTCTAACTCCAATTTCAGGTTTGGGAATTGCCGAAATTTTTTCCATAAACATCCTATTTATAATATCATTTCGACTCCCTAAAATGAGGTTATACATAAAAAAGAAAGTGTGGAGTCGTCTGTTTATCTATCGGGAGGTTCTGGTAAACCTAAGGAACAAATAAACAATACCCCACACTTGTATAGATATGCGCATAGGAACACATACGAAAATACAAGTGATGAGTGTTATTGTTATCCCTGTTCCTTTTGAAATTTACCAGATTTCCCGAATAAGGATAAAAGCAAAACACTTTCATCTAATAAAATGTAATGTCATGTAATTGCTTATGATGACAGTGCAAATATAGATATATTTTGCAATATAACACTCTAGGGTATTGTTTTTTTTAGGTTTAAGTATAGTCTTCGTTTCTTATTCTATCAAATCTATCTCATCATCCATTTCTCCATTCTCATCGTCATATAAATAAGATTCAGGTATATAGTCAGACAAAAACAGTTTTTCATTCTGTATTTCATCTTCAATCTCTTCTGCAAAATCAATGTTTACGTCAATATCATCGCAGCAGGCGTAGTTGTCGCGATACTGTTGATTACGTTTCATTTCTTGCTGAAAAAAACTGCTACCAAATAATGCTTTAAATAGATTCATAGTTTTAATGTTAAACGTTATGTTATAAATGTCTTTTTATTGCTTCCTCATAAATTTTCCGTATCCGTTCCCGAAGATGTAACGGCTCAATTACTGTAAGTGAACTACTACGTGAGAGCAATGCCATTACAAAATCATTAGTAATACGAAGGCGTAATCTGATTCGAAATTCCATCTCATTGTCCATAATGATTTCTTGTGAATGATGCAAAGGAATCGATTTCAAGAAACTGCCATCTAATGCACTATAGCTTAGTTCAATATTTTCTACTGGAATATCTGTCTGATTCCAGATGCCGTAGCTGTCTTTAAATAAGTTGTTTGCATCAATATTCATATTCCTTTTGAAGGTTTCCTCATAAAGGATTTGGAGATTGCGGATACAGTCTATATTGAAAGTTTTTAATATGTTGTTGTCATAGGCGAGGAGATACCATCTTTGCTGGTCTTCTTTCAGATAATAAGGTAAGACTTTCTTTTTGCGTACTTTGTCTCCTTCACGTACATAAATATAACTGAATTCTACCGGGTGAAAGAATTTAATGGCTTTTATCAATGCCGGAAGACATTCACTGTCGTTTGGTCGATGATGTTCGGCAAGAACATAGGTGTGTAGGTTGGAAGTTTTGTCCAAAGCATTCAATAGGTCGAAGTTTAGCAGAAGCCGTTCGTACTGCTCCTTTTTCAAATCGTCTTCCTCATTGATATAATAACCGTTTTGTTTCTTATCAAAACAGATGCGGATACCAAATAGATCTTCTATATCTTTGAAGTCTCGCTGCAAAGTTCTTATGTCTACAGGTGTTCCATCTCGTTCTTCCATGCGATGTGTCACGTAGTTCTCCAATTCTTTACGTGGCACATACTGTTGCGGTCCTTTTAATTTATTGATAATGACCAGCATTCGTTGCATTCCTTCCCGTTTCTTGCCCATATTTGGTATTAATTTTAATTATCAAGAGCAAAGATAATGTCACGTGACGACAAAACATGTCGTTCTAAGAAAATTTCTAAGAAAACAAAGGGATTTTGATACGTATGCCCTTGTTTTTTTATACTTTTGGTGAAATTTTCAAAAGGTACGATTAAATGCTACATATTGAGAACATTTGTATTGCTTTTGGGACAGAGGTTCTTGTTTCCGGTTTTAATATGAAATTGGAAAGGGGAGAAACTGCCTGTATTGTAGGACAATCTGGTTGTGGAAAGACTTCGTTACTGAATGCGATAATGGGTTTTGTTCCGTTGAAAGAAGGGATAATCAGGATAGGAGGAATGGTACTGGATAAATCGACTATTGATACAGTCAGGCGGCAGATTGCATGGATTCCCCAGGAATTGGCATTGCCTTTCGAATGGGTGAAAGAGATGGTAGCTCTCCCGTTCGGACTGAAAGTGAACCGTTCTGTCCCTTTTTCGGAAGAAAGGCTTTTTGCCTGTTTTGATGAATTGGGACTGGAACATGAATTATATACCAAGAGAGTGAATGAAGTGTCGGGCGGTCAGCGTCAACGCATCATGCTCGCCGTAGCCGCTATGCTCAATAAACCTCTGATTATTATAGACGAACCTACTTCTGCTTTGGATGCCGATTCGACCGGTAGGGTCTTGTCTTTCTTCCGGCGACAGGCGGAAAGGGGAACAGCAGTGCTGGCCGTATCGCATGATAAGGATTTTGCTTCGGGTTGTCATTATTTAATAGAGTTGTAACGATTGGAGAGAACTCTAATACGAATCGGATAGAATTGTTAAGAATACACTGTGGGAACGATTGATATATCATATTATAATCTTTTTATAGGCTTGCTTCTGCTTGCCATCCCGTTCTTTTATCTTTGGAAGTTTAAAACGGGACTACTGAAACCTGCCCTGATTGGTACAGTACGGATGATTATCCAACTGTTCTTTATCGGCATGTATCTGAAATATCTCTTTTTATGGAACAATCCCTGGATTAACTTCCTTTGGGTGATAATTATGATATTCGTAGCCGGACAGACAGCACTGGTGCGTACCCAGTTGAAACATCGTATCTTATTAATCCCTATTACGGTAGGATTTCTTTGTAGTGTTGTACTGGTAGGCTTGTACTTTATCGGTGTTGTTCTTCAATTGGACAATATATTTAGCGCCCAATACTTTATTCCGATATTCGGTATCCTGATGGGTAATATGCTTTCGAGCAATGTGATAGCTTTGAATACGTATTATAGCGGATTGAAACGTGAGCAACAGTTGTATCGTTATTTATTAGGGAACGGAGCAACAAGGCAGGAAGCACAGGCTCCATTTATCCGACAGGCCATTATTAAATCCTTCAGTCCGCTGATTGCGAACATTTCCGTGATGGGATTGGTTGCTCTTCCCGGCACAATGATCGGACAAATCTTGGGAGGAAGCAGTCCGAATGTTGCCATCAAGTATCAGATGATGATTATGGTGATTACTTTTACGGCATCTATGCTGTCGCTGATGATAACTATTTCATTGGCTTCACGCCGATCTTTTGACGCATACGGGAAATTATTAGAGGTAACCAAAGAACCCAGAAAATGACAGTTACCGATCAGATATTCCGTAAAGTGGCTGAAACTTCTATTCCGCATTTTTTTATAACAGTGGAGTTTTCGGCATCCGGTACTGAAATGCCGGAACACATCGAATCGTTCCTGTGGGAAAAGCACAAAGCAATTCTTCGTGGAGCCAGCGGGCGTAAATTTATCTATAAAGAAGGAGAGTGGCGGCTTATTTTTACTTTCTTTCCTACCGACAGGGTGGTAGACGAACGGTATGCGCTGAAAAACAAGGTACAGATGAAAAGCAAAAACTAGACGCTAAGACAACGGGTTATCTTTGCTTTTAGCTCCGGTTGTGAGCACATTGATTACTTGCCTTTCAACATTCCCCATAAGCAGCGAAGTTGCACGAATTGTTCTCCGGGTTGCACATATCCGCTTTCAAACATCTTTTCCGACACTTTAAATTTGGAAAGATGATGGCGTATGTACGTCTCTACAGCCGGGGATTGTTTTTTGACGAATGACATCAAATCGACCTTTCCATCTTCACGAATGAGAACATGGGCTTTGATGGTACGAAAGCCGTACTCTTTGCAGTGTTTGGTTTCTGCTTTATCAATCCAGAAGATAGCAGTAGCTTTGACCGTATCTGCCGTGCAATCTTCGGCATTGTCAATTTCTGTAGACTCGGTTACAGCCGTTTCCGTATTATCACTCTTTTTGAGTTGACAGGAGGTCGTCACAACTATCAGCAACAGTAGAGTCAGAATTGTTTTCATCGTATTTATTATTTAGTGGAAGTAAAAATACAGATTTTCAATAAATAACGGAAGTTTTACGCAGAATTTTATAATTAGTTTTTATTCCGGCACTGATTTTTATCCATATTTGTCCGATGAAAACAGGCAAAAGGCAAAAAGAATATACACTCTCTTTGCCTTTTGCCTATTGATAAAACTGAAAAATGAAATCAATTGTTTAATCTGAAACTGATGTAGATATAGTTAGGGTTTAGCGGAAGTCTTTCAGTTCTTCCTGTAATTTCTGGCGCGTGAAGAAGATACGGCTCTTTACAGTGCCCAACGGAAGATTCAGTTTTTCTGCAATTTCGCGGTATTTGAATCCGGAAACGTGCATGGCGAACGGAACTCTGTATTCTTTCGGAAGAGCATTGACTACGCGGTGCATCTCTTTCAGGTCGTATGTCTTTTCCGTACTTTCAAACCCTGCATCTTGCGGTAAATTAAGATGGTAGAGATTGTCCGTATGGTCAATAAATGTCTGGTCACGAACTACCTTGCGATAGTTATTGATAAAGATGTTGCGCATGATGGTATACATCCATCCTTTGAAATTTGTATCAGGTGTATATTTTTCTTCGTTATCTAATGCTTTTAATGAGGTTTCCTGCAGCAAATCGTTTGCTTCTTCGCGGTCTGTTGTCAGTTTGTATGCGAAACGTAGTAGTTCTTCCTGAACGCCTACCAAGTCTTTTCTGAAGCTTAAACTTTTCATATGTGTTGTTTTTAAAATGTGAGTATTCGTTGTTAAAATTTTGATGTTGCAAGTTTAAGGTATTTTGTCGATCCCGCTGGGGGAGAATCCGACGGAATTTAGGGGAATTTCTATCATCGGATAGTTTTTAGGTCTTATTTGATAGTTTTCGGGTGGTGTTTGATATCTTTTACGGTGGTCTCAAGAAAACGGATAACGATAAATTCTCTAAAAAACGACCGTTTAGTATGATTATTCCTTTTTTATTTATTATATTTGCAACCAAATTTTCTACCAAATAATGAAAATTAAGCAAATAGTAAGCGCCCTTGAACGATTCGCGCCTCTGCCATTGCAAGACGGCTTTGATAATGCCGGCCTGCAAATCGGATTGACAGAAGCGGAAGCAACAGGGGCTTTGTTGTGTCTTGACGTTACTGAAGCTGTGTTAGATGAAGCGATCGCGTTGGGTTACAATCTCGTCATATCTCATCATCCGCTGATTTTTAAAGGGTATAAATCCATTACGGGCAAGGATTATGTGGAACGCTGTATATTGAAAGCAATAAAGAATGATATTGTGATTTATTCGGCGCATACCAATCTGGATAATGCACAAGGTGGAGTCAATTATAAGATAGCCGAAAAAATCGGATTGAAGAATTTGAAAGTGCTTGAGCCGAAAGAGAATAACTTGGTTAAGTTGGTGACGTTTGTCCCTTACGCACAAGCTGACGCGGTACGCGAAGCACTGTTTGCTGCCGGATGCGGAAATATAGGCGACTATGATTCATGCAGTTATAATCTGAAAGGAGAGGGAACTTTCCGGGCAAAAGAGGGAACGCATCCTTTCTGTGGAACAATTGGAGAACTGCACCACGAAGAGGAGGTGAGGATTGAAACGATTCTTCCTTCCTTTAAAAAGGCGGAAACCATCAAGGCTTTATTGGCTGCCCATCCATATGAGGAACCGGCATTCGACATTTATCCGTTATTGAACGACTGGCTGCAGGCGGGATCGGGAATTGTCGGTGAATTGGATGAATCGGAGACAGAGCTCGAATTTTTGAAACGCATCAAAAAGACATTCGAAGTGGGATGTTTGCGTCACAACAAGCTGAAGGGAAGAGAGATACAGAGGGTGGCATTGTGCGGCGGTGCAGGTGCATTTTTGCTTCCACAGGCAATCCGGTCGGGAGCGGATGTTTTTATTACCGGCGAAATTAAATATCATGATTATTTCGGTCATGAAGAAGATATTCTGATGGCAGAGATTGGTCATTACGAAAGCGAACAATATACAAAAGAAATTTTTTATTCCATAATCCGGGATTTATTTCCTAATTTTGCACTCCAATTGAGTAAAATAAATACGAATCCCATAAAATATTTATAAGTAAAATGGCTAGAGAAGCAAAAAAAGATCCGAATGAGTTGACGGTAGAACAGAAACTGAAGACACTGTTCCAACTGCAAACGATGTTGTCTAAGATTGATGAAATCAAGACATTGAGAGGTGAACTTCCGTTGGAAGTGCAAGACCTTGAAGATGAAATTGCCGGTTTGAGTACCCGTATCGACAAGATCAAAGCTGAAGTGGATGAACTGAAATCTGCTATTGCCGGCAAGAGAGTAGAAATTGAAACAGCAAAGGCTTCAGTAGAAAAATATAAGTCACAACAAGACAATGTTCGCAACAACCGTGAATATGACTTCTTGACGAAGGAAATCGAATTCCAGACATTGGAGATCGAACTTTGCGAAAAGAGAATCAAAGAATATTCTGCTGATAAAGAAGAAAAAGAGGCTGAAGTGACCAAGAACGATCAGATTCTTAACGAAAGAATGAAAGACCTGGAGCAGAAAAAGAGCGAACTGGATGAAATTATCTCTGAAACCAAACAGGAAGAAGAGAAATTGAGAGACAAAGCTAAAGACTTGGAAACTAAGATTGAACCACGTCTGTTGCAGTCTTTCAAACGTATCCGCAAGAACTCTCGTAACGGATTGGGTATTGTGTATGTGCAACGTGACGCATGTGGTGGTTGCTTTAACAAGATTCCGCCCCAGAGACAGCTGGATATCCGCTCTCGTAAGAAAGTAATCGTTTGCGAATACTGCGGACGTATTATGATTGACCCGGAATTGGCTGGTGTACAAATCGAACACAAGGTGGAAGAAGCTCCGGCAACTACTACCAAAAGAGCTATCAGAAGAAAAACTGCTGAATAAAGAAAGCAGTGAAGTAGTAAGTAAAGTTACTATTTTGAGATATAAAGTAAGCCCTGCAGCAATGTGGGGCTTTTTTTGTTTTAGTAAGTGCCCGTATAAAGGGGAATCGAATACTTCAAAATAATATTGCGTCGCGTGGGAGTTTTACTCCAATTTTACTCCGGTAAACAAACTTACCCTTTAGTTGTTATCTTTTCATTTCATAAAAACCTGAACTGATATGAGTATACGAGTGTGGGGCACATCGCTCCTTATGTTTCTTTCAACTGTAACTGCGGTTGGACAGACTGCAAACCGTTATTTGAAAGCTCCGCTCCCTAACGATTGGGAAGAGAGCGGGGAAGTGTTTCAACAGATACTTCCGGTGGATGACCATTGGTGGAAGTCATTTCAAGACGCCAAACTGGACTCTTTGATAGCTCTGGCAGTAGATCGTAATTATTCCGTTGCGATGGCAATTAACCGTATAGCCGCCGCTCGTGCCAATCTTTGGATAGAACGTAGTAATTTCTTTCCTTCCATCGGACTGAATGCAGGGTGGACTCGTCAGGAAACAAGTGGAAATACCAGTTCGCTACCTCAAACAACGGATCATTATTATGATGCTTCGTTGAGTATGAGTTGGGAGTTGGATATCTTTGGCAGTATCCGCAAGCGGGTAAAAGCACAGAAAGAGAATTTTGCCGCCAGTAAGGAAGAGTACACAGGTGTTATGGTTTCGTTGGCTGCGGAGGTAGCCTCGGCCTATATCAATCTAAGGGAATTGCAACAAGAACTTGAAGTGGTGAAGAAAAACAGTGCTTCGCAGGAGGAAGTTTTGAAAATCACGGAAGTACGCTATAATACCGGACTTGTTGCCAAGCTCGATGTGGCACAGGCTAAGTCTGTGTTGTATAATACGAAAGCCTCCATTCCTCAACTGGAAGCGGGTATCAATCAGTATATAACGACATTGGCCGTTTTATTGGGAATGTATCCGCAGGACATTCGTCCGGTTCTCGAATCCGGCGGAACACTGCCCGATTACATGGAACCGATCGGAGTGGGGCTACCTGTCGATTTGTTATTGAGACGGCCTGATGTACGAGGTGCGGAATTGAGCGTGAATGCACAAGCGGCATTGCTCGGAGCCTCGAAAGCGGATTGGTTGCCGAAAGTTTTCTTGAAAGGATCATTTGGGTATGCCGCCCGTGATTTGAAGGATCTCACCAAAAGTAAAAGTATGACTTATGAAATCGCTCCGTCATTGAGCTGGACTATTTTCAACGGAGGACAGTTGGTGAACGCAACCCGACTGGCAAAAGCGCAACTGGATGAAGCGATTAATCAGTTTAACCAGACGGTTTTGACTGCCGTACAGGAGACTGACAACGCTATGAATGGCTACCGGAATTCAATCAAACAGATTGTCGCCCTGCGGGAAGTGCGTAATCAAGGGATTGAGACATTGAAACTTTCACTGGAATTGTACAAGCAGGGACTCTCGCCTTTCCAAAACGTACTCGATGCGCAACGTTCTCTGTTATCTTACGAGAATCAGCTGGTACAGGCACAAGGGAGTTCACTTTTGCAACTGATAGCCCTCTACAAGGCTTTGGGAGGCGGTTGGAGAGAATAAAAAAATCAATCAAAAAATATATAACCTAACAGATATGAAAAAACTGATGTATATCTTTCTTGCACTGCCTATATTGACAGGTTGTAAGGAGAAGAAAAGTACAGGAGCGATGGGAGGTATGCCAACTCCGGAAATTAGCGTGACCAAACCCATAGTGGAGGATATTACTTTGACGAAAGATTACCCGGGCTATCTGACAACTGAAAAAACGGTGAATCTTGTGGCACGAGTGAACGGAACCTTGCAGTCTACCTCGTATGTCCCCGGCGGACGGGTGAAACAAGGACAATTGTTGTTTATCATTGAACCTACCTTATATAAAGACAAGGTGGAGCAGGCAGAAGCAGAGCTGAAAACCGCCCAGGCTCAACTGGAATATGCCCGTAATAATTATAGTCGTATGAAAGAGGCTGTAAAGAGTGATGCTGTCAGTCAGATACAGGTACTTCAGGCGGAATCGTCTGTGGCAGAAGGGGTTGCAGCTGTCAGCAATGCGGAAGCTGCTTTGAGCACCGCCCGTACAAACTTGGGATATTGTTATGTTCGTGCGCCGTTTGATGGCACTATCAGTAAGGCGACGGTAGATGTAGGAAGTTATGTAGGCGGCTCGTTGCAGCCGGTTACATTGGCTACTATTTATAAGGATAATCAGATGTATGCTTACTTCAATGTAGCTGATAATCAATGGTTGACGATGGCTATGGATAACCAACAATTACCTGCCAATCTTCCGCAGAAAATAATGGTTCAACTGGGAAAGGAGGGAACTGAAACTTATCCGGCTGCCCTCGACTATCTTTCACCCAATGTAGATTTGAATACAGGAACGCTGACGGTTCGTGCCAATTTTGATAATCCGAAAGGGATATTGAAGAGTGGGTTGTATGTAAGCATTACTTTACCTTATGGAGAAGCTAAAAATGCGGTGTTGGTGAAGGAAGGTTCTATCGGGACCGATCAGTTGGGCAAATATTTATATGTTGTAAATGATTCGAATATAGTTCATTACCGGCATATTGAAATAGGGCAGTTGGTCGACGGCACTTTACGGCAGATAGTGGGAGGACTTTCTCCGCAAGAACAGTATGTCACAGAGGCTTTGATGAAAGTCAGAGACGGAATGAAGATAAAGCCTCTCCCTGATTCTCTCCCCAAGAGAGGAAAGTAAAGTCCTTTGCTAACTGATTGATTAACAAATGAAATCAATAAAGGTGATGTACTTAAAACCGATTAATTAACAAAAGTAACTTTCTTGCTCCTTCTCTTTGGGAGAAGGCTGTGGAGAGGCTGCTTTTAAACCTATATATTATGTTTTCTAAGTTTTTTATCAACCGACCGATATTTGCTACTGTCCTTGCCCTGCTTATTGTAGTAGCCGGTCTGGTCACACTCAATATATTGCCTGTGGCGCAATTTCCGGAGATCACGCCGCCAACGGTGCAGGTCTCTGCCGTTTATCCCGGGGCAAATGCTGAAACTGTTGCCCAAACAGTGGGTATTCCTATCGAACAGCAGGTGAATGGTGTAGATGGTATGCTTTATATGTCTTCCAATTCTTCCTCTTCGGGAGCGTATTCTCTGACCATTACATTCGCTGTCGGTACGGACATCGATATGGCAACTGTGCAGGTACAAAACAGGGTAAGTATCGCGCAATCATCACTGCCGGAACCGGTAGTAGTGCAAGGAGTCACTGTGCAGAAACAGTCTTCGAACATTGTGATGTTCCTGACAATGACTTCGCAGGATTCTGTATACAACAGCCTGTATCTGACTAATTATGCCAAACTGAATTTAGTAGACCAGCTGACACGTGTGCCCGGAGTGGGTGCTGTGAATGTTATGGGAGCGGGGGACTATTCGATGCGCATCTGGCTCGATCCGGAGGCTATGCGTATACGGAATATTTCACCGCAACAGGTTTATCAGTCCATCCAGTCGCAGAATGTGGAAGTATCTGCCGGATATATCGGTCAACCTATCGGGCAGGATAATAATAATGCTTTTCAGTATACATTGAATGTCCAGGGGCGATTGAAATCTCCAGAACAGTTCGGCGATATTATTATCCGCCGCGAACAGAACGGAGCGATGCTTCGCCTGAAGGATATTGCACGCATCGACTTGGGTTCTGCGTCATATAGCGTAGTGTCACGATTGAATGGAAAACCTACGGCTGCCATTGCTATTTATCAGCAACCGGGTTCCAATTCGCTGGATGTATCCAAAGGAGTGAAGGCTAAAATGGAGGAATTGGCGGCAAGTTTCCCGAAAGGAGTTTCGTATAATGTCACTTTGGATACGACCGATGTGATCCATGCTTCTATTGATGAAGTGATGGTCACATTCTTTGAAACGACTTTGCTGGTGATTCTCGTTATTTTCCTGTTCTTGCAGAATTGGAGGGCTGTGATTATTCCTTGTATTACCATCCCGGTATCGTTGATTGGTACATTTGCCGTGATGGCGGCATTTGGTTTCTCTATCAATACACTGACGTTGTTCGGGCTGATTCTGGCAGTTGCCATTGTGGTGGATGACGCGATAGTGGTGGTGGAGAATGCTTCGAGGTTACTGGAAACCGGGCAGTACTCCCCCCGCGAAGCGGTAACGAAAGCGATGGGAGAGATTACAGGCCCGATTGTCGGGGTAGTGCTTGTATTGCTGGCTGTGTTTATTCCAACGATGATGATTAGTGGAATTTCAGGGCAGTTGTATAAGCAGTTTGCATTGACCATTGCCGCTTCTACCGTGTTGAGCGGTTTCAATTCGTTGACGTTGACTCCTGCGCTCTGTGCGTTGTTTCTTGAAAAGAGCAAACCTTCTAACTTCTTTATATACAAAGGTTTCAATAAAGCATACGACAAGACGCAAGGAGTGTATGACAAGATTGTCAAATGGTTGCTTCAGCGTCCCGGAATGGCTCTTGTTTCCTACGGTGCCTTGACTGTTATTGCTGTATTGCTCTTTATGCATTGGCCGTCTACTTTCATTCCGGACGAGGATGACGGATATTTTATTGCTGTTGTTCAACTTCCGCCTGCAGCCAGCCTTGAACGTACGCAGGCAGTGGGAGATAAGGTTAATGCAATTCTGGATTCTTATCCGGAAGTGAAGAATTATATTGGCATTTCCGGCTTCTCGATAATGGGTGGCGGCGAGCAGAGCAACTCGGCAACTTATTTTGTGGTACTGAAAAACTGGGATGAAAGGAAAGGGAAGGAGCATACGGCTGCTGCCGTAGTCAACCGTTTTAATGGTGAAGCGTATATGACTATTCAGGCTGCGGAAGTATTTGCGATGGTTCCTCCGGCTATTCCGGGACTGGGTGCTTCCGGCGGTTTGCAACTTCAGTTGGAAGACCGGCGTAACCTGGGACCGACGGAAATGCAACAAGCTATCAATGCGTTGCTTGCTTCTTATCATTCTAAGCCAGCTTTAGGATCTGTGTCCAGTCAGTATCAGGCAAATGTTCCGCAGTATTTCTTGAATATTGATCGTGATAAAGTGCAGTTTATGGGGATTGCCTTGAATGATGTTTTCTCTACATTGGGCTATTATATGGGAGCGGCTTATGTGAATGATTTTGTTGAATTCGGCCGTATCTATCAAGTGAAGATTGAGGCACGGGATCAGGCACAGCGCGTGATTGATGATGTCTTGAAACTAAGTGTGCCGAATGCGGCAGGAGAGATGGTACCTTTTTCTTCTTTCACCAAAGTGGAGGAACAGTTAGGACAGGATCAAATAAACCGTTATAATATGTACTCGACTGCTTCTCTGACTTGTAATGTTGCTCCGGGAAGTAGCACCGGGCAGGCCATACAGGAAGTGGAAGCATTATTTAAGGAACAGCTGGGAGATGAGTTTGGATATGAATGGACTTCTGTGGCTTATCAGGAAACACAGGCAGGAAATACAACTACCATTGTACTCGTGATGGCTCTAATTGTTGCTTTCCTGGTACTTGCTGCACAGTATGAGAGTTGGACCAGCCCGGTGGCAGCCGTTATCGGATTGCCGGTTGCATTATTGGGTGCTATGATTGGCTGTCTGATTATGGGAACTCCGGTCAGTATTTATACGCAAATCGGTATCATTCTGCTTGTTGCGCTTTCGGCAAAGAATGGTATTTTGATTGTGGAATTTGCCCGTGATTTCCGTGCCGAAGGTAATTCGATTCGGGAAGCTGCTTTTGAAGCGGGACATGTCCGCTTGCGTCCGATCTTGATGACATCTTTTGCTTTTGTACTAGGAGTGATGCCGTTGTTGTTCGCTACCGGCGCAGGTGCGCAAAGTCGTATAGCATTGGGGGCCGCTGTTGTGTTTGGTATGGCTATGAATACTTTATTGGCTACCATTTATATTCCTAATTTTTACGAATTGATGCAGAAATTGCAAGAGCGGTTCAGTAAAAAGAAAGCAGATGATGGTAGTGGGAAAGATGCTGCAACGCAGTAGTAAAAAGCTGTTTGAAGACTGTCTGAAAGGGTAGTTGGTATAGTGACGCTATCTGTTCGGGATAGCGTCACCATAGTAGGCAAATAGCGTCACTATCCCCTCAGGATAGTGACGCTATTTTATTCTTGTCGGCAAGGCTGTTTTTTAAAGGCGAATACAGCAGATTATTTTATAAAGAATGGTAATCAGGAATATCCTGGAGGAACGTATAACTCTGATGTTCATAATCCATACGGCAGCAATAATGTTGCATTCCGTTGCTGACAATCAGGTAATCTACTTTCAGTACCATATTATACCGGGTGATCTGGTCGAAAACGGCCTGTGTTATTTCAATGTGTGGTGCTTTATATTCTACAATCATCCGGGCTGATAAATCCCTCCGGTAAAGTACTGTATCGCATCGTTTGGTAGTACCGTTCAACTTCACCATTACTTCATTGGCAAGAAGGGTAGTCGGATATCCTTTGTGTGCAATAAGAAAGTGAACAAAGTGTTGCCGTACCCATTCTTCAGGGGTAAGGGCGACATATCGTTTACGAATAACGTCGAAAATTACATTTTTTCCGTTTCGTACGTTTATTTTAGTGTCGAATACTGGTAGGTTTAACGATAACATTTATTATTTTTGTAAGTTAAATAATGGTTCCCATTATTGGGAGCACAAATTTAATAGATAATTATGAAAACAAAAGAAGAAATCGTAGCTAATTGGCTGCCGCGTTACACAAAACGTAACCTGGAGGATTTTGGAGAGTATATTCTGTTGACTAACTTCAACAAGTACGTTGAGATTTTCGCAAATCAGTTTAATGTTCCTATTTTAGGAAGGGACGCAAATATGATTTCTGCTTCTGCCGAAGGTATCACAATGATTAACTTCGGTATGGGAAGTCCCAACGCTGCTATCATCATGGACTTGCTGGGTGCTATTCGCCCCAAAGCATGTTTATTCCTCGGAAAATGTGGTGGTATCGACAAGAAAAACCAGCTTGGTGACTTGATTCTTCCTATTGCGGCTATCCGTGGGGAGGGAACTTCCAATGATTATTTTCCTCCCGAGGTTCCTGCGTTGCCTGCATTTATGTTGCAGCGTGCCGTTTCTTCATCCATTCGTGACAAAGGCCGCGACTATTGGACCGGTACTGTATATACCACTAACCGTCGTATTTGGGAACATGATGATGCGTTCAAAGAATATCTGACAAAGACACGGGCTATGGCAGTCGATATGGAAACTGCAACTCTGTTTAGTTGTGGCTTTGCCAATCATATTCCTACCGGTGCATTATTATTGGTATCCGATCAGCCAATGACTCCCGATGGAGTGAAAACGGATAAAAGCGATAATTTGGTGACCAGAAATTATGTAGAAGAGCATGTTGAAATTGGCATTGCTTCTCTGCGTATGATTATTGATGAAAAGAAAACTGTTAAACACTTGAAATTCGACTGGTAATCCGGTCTTTCTGAAAAAATATATATGGCAAAACAAGAATTGACCTGTGATGACATCCTCAAGGAATTGAGAGCAAAGCAGTATCGCCCTGTCTATTACCTGATGGGAGAAGAGTCGTATTATATCGACTTGATTGCAGATTACATAACGGATAATGTGTTGAGTGAAACGGAAAAAGAATTCAACCTGACTGTTGTGTATGGTGCTGACGTGGATGTGGCAACGATTATAAATGCCGCAAAGCGTTATCCCATGATGTCAGAACATCAAGTAGTAGTCGTTAAGGAAGCACAGGCCGTGCGTAATATGGAGGAGTTGTCATATTATCTTCAAAAGCCTTTACTTTCCACTATCTTAGTGATATGCCATAAGCATGGAACTTTGGATCGTAGAAAGAAGTTAGCTGCCGAGGTGGAAAAAACGGGTGTATTGTTTGAGTCTAAAAAAATCAAAGATGCGCAACTTCCCGGTTTTATCGCTTCATATATGAAACGAAAAGGGGTTGATATGGAACCGAAGGCAACTTCTATGCTTGCTGATTTTGTAGGCTCGGATTTAAGTCGTCTGACCGGAGAACTTGAAAAGCTGATTATCACTTTACCTGCCGGACAAAAACGTGTTACTCCTGAACAGATAGAAAAGAATATCGGCATAAGCAAAGACTATAATAACTTTGAATTGCGCAGTGCTTTAGTGGAAAAGGATATATTGAAAGCGAACAAAATAATAAAATATTTTGAGGAAAATCCGAAAACAAATCCAATCCAAATGACGCTGTCTCTATTATTTAGCTTTTACTCCAACTTGATGTTGACTTATTATGCGCCGGATAAATCAGAGCAAGGAATTGCAAACATGCTAGGATTAAGAACTCCATGGCAGGCTCGGGATTATATGGCGGCAATGAGAAAATATAGTGGAGTAAAGACGATGCAAATTGTTGGAGAAATACGATATGCTGATGCAAAATCTAAAGGAGTCCAAAACAGTTCTATGACAGATGGAGATATTCTTCGCGAGCTGGTGTTTAAAATTTTGCATTAACTCGAATTAAGAATTACATATATCATCAGACATATACTTTTACCATAGATAGAAATGGGGAGTATATGTCTTTTTTATATTCCCGCAATTATACTTATCTCAAAAAGACTCCTCACTATTTTCTGTGATTATTTTTACAAATAAATTTAGTTATTTCATCGTTTTATAGAGTTACTGTTTGGCTAATCACACAAACAGTTTTTTTTAATTTTATATTGCCCTATCTTTTCAGAAAATACATTTTCATTAAATCTAAAGCTTGAATTTTTTAACGAGAAAAGTTTACTGATCCTTGAGTTTTATCAAAAAAGCATTTTAGATTTTGATGCTACCATTTTATAGTGAGAATGGAGATTTTCTCTTTTTCTAAAGTTGCCCATTAATGTCATTTTGATAGTTCAGACTATATTTGATTGTTGCAACATGACTTTTTTCTAGTTTAATAGAAATATAGATTCACTTTATTGGACTTAATTTCTTGTATATCATTTATTTATGCGAAAAATAAGCCTTCTAGAATCGAAAAAAAATAAATATCTGGAGATTGGTACAGAAATATCGCAAGGATTTGCTTTTTAGAGAAAATTGTAAAGGATGATTAGATAAAAATAGCAGTATACATTGGTAAAGCATGAGTTGATTCCTTCTTTTTATTGCTTTTGCAACTATCAATATTTACTTTTGTATATTTGATCTGTTACCAATGTATAAAGTATTGATGTGAATAAGATATAAATGTGATAAAGAGTAGGTATTCACAATGATATATTTATGAAATCACAATACTAATATTACATATACAAATGTGGTTATATTGCTATTAACAAATAATTTTATACTGTTTATTTACGTGTGAGTCAGTGTGTTATATATTATTTTATCAATTCGTACTATAAAAGCTTCGTTTAGGTGGTATGTATATTTGTGAATAGCCGCGTTTGGTTTATAATTTACTTCATTATGTATCTATATGTCTGTACTTTATATGCAATTGCTCAATTAAAGATATATGCCTATATTTACTATTTTTATTTGAATTACAAACGTAATATTCGAGTTGTATAATGCAGTATACTTTTGTAATACTGATATTTTTATATTTGTGATTTGTTTTTGTGAATCTAAATATTTACCTTTGTATTATCAATGATGTAATACGTATTTTTGTGAATCAGGTGCATAACACATACAATTGTACTAAAAAGAAGGTAGTATGGAAATAAAAGACAGAATCAGAATGATAATGGAGAGAGAAAAAGTTCCTCCTAAAGTTTTTGCTAAAACAATCGGAGTACAACAATCTACTCTCTCTCATATTTTAAATGGCCGGAATAAACCCAGTTTAGAGGTTGTTATGAAGGTTCATCAAAAGTATGACTATGTAAATCTTGAATGGTTGCTTTATGGAAAGGGTGAAATGATGGTATCTGAAGAAGAGACATCTTTTTCTTCTTCTAATAGCGATTATCTGCCTTCTTTATTTGACGAGAATCTCATAAATTCGTCCAAAGAGCCGGCTATTCCGGAAAATCGCAAGGAAATGCCATTAAGAAACGCTGAAAATGCCACTAAAGAGATTGTAAAACAAGAGATTAGGTATATAGAAAAGCCTGCCAGGAAAATCACAGAAATAAGAATATTTTTTGATGATAATACCTATGAGACGTTTAGGCCTGAAAAATAAAGAGTAAAATCGGTGGTTTGAGCAATTTCCTGTATCTTTGCACCCGGAATACGAATTTATACTTTTATATCCATACATGAAGAAATTTATTTTAGATCTGACAGTGACCGAGAATATCAGATTGAATGCAAACTATGTATTGCTAAAATTGACGTCTCAGTCATTACTGCCCGAAATGTTACCTGGGCAGTTTGCAGAAATCCGGGTGGACGGTTCGCCTACTACATTCTTGCGTCGTCCTATTTCTATTAATTTTGTAGATAAACAGCGAAATGAGGTCTGGTTTCTGATCCAGCTGGTTGGTGATGGAACAAGACGTCTGGCAGAGGCTAATTCTGGTGATACAATTAATGTGGTGCTTCCGCTGGGAAATGCATACACAATGCCTCAAGAGGCTTCTGATAAGCTCTTATTAGTTGGTGGAGGTGTCGGAACAGCTCCCATGTTGTATTTAGGTGAACAATTGGCTAAAAAAGGCCACAAACCTACGTTCTTGTTAGGTGCCCGTAGCGACAAAGATTTGTTGCAGCTGGAAGAGTTTGCCAAATATGGAGAGGTGTATACTACTACGGAGGATGGTAGCCATGGCGAAAAAGGATACGTAACTCAACATTCTATATTAAATAAGATACGATTTGAGCAGATTTACACTTGTGGTCCTAAACCAATGATGGTGGCTGTGGCAAAATATGCCAAAAGTAATCAGATAGAATGTGAAGTTTCTTTGGAAAATACAATGGCTTGTGGTATCGGAGCATGCTTGTGCTGTGTGGAAAATACGACAGAAGGTCACTTGTGTGTATGTAAAGAAGGTCCTGTTTTTAATATAAATAAACTACTATGGCAGATTTGAGTGTAAACATTGGTGAATTACAAATGAAGAACCCGGTAATGACGGCATCCGGTACATTTGGATATGGTGAAGAGTTCTCTGATTTTATTGATATAACGCGAATAGGTGGTATTATTGTAAAAGGGACGACTCTTCACAAACGTGAAGGGAATCCTTATCCGCGTATGGCAGAGACTCCTTCTGGGATGTTAAACGCTGTAGGACTGCAAAATAAGGGTGTTGACTACTTCGTAGAGCATATATATCCCCGTATAAAAGACATTCAAACGAATATGATTGTAAACGTTTCGGGGTCTGCTATCGAAGATTATGTGAAAACGGCTGAAATCATTAATGAACTTGACAAAATTCCTGCTATAGAACTAAACATCTCTTGCCCCAATGTGAAGCAAGGAGGTATGGCTTTTGGTGTGTCAGCAAAAGGGGCATCAGAAGTAGTGAAAGCAGTGCGTTCTGCTTACAAAAAGACACTTATCGTAAAACTCTCCCCAAACGTTACGGATATCACCGAAATAGCTCGCGCGGCAGAAGAAAGTGGTGCAGATAGCGTGTCATTAATCAATACATTGCTGGGTATGGCGATTGATGCGGAACGTAAACGCCCTATTTTATCAACGATAACAGGAGGAATGTCGGGAGCGGCCGTAAAACCTATCGCATTGCGTATGGTATGGCAAGTTGCTAAGGCGGTAAATATTCCTGTCATTGGTTTAGGGGGTATTATGGACTGGAGAGATGCTGTCGAATTCATGCTTGCAGGTGCGACAGCTATCCAGATTGGTACGGCAAATTTCATAGATCCCGCTGTTACTGTTAAAGTGGAAGATGGTATAAATAATTACTTGGAAAGACACGGATGTAAGTCTGTAAAGGAAATTATTGGTGCGCTTGAGGTGTAATTGAAAACACACAATAACCATTCGCACTAAGTCTGCGAGAAAAATGCTATTTTTCTTTTGAATAAAGGAAGAATAAATGAGTTGAAAACAGCAGATGAAAAATAAATTAGTGTTTGAAGATATTAGCTATCAGCAAGATCTTTAAACTGAAGGCAAAATAAAAACGACGGTGAGGATTTACATAATCTTCACCGTCGTTTTTATTTACACTCTATTTTATTCTCCCAATAAGTCGGGACGAAGTTTTCTGGTACGTTCCAAGGATTGTTGCAGTTCCCATTCTTTGATTTTTGCTTCATGGCCGGATAAGAGAATATCGGGAACTTTCCATCCTTTATAATCCGCAGGTCGTGTATATACAGGTGCTGCCAGCAAATTATCCTGGAAAGAATCGGAAAGAGCAGACTGTTCATCAGAAATGACTCCAGGGATGATACGTACGATAGCGTCCGCCATCACCGCTGCTGCCAGTTCTCCTCCTGTTAATACGTAATCTCCGATGCTGATTTCTTTAGTAATCAGGTGTTCGCGGATGCGGTAATCGATACCTTTGAAATGTCCGCAAAGAATAATGAGATTCTGTGCCAACGAGAGGCTGTTGGCCATCGGCTGGTTGAACTGTTCTCCGTCAGGGGTCGTGAAAATAACTTCATCGTAGTCGCGTTCTGCCTTCAGAGCATTGATGCAACGCTCAATGGGTTCTATTTTCATAACCATTCCGGCAAACCCTCCAAAAGGATAATCATCGACACGGCGATATTTATCTTCGGTATAATCACGCAGATTGTGAATATGTATCTCTGCAAGTCCTTTATCTTGAGCTCGTTTCATGATAGAACAATTGAAGAATCCTTCAATCATTTCGGGTAAAACTGTTATAATATCAATACGCATAATCTTTTAATTTTTCGCAAAAGTACAAATATTCAAAGATAAACATGTATTTTTGCCTTAAACAATCGAAGAAATATGGATATAAAGGAAAAAATAGAGGAATTGCGTGCCGAACTTCACCGGCATAATTATAATTATTATGTGTTGAATGCTCCTGAAATCTCGGATAAAGAGTTTGACGACAAGATGCGTGAACTTCAGGATTTGGAACAGGCACATCCGGAATATAAAGATGAAAATTCGCCTACGATGCGTGTAGGTAGCGATTTTAACAAGAATTTCACGCAAGTGGCTCATAAATATCCTATGTTGTCACTGGCAAATACATATTCGGAAGCGGAAGTGACGGACTTCTATGATCGTGTCCGTAAGGCATTGAATGAGGATTTCGAGATTTGTTGTGAAATGAAATATGACGGTACTTCTATTTCGCTGACTTATGAAGATGGAAAGTTGGTTCGTGCCGTCACCCGTGGGGATGGAGAAAAGGGGGATGATGTGACGGATAATGTGAAAACGATCCGTTCTATTCCGCTTGTATTGCATGGTGATAATTATCCTGCTTCTTTTGAGATACGTGGAGAAATTCTTATGCCATGGGAAGTGTTTGAAGAGTTGAATCGAGAGAAAGAAGCGCGTGAAGAGCCGCTTTTTGCCAATCCGAGAAATGCGGCTTCCGGTACATTGAAGTTGCAGAATTCTTCTATTGTGGCTTCCCGCAAACTGGATGCTTATTTGTATTATTTGCTGGGTGATAACCTGCCTTGTGACGGACATTATGAAAATCTTCAGGAAGCGGCAAAATGGGGCTTTAAAATCTCTGATTTGACGCGTAAGTGCCAGACATTAGAGGAGGTTTTTGAATTTATCAATTATTGGGATGTAGAGCGTAAAAATCTGCCGGTTGCCACAGATGGGATTGTTTTAAAGGTGAATAGTTTGAGGCAGCAGAAGAATTTGGGCTTTACGGCTAAATCTCCTCGATGGGCTATTGCTTATAAATTCCAGGCAGAACGTGCGTTGACCCGTTTGAATAAGGTGACTTATCAGGTAGGAAGAACCGGAGCTGTTACACCAGTAGCTAATCTGGATCCTGTGCAGCTTTCAGGGACGGTTGTAAAACGTGCGTCCTTGCATAATGCGGATATTATCGAGGGGCTTGATTTGCATATTGGAGACATGGTTTATGTAGAAAAAGGCGGTGAAATTATTCCTAAGATTACAGGGGTTGATAAAGATGCACGTAGTTTTATGCTTGGTGAGAAGGTTCGGTTCATCGTTAATTGTCCCGAATGTGGCAGTAAACTAGTCAGATATGAAGGAGAAGCTGCTCATTATTGCCCGAATGAAACAGCGTGTCCTCCTCAAATCAAAGGCAAAATAGAGCATTTTATTAGTCGAAAGGCTATGAATATTGATGGATTAGGGCCGGAAACGGTGGATATGTTCTATCGTTTGGGATTAATTGAAAATACGGCCGACTTGTATAAACTTACAGTTGATGATATAAAAGGTTTGGATCGTATGGGTGAAAAATCGGCAGAGAATATCGTAACGGGAATTGCGCAAAGTAAAACAGTTCCTTTCGAGCGTGTAATCTTTGCTTTAGGAATCCGCTTTGTTGGTGAGACTGTGGCTAAAAAGATTGCGAAGTCGTTTGAGAATATCGATGATTTACAGCAGGCAGATCTTGAAAAATTGGTAAGTATCGATGAAATCGGAGAAAAAATAGCTCAAAGTATACTTGCTTATTTTGCTAATGAGTCTAATCGTGAGTTGGTTAACAGGCTAAAGGAGGCTGGATTGCAACTTTATCGCACAGAGGAAGATTTGAGTGGATACACTGATAAGTTGGCAGGGCAGTCTATTGTTATCAGCGGTGTGTTTATCCATCACTCGCGTGACGAATATAAGGAACTTATCGAGAAAAACGGAGGAAAAAATGTTGGAAGCATTTCCGCGAAAACGAGTTTTATACTGGCTGGAGATAATATGGGACCTGCAAAGCTCGAAAAAGCAAAAAAACTTGGAATAACCATATTAAGCGAAGACGAATTTCTGAAACTTATATCGTAAGATAAGAAAAATATTCGTACTTTTGCGGCTAAATAAATTAGAGATTATAATTAAAACTCATGATACAGACTAAATTGAAAGGAATGGGGGTAGCACTGATTACTCCTTTCAAAGAGGATGAGAGCGTTGACTATGACGCGTTGATGCGTATGGTGGACTATCTATTGCAGAATAATGCGGATTTCTTGTGTGTGCTGGGAACTACAGCTGAAACACCGACTCTGACCGAGGAAGAAAAGAAAACTATAAAAAAGATGGTAATTGACCGCGTCAACGGAAGAATTCCTATTCTGTTGGGTGTAGGTGGTAATAATACTCGCGCTATTGTAGAAACATTGAAAAACGATGATTTTACAGGGGTTGATGCGATATTGTCTGTGGTGCCGTATTATAATAAGCCTTCTCAAGAAGGTATTTATCAGCATTATAAAGCGATTGCGGAAGCTACGGAGCTCCCCATCGTATTGTATAATGTTCCGGGACGTACGGGAGTAAATATGACTGCTGAAACTACGTTACGGATTGCCCGTGATTTCAATAACGTAGTTGCTATTAAAGAAGCATCCGGCAATATCACGCAAATGGATGATATTATTAAAAATAAACCGGAAAACTTTAATGTAATCTCTGGAGATGATGGTATTACCTTTCCTCTCATAACATTAGGTGCTGTTGGTGTGATTTCGGTGATTGGTAATGCTTTTCCTCGTGAATTTAGTCGCATGACACGTTTGGCGCTTCAAGGAGACTTTGCCAATGCGTTGACTATTCATCATCGATTTACGGAATTATTTAACCTGTTATTTGTCGATGGAAATCCGGCAGGCGTAAAATCAATGTTAAATGCGATGGGGATGATTGAAAATAAGCTTCGTTTGCCGCTGGTTCCTACTCGTATTACTACATTTGAGGCAATACGTAAGGTTTTGAATGAATTAAATATTAAATGCTGAAAAAAGATGGACTCTTGACTAGTTCATAATAAACATCGAAGTGTTTAAAATAAATATCCCAATGATTAAATTCAATCATTGGGATATTTATTTTAAATCAGCCTATGATTTTTTTATTTTTATTCTCTCCTTCATCTTTCTTCTGAATAGCCTATGAATAAGGAATTTAGAGATGAAGGAGCTTCTTAAAAGCTGTTGTTTGTTGTGGTGGATTATATTTTGCGTTATCCTCTAAGCTTGCGTAGATGATATAGGTTGTTTTTGTTCTGTAAAGCGGCGCTTTAGACATAGAAAAGCATAGCTTTAGCCTATCGAAAGCTCTGCTTTGGCTCAGTTGTAATTCTTGGGGGATTAAGTTTAGTCAATTCCCTTCATACATATACCTTTGCTAGCCTAAAAAGGAAGAAGCTCATATCCACTACTCCTCTAAATGATGCCCTATATGCTTTGATTTTAGCATTAAATGCTTCCGCTGCTGCATTTGTACTCCTGTTCACAAAGAAGTTCAAAATCCTTTCATAATGATTCTCAATAGAGTTTGCTACTGTTGTGAATGTATCGTATCCATATTCTTCAATCTTATTATACCATAGTGCCAGCTTTGCTCTTGCTACATCCTTGTCATAGTTTGTGGAAAAGATCTTTCCCAACTCCAATGAGTAGTAATATACGTGCTTAATATCTTCAAACTGCTTGAAAAGTAATTCTGCCCTGATTTTCTGGCTCTTGGTCCATTTATCAGGTGATTTAAATAATAAATATCTGCTTCTGGCTAATAATTGCCTGAGTGTATCTCCGTTTTCGAGTTCTTCTGCTTTATGTACTTCCCCCTTCTCTTTTGCCGCTTTCATAGCTTTATTCTCCTCTTTTATCACTTGCCATCTATATGTAATGCGCAACTCTTGTACAGCTTCGTATACAAGTTTTTGTACATGAAACCTATCAATCACCTGCATGGCACGTGGAAAGCACGTTTTGGCAATCTTTTGCATGCTCCCGGCCATATCCAGTGTAATTTCTTTGACCTGATTACGCAGCTCCTGTGGCATCTTTGTAAGTACCGCAATGATATCATCGGTTTTAGTGCCCTGAATTACAGCTATAATAGAACCTTTCCTACCTCGCTTATCTCTATTTATTAAGATGGTATAAAGATCTCCCTTACTTAAAGCCGTTTCGTCAATACATAGGTGATAACCCATATTCTTTGGATAAAGGATATACTCTTGGGCATGTGCTCTCTGATCCCAATTCTGGAAGTCACTCAGGTGGTCTTTATATTGGCTTTGAAGCTGTTTGCCATCCATACAGTAATGCTCAGCTACACTTTGGCAGCTAACGGCGTGATTATCTAAGTAATTCTTTTAAAAAAGCACCGAACTCAGCGGTTATGCGAGTACCGGTGGCTACCAAACTCCAGTCACGACTATATGTCTGCCCAGTGGATGGATCTTCCCAGCGACGACGCTTGATACGTAAATAAACGGCTTTACCACGGATAGGGAAGTCCTGAACTTCAATCTCAGGGAGGAAACCTTTTGAGTGAAGATGGAGATCAGAGTACTCAGCAGGAATAGTGGCTTTCTCCTCTAAATAAAGAATAAAGCAAGTATCCTGAGAAACATGATTGACTAGGGTAAAGTAATCAAGGATTCCTGAAGGCAAGAACAAGCTTAAAGAAGCAACAGGATCAA
>NZ_KQ236956.1:1110821-1369797 GCF_001185845.1 Bacteroides sp. 3_1_13
AAGTGATCGCGACAGGATTCAAACCTGTAACCGGCTGATCCGTAGTCAGCTACTCTATTCAGTTGAGCTACGCGACCATTCTTTTGTTTTAACGGGTGCAAAGATACGGACTTTTCCCGAACTAGCAAGCTTTTCAACGACTTTTTTTGTAGAAAATTATTCTATGAACCGATAATTGAATAGTTGCCAACCTATACTTAGTCCGACATTCCACTCCCTTTTCGGTGAGCTATAATGATTTACATATGCAGAGATGTCTCCAAAAGGTAATTGACATACAACAGAAATTTCTCCTAAATATTCAAACTTGGAGAAAGCTTTTCCATAATATGCTTTATTCAACGAGTTTTTTTCGATTGGATAAATGGGCATAAAGCCATAAAATTCTCCCCGAAGATGGAACATTTGGTTTAAACGGTAAATAGGCCGAATACCGGCTCCCACAAATTGATTGGCACGAAAGGCTTCGTTGTAGGTCAATTTACTGTGTAGCGTGGGCGAAAACTCTCCAGCCTGCATCATTGTGGCCGTATAGTTCTCGGAAAAGTTTTTAGAGGCATATAATGCCTTCAAATACCACCCTAAAACCCAATGTTCACTCATATTATGATATTTCTCTTTCATGTATGATAATTGCAACCATGAGTGATGGTCTTTATTATTGTTGTTGGTGGTACTTCCTTCGCCCGGGTAGAATCGTTCTTTTCCAACGAAGATCTGGGCAACAAGAGCTTCTCTGTATCCACGTGTGGGGTATTGTTTAGAATTTAGGGTACTTCCATTAAAGCTGATTGATCCACCGAATAAATCATAGCGACTTTTGTCAAATTTGTCATTTCCAAAGTCAATGACGCTTTTCTGAAAATATTTATCTTCTATTTTCGCAATTCCGACCCCAAACTCTGCTCGCTTGCTCGAAAGGAAAGGTAAGCCGACCTGCAATTTTAAGAAACGTTCGTCTTTCTGATTGAAGGCAGGTTTGTTATTTCGCGAAAAAAGTTTGTCTTTCTTGAAATAGTCGAAAGTACTGATTGAACCTATAAGACGGTATGAGGTAGGAATGGCAGTGGCAAAGTCAATTTTTGCCATAAACTGCACGTTATTATATACTTTTCCGAGTTGCCCGTCAAGGATAAACTCTTTGGCATAGTAGTTTAAATCCTGATAGCTAAGCCCCAGATAGATCTGATTGGAATTGGAAGTGGATATATTTCCTCCCAACCGCACAGCAAAATTATTTTCTAATTTCACCTTTAAATGTAGATCGTAGGTGTCGTCTTCCGGATTATAAATTGCATGCGGTATAATTTCGGAAATCATTTTATCAGATAACAATCGGAAATAACCTTGTTTTAAATCCTCATAAGTGAATTCTTTGGTATCTGATTTATGAAATTCTCTTTTAATATATACTTGTTGTTGTGGATTAGCTCCGTCGATGATGATATTTTTAAAGCGTAGCTCCGGAAAATTACTCCGGTATACCATTCTTCTTAAACGTATATTGTCCAGATTTACACGCCGATGAATACGACTTTTGATTGAATCCATCATGCTGATGGTTCGATTATATCCTATATCGTGTAATTCGTCAATGCGTTGAAAATCCATTAGATTAACATTGTCATATTTGAACGTCATTAAAATCCCCATGGAGTCCGGAATGGAATAGTCGGTTTTCTGCATCACCATATTCTCAATTTGACTCATGAGATCATTTTCTTTGGGTTTAGTGGGATTGGTTGACACGACGCTTCCTATGATGACATCCGGATGAAAATCATCTCTCATGACATCTGTAGGGAAGTTATTATAAATACCTCCGTCATAGGCTAATACATTGTCTATTTCAATAGGCTTAAACATGAATGGGAAGCTCATGGAAGCTCTGACGGCATCTCCTAAATCTCCTTCCTTCATGACTAATTGTTTCTTGTTGTATACATCGGACGCAATGCAACGGAAAGGAACAAAAAGTTTATCAAAATCTCCCTTACAAGCAGCTGTGGCACGTGCATATAGGTCTACGAAAACGAGATTCATCTGAATCGGATTGACAACACTGGTAGGCAGGAATTGAGGTTTCAAACTTTTCAGTGAGTCTTTGAATGAAAAACGAATATTGAAAAATTCGGGAGTGGGAAGATTCTTTTTGAAGTGATATACATATTTCTCTTCCACTTCTCCGGAATACCATCGTTTAAAGTCTTCCGACTTGAGAAGTTCTACCATGTCGTCAGGAGAGTATCCCATAGCATATAAAGAACCGATAATGGCTCCCATAGAAGTGCCTGCAATGTAATCAATAGGAATGTTGTTTTCTTCCAAAGCGCGAATGATACCGATGTGTGTCATCCCTTTGGCGCCACCACCGCTTAATACAAGTCCTACTTTTTGGGCATGGATAGCCGGAATAATCAGCCATAAAGTAATTAACACTAAAAAAATCTTTCTCATAACCCAAATCAAACAATTGAATTTTTTGTCTATTAAGTGTTCAAATATATACAATACTTTTCAATTAATCGATATTTTACCGATCGTTTTAAATTGAAAAAGAGCATTACAACGTGTATTTAACGTTGAATGCTCTTTCTTGAAGTATGTGTAATGTTTAAAGGGGCGATATTAAATCAATTCTATGCTACGTTTTACGAAGTTATTCAAAGCTTCACCTCTTAGCATATTATTTTGCAATAAGGCCAAATCGATCAGCTGGCGGATAACTTTATTATTGCTTGCGTAGCCGATAAAGATAGCTTCTTTCTTGCTTTTCAGATCATCCCACTTCTTATCCAGATTGTTTAGTTCATCTTTTTCTGATGTGGGGATTTCTTCTTCTTTTTTATCTTTTTGCTTGTCTTTCAACTCATTGCGTTGTTTGTTGACATTGTCCATTTCAGAAAGTATCGGAGCTACTTCTGCCTGGCAAGCGCTTTCTTCTTCATTCAATACCTGTTTTATCAACTTATGGTCTGAATTAAGAATTAGATTAAACATATCAGGCATTTCACCATAGAAACTCATTCCGGCCTGAATATTTGCCATTTCCTTCATACGACGCATATATTCGCTTTGAGTAATCATGACTGGAGCTGAATTTTCTCCTAATGCCTGTGTCATGACATTGAATTCAACTTTATCCATTTTAGGCAATTGACTCTTGAAGGCTGTTGTGATTGCATCCTGTTTATTGGCTTCCAACGTTTCACCTTTCTTATCTTCTTTTACAATAAGATTGTCAACGACATCGCTGTCTACACGAGTGAAACGGGATTTTTCAAGTTTTTGTTCCAGCATGCTCACCATAGCTACATCCAACTGGCCATCCATGAGCAAAACATTGTATCCTTTGTTGGTGGCAGCTTCAATATAACTGTATTGCTCATCCTTGTTATTTGCATACAGATAAATTAGGTTTCCATCTTTATCTGTCTGATTATCTTTAATAAGGGTCTGGTACTCTTCAAATGTATAATGCTTGTCATTTGTATCGGTGAAAAGGGCAAATTTTTGCGCTTTATCATAGAAATCCTCTTGTGTGAGCATTCCGTAATTGATAAATATTTTTAAATCATTCCACTTCTCCTCAAATTGCTTACGGTCATTCTTGAATATAGACTGTAAACGGTCGGAAACCTTCTTTGTGATATAAGTTGAAATCTTCTTCACGTTCGAGTCGCTTTGCAAATACGAACGGGAAACGTTCAACGGAATATCCGGAGAATCGATTACGCCATGTAACAAAGTCAGGAAGTCCGGCACAATACCTTCAACCGAGTCTGTAACATATACCTGATTGCAATATAACTGAATCTTATTCTTATTTAATTCAATATTGCT
Organism: Bacteroides sp. 3_1_13; assembly: GCF_001185845.1. Lineage (NCBI taxonomy): Bacteria > Pseudomonadati > Bacteroidota > Bacteroidia > Bacteroidales > Bacteroidaceae > Bacteroides > Bacteroides sp. 3_1_13. The sequence goes on from NZ_KQ236956.1 coordinate 1,114,665, forward strand.
CTTTACCTTCGGGAAATAGAGGATACCGGTCAGATGGAATGGATAATCAACATTCAGGTGAATCCAGAATAGTGGTTCATCAGACATTGGATATAGCTTACTATAGAATGATTTGTAATCTTCATCCGAAAGTTCGCTAGGTTTACGTGTCCACAAAGGAGTGGTATCATTGATTATATTATCTTCGGCTGTTTCTACTTGTTTGCCGTCTTTCCATTCTTTCTTTTTCCCAAATGCAATGGGAACAGGAAGGAAGCTGCAATATTTCTTCAGAAGCTCGGAAATACGTGCTTCTTCGAGAAATTCTTTGCAGTCATCATCAATGTATAAGATGATGTCTGATCCACGATCGGCTTTTTCTATTTCTTCAATAGTGAATTCAGGGCTGCCATCACAAGTCCATTTTACGGCTTGTGCACCGTCTCTGTATGATTTAGTGATAATTTCCACTTTCTTTGCAACCATAAAAGCAGAGTAGAAGCCAAGTCCGAAATGTCCGATAATGGCATTTGCGTCATTCTTGTATTTCTCCAGGAAGTCGTTAGCTCCTGAAAAAGCTATTTGATTGATGTACTTTTCAATTTCCTCTGCAGTCAAACCGATACCACGGTCAGAAATAGTAATGGTATCTTTGCCCAATTCAACGTGAACGGTTAAATCACCCAGTTCACCCTTAAATTCGCCAATAGAAGCAAGCGTATTCAGCTTTTGAGTGGCGTCTACTGCATTGGATACTAACTCGCGCAGAAAAATCTCATGGTCACTGTACAAAAACTTTTTAATGATAGGGAAAATGTTCTCTGTTGTAACCCCAATATTACCTTTTTGCATAATACGTATATTTTTTAGTTTATCTATTGATTAATTTTAATTGATGTTTGTTCAGATAGAGACAAAAAAAATGCCAGACCCGAAGGTCTGACATTATGGCATATTATTTTATTTTCTTATTCAGGAAATAATATTATTCCGGAGTGACAACTTTCATCTCCAATTCACCTTTTTCTTCATTGAGAGATACCTGAATAGTATCTCCCTCCTTCAAAGAGGAGGAAATGATGAGCTCGGATAAGCCATCCTCCAGATAAGTTTGAATTGCTCGCTTCAAAGGACGGGCGCCATATTGTACGTCATATCCTTTGCCGGCGATAAATTCTTTCGCCTTATCTTCAATAACAAGCTTGTAACCAATAGATTCTATTCTATCATACAATCCTTTTAGCTCTATGTCTATAATCTTTGTTATTGCTTCCAGAGAAAGCTGGTCAAACGTGATTATCTCATCTACACGATTGATGAATTCGGGCGCGAATGATTTGTTTAGAGCTTTTTGTATTACGCTTCGCGAGAATTCCTTATCATCCAGGCGGCTTTGTGTCGCAAAACCAACGCCACGTCCAAATTCTTTCAGCTGACGGGTTCCTATATTGGAAGTCATGATAATAACAGTATTTTTGAAATCTACCATTCTGCCATAACTGTCAGTCAGACGCCCCTCATCCATAACCTGAAGCAAGATGTTGAACACATCTGGATGTGCTTTTTCTATCTCATCAAGCAATACAATCGAGTATGGTTTACGGCGCACTTTTTCTGTCAGCTGACCACCTTCTTCATATCCTACGTATCCCGGAGGTGCTCCAACCAAGCGTGAAACAGTGAACTTCTCCATATATTCACTCATATCTATACGAATCAGTGCATCAGCAGAACCAAACATATATTTGGCTAACTCTTTTGCTAAGTGAGTTTTACCAACTCCTGTCGGGCCTAAGAACATAAATGTGCCAATTGGCTTATTAGGATCTTTTAGCCCTACACGGCTTCGCAAAATAGCTTTAACCAGTTTTTCTATTGCTGTATCTTGTGCGATGACTTTAGCCTGCAAATCTTCTTTCATACCTGCGAGCTTGATACCTTCAGCCTGTGCCATCCGTTGTACCGGAATGCCTGACATCATTGAGATGACATTGGCAATTTCTTCTGCATCAACAGTTTGCCTGTTTTCTTTCAGATTGGCTTCCCATTCTTTTTTCATCTCATCCAATTGGACGGAAAGCTCTTTTTCTTTATCACGGAAGCTGGCTGCAAGTTCGAAATTCTGCGATTTCACAGCTTCGTTTTTCTTGCTTTTGGCTTCTTCGATCAGTTTTTCTTGTTCTTCTATCTCTTTGGGCACATTGACATTGGTAAGATGTACACGTGAACCGGCTTCGTCTAAAGCGTCAATAGCTTTATCAGGGAAATTACGATCTGTGATATAGCGGTCTGTCAGCTTGACACATGCTTCCAATGCTTCATCCGTATAATACACATTGTGGTGGTCTTCATATTTATCCTTGATATTACGCAAAATCTGCAAAGTTTCGGCAGCGGTAGTCGGTTCTACTATTACTTTTTGGAAACGACGTTCCAAAGCGCCATCTTTCTCAATGTTCTTACGATATTCATCAAGAGTGGTAGCACCGATACATTGTATTTCTCCTCTTGCCAATGCCGGTTTTAGCATATTGGCAGCATCCATAGAACCTGCCGCAGAACCTGCGCCTACAATCGTGTGGATTTCATCAATGAATAATATTACATTCGGATTTTTCTGTAATTCATTGAGAATGGAACGAATACGTTCCTCAAATTGTCCACGATATTTGGTTCCTGCTACAACAGCAGTCATATCAAGAGCAACCACTCGTTTATCAAACAGAATCCGCGAAACCTTTTTCTGAATGATTCTTAATGCAAGACCTTCAACAATCGCTGATTTTCCTACACCAGGCTCACCAATCAAAATCGGATTATTCTTTTTGCGGCGGCTTAAGATCTGCGCTAAACGTTCGATTTCTCTCTCTCTGCCGACAACGGGATCTAGGCGTCCTTCTTCTGCCGCTTTTGTCATGTCAGTACCGAAATTGTCAAGTACCGGTGTGTCATTAGACGGCTTCTTAGAAGCGGTTTGTGCTTGTTGGCGTTCGTCCGAACCACCTCTGCCGGAACGGGGAGAGGACATTTCTTCGTCATCATCATCGTCTTCCGTAAAGCCCATGCCAGAGTTTATATCTGGTTGCAATGTAGCTTGCTCCAGTACTTTCACATAATTTATATCGTTTGCTTCAAGTACGGAAGCGGCCATATTGTTTTTTTCTCTTAAAATAGCCAATAATACATGTTCTGTATCAGCGATGTTACTTTTCATTCCACGAGCTTCTAAAATACACATTTTTAATATCTTTGCCGCATCATTAGATAACGGTACCTCTGCATCAGGCAATAACATATCATCAGCTTCTGCCTTCAGTTGAGCTTCAATCTGTTGCTTTATTGCAGCTAGATTGGTGTTGAGTTTAGACAATATCTCGATAGCTTTTCCTTCACCGTCACGAAGGATTCCCAGAAGCAGGTGCTCAGGGCCTATATACCTACTTCTCAACCGATTCGCTTCTTCCTTACTATAGACGATAATGTCGGAAACTCTTTGTGAGAATTGATTATTCATACTTTTCCTTTTCTTCTAAGGGTTATTCACTGGCAAATATACGCATTAATCAAGTTTGTATTGCAATATTTGCTTTATTTCTTATATCTACAAATGGCGTGCCATAAAAACGGTGTATTTGCATTATATATATAAGGTATAACAAATATCCAGCTCTTTTTTACCAATGTTATCTATCTTTCCATATTATATTTATCGTTTTTATCTTTTTATTTTCGAATTTTAAAGTTTAATGAATTGTCGTCCCGGTCATGCTAAAACTTTCTTTCTAAAAACTTTCGTATATCGGGGAAAAGTAGTACTTTAGCGTGGTTTTTCACAAACCGTAGAATGTATAATTAATAATCATTTTAAATGCTTGAACAAGACAGAATTATAAAGATTAACATCGAGGAGGAAATGAAGTCATCGTACATTGACTACTCCATGTCGGTCATCGTTTCACGTGCCCTTCCGGATGTTAGAGATGGATTTAAGCCTGTTCACCGTAGAATTTTATACGGAATGATGGAATTGGGCAATACTTCAGACAAACCTTATAAGAAATCAGCCAGAATTGTGGGTGAGGTACTCGGTAAGTACCATCCTCATGGAGATTCTTCTGTTTATTTTGCAATGGTGCGTATGGCTCAGGAATGGGCAATGCGTTATCCTTTGGTAGATGGACAGGGGAACTTTGGTTCTGTAGACGGTGATAGCCCTGCTGCTATGCGTTATACAGAAGCTCGTCTTAATAAGTTGGGTGAAGCAATGATGGATGACCTGTATAAGGAAACCGTCGATTTTGAGCCTAACTTTGATAATACGCTGGTAGAACCTAAAGTTATGCCGACACGTATCCCGAATCTTCTGGTGAACGGAGCATCCGGTATCGCTGTAGGTATGGCTACCAATATGCCTCCTCATAATCTTTCGGAAGTAATTGAAGCATGTGAAGCATATATTGATAATCCGGAAATTACAGTAGAAGAACTGATGGAATTTGTCAAAGCACCAGATTTCCCTACTGGCGGGTTTATATATGGTGTGAGTGGTGTACGCGAGGCATATTTGACTGGACGGGGACGTGTAATTATGCGTGCGAAAGCCGAAATCGAAAGCGGACAGACACATGATAAGATCGTAATAACCGAGATTCCTTATAATGTAAATAAGGCCGAACTGATTAAGTATATAGCTGATCTTGTAAATGATAAGAAAATAGAAGGTATCTCAAATGCCAACGATGAGTCTGACCGTGACGGTATGCGTATTGTTATTGACATCAAACGTGATGCAAATGCAAGTGTAGTGTTGAACAAACTCTATAAAATGACAGCTTTGCAGACATCTTTTGGCGTAAATAATGTTGCTTTGGTTCATGGACGTCCAAAGACGTTGAATCTGAGAGATTTAATTAAATATTTCATCGAACATAGACACGAAGTTGTTATTCGTCGTACTCAGTTCGATCTTCGTAAAGCGAAAGAACGCGCGCACATTCTTGAAGGTTTGATTATCGCTTCGGATAATATTGATGAAGTAATTCGTATCATTCGTGCAGCAAAAACTCCTAATGACGCTATAGCAGGCTTGATTGAGCGATTCAACCTGACAGAAATTCAGTCTCGCGCAATTGTAGAAATGCGTTTGCGTCAATTGACAGGTCTGATGCAGGATCAGCTTCATGCGGAATACGAAGAAATAATGAAGCAGATAGCTTATTTGGAAAGTATTTTGGCTGATGATGAAGTATGCCGTCAGGTAATGAAAGATGAATTGTTGGAAGTTAAAACGAAATATGGAGATGAACGTCGTTCTGAAATCGTTTATTCTTCAGAAGAGTTCAATCCGGAAGACTTCTATGCAGATGATCAGATGATTATTACAATTTCTCATATGGGTTATATCAAACGTACTCCGTTGACTGAATTCCGTGCACAAAATCGTGGTGGTGTAGGTTCGAAAGGTACGGAGACCCGTGATGAAGACTTTGTAGAACATATTTATCCTGCTACCATGCACAATACGATGATGTTCTTTACACAAAAAGGCAAGTGCTATTGGCTGAAAGTATATGAAATACCTGAGGGAACGAAGAATTCTAAGGGACGTGCTATTCAGAATTTGTTGAATATTGACTCGGACGATAATGTAACTGCATACTTGCGTGTGAAGAGTTTGGAAGATTCTGAGTTTATTAATAGCCATTATGTATTGTTCTGTACTAAGAAAGGGGTAATAAAGAAGACATTACTAGAACAGTATTCTCGTCCTCGTCAGAATGGTGTAAATGCCATAACTATCCGTGAAGATGACAGTGTTATTGAAGTTCGTATGACGAATGGAAACAATGAAATCATCATTGCCAATCGTAATGGACGTGCAATTCGTTTCCATGAAGCAGCAGTTCGTGTAATGGGACGTACAGCAACAGGTGTACGCGGTATTACATTGGATAATGATGGTCAGGATGAAGTAGTAGGAATGATTTGTATCAAAGATTTGAAGACAGAATCTGTGATGGTAGTTTCCGAACAAGGATATGGCAAACGTTCTGAAATAGAAGACTATCGTAAGACGAACCGTGGCGGTAAGGGTGTGAAGACCATGAATATTACCGAAAAAACAGGTAAGTTGGTAACAATCAAGTCAGTAACTGATGAAAATGACTTGATGATTATCAATAAGTCTGGTATCACTATTCGTTTGAAAGTGGCTGATGTTCGTATTATGGGCCGTGCTACTCAAGGTGTCCGTCTGATAAATCTAGAAAAACGTAACGACCAGATTGGTTCGGTATGTAAGGTTATGACAGAAAGTCTTGAAGATGAAATTCCGGCAGAAGAAGCAGAAGGAACAATTGTGAGTGATCCGAATGCTGATGCTCCTGATATTGATGATGCAGCAGACGTAAATGAAAACGAAAGCAACAACGAAATCGAGGAATAGACATAATATTAATAATTAATCAAACAACAATCATGAAAAGAGTATTATTTTCGATGGTTTTATTGATGGCTGTTAGCTTCTCATTCGCACAAACGAAGAATGTAAAAGAAGCAAAGAGTATTGCTAATGATGTAAAACCTAATTTTAAGCAGGCTGAACAGCTTATTGGGGAAGCTATGAAGAATCCTGAAACGAAGGATCTTGCTGACACATGGGACGTTGCTGGATTTATTCAGAGACGTATCAACGAAGAGCAAATGAAAAATGCTTTTTTGAAAAAGCCGTATGATACATTGAAAGTGTATAATAGCATTCTGAAAATGTATGAGTACTATACTAAGTGTGATGAATTAGCAGAAATACCTAATGAAAAGGGGAAAGTTAAAAACAAATACCGGAAAGCAAACGCTTCAAGTATGTTGGCTGAACGTCCTAATTTGATTAATGGTGGTATTCAGTATTTTAACTTGGATAAGAATAAAGAAGCCTTGAAATTCTTTGCAACATATGTTGAATCAGCTTCTTATCCAATGTTAGCTGATAAAGAATTGGCTAAAAACGATACTCTTCTCCCGCAAATTGCCTATTACGCAACATTAGCTGCTGATAGAGTAGGTGATAAAGATGCAATTATTAAGTATGCTCCTGCTGCTTTGTCTGATAAAGATGGTGGTAAATTTGCAATGCAGTTGATGGCTGATGCATATAAGGCTAAAGGTGATACTGCTGCATGGATTAAGGCTTTGGAAGAGGGTATCCTTAAGTTCCCAGGAAATGATTATTTCTTCGCTAACTTGGTTGATTATTATAATAGCTCTAATCAAGCTTCAAAAGCTATGGAGTTTGCTGACAGAATGTTATCTAATGATCCGAACAATAAGTTGTATTTGTATGTAAAAGCATATCTTTATCATAATATGAAAGAGTATGATAATGCAATCGAATACTACAAGAAAGCTATTGCTGCTGATCCGGAATATGCAGAAGCATACTCTAATGTAGGCTTGGTATATTTGATGAAGGCACAGGATTATGCTGATAAAGCAACAACAGATATCAATGATCCTAAATATGCTGAAGCACAGGCTGTAGTTAAGAAATTCTACGAAGAAGCTAAACCATTCTATGAAAAAGCTAGAGCTTTGAAACCTGATCAACAAGATTTATGGTTACAAGGTCTTTATAGAGTTTACTATAACTTGAACATGGGACCTGAATTTGAAGAAATCGATAAACTGATGAAGTAATATCGTTTTCAGGAAAATTATAAGTCTGAAAAATATGGAAAGGTTGCTAGAAATAGTAACCTTCTTTTTTTTCGTATAATTCATATTGAGGAGAGATAATCAAAAAATACATTTGAGGGAATATGTATTTTTCTTCAATTGATAAAAATTAAAAAGGAGCAATATAATAACATTGCCCCTTTGTAATTAAACATAATATTGATTATTCCCTAATCGTAAATGCCCGTTTTTTGCTTGATCTGATCAGCTATTAATAACAAGTAATGGTGTATCAGAATGAAAAATCATTTTTCTAGCAATACTTGGATTAAATAACCGAGCAAATATATTCCTTTTGTAAGAAGTCAAAGTGATTATATCTATTTGATTATCTTTGATATACTGATCAAGCCCTTTTAGCAAATTATCGTTCATTACTACATCATAATGAATTTCAAGCCCTGGATATTGCTTGTGAAAATATTCTTTTATACCTGCTAGTTTTATTTCATTCCAGGTATCTTTGGAATCAGTAAGATGTATTAAAGATACAGAAAAATGGAATGATTTCCAAGTATTAAAGAATGCTTCGAAAGCAATTAAATCTCTTTGATCAAAATTGGTAATAAAGGCGATCCGTTTTACTTCACTAAACTGTTTAAATGGTGTGTTTTCGGGAATGGCCAGTACAGCTGTGCGGCTTCTATCAATAACTTCAGCAGTTACACTGCCAATCAAATCGATATCTTTCTGATTCTTTCCCCGAGTCCCCATGATGATAACCATAGGACGCTGTTCCTTAGCATATCTTAAGATTTCTTCTTCTGGAATACCTTCACGTAAGATACAGCTATATTTAATATTGGGAAAATCACCCGATGTGACTTTTTCTTTTATCTTTTCTGATAAGGCATTGAGGTCAGAATGAACTTTCTGAATAATCGTTTTTACGGATTCTTCATCTCCAATCTGGTAATTGAAAACATCTCCATATGGTAATGATGAAGCATATATAGGCGTAAAATAGACGTGCAACAAAATGACTTCAGCATTTTCTGTTTTTGCTAGGTTAAATGCAAATTCACACGCTTTCATCGAATAATTAGAGAAGTCAACGGGAATTAAAATCTTATTTGACTTATTTTCTGTTTTGGGCTCCTTCTCTCCCACTATACTTTCAGACAGCCATGTAGAACTTTCTGTTATTTTCAAAGCACGTGGCAGATCGCTTTCCTTTATGCGTAAACGCACCCCCGAAGAAACAACCGGTTGTATTTGATTTACGTTATGAATGTATGTTTCTATACCTTCATTTTCCAAGACATTCTTTAAGATCTGCGCTTTGGTGTATGTCAGAATGGCTAGGGTTACTAATTTGTCTTCCATAAATGTACATTTTATAAGGTGAAAACAAATAAGAAATCCCAATTGTTTGATTCAATTGGGATTCAGTTTGTTATATTTTAAACTTGCACAGATTCGGTAGCCTGTTCTTTTTGCATACTCATATTCAATTCATCTAGGATTTTTAAAGCCCGATCAAGAACGGTCGTATCATCCAACATTACAAGCCCACCATCCGGACCGGGCTCAAGATGTATTCCGACACTTTTCCCCTCCTTGAAATTGTGTCCTCCGAAGAAGTTTCGCACTGTATCTACGTGCAAACCAAGTTCGTCTGCTATTCTATGCATGCTACCGCTAGGCAATGAATCTTTAATTTTACGAAGTTCATTAAACGTTATTGTTCTCATGTCTCATAAATTTAATGGTTAATACTATGTGATTTTTTTATCACGCTATAAACTTAAGCAAAAAAAAAGATAAAACAAATTATTTGCTTATCTTTTTTTCTTGAATTTATAAAATCTATTAATGACCTTTATATTACTTCAATAGCGGAAGCTGGTACCCATCCTACTTTTCCATCTTCCAACCGAATTTCTTTCCATTCTTTCATAGAGTTGTCCTTGACGTTTACCTTTCTCCCTTCATGCAGAATAAACAAACTGGTACCACTCTCGCTTGGAGTACTTCGAACTGTTACACTTGGGTTCATTACTATAGCTTCATTTCGATTGACTAAATGTTCTTTTTGTTGTGAAGCAAAAAGATTAGAGCAAATGGTGACAATCAGAAAAACGATTCCTAATATGAAGCCTACTTTTTTTAACACAATCTGTTTAGAGAATATAAAAAAGTAAAGAGCTATAATCAATAGAATAAAGGAAACAATACCCCATGTGGCCCATGCATCTACACTCATGCTATTTGTCAGAGACTTGATCCATGAAACAAAGAACACTTCAGGAACAGGCTCAACTTTGTCTATTGTCTTTGCGCGTGCCACTTCAAGATTAGCACGTATATCGCCGTTTCCTGGTTGCAACAATAAGGCACGCTCATAATTTAAAACAGCTTTCGCTATCTCTCCTATTTTATAATAACTATTTCCCAGATTGTAATAAACGTCAGCAGCTTCTCCATTTTTTAATAATGCTTCATATATTTGAATAGCTGCTGCATAATCTTCTTTTATATATGCGGAATCGCCTTCAGCTTTTGTGGCATCTTCCAGTGTGTTACTGGAAAATGTGGTATGTGAAGCGTGGATAGAATCAGCTCCATTGGTTTGTTTAGAATCAATGTTTAACGAATCTTGTGCAAAACAAGTAAGTGACATTGATAATAATATAAAAAATAATATCTTTTTCATGACACAATCTCTTCTGGGTTAATGTTTTATCGAATTCTCCATTTTGCTTATCACTTCTATTGAAGAAGAATAAACTTTATCCATGGCTTGATTTTCATCACCTGGAGCAAACCGGGCAAATTCACAGTCATTCAATGCATTCAGGAATTCTTTGATTAGTTCCTCATTTACTCCATGATTTCTTAGCTTCTCTTCAATATTATCTTTAGATAAACGAGATACCGGAATATTTAGTTTGTCACTTATATATCCCCACAGTGCCTTTAAAACTTCATCATAGAAAGCATCTTTCTTATTTTCGGAGAGTAATTTTCCAGCTAACTTCATACGTTTTGTTGCTACTTTATTGGCTTTCTTCGTACGCATTTTAGCTACGTTCGCATTTTCAGCAGCTTGCTTACGATAAATAATAAAGAAAATAATAAAGGCAAGAGCCGGAATGATATAGAATAGCCAATATGTCATTGAACCATAGAAGAAACTTCCTTTAGGTTGGAGAGTAACTTCGTTTTGTTTGATGTAACGGATGTCCTCACCTAATACTTTCAAATCCTCTTTATTAGTGAAGTTAGCAATTACTTGATCTGCATTACCCGCACCTTTCTCAACGTTTATTACATATTCTTCTGTTTTCAGCGTTTTATAAGATTTGGAGCGAATATCAAAATAACTGAAAGATACTCCTGGAATCTTATATGTTCCAGCATGTCTCGGAATTGCTAAATATTCGATAACCTTATTACCTGTAAGTCCTTCCCGGGTTAATCTGACTTGATTGTCTACTTTGGGATCGTATACTTCAAAATCATCTGGGAATTTAATTTCTGGATTAGAAATTAACTTCAGGTTACCTGTACCGGATATTACTAGTTTAATAGTAATAGCATCATTGGTTTTCAGTTCCTTGTTGTTGATAGATGAAGAAATATTGAACTCTCCCACTCCACCGGAGAAATCTGCCGGTTTACCTGCAGGAAGCGGATTTACATTTATTGCTATTTTAGGGGTGGAAATTGATTTTTTTATTTCAATGACATTACTTCCTCCATTGAAGAAAGCATCAAAAGGATCATCAGATTGTACAGGTTTACCAACTGTCATCTGGAATTGAGCAGGATCAATATATAGTTTTCCTGATTGTTGCGGGAAGAGAACGAACTGACGATAAACTGTCGTATAGTAATTACGTCCCTGATAATGTTCCGGAGTCCATCTCGCATTTGTAGTCATTTCGATTTCTTGAGAATGGAAACCTTTAAAGTCGGGTAACTTTGCATTATTCAGTTGTAAATTGGATTCTCTGGTGTATATTTTATAGGTCAGGACAAATGCTTCCTGTTCGTACACATTCGTTTTACTGGCACTTGCTGTAATAAACAAGTCTTGGTTAGAGACCCCTGTACCAGATGAGGAATGTGTAGAAGAGCTACTGCTACTATTGCTACTACCTTGATCTTGTGGCAATACTTTAATCCTTACTGAATTTGATACCATTTGATCGCCATCAGCAATAATTGAGGCACCGGGTATTGTGTATTCTCCGGCATTATTTGCCATTAATATATATGTGAATGTAATACTACTAGTAGACGTAACATTACCATTTACTATTTGAGTATTACTTTGTTGTGAACGGCTTGGCCCCATCAACACATCAAAACCTTTGATCGATGGTGCCCGGAAATCTTTCACTTTTTGTGTAGTAACAGTATACGACAGCCTGAACTGGTCACCTACTACCACTGCGTCAGGAGCAGAAGCAGTAAAAGACACTTTATCAGCAAGCATCTGAGTGCTATATGCTATCAATGCCATCAATATAATAATCAGTTTTTTCATTGCTTATGAAATTTATATCATCAACTTTATATTACCAATCTTTTTCTAAGCGACCACCTTGCATAACTTTTTGTTGCTTTTTCACTTTGTCTTGCACATCTTTTTCATCCTGCATTACAGAATTCAGCAATTGTTCAGCATTCTCCTTTGACATCTGATTATCTTGTTTTTTTTCTGACTTCGGTGGTTGCTGCTGATCTTTCTTTTCATCTTGTTTCTGATCTTTCTGCTTGTCTTTATTCTGGTCTTGTTTTTGATCTTGCTTTTGTTGATCTTTATTCTGATCCTGATTTTGGTCTTGATTCTGCTGATTTTGTTGATCTTTCAACATTTTCTGTGCAAGAGCCAAATTGTACCGGGTTTCATGATCGGCAGGATTATTACGCAATGACATTTTATAGGCGTCCACAGCCTTTGCATAATCTTTACCAGCTTGGAAAAGTACTCCCATATTGTGGTAGATATGGGCGAGCTTCATTTTATCCTTTTCAATTTTGCTGGCCGATACGTATTGTTCCATGGCATCCTGAAACTTTTGCTGTTGCGAAAGAGTATTTCCCAAATTGTACATAGATACTGTAGACTTGGGATTTACTTCCAGAGCTTTCCGGTAGTTTACCTCTGCGTCAACAAATACACTATCATTAAACAGACGGTTTCCCTTACGGATATAGTCGCGTTCTGCTTTCTGAGCCGAGACACCGGCTGTCGCTAGCAGAAATACAGCGAATAGAATATATTTACTTTTTAACATACGTATAACTATTTCTTATTAGAAAACAGGTGAATGTTCTTAAATAAAGGATTCTTGCGGTCCAAAATTAAGATTTCTGCCAATAACAATAGTAGAATAACCCATGCAATAGCTTGGAATTGTTCGTTAAACTCTGTATATACTTTTGACTCTACATCAGACTTCGCCATTTTGTTCACTTCTTGATTAATAGCTCTTTGGGCTGAATTAGAGTTGTCTACTCGTACATATATACCTTTTCCTTCCTTAGCAATTTCCTGGCACATAGCTTCATTCAAACGGGTAACAATCACATTACCTTCCCGGTCGCGGCGATAATCATTCGTACCTTCTACCGGAATGGGGGCACCATCAGGCATACCTACTCCCAATACACTTACTTGAATACCTTTTTCTGCAGCGGCTTTGGCGGCTTCCACTGCACCACCCTCATGATTTTCACCGTCAGTAATAACAATAATAGCACGTCCTACCCCTTCTTGCGGAGTGAAACTACGAGCTGCTAAATTGATTGCTTCCCCGATAGCTGTACCCTGTTTAGAAATCAACGAAGGATTGATGGACTCTAAAAACATCTTAGCGGAAATATAGTCGCTTGTAATTGGTAGTTGAGTAAAAGCGTCACCTGCAAATACAATCATACCTACCTTATCATTGTCAAGTTCATCCACTAATCTGGAAATTAATCTTTTTGCTTTTTCCAGACGGCTAGGCTGTACATCTTGGGCTAGCATAGAGTTTGAAATATCCAAAGCTATAATTACCTCTACTCCTTTACGCTTAACCGTTTCCAGCTTAGAACCGAATTGGGGGCGTGCTAATAATACGGAGAACAAGCCAATAGCAACAAAAATAATCCAGAATTTTACATCCGGACGATATTTGGATACATCAGGCATTAATTGAGCCAATAAAGTCGGGTCTCCGAAGCGTCGGATATTCTTTCTTCTCTTGTAGTTGGAATACAAGTAGAAAGCTGCTAAAAAAGGTAATAGCAGCAATAAATATAAATATGTAGGTTCTCCAAATCGAAACATCTTCTTACTATTTTATGATTGACAAATAACGATTGACAAACATTCTTATGGAATTTTCTTGAGTACCGAATTGCGTAATAGTACTTCCAACAAGACACAGAGGAAAGCTGCTAAAGCAAACCAATGGTATTCTTCGTCTCGTTTACTGTACTCTTTTACATTCAATTTAGTCTTTTCCAGTTTATCAATTTCTTCATATACTTCTTTTAGTTTCGAGTTGCTCGTAGCCCGGAAATAGTTACCATCCGTTGTTCCGGCAATCTCTGTCAATGTCTTTTCATCAATTTCCACCGGCATACTTACATATTGTACAGTATTCCCCACCGGATAAGGATAAGGAGCCATTCCATTAGTACCTACCCCGATAGTATATACACGAATACCAAAACTTTTAGCTATTTCTGCCGCTGTCATAGGCGAAATATCTCCCTTATTATTAGTACCATCCGTCAATAAGATAATAACTTTAGATTTCGCTTTGCTATCTTTTAAGCGAGTCACAGCATTAGCAATACCCATACCAACCGCAGTACCGTCAGTGATAAGGCCGCATTTAATATTATGTATCATATCCAACAATACGGCATGATCTACAGTCAACGGACATTGAGTGAAAGTTTCTCCTGCAAATAATGTAATACCGATATTATCATTGGGGCGTCCGTTGATAAATTCAGCAGCTACATCTTTGGCAGCTTCAAGTCTGTTTGGCTTTAAGTCTTCAGCCAGCATACTGGTAGAAACGTCAATAGCCAGCATAATATCAATTCCTTCTATTTCACTGTTCTGCCACTTGTTAGTAGTTTGCGGGCGTGCAAGAACCAAGATAACTAACACCAAAGCAATGCAGCGCAGTAGAAATGGAACATGCAACAAATAGTTCTTATAACTTTTAGGTGTATGTGCGTATACCCGAGCATCTGAAATTTGAAGGGTTGCTTCACTTTTCTTTTGTTTCAGGATATACCATACAATATATGGTATAAGCAATAATAGCAAAAACAGATATTCAATATTGGCAAAAACCATTTTATTTATGATTTAACAGTTTACTATTTAGTATTAAGTTATACACTCTTTATACAAAAAGATTGTATAACTGCAGACCTATATATATAAAGGTACCAATCAGTGCTGCTGATAACAGTGCAATTCCGCAAATCAGCATAGCTTTAACACGTAAAGAACGTTTCTCAATGATAGTGATTTCCGTTGGTTGCGGTTTCTGGTTTTCCTCTTCCGGTTGTTTTGTCTCATTGATAAAATCGATGGCATTAATTAAATTAGCATCGTTTTCATTCATCTGAGGATCATGTTTGGCAAACTTAACTAAATCAGCGGTCTGGAACAAAAGCTTCAAGTCTGATATAGCCTCTTTATCATTCAACTCCAATAGCTGGTCAATTATTTCAGAAGAAGTCATTTCTAATGCGTTAAATCCGAAACGGTCCTTAATATAGGTGCGAAGCGCATCCGTTAGTTCGGTATAATACTCCTTCGATTGTCCTTTCTGCCATACCTTCTCTGTTTTGATACGTTCTATCTCTTTCATTGCAGCCTGATGTGGCGGCAATTTAGGTTCAACTTTTATTTTACGGATAATAGGTTTATTATCACGTATACGAATAATGAGATAGATCAGTAAACCAAGCAAAGGTAAAGCCAGGAATGAACAAGCAATTAATCCATACCAGTCTTCCCACGCAAAAGGAGCTTTCATCACAGGTTTCTGCCCAAAGAACTGGTCCGGATGTAATGTATCAACCGGCATCGAATATACTTTCAATGCCAGAGCTTTAGATTTATATACTTTATCATCTACGGTAACCGGCATTGGTGGTAGATAATATAGGGCAGAGTCAAAAGAAGTGATAATGTATTCTTGAGTAATCAACATTCGTTGGCGATCATTCAGGAATTGGGTATCCGGTTTGACTGTTTCTATAATTTCCACACCTCTTACCAATGTATCGGTGTAAGCAGGAAAAATAGCACGCTGTTTAGCATCCATGGCTACTTGCAATTGCACTTTCGCCTGTTCGCCAATCAGTATCTGCAATGAATCAATTTTTGCTTCTACCGTGACAGACTGTGCTGCTGCTTTGCCTACAGACAATAGAGCTAATAATGCTATCAGAATAATATTTCTATTCATCTTTGATTCCATTAATTTCGTTTGGCAAATAAATTCAACAATGCCTTTACGTAATCCTGGTCGGTTCTGACAGATACAGCATCCACGTTACTTTTAGTGAAAGTATCGTTAAGTTCAGTCTGCTTTTGTATCCACCAGTCACGATGTGCCCGGCGTACAGCTTTGGAAGAGGTGTCGATCCATTGTTCATGTCCAGTTTCCGCATCTTTGATTCGCATCAGTCCTACTGGGGGAAGATCACTAACCCTCCTGTCGTACACTTGTAATGCTACTACATCATGTTTTCTATTAGCAATGGTCAGTGCATTCTTAAAGCTGTCCTGATCAATAAAGTCTGATAAGATAAATGCGGTGCAACGTCTTTTCATCACGTTTGTCAAATATTCTAAGGCAAGACGAATATTTGTACGACGGCTTTCCGGCTGAAAATCAATCAATTCGCGGATAATATATAAGATATGTTTACGTCCTTTCTTGGGAGGAATAAACTTTTCTATCCGGTCTGAAAAGAAAATCACACCAATTTTATCATTGTTCTGAATAGCAGAGAAAGCAAGCGTGGCAGCGATTTCCGTCACCATATCTTTCTTCAACTGCTTGATCGTACCAAATTCCAAACTTCCGGAAACATCGACCATTAACATAACTGTCAGTTCACGTTCTTCTTCAAACACTTTCACATAAGGTTTATTGAAGCGCGCAGTCACATTCCAGTCTATGTCACGTATATCATCGCCGAACTGATACTCACGGACTTCCGAAAATGACATACCCCTACCCTTGAAAGCCGAATGATATTGGCCTGCAAAGATATTGTTAGACAATCCTCGTGTCTTTATTTCAATTTGGCGAACTTTTTTTAGTATTTCACTTGTTTCCATTTATACAGTAGTTAAGTAGTAAGTAGTTAAGTAGTCATGTATAGATATTAATGACTACTTATTGACTGTATTATAACTACAAATTAGGGCACTTCAACCTTATTCAGAATCTTACTGATGATTTCGTCCGAAGTCATATTATTAGCTTCAGCTTCGTATGTCAATCCAATACGATGACGGAGAACATCATGTGCTACAGCGCGTACATCTTCTGGAATTACGTAACCGCGACGTTTGATAAATGCATACGTACGAGCAGCCAAAGCCAGATTGATAGATGCACGAGGTGAACCTCCGAATCCGATCATATCTTTCAGTTCCTTGAGGTCATATTTTTCAGGGAAACGGGTTGCAAATACAATATCTACAATATAACGTTCAATCTTCTCATCCAGATACACTTGACGAACAACTTTACGTGCTTCAATAATTTCATCCGCTTTGAGAATAGGCTTCACATTGAACTTCTCACCATTGATATTTTGGCGAATAATCAGTTTTTCTTCTTCCAGCTTCGGATAATCAATGACAACTTTCAGCATGAAACGGTCAACTTGTGCTTCAGGAAGCGGGTAAGTACCTTCTTGTTCGATAGGGTTCTGAGTAGCCAGTACAAGGAAAGGTTCCGGTAATATGAATGTTTCTTTACCAATAGTAACCTGACGTTCCTGCATTGCTTCCAGCAAAGCACTCTGTACTTTGGCAGGAGCACGGTTGATTTCATCAGCTAATACAAAGTTTGCGAAAATTGGTCCCCGCTGCACTTTAAAAGATTCATCTTTCTGACTGTAAACCATTGTACCAATAACGTCGGCAGGCAATAAGTCCGGCGTAAACTGGATACGGCTATACTTCGCATCAATCAGAGAAGCGAGTGTTTTAATAGCCAAAGTTTTCGCCAAACCAGGCACACCTTCCAAAAGAACGTGACCATCGGAAAGTAATCCGATAAGCAGTGATTCAACCAAATGTTTCTGACCAACAATGATTTGGTCCATCCCTGTCGTAAGATTGGTAACGAAAGCACTTTGTCTTTCAATCCGCTCATTTAGCTCGCGGATATCAATTGATTCAGCCATAAATACTTAATATTTTATTATTTAAATCCCTTTTATTTTATGTAAGCCTTTCCTGTGTGTTGTAAGGCTTCTTATTTTGCCTCCAAAAGTACGCCATATAATTAACGATTGCAACTAATTTTTATTAAAAAACAATGCGAAATCTTTAGATTAAGGTACTTTCATACGCTTTTGTACATCCATAACATTTCACCCGATCAATACAGGATTTGCATGATCGGGTGAATGGATTATTGCTATTTATTCTTTTGTAAGTTCCGGTATTTCAATTGTTGTGCCATATGGTACGTTATTGGGGTTCTTAATAACCTTCGGATTGTGCTTCACAATGTATGGCCACATTGCTTTTGTACCATAAAAACGCAAGGAAACCCTAGTCAAAGTTTCTCCTTCTTTGATTGTATATTTCGTTTTGGTTCCTGTAATTTTATAAGATGCTGAATCCAAATAAGCAGATGTAGCGGGTTGCTGTGGGGCTGTCTGGGGTTCTGCTTTGGTAGGAACAGTTTCTTCTTTTTGAGTAACAGGTGGTGTGGGCATAACAACTTTAGGTGCATCAGGAGTTATTTCCTTTATGGTATCCTTCCGTTCAATTGTATCGGAAAGTTGTGTTTCCGGTTGAACGGGTTGAGTTGTCACAGGTGGCATATCCAGCGCATTCTTGTCAGATGAAGAAGAAAATAAATCCGGGTAATAAATAAACAGGATAACACCTCCACATAATAACAAAACGATTACAATAACGGCTATTAAATAAGGTACAGGAGATTTTTCCTTTACTGGAGCTGTTTTTTTAGAAGCCGGTTGGGATACTTGTTCTGATTTGACCGGTTTTATCGTTTCTTTTTTAGCAGGAGGTATTATAGGAGCCACAGGTTGCAGATTTGCTTTCATAAGCTCTTGTTCTATAATTTTCTCGGCAGTGATCTCCTCTTTTTCTTCTATTATAGGTGCTGCTGGTTGTTGTTCTACCATTGCAACTTCCTCCTCCGGGACTTCTTCATCTTCCAGCTGTTCGACTTTTTCTTCGATATCAGTTTCTGTACTGGTCTCTTTAGGCTCTATATGAGAGGATGGCTCAATAGATTCTTCTACCATAGATACATTCTCAACAATAACAGGTTCCTCAATGAAGTCTTCCACAGATGGTTGAGCAGTTATTTGCTCTTCCTGAATCAACTCTTTTTCTGAAAGCTCATCATCAGTGCTTTCATATTCCTCTGTTACAAGGGAGGCCGTATTCTCACCAATCTCATTCAATACAGTTTGTGCTGATGCTTCCTCACCTGCTTCTTCTTCCTCTGTATCTTCTATCGGAGTATCTTCCAAAATTGTATTTTCATTCAATACAACAGTCTCAAAGTGCGCGAAAGGCTTATTTATTGTATCTCTTAGATTCGCATCCGGAGAAAATGAGACTTTTGTATGTCCCTTTATCTGGAAACGTTCTCCTGTGTTGACATTGACACTTTCCCGGCTATCTACATCAATAAGTTTGAAAGTTCCCAATCCTTTGATTTTTACAGTCTTTTCGTTCTCCAAAGCTTGTTCTATCAAGAGAAAAAACTCTTTAACAAACGCTTCGGCGTCTTTCTTGGTCATGCTATGTTTGGCTGCCAATAAGTCAGTAAGGTCTTGAATTGTTAGTCTTTCATTCATAACGGGAAATTATTTATTTAAACTTATCTTTCAATGTATTGCTAGGTCTATAAGATAGCACTAATTTGGGTGGAACCAACATGCGTTGTTTGCTTGCCGGGTTGATTGAAATTCGTTCCGCTTTCTTTTTAACTTCAAAAGAGCCGAATCCTTGAACTGCAATCACATTACCTTCTTCCAATTCTTGTGTCATACTGGACAACAAAGAACCCATCAATTCGGAAGTATCCTTGATTGTGTATCCCAATCTTTCCGCTAGTTCGGATGTAAATTCCTTATTATTCATAGTCATTTATAATCTTTGCATATAAATCAAAATCGTCTGCATTCGTCACTTCTACCTGATAAAACTGTCCGATCTTAAGTTCTCTCTCTGAACGCTTAACCAGCACTTCCGGATCTACTTCCGGTGAATCAAATTCTGTTCGTCCAATATAATAATCTCCTTCCAAACGGTCGATGATAATTTTCATCTGTTTACCGATTTTTTCTGCACTCAATTCAGCCGAAATACCTTGCTGGATATCCATTAATTCATCAAGTCTGGCCTGTTTAACCTCTTGTGGAATAGAGTCTTCGTATGCTTCTGCAGCATAGGTTCCCTCTTCTTCGGAATATGCGAAAGCTCCCATCCGATCAAAACGTACTTTGCGCACAAACTCTTTAAGCTCTTCGAAGTCTTCCTCGGTTTCTCCGGGATGCCCTACCATTAAAGTTGTTCGCAGGTGAATGCCCGGCACTTCTTTACGAAATTGTTCAATCAATCGGTAAGTATCCTCTTTGCTCACTTGCCGACGCATTAATTGCAACATATTGTCACTGATATGCTGAAGAGCAATATCCATATATTTACATACATTATCGCGTTCACGCATAACCCGGAATAAATCCGTTGGGAAATGTGCCGGATAGGCATAATGCAACCGAATCCATTCCACGCCAGGGATATCGGAAATACGTTCAATCAGTTCCGGAAGCATTTGCTTCTTATACCGATCGATTCCATAATAAGTCAATTCCTGTGCGATCACCTGAAATTCTTTCACGCCTTGCGATACCAGGTATCGTACTTCGTCCAAAATTTCCTCCATCGGTTTGGAGATATGGCGTCCTGTAATAATGGGAATGGCACAATAAGAACATTTGCGGTCACACCCTTCTGAAATTTTCAGGTAAGCATAGTGCTGGGGAGTTGTCAATGTCCGTTCGATATATAACTCATCATGATAGACCTTTCCTAAATCTTGTAAAAGCTCCTTCCAATTGAACTTGCCATAAAATTTATCTACTTGCGGAATTTCAACAGCCAATTCCTTCAGATAACGTTCGGAAAGACAACCCATCACGAAAAGTTTCTTTAAATCCCCTTCTTCCTTTCTTTCAGCAAACTCCAGAATCATATTTATGGACTCCTCTTTGGCATCACCAATAAAGCCACACGTATTGATTACTGCAATTTCTCCTTGTGGATTTTCAGTATCATGGGTTACGCTATATCCGACTTCTTCCAGTTGGCGCATTAACTGTTCGGAGTCAACCAAGTTTTTAGAGCATCCTAAAGTGATAATATCTATTCTCTTTCTTTTCATGCGTTCTCTCCAAACAAGGAATCAACGAATTCATTTTTACGGAATACTTGCAGGTCTTCCATACCTTCACCTAACCCGATATATTTAACAGGAATCTTGAATTGATCGGAAATACCAATCACAACACCACCTTTAGCGGTTCCGTCAAGTTTAGTGATAGCCATAGCAGTTACTTCGGTTGCCAGAGTGAATTGTTTGGCTTGTTCGAATGCATTTTGTCCGGTGGAACCGTCCAATACCAATAAAACTTCATCCGGTGCATCGGGCACGACCTTCTTCATCACATTCTTGATTTTGGTCAGCTCGTTCATCAAGCCCACCTTATTATGCAGGCGACCGGCTGTATCGATTATAACCACATCTGCGTTGTTGGCAACGGCAGAACTAAGAGTGTCATAAGCCACAGATGCAGGATCCGCTCCCATTTTCTGTTTGACAACAGGAACCCCTACCCGTTCTCCCCAAATCATTAACTGTTCTACGGCTGCAGCGCGGAAAGTATCGGCTGCTCCCAAATAAACCGATTTGCCTGCTTTTTTGAATTGATAAGCCAGCTTGCCGATAGTTGTAGTCTTCCCTACTCCATTCACTCCCACAACCATAATTACATAAGGTTTCCTTGTGATGGGTACGTCAAAATCAGCTACATCATCCGAGTTGTTTTCGGTAAGTAAAGCTGCTATTTCGTCACGTAATATAAGATTCAGTTCTTGAGTATTCACATACTTATCAGCCGCAGCGCGTTTCTCGATGCGTTTGATAATATTTAAAGTTGTTTCTACACCTACGTCAGATGTGATCAGTACTTCTTCCAGATTATCTAATACTTCATCGTCTACTTTTGACTTACCAGCCACAGCACGAGCAATCTTACTGAATACGCTCTCTTTGGTTTTAGATAATCCTTTATCTAAAGTTTCCTTCTTCTCCTTTGAAAAAAAACTAAAAAATCCCATATTGACACTTGTTTGTATAATACATTTGCTACAAAGATATAACAAAGGATTGGAAAAGTAAAAAAAAGAAGCAATAAAAAATCCCCTCATTGTTCACCAACGAGAGGATTTTGCAGTTATAGCGTATATGCTATTTCGATTATTTTTTGAAAAAGTCTTGTACTTTTTCGTTCGGAACCATTTGTTCATCAAAAACGTATGCTCCAGTTTTCGGAGATTTTACCATTTTGATAACCTTGGTATAAGCACGACCTTCTTTTGAACCTTCGTGCAAACTTGCTACTGTTTTCTTTGCCATGGGTTATACTACTTTTATTATTTAATTTCCTTGTGTACTGTTACTCTCTTCAGAATTGGGTTGTATTTTTTCAACTCAAGTCTTTCTGTAGTATTCTTTCTATTCTTAGTTGTGATATAACGAGATGTTCCCGGCATTCCACTGTCTTTGTGTTCTGTACATTCCAGAATCACTTGTACTCTGTTACCTTTTGCTTTCTTTGCCATTGTAAGTTTTCTCCTCTACGTTTAGCCGATTACTTTAATGCTTTTCCAATCACAATAACCTTTAGCCACTGCTTCAGTCAGCGCAGCATCCAGTCCTTTTTTGTTGATAATACGCAACCCGTTAGCGCAAAGGCTAAGGCTGATCCAACAATCCTGTTC
The DNA here is from genome assembly GCF_001185845.1 of Bacteroides sp. 3_1_13. NCBI lineage: Bacteria > Pseudomonadati > Bacteroidota > Bacteroidia > Bacteroidales > Bacteroidaceae > Bacteroides > Bacteroides sp. 3_1_13. Next base: position 1,137,643 of record NZ_KQ236956.1, read on the forward strand.
TACATAATAGAACTTTTTGTTAAACAAGTTCAAATCAAAGGTTCTTTTAGTTCTTCTCTTTGAGTGTGAAACATTGTTGCCAATCATGGCTTTCTTTCCGGTAATTTGACAAATCTTCGACATTTCTATCTTATTTTTATAGTTTTATATCTATACTTATTTCAAACAGGACGCAAAGTAAGCACTTTTATCCGTATAAAACAAGAATTTCTTAAAATAATTCACTTTCAGGCACCTATTTTTTCTTTATTTGAGTAAATCACGGAGCATTAATAGGGCATTATTGCCAGCTCTTTCAATGTTCATGCTTCTTCCGCGGTTTGTTTCTTGCTTGTAAGTATGAATTTCGTTTTTATAACCAGCAGCTATCCAAACAGTTCCCACCGGCTTTTCCGGAGTACCACCTCCAGGGCCTGCTATCCCTGAAGTAGCAACAGCGCAATCTGTTTTTAATGCTTTCATCGCACCTTTTACCATTTCAATCACAGTTTCCTCACTGACAGCTCCATATTGTTCCAAAGTTTCGGAGGAAACGTGCAAAAGCCCCATTTTCACTTCATTAGAGTAGGCCACTATACTTCCATTAAAATATTCAGAACTGCCGGCGATGGAAGTCAACCGTGCGGCAATACTGCCCCCGGTACAACTTTCTGCGGTGGAAACGGTCAATTTCTTCTTTTTTAAAAGCTCACCGACTATAACCTCCAATGATGTATCTTCTTCACTGAAAATATCTTCACCAAGTATTTCCTCTAATTTTAACTTTTCACGTTCAAGAAGAACTTTTACTTCTTCTCTGTTTTGTCCTCGTCCTGTCAGTCTAAGACGAATAATGCCAAGTTTGGGTAGATATGCCAATTTAATGCATTCCGGTAAAGCGTTCTCCCACGATTCTAACTTTTCGGCTAATACAGATTCCGGATAGTGCTGTACGAGAAATGTTTGATGCATAATAACATCCGTTTGAAACCTATCGTGCAGCTTAGGTAACACGCTTTCTGTCATCACAGCAATCATCTCTTGTGGAACGCCCGGCATGGAAACAAGTACCTTGCCATCCCTCTCGAACCAACTGACAGAAGCACTTCCCACAGGGTTATTTATTACCATACAATCTTTCGGGACCATTGCCTGGCTTTTATTGAGTGCATTCATTGGTATTTTTCCTGCCAGTACCCGTTTTACGTTTTCGAATACTTCTTCGTTAAAAACCAGTTCCGTATGGAAGTATTTACATAAGGTCTGTTTGGTAATATCGTCTTTGGTAGGTCCGAGTCCTCCGGTTACTAAAACAATATTCACCCTTTCCATCGCATTATCAATCGCTTCCATGATTTCTTCTTCCCGGTCACGGATTGAAACAATACGAAGAACCTCAATACCTATTTTATTTAATTCCTGCCCCATCCAGGCAGAATTAGTATCGACAACCTGTCCTATCAGCAGTTCATCGCCAATGGTTATTATTTCGGCAAACATACTTCTTAGTTTTATCCTATTATATATAAGGTATACTTATTATAATGTCACACGGGAATAAGCCGGAAGATCAATAGAGCAAAAATCCTTATCCAGGTATTTGAAATATCCGGTAATGGCAATCATTGCTGCATTATCGGTAGTATAACTGAATTTAGGGATGAAAATATTCCAACCATATTTCTCAGCGTGTTCTTGGAAAGCATTGCGTAATCCGTTATTTGCGGAAACTCCTCCGGCTACTGCTATTTCATTAATTTTATATTCTTTGGCAGCTTTCCGTAATTTATCCATCAGAATGTCCACTACAGTAGCTTCCAATGATGCTGCAAGATCCACTTTATGGTGCTCTATAAAATCCGGATCATCTTTTAGCCAGTCGCGTAATGAATATAAAAAGGAAGTTTTCAATCCGCTGAAACTGTAATCTAAACCGGGAATATGCGGTTTGCTAAATGTAAAAGCTTTCGGATTTCCCTGGCGTGCTAATTTGTCAATGATTGGCCCACCCGGATAGCCAAGTCCCATCACTTTAGAACATTTATCAATTGCTTCACCTGCTGCATCGTCAATAGTCTGTCCGAGGATCTCCATATCATTATAGGCTTTTACCAGTATGATTTGTGAATTTCCTCCGGATACCAGCAAGCAAAGAAATGGGAAAGCGGGCTGTCTTTCTTCCTCTCCTTCTGCTTTAATAAAATGTGCTAAAACATGTCCGGTCAAGTGATTAACGTCAATCATTGGAATGTTTAAGGAACGAGCAAATCCTTTTGCAAAGGAGACTCCGACAAGCAAAGATCCCATCAATCCTGGACCACGAGTGAAAGCTACTGCGCTCAACTCTTCTTTGGTGACACCGGCACGTTTTAATGCTTCATGTACTACCGGTACGATGTTTTGTTGGTGTGCCCGTGAAGCCAACTCGGGTACTACTCCACCGTATGCTTCATGTACGGCTTGACTTGATACCACATTTGACAGCAAATAACCATCCTTGATTACGGCTGCCGACGTATCGTCACAGGAGGATTCAATTCCTAAAATTATTGCACTCATAAGTATTTAAACTATTAAACGGTGCAAAAGTAATCATAAAACTACGATTCGTAACGAACTATTTTATATTTTTGTTCGCAAAATAAAAGTTATCGCATATCAGAACGCTGAAAAAGACTGTACGCTGGGTAGTTGGTATTGTACTGGGAGTATATATCGGGACTATTGTTTTGCTGAATATACCAAGCATTCAGCAAACAATGAGTGTATTTGTGGCTAAAGAACTTTCCGAAGTTTTAAACACAAAGGTAGTGATTGGTAGAATTAATATCGGTCTATTGAACCGTATTATTATTGATGATGTATTGCTTGACGATCAAAGTGGTCAGGAAATGCTCAAAGTCACTCGTTTATCCGCCAAGTTTGATATTATGCCTTTCTTTAAAGGAAAGATATCTATTAGCAGTGTTCAGCTCTTCGGATTTAATATCGATCTCCGGAAAGAGACTCCGGAGTCTCCTCCTAATTTTAAATTTGTTTTGGATGCTTTTGCTTCCAAAGATACAGTAAAGAGAGAAAGTTCACTTGATTTACGAATTAACTCCATCCTGATTCGTCGTGGAAGGATGTCCTATCATGTGTTATCGGAACAGGAAACACCGGGAAAATTTAACGCCAAGCATATTCAGCTTCAAAATATCATAGCCAATATATCGCTGAAAGCCTTAAGTAAGGACTCTTTGAATTTAGGAATCAAGCGATTGAGCCTTGATGAAAAGGCATCCGGCTTTTCTTTGAAAAAAATGAGTTTGAAACTGGTTGCCAATGACAAGCAGACAAACATTGATAATTTTACTATAGAGTTGCCCGAAACATCTCTTAAGCTGGATACCATTCATTTAGAGTATGATAGTTTGAAAGCTTTTGACCGTTTTACAGAACAAGTGCATTTCTCTTTCCGTACTTTGCCGTCGCAAGTTACTCTAAAAGATATTTCTCCTTTTGTTCCTATCCTATCGCATTTCAAGGAACCGGTGACATTGGATATGGAGGTGAAGGGAACTGTGGACCAGTTGACTTGTTCGCATTTGGAAATTACGGCCGACGACCGCCAGTTTCGTTTGCGAGGGGATGTGTCGCTTCAGGACTTGTCGCGTCCACAAGATGCGTATGTATATGGAACACTTTCCGAGCTTTCGGCCAATACTCGTGGAGTCGGCTTCTTAGTGCGTAATTTGAGTCACAATTATAATGGAGTTCCTCCGCTTCTCGAACGTTTGGGAAATGTAAGTTTTCAGGGAGAGATTTCAGGATACTTTACGGACCTAGTTACTTACGGGCAATTACAAACGAGTCTTGGAAATGTAAAAACCGACTTAAAATTGAGTTCTGACAAGGCTAAAGGACTGTTTGCATATTCCGGTGCTGTCAAAACTGAAGATTTCCAGCTAGGTAAATTATTGGATAATGAGAAGTTGGAAGAAATCACTTTCAATCTGGATGTACATGGGCGGCACATTACCGGGCAATTGCCAGCTGTGGAATTGAAAGGATTGATCGCTTCGGTAGATTATAGCAGATATAGATATGAAAATATCACATTGGATGGAGAATACAAACAAGGTGGATTTAATGGTAAAGTGGCGTTGGATGACCCTAATGGATCGATATATCTAAATGGAGATGTAAATGTTACGTCTAAAGTGCCTACTTTTAATTTTCTTGCAGTAGTCAACAAAGTACGTCCACATGATTTGAATCTTACGACTAAATACCCAGATGCGGAGTTCTCTTTAAAACTGAAAGCTAATTTCACAGGTGGATCAGTGGATGAGATGATTGGAGAAATCAATGTGGATAGTTTGGAATTTACAGCTCTGTATAAAGCATATTTTATGCAGAATATGAATATCCGGGCTACCAAACAGAACGGCGAGAACCAACTAAGATTGACTTCTGAATTCCTGAAAGCAAGTATAGAAGGTAAATTCCAGTATCACACATTACCTGCCAGTATTCTGAATATTATGCGGAAGTATGTGCCGTCTTTGATATTACCTCCCAAGAAGCCGATTGAAACACATAACAATTTTCTGTTTGACGTACATATATATAATACGGACATTTTATCTACAATCTTTGATATACCGTTGACAGTGTACACTCATTCCACATTGAAGGGATATTTCAATGATGCCTTACAACGCTTGCGTGTAGAAGGATATTTTCCCCGTCTGCAATATAAAAATAACTTTATTGAGTCGGGCATGATTCTGTGCGAGAATCCTGCAGATCATATTCGTGCACAGGTTCGTTTGACTTCTTTGAAAAAGAAAGGGGCAGTCAATCTATCCTTGGATGCACAAGCTAAAGATGATAATGTCAGTACGACATTGAATTGGGGGAATAATGCTGCAGTGACATATAGCGGGCAATTGGCTGCCGTTGCCAAATTTCTACGTACAAGCGGGGAAAAACCATTGTTGAAAGCGATGGTGGATGTAAAACCTACTGATGTTATTTTAAACGATACTCTTTGGAAGATACATGCTTCACAAGTGGTGGTCGATTCAGGCAGGGTGGATGTGAATAACTTCTACTTTAGCCATCAGGATAGATATGTACGTATTAACGGCCGGCTCTCCGAGAATCCTAAAGATACTGTAAAGGTTGATTTAAAAGATATAAATATGGGATATGTATTTGATATTGCAAGCATATCCGACGATGTGAATTTTGAAGGTGATGCAACGGGAACAGCTTATGCAAGCGGAGTGCTAAAGAAACCTATTATGAATACCCGTTTATATATAAAGAACTTTTCACTTAATCAGGGTCGCTTGGGTGATTTGGATATTTATGGTGAGTGGGATAACGAAAATAGAGGTATCCGGTTGGATGCATCCATTCAGGACATATCCCCTTCTCCGTCACGTGTCACAGGTATTATTTATCCATTGAAACCCGAGAGCGGACTTGATTTAAATATTGAAGCAAATGAATTGAACTTAAAATTCCTCGAACATTATATGAAGTCTATTGCCAATGATATTAAAGGACGTGGGACGGGAAAAGTACATTTCTATGGAAAATTCAAAGGATTGAATTTGGATGGTGCGGTTATGACAGACGCTTCCATGAAGTTTGATATTCTGAACACACATTTTGCTGTAAAAGACACGATTCATCTGGCTCCTACCGGATTGACATTTAATAATATACATATATCCGACATGGAAGGACATTCGGGAAGAATGGACGGATATTTGCATTTCCAGCATTTTAAGAACTTAAACTATCGTTTTGAGATACAGGCAAATAATATGCTTGTGATGAATACGAAGGAATCGGCAGATATGCCTTTCTATGGTACGGTATACGGTACCGGAAATGTATTACTTGCCGGAAATGCCACACAAGGGTTGGACGTAAACGTGGCTATGACAACTAACCGAAATACTACCTTTACTTATATTAATGGCAGTGTAGCATCGGCTACCAGTAATCAGTTTATTAAGTTTGTAGATAAAACACCCCGTCGTACTATTCAGGATTCTATTCAGGTAATCTCATATTATGAACAAATACAGCAAAAACGTCAGGCAGAAGAAGAGCAGAAAACGGATATCCGTTTGAATATTCTGGTGGATGCAACTCCCGATGCCACCATGCGAATTATCATGGACCCTATTGCCGGAGACTATATCAGCGGAAAAGGTACGGGAAATATTCGAACGGAATTTTATAATAAGGGTGATGTGAAGATGTTTGGTAATTATCGAATTAATCAGGGAGTATATAAATTCAGCTTGCAGGAAGTAATCCGTAAGGACTTTATAATCAAGGATGGAAGCACAATAACGTTCAATGGAGCACCTCTGGATGCTAACATGGATATACAAGCTTCATATACAGTGAATTCTGCTTCCTTGAATGACTTGATACCGGATGCTTCGGCTATTATCCAACAACCCAATGTACGTGTAAATTGTATCATGAATTTAAGTGGTATGCTGGTACGTCCGACTATCAAGCTGGGCATAGAGCTTCCAAATGAAAGGGATGAAATACAAACATTGGTACGTAACTATATCAGTACGGAAGAGCAGATGAATATGCAGATCCTTTACCTGCTGGGTATTGGTAAGTTTTATACGGAAGATGCACGGAATAATAATCAAAATTCGAATGTGATGTCTTCGGTGCTCTCATCTACCCTCTCCGGCCAGTTGAACAATGCACTTTCACAAGTCTTTGAAACAAATAACTGGAATATAGGTACGAATTTGAGTACGGGTGATAAAGGTTGGACGGATATGGAAGTAGAAGGTATTCTATCGGGACAATTATTGAATAATCGTTTATTGATAAACGGAAACTTCGGTTATCGGGATAATCCGATGGCTAATACTAACTTTGTAGGAGACTTTGAAGCAGAATGGTTGATTACCCGTTCGGGAGATATCCGTTTGAAGGCTTATAATGAGACGAATGACCGCTATTATACAAAAACGAATTTGACTACACAGGGAGTAGGTATCATGTATAAGAAGGACTTCAATAAATGGAGTGATCTATATTTTTGGAATAAATGGCGGTTGCGTAATAAGCGCAAACGGGAAGAAGCGGAAATGGTGAAACCGCAACAGACGGACAGTATCACTGATAAAACAGCCAAATCGGCAGTAAAGAGAAATCATTCGCAACAACAATAAACATATAATAAACGATGACATGATTCCAGGCGGATATGTCATCGTTCATTATATGTGAGAATTATGTAATCAGGAGCATGTGCATCCTTTTTTATGGGATGACAATGCCGTCTTCATTGATATTTACTTCAAGATCTACATTCATTTTTTCCAGTTCGATCCGATAATAGATGGTGCCATCTGCTTTTTCAATACGTTTCGCTTCGTCAAAACGATATTCTCCATATTGATTATTAATCGTATTTTTGACAGCTTCGGGCAGTTCATTTTGACGTACTTCCCATGAAGTAGAATGCCAATCTCCGGTCTGATCGAACAAAACATCTTTTGATATTCCGTTATGAATGATATCCACTTCCGTATATCCGAAATCCCAGTCATTTCTATCATCTTCTACATCTATTTCCATGATTTTGGCATTCGGATATTTTCCATTAATGAAGTTTCTCATTGCTTCAGTCAATTGAACGGGAAGATGACCGGTGTTATCATCATCAGTGTCTACGATACTTTTAATCAGAGTTCCGTCCGCAGAATAATATAAGTCTATCTCCTGATTCTGATTTTCGACTTCAATTACGAAAATAGTCTCAACGCCTGTTCGCTCCAATTTGTCTACATCATCTTGTTTCCACGAAGCATATTCACTCTTTTCAAAAGAAGTTTTCACAGCTTGCGGTAATGCACTGTAAGGAATGTCCGTTTCCGTCATTTGCCATTTTCCATCTTGGGTAAACCATGCAGATGCTTTATATCCATCATAGAAATCTGCTACATAATATCCGGACTTAGTTTCCCATTTCACATTTGCAGCATTAGGGTATTTAGATGAAAATGCGTTTTGAAGTTCGGTAGGAACAGCAATTGAATTATCGTCGTCGTTATCACAACTTTGTAGGCTCCATGTAACGCAAAGTGCCAGTAAGAGTGTATAAATCTTTAGTTTCATCTTTGTTCTATTTTTAAAGGTTTAGAAGTCAATATCAATCAAATTAAATTTCAAGTCGAATTTCAATTCCGTACGGTTGGACAGTTTTACTTCATAATCTTTTTTATCCCTCTCTATTTTCAGGATTTTAGCATCGGGATAATTGGTCGTTACATATTTTTGAATTGTTGCAGGGATAATAGCTGTAGGTACCGCGCTATATTTGCAATTCACTTCTTCCCAGTTTCCTTTGTTATCAAATTCTACTTTATCGCCATTAGTGAAAATCACTTCATAACTTTTATAGAAGAAATCACTTTCCATTTTGGCTAATGCTACTTTGCTGTCGGCAAAATGCTGTTTGATAAACTGCTGTGCCTGTTGTGGCATTTGAGTTACCTGAATAGGTTTGTCGTCATCTGCACGAGCTACTGTTTGCAAAGTAAAAAGACATACTAATAAGAATACTAACTTTTTCATAATCGTTGTTTTTTAAATATTGGTTTTTACTACTATTATTAATTTCACATTGCAAAGATGAAAGGAGAATCTGAAAAGATTTGGGAATTTTGAGAATTATCGAAAAAAAATCTCACAAAAATATAGTGACGCTATCCTGTTAACATAGCGTCACTATCTATAAAGGATACCGTCACCATCCCATAAGGATAGCGTCACTATAATTTCTTCCTGAAATTAGATTCTTTAGGATTCTTTTAAAACTACTAATATACACATCGTTTATTTTTGCACACACGAATTTGACGATATTCATATTAAATAACCATAAGAACTTTTTTATGACTATGAGAACAAATTATTTTTTATTATTAGCTATTCTATTGGGGGTTATTCCCATGAGTTACACACACGCCAATGATTCAATACCGAAAAGCGTGATTCTGTACACACCTTACACAAAAATCTCCGTATCGCCCGGAGCGTCAATTGATTACAGTATTGATCTTATCAACAACACGGACCAATTGACGAATGCGAATCTTTCTGTTAGTGGATTGTCCTCCAGTTGGAAACACGAAATGAAATCCGGTGGCTGGAGTCTTAGCCAGTTGTCGGTACTTCCCAAAGAGAAAAAGACTTTTAATTTAAAAGTCGAAGTTCCATTAAAAGTGAATAAAGGCAATTATCATTTTGTGGTATATGCCGGAAACGCTAAACTTCCCTTGGATGTGGTGGTTGCTCAAAAAGGAACGTACCAAACCGAATTTACTACTGACCAGCCCAATATGCAGGGAAATTCGAAATCAACCTTCACTTTCAGTGCTACTTTAAAGAATCAGACCGCCGATCAGCAACTATATGCTTTGATGGCTAATGCCCCCAGAGGGTGGAATGTCGTTTTTAAACCGAACTACAAACAAGCCACTTCTGCACAAGTAGAGGCAAACAGTACACAAAATGTAAGTATAGATATTACCCCTCCTGCCAATGTAGAAGCCGGTAGCTATAAAATTCCGGTACGTGCTGCTACAGGTACAACTTCTGCCGAATTGGAACTGGAAGTAGTTGTCACCGGTTCTTATCAAATGGAACTGACTACTCCTCGCGGGTTATTGAGCACAGATGTCACAGCTGGTGATGTGAAAAAAATAGAGCTGGAAGTAAGAAACACTGGTTCTTCATTACTGAAAGACATTCAGTTGTCTGCCAATAAACCTGCAGACTGGGAAGTTACTTTTGAACCTTCAAAGGTTGACGCATTAAAGGCTGGAGAGACATCAACGGTAATGGCTACTTTGAAAGCTTCTAAAAAAGCGCTGCCCGGGGACTATGTGACTACTATCATGGCCAAAACTCCTGAAGTAAATGCCGACGCGCAGTTCAGAATTGCGGTAAAAACTCCGATGATATGGGGATGGGTAGGTGTGCTTATCATCATTGCTACTATCGGTGTGGTTTACTATCTGTTCCGTAAATATGGAAGGAGGTAAATGATGGGCGAACAAGTGATCGTACTTACCGATTTGACCAAACAATATGGTAATTTCACTGCTGTAGATCATATTCGCCTGAATATCCGGAAAGGGGAAATCTTCGGATTGCTGGGACCGAATGGTGCCGGAAAATCAACTACTATCTTAATGATGCTAGGGTTGACGGAGCCTACTTCGGGAACAGTTGAAATCTGTGGAATAAATTCTACCACTCATCCTATTGAAGTAAAAAGGAGGATAGGTTATTTGCCTGAAGATGTAGGATTTTATGATGATATGACAGGACCGGAGAACTTGATCTATACAGCGCGATTAAATGGTATTCCTGATAAGGAGGCGAAAACCAAAGCTATGGAACTGATGAAGCGGGTAGGCCTTGAAGAACAGTTAACCAAAAAGACCGGAAAATATTCTCGTGGTATGAGACAGCGGTTGGGATTGGCTGATGTGCTTATTAAAAATCCGGAGATTATTATTCTCGATGAACCGACTTCAGGAATTGACCCGGCCGGTGTTCAGGAGTTTATCGAACTGATTCGCTGGTTGAGTAAGGAAGAGGGGTTGACTGTACTTTTCTCTTCCCATCACTTGGATCAGGTACAGAAAGTGTGCGACCGTGTTGGTTTGTTTAGTAATGGCCAATTACTTGCGTTGATCGATATGGCAGAACTGAAAGACAAGAAACAGGAATTGTCTGATATTTATAACCATTATTTTGAGGAAGGAGGAGAAAGACATGAATAAAGTCAATCATCCTTTTTGGGTGATCGTCAACAAGGAAATTTCCGACCATGTCAAAAGTTGGCGGTTCATTATATTAATAGGTATTATAGCGCTTACCTGCATGGGATCGCTATATACAGCACTCACAAATATTGGTGAAGCTATCAAGCCTAATGATCCGGACGGCTCGTTTTTATTTTTGAAGTTGTTTACGGTTTCAGATGGGACTCTCCCCTCTTTTGTATTGTTTATTAACTTCTTAGGACCTTTATTAGGAATCGCCTTAGGATTTGACGCAGTCAATTCCGAACAAAATAAAGGAACATTGAGCCGTATGCTGTCCCAGCCTATTCATCGTGATTGCATTATCAACGCGAAGTTTGTGGCTGCTCTAATTGTAATAGGTATTATGCTGTTTGTATTGGGCTTTTTGGTAATGGGCTGTGGATTGATTGCCATTGGCATTCCTCCTACAGCAGAAGAGTTTTGGCGAATTGTTTTCTTCATCATTACCAGTATCTTTTATGTAGCATTTTGGCTGAATTTAGCTATTTTGTTTTCACTTCGTTTTCGTCAGGCAGCGACTTCTGCATTGGCATCGGTGGCTGTTTGGTTGTTCTTTAGCGTATTCTATACCATGATTGTTAATTTGGTGGCAAAAGGTTTGAGTCCGTCACAGATGGCGTCGCCTTATCAGATTATCAGTTATCAAAAGTTTATTTTGGGATTAATGCGTTTGGCACCGAGTGAATTGTTTAATGAAGCTACCACTACATTATTGATGCCTTCTGTTAGAAGTTTGGGACCATTGACTATGGAACAGGTGCAGGGAGCTATTCCCAGTCCGCTCCCGTTGGGACAAAGTCTTTTAGTCGTATGGCCGCAACTGACGGGACTGATTGCAGCAACAGTTATCTGTTTCGCTATCTCTTATATCATGTTTATGAGGAGAGAAATACGATCCCGATAACTAACTCACCATAAAAGACGCAAAGGACACAGAGAAATAAGTTAAATGAATACAGCTGATAGATCGGATGATGATTACCGACAAGTTATTCACTTTTTACTCCGTGTCCTTTGTGGTTTCTGAATAAAAAATTATTGTCTGGAAATCTCGAAGCAGTGCTCTTTCTGTTCGAAGTAATATCTTATACTCAAGTGTTGCAAACGACAGATAGAATCGGCTATTGCTAGTCCCAGACCTGTAGATCCTTCCTTTTTAGTTCCTTGATAGAAACGTTCGAAGATATGTTCCTTATCCAACGGATTTTCTACTCCTGAATTTCGGAAAGTAATACTGTTTTTGGTAACAGTGATCCGGATATGTCCCTCGTCAATGTTATGTACAAATGCATTTTTTAGGAGATTCGTGAGTAAAGCAACAGCCAGAGATTCGTTCATTGTCACATTGAAAATGTCCTGTTCATCGATAGTTACTTCTATGTTACGATAGTCGTAAACTTCTTCGTAATCTTGCAGATATTGTTTGAGAAGTCCATTTAGTTCCAATTGCTTGGTATCTGTAAACTGGCCATTGTCAATTTTGGTAAGCAATAGTAGAGATTTGTTTAATTTAGTGATGTATTCTAAAGTCTGGTGAGTTTTCATCAGTTCTTCCAGTTGTTTTTCTGATAACGAATCATCTTCCATCAACATTTCCAATCGGTTACGGCAGATAGCAAGTGGAGTTTGTATCTCATGTGAAGCATTTCCGATAAATTGTTTTTGTTGTTCGAACATCTGCTCCGTACGTTCTACATAACGAATAGCAGCCTCATTTAATTTTCGGAATTCCGTGATTTGGGTTTCGTTACTCAACGGCTTATTCTTTTTTCCTGTTTGATAACCGTCCAGCCAATGAAGAAGCACATAGAGCGGTCGCATATTCCGATAGAACACCCATACGGAAATGATAATAATGCAGAATAACAGAGCTACATACAAAAATATAATCCATACTTGGATGGCATCTCTCAAATCATCTTTTTCAATGCTGGGAGTTGATACTGTCAGTTCGTGGTATCGTCCTTCATCGTCTTTAAAGATAGTAGTAAGAATACGTGCCGGTTCGGTTTCCTCTTTTTCTTCAATATATACCATAGAGTCTTTATATTGAATATCCTCCCGGCTTTCTGCATATTCTTTGCTTACTTCCATCATATAATATTGATTGTTGGAGCCGTTGGTTTTAGAAGGTAGCTCCTCTCCTGCCAATGCCCGGATAATGATGGTTTCCGAATAATCTTCCAGAGCGTCATCCACTTCATCGTTGACTTCATCAATCATCGTAACATAAAAAAAGATAGCCCAGACCGTCAGTATGAAGGTCAAAGCAAGCGTAATACGAAGAATGATGTAATATATTAATTTCATGGACAATATTCTCTTTCTTTTTTTATTCTACTACCATTTTATACCCAAACCCATAGACCGCTTTGATTTCAATGTTTGCACCCGAATCTTTGAGCTTTTTGCGAAGATTCTTAATCTGTGCATATATGAAGTCAAAATTATCAACCTGGTCAATATGATCTCCCCATACTGATTCGGCCAAAGTGTTTTTATTGATTAATCTTCCGGGACGATTGATAAAATATAACAGGATGTCATACTCTTTTCTATTTAGCTCCACTTCTTGATCGTTGACAAATACACGATATTTATCCGGTTCTATTCGTACATTACCTTGGCGGATATCAATTTCTCCGTCATGCTGATGACGGCGAATCACGCTTTTAATTCGTGCATTTAGTTCAACCAAATGAAATGGCTTCGGTAAATAATCATCCGCTCCCAGTTCCAGTCCCAAAACTTTGTCTTCCAAGGAGTCCTTTGCGGAAATAATAATTACGTTCTCCCGTTTATGGAGAGCTTTCAGCCGTTCAAGAAGATCAAGTCCGCTTCCGTCCGGTAGCATGATGTCCAATAAGATACAATCATAGTCGTAGTCTTCAACTTTGCGTAGAGCAGAATTAAAGTCACTGGCTGTTTCCACAACGTAACGTTCTTTTTCAAGTGAACATTGAATCAGTTCTCTCAAAGAGGGTTCGTCTTCTACAATCAATATCTTCATAACTTTGTCTCCTTTCTTTTTTACAGCTACAAAGAAAAGGGATATTTCTGAAATAAAACTGAAATGGATTGAAAAAAGAGTTTGAAATAACCATTGAATGTCCTATGAACTATTTGGACAGGTCACAAATAATATAATATGGAAGGAAAAAGAAAAGGATGAAAGCGATTGAATCGTTTCCATCCTTTTTATAATTATGTGTGATTTCTATTTAATAAGAACGTGCAAATATCACGCGGCAAGCAGATGGTTTGCCTGTTACCATACATTTACCCGGTTCCTTGTCTCCCGGAACAAATGAATCGAACGGAATACAACGAATGGTTGCTTTGGTTTCTTCCTTAATCTTTTCTTCCGTTTCAGTGGTTCCGTCCCAATGAGCCAGAATAAATCCACCTTCTTCGATTTTTTCTTTAAATTCGTCGTAAGTATCTACTGTTGTAATCTTGGAGTTACGGTAGTCCAATGCTTTCTTGTAGATATTAGCCTGCATTTCTTCCAGCAAGTTTTGAACATACGTTTCAATGCCTTCACAAGTAACTGTTTCTTTTTCCAGTGTATCACGGCGCATCACTTCCATGGTGTTGTTTTCAAGGTCGCGACCACCCATAACCAAACGAACAGGTACACCTTTCAATTCATAGTCGGCGAATTTAAAGCCCGGACGTTTATTATCTGCATTGTCATATTTAACAGAGATACCTAATGCTTTCAGTTTCGCTACAATGCCTTCTACTTTAGCATCGATTTGTTTCAGTTGTTCGTCATTCTTATAGATAGGAACGATCACTACCTGAATAGGAGCCAAATGCGGAGGTAATACCAATCCGTTATCATCCGAGTGAGTCATAATCAATGCACCCATCAAACGGGTAGAAACGCCCCATGAAGTAGCCCAAACATACTCCAACTTGTTTTCTTTATTAACAAATTGAACATCGAATGCCTTTGCAAAGTTTTGTCCCAGGAAGTGGGAGGTACCACTTTGCAACGCTTTTCCATCCTGCATCATGGCTTCAATTGTATAAGTATCAAGTGCACCGGCAAAACGTTCGTTGGCTGATTTTACTCCCTTTACAACAGGAACGGCCATATATTTTTCTGCAAATTCACCATATACATTCAGCATTCTGATTGCTTCTTCTTCTGCTTCCTCACGAGTAGCATGAGCAGTATGGCCTTCTTGCCACAGAAATTCAGCAGTACGCAGGAAAAGGCGTGTGCGCATTTCCCAACGGAAAACGTTAGCCCATTGGTTGCAGAGAATAGGCAGGTCACGATATGACTGAATCCAATTCTTATAAGTATTCCAGATGATTGTTTCTGATGTCGGGCGGATAATTAATTCCTCTTCCAATTTAGCTGCAGGATCTACTACAACTCCTGAACCGTCTTCTGCATTCTTCAAGCGATAATGCGTTACAACGGCACACTCTTTAGCAAAACCTTCTACGTGTTCAGCTTCGCGGCTTAAGAATGATTTCGGGATTAATAACGGGAAGTATGCGTTTACATGTCCTGTTTCTTTGAACATATCATCCAATTGACGTTGCATTTTTTCCCAGATGGCGTATCCGTAAGGCTTAATCACCATACATCCGCGCACAGCAGACTGTTCTGCCAAGTCAGCTTTTACCACCAAATCGTTGTACCACTGTGAGTAGTTTTCACTACGTTTGGTAAGGTCTTTCAGTTCTTTTGCCATTATATTTTTCTATTTAAAGTTTTCTTGAGTGTTAAAACAGGGTGCAAAAATACGAAAAATGCATGAATTGCCCTATTCTTCATGCATTAATTTTCTAAAGTCATGTTTTGTTTCTTTTCCTCTATAATATGTATTTCAATAGAAAAGGGGCTTGGAAATAAAAAAATCAGGCAGTGTATTTAAGTTAACTGTCTGATTTTCAAAAGAGCGGTAAACGAGGCTCGAACTCGCGACCCCCAGCTTGGGAAGCTAGTGCTCTACCAACTGAGCTATTACCGCATATTTACTGTGTTTCCCGACTTAAAAGCCTTATGAAACGGTGATGCAAAGGTAAACATAATTTTTATATCTCAAATAAAATCACAGAAATTTTAATGAAAGAAAAAAGTAATGTCAAAGTTGCTTTTACTCTTTTGTTTTGATGAAAAAAGGACCGGAACTGAAAGAGCGTGAACAAACCTCTCTTTTCATCTGTTAGAATATCTCGAAATCAGATATAACCTAACCAGTATGAAAAAAAATAAGCGACTTTTTATACTATTGACTTTGTATTTCTCCATCAGTCAGATAGATGCACAGACACCATTAAGTTTTGAAGAATCACTGCATCTGCTGAATCAGGGAAATCAGAGTTTGAAAATTGCAGATAAGAGTATTGAGATTGCGAAGGCTGAACGTGATAAACTGAATGCTTTCTGGTATCCCAGTCTTCAGTCTACGGGTGCGTTTGTGCACATGTCGGAGAAGATTGAAGTAAAACAGCCCCTATCGCAGTTTACTGATCCGGCTAAAGACTTTGTACATTCCATTATTCCGGATGATCAGGTCATTTCATCCATACTAGATCAAATTGGAGCAAACACACTAGTGTTTCCCCTGACTCCCAGAAACCTGACTACTGTTGATTTATCAGCCGAGTGGGTGCTCTTTTCCGGTGGTAAACGTTTTCGTGCCACCAATATCGGAAGAACGATGGTCGACTTGGCACGAGAAAGCCGAGCACAGGTGTCGGCCAACCAGCAAAACCTGTTGGTTGAAAGTTATTATGGGCTTCGGCTGGCACAACAAATAGTAACTGTTCGTGAAGAAACTTATAACGGATTGAAGAAACATTATGAAAATGCCTTGAAATTAGAGGCAGCAGGAATGATTGACAAAGCAGGCAGACTTTTTGCCCAAGTAAATATGGACGAAGCCAAACGTGCATTGGAAGCTGCGCGGAAAGAAGAAACAGTAGTGCAAAGTGCTTTAAAAGTCTTGCTGAATAAAAAGGATACAGATGCTAATATCATTCCTACCTCTCCCCTTTTTATGAATGACTCACTACCGCCTAAAATGCTTTTTGATCTTTCTGTAAACAGTGGAAACTATACGCTCAATCAATTACAGTTACAGCAACATATTGCCAAACAAGAAGTACGGATTGCTCAAAGCGGGTATCTGCCGAATATAGCCCTTTTCGGAAAACAGACCTTGTATTCGCATGGTATTCAGAGTAATTTGTTGCCACGTACCATGATAGGTATTGGTTTTACATGGAATCTCTTTGACGGACTGGATCGGGAGAAGAAAGTACGGCAATCGAAATTGACGGAACAAACACTGGCTTTGGGACAGATGAAGGCTCGCGACGATTTGGCTGTTGGTGTAGATAAACTTTATACGCAGTTGGAAAAGGCACAGGATAATGTAAAAGCTCTAAATGCAACAATTGCTTTAAGCGAAGAACTGGTTCGTATCCGAAAGAAATCTTTCACAGAAGGGATGGCAACCTCTACCGAGGTTATTGATGCTGAAACCATGCTTGCCAGTGTAAGAGTAGCTCGTTTGGCAGCGTATTATGAATATGATGTGGCACTTATAAATCTACTCTCGCTTTGTGGCACACCAGAACAATTTGTAAACTATCAACCTAAACCGTAACAAATAATGAAACCAACTAGTAAAACCCTATCATGGGCTTTTGTTATCATCCTTTTGGCGGTCGGTATTTTTACCGGCTTAGGAGTTATACTAATGCATAAACAACAGCTAGTTCTGCAAGGACAGGCTGAAGCAACAGAAATCCGTATCAGTGGAAAACTTCCCGGTCGTATCGATACTTTCTTCGTTCAGGAAGGCGATTGGGTACACCAAGGAGATACTCTTGTCGTTATTAATAGCCCTGAAGTATATGCCAAGTATCAACAAGTGAATGCATTGGAACAAGTAGCGGTACAGCAAAACAAGAAAATTGATGCCGGAACCCGTCGTCAGATTGTGGCTACTGCATTGCAGTTGTGGAATAAAACGAAGAGCGACCTAACTCTCGCTCAAACAACCTACAACCGTATTCTCACTTTATATAAAGACAGTGTTGTCACTTCTCAAAGGAAGGATGAAGTAGAAGCGATGTATAAAGCGGCTGTAGCAGCCGAACGTGCTGCATACGAGCAGTATCAGATGGCTGTAGACGGTGCACAGAAAGAAGATAAAGCATCAGCTGCCAGTATGGTGGATGCTGCACGAAGCACGGTGGATGAAATTTCGGCTTTATTGGTTGACTCCCGGTTGACAGCTCCGGAAAGCGGACAGATAGCAACAATCTTTCCTAAACGCGGAGAATTGGTTGCGCCGGGAACTCCCATTATGAACCTGGTGGTTATGGATGATATACATGTCGTTCTTAACGTACGGGAAGATCTGATGCCACAGTTTAAAATGGACGGAACATTCGTTGCAGATGTACCCGCCATCGGTAAAGAAAATATAGAGTTCAAAATCTATTATATAAGTCCGTTAGGCAGTTTTGCGACCTGGAAATCAACCAAGCAGACCGGAAGTTATGACTTACGTACATTTGAGATTCATGCGCGTCCGACTCAAAAAGTGGATGACTTGCGTCCCGGTATGTCCGTGCTATTGACTTTAGACTAATTGACATCAAATAAACCAGCGAATGGATGAATCACAAACATACTCCCCTTTTTGTTCCGTATTGTTAAGAGAATGGCAGCGAATGACTTCGCGGCGCCTTTATTTTGGCGTCTGCATTGTTTTGCCGTTGTTCACCCTTTTCTTTATGGCTACGATTTTTGGCAACGGACAGATGGAAAATATTCCTATCGGTATTGTCGATCAGGATAACACTGCTACTTCCCGGGCTATTGCCAGGAATATCTCTGCCGTACCGACTTTTAAAGTGACAAAGCATTTTGCAGATGAAGCGGCTGCCCGTGAATCTGTACAAAAGAAAGAGATTTATGGTTATCTTTCCATACCTCCCCAATTTGAGCAAGATGCTATCACCGGAAAAAATGCAACACTCTCCTACTATTATCACTATGCATTATTGTCGGTAGGCGGTGAGTTGATGGCGGCATTCGAAACATCATTAGCTCCGGTGGCTCTTTCCCCTGTGGTGATGCAAGCCGTAGCTCTCGGAGTAGAACAGAATCAGATTACCACCTTTTTATTACCTGTGCAGGCTAATAACCATCCGATATATAATCCAAGTTTAGATTATTCGGTATATTTGAGTCAGCCCTTTTTCTTTGTTTTGTTTCAAGTCTTGATCTTGTTGATTACTGTCTATACGGTCGGTATTGAAATTAAGTTCCGTACAGCAAATGATTGGTTGACGACTGCTAAAGGCAATATAGTAACTGCTGTTTTGGGTAAGTTATTGCCTTATACCATTATATATATATTGATAGGGTGGTTAGCTAATTATGTCATGTTCGGTATTCTGCATATCCCTTTTCAAGGGAGTTGGTGGTTAATGAATATCATGACCGTGCTTTTCATCATTGCGACGCAGGCTTTAGGGCTGTTTTTATTCTCGCTGTTTCCGGCAATTTCGTTGGTGATAAGCGTAGTCTCTATGGTAGGTTCTCTGGGGGCTACCTTGTCCGGGGTGACCTTTCCGGTTCCCAATATGTATCCGTTGGTGAGGGATGCTTCCTATTTGTTTCCTGTCCGCCATTTTACGGAAATGATGCAAACCATGCTCTATGGAGGCGGTGGTTTTATCCATCTTTGGCCGTCGGCTGTGATACTCTGTATCTTTCCGTTGTTGGCCCTATTGTTGCTTCCCCATTTAAAACGAGCTATAGAAAGTCATAAGTATGAAAACATTAAGTAAGTTACAACAGTTATCATTCATCATTCGTCGTGAATTTCTAGCTATCAGTACCAGTTATGCAGTTCTGCTTGTGTTGATGGGAGGAATCTTTGTCTACGGATTACTCTACAATTATATGTATGCACCGAATATTGTAACCGATGTTCCTGTTGCCGTAGTCGATAATTCGCATAGTGAATTGAGTCGTGATTTTATCCGTTGGCTGGATGCTACCCCCCAAGCAGAGATTTATAGCCAGGCGATGGATTATCACGAAGCAAAAGAATGGATGAAAGAAGGCAAAGTACAGGGAATACTCTATCTGCCTCATGATTTTGAGAAGCGAGTGTTTCGGGGAGATGAAGCCGTATTTTCTCTTTATGCAACTACGGATGCTTTCCTGTATTTCGAAGCTTTGCAGGGGGCTTCATCGCGTGTTATGCTGGCTATTAATGACAAATACAGGTCGGATGAAGCGGTATTTCTTCCACCACAAGGATTGCTTGCCGTAGCTATGGCAAAACCGATCCATGTAGAAGGAACTGCACTTTACAATTATACGGAAGGCTATGGCTCTTATCTTATTCCCGCAGTTATGATGATTATAATCTTCCAGACTTTATTGATGGTTATTGGTATGGTGACCGGAGAAGAACATAGCAACAGAGGAATCCGCGCTTACACTCCTTTTGGATATGGCTGGGGAGTTGCCATTCGTATAGTGGCGGGAAAAACGTCCGTATACTGTGCTCTTTATGCTATCTTTGCTTTCTTTCTATTAGGCTTGCTCCCCCACTTTTTCAGTATCCCTAATATTGGAAACGGACTATACATTGTATTATTATTGATTCCATACCTGATGGCGACCTCTTTTCTGGGGTTGGCAGCTTCCAGGTATTTTACGGATTCAGAAGCTCCCCTACTCATGATCGCCTTCTTCTCTGTAGGATTAATATTTCTTTCCGGGGTTTCCTATCCGATGGAACTAATGCCCTGGTATTGGAAAGCTGCACATTACATTCTTCCGGCTGCACCAGGCACACTTGCTTTTGTGAAATTGAATTCTATGGGAGCCAGTATGGCGGATATCAGACCAGAATATATAACCCTTTGGATACAAGTACTTATTTATTTTATAATAAGTATATGGGTTTACAAGAAGAAACTGGAATCAGA
The DNA here is from genome assembly GCF_001185845.1 of Bacteroides sp. 3_1_13. Lineage (NCBI taxonomy): Bacteria > Pseudomonadati > Bacteroidota > Bacteroidia > Bacteroidales > Bacteroidaceae > Bacteroides > Bacteroides sp. 3_1_13. Next base: position 1,158,501 of record NZ_KQ236956.1, read on the forward strand.
TCCAATTAGTTAATTTAACAAAAGCAAAACATACGCTAATTATGACATACGATTAAAGAATACCTTCAAATAAATCAACTTCTCAATGTGAATAATCAACTTTGGAAATAAAAAAGTTTCCAAATGAATGTTTTTTTGGAGAATCTCTTCTATTTCTTTGCTTTTCTCATTGCTTTTGTATAATTTCGTTAACTGTAATATTTATATGATCGCTAGAAGTAGCTTAAAAAACAACTGTTTATATGAAATATATTGTATATATTCTCCTCTTTTTCCCTATCTGGGTTACAGCGCAGACATACAAATACATAGGTATAGAAAAAGGTTTGAGTAATCGACGGATATTCAATATTCAGAAAGACGCACAAGGATACATGTGGTTTCTTACCAATGAGGGAATGGATCGTTATAACGGTAAAGATATAAAACATTATAAATTAAATAAAGAAGGTACTACTTTAGATGCTCCTGTACGTTTGGGATGGTTGTATACAGGATCACAAATTGGTATATGGGTGATTGGTAAGCAAGGGCGAATCTTTCAATATGAAGCAAACGGAGATGATTTCAGGATGGTATATAAACAGCCAACCCCCTCTGAAACAATCAGCTATGGCTATTTGGATCAAAGTAATAATATCTGGTTATGTTGTAAGGATTCTATATCACTATATAATATTAAAGATGCTCACATACTTCAATTCTCCAATATGTTGCATAGTAATATTACAGCAATAGAACAAGTAGATGACCATCATTTCTTTATAGCAACAGAAGTAGGCGTCCGATATGTAAAATTGGAAAACGGTATTTTAGAGACTATTCCTGTTGAAACATTGGATTATTTTCATGCACAGGTAAGTGAATTGTATTTTCATAAGCAATTAAAAAGACTATTTATCGGTTCATTTGAAAGAGGAGTTTTTGTGTACGACATGAATACACAGGAAATTATACGACCGGAAGCTGATCTTAGTGATGTAAATATAGCTCGTATCAGCCCGTTGAATGAAACGGAGTTACTGATTGCAACAGAAGGAATGGGAGTATATAAGGTTAATGCAAATACTTGTGAACTGGAACATTACATTATTGCTAATTATCAAAGTTATAATGAAATGAATGGGAATAATATCAATGATGTATTTGTGGATGAAGAAAAACGGATATGGCTTGCTAATTATCCCACAGGGATTACGGTGATTGATAATCGCTATGAGAATTATCATTGGATGAAACACGCTATGGGCAATGTCCAATCATTAATCAATGACCAGGTACAAGCGGTCATTGAAGACCATGAAGGTGATTTGTGGTTTGGAACTAGTAATGGTATTAGTCTTTATAATTCAAAAACAGGTCAGTGGCATTCATTCCTAAGTTCTTTTAATCAGCAACTAAAAGACAAGAATCATATTTTTATTACTCTATGTGAAGTGTCTCCCGGCATTATATGGGCAGGAGGATATACTTCCGGTATTTATAAAATAAACAAAAATACTCTATCAGTTGAATACTTCTCTCCTTACCTACTTTCTCACGTCAATATGCGTCCGGATAAATATATTCGTGATATAGTTAAAGATTCAAGAGGACATATCTGGTCGGGAGGATATTATAATCTAAAATGTTTTAATCTGGAGACCAACAGTGCGCGTCTATATCCGGGATTGAATTCCATTACATCCATTGTTGAAAAAGACAAAGATAATATGTGGATCGGAACCGCTAACGGATTGTATTTGTTAAATCGAAATACTGGCGAATATCAGTATATTGAAATGGAGATAGGAGCTATATATATCAATACGCTTTATCAGGCAGATAATGGTTTGTTATACATTGGGACAAATGGTGGAGGCGTATTTATCTATAATTCTCAAGATAAGATTTTTGAGCACTACTTTTCTGATAATTCGGCATTAGTTTCAAACAGAATATTTACAATATTGCCGGAAGTAGATGGACGTATAATGATGAGTACGGAGAATGGAATAACCTGCTTTCATACTAAAGAAAAGGTATTTCGTAATTGGACTAGAGGAGAAGGATTGTTGCCTGCTTACTTTAATGCAGCAGCAGGAACAGTGCGTAAAAATAAGAATTTTGTATTCGGTAGTACAGATGGAGTAATTGAACTTCCGATGAATGTAAAGTTTCCGGACTATAAGTTTTCCAGGTTGATATTTAGTGACTTTCATCTTTCTTATCAACCTGTTTATCCGGGTACTAAGGATTCTCCTTTGGAGAAGAGTATTGATGAGACAGATGTATTAGAATTAGAATATGATGAGAATACGTTTTCATTTGAAATTTCTACAATCAATTATGATTCTCCCGGGAATGCACTATATTCATGGAAATTAGAAGGTTTTTATGAGAAATGGACTCAACCGGGAGCAAATAACTTGATTCGCTTTACCAATTTGCCTCCGGGTAGATATACTCTTCATGTACGTGCTATATCCAGAGAAGAACATGACATCGTTTTTCAAGAACGTACTATGAAAATTATTATCACACAACCATTTTGGTTGAGTTGGTGGGCTATCCTGTGCTATATCCTGTTGGTAATCGGGGGATTTTATTTCGTTCTGCGGGTGATAAATCTAAGAAAGCAAAAGAATATATCTGATGAAAAAACGCAGTTCTTCATTAATACGGCGCATGATATACGTACTCCATTAACTTTGATAAAAGCACCTTTGGAGGAATTGTTGGAAGAAGAGACGCTTACCGACAATGGAATCACTCGTACGAACATTGCATTGAGAAATGTAGAAGTACTTTTACGACTGGTCAGCAATCTGATTAATTTTGAACGGACGGATGTATATTCCTCTAAAATGAGTGTTTCCGAGTATGAGTTGAATACCTATATGAATGATATATATGATACATTTGCTTCTTATGCAGCCATCAGGCGCATTGAATATACATACGAGAGTACTTTCAGCTATATGAATGTATCGTTTGATAAGGAGAAGATGGATTCTATTTTGAAGAATATAATATCAAACTCGCTAAAATATACTCCGGAAAATGGCAAGGTCAGCATTTCCGTATCCGATACGAATGATTCATGGAAAGTGATAATCAAGGATACAGGTATAGGTATTCCTGCCAGTGAACAAAGTAAGTTGTTCAAGCTTCATTTCCGTGCCAGCAATGCTATTAACTCTAAAGTGACGGGTAGTGGTATCGGATTAATGCTGGTAGGAAAACTGGTCAGCCTTCATGGAGGTAAAATTAGTGTAGATAGTGTTGAGCATCAAGGTACAACAATTAAAATTGTTTTTCCGAAAAAGAATAAGAATTCTCAAAATATCAGTGACGAAGCACCTTCTAAATTTGAGGCGTTGGCTCCTGTACTGCCCGCTCCGAATGTACCAGCAAAGACAAACGCTACGATAGATAATCCAAATTTACGACGGATTCTTGTTGTAGAAGACAATGATGAGCTACGCTCCTATCTGGTCAGTTCATTATCTTCTATATATAATGTACAAGCTTGCGCTAACGGAAAGGAAGCGTTGATTATTATCAAAGAATATTGGCCGGAACTGGTTCTTTCTGATATCATGATGCCGGAGATGCGGGGAGATGAATTGTGTGTGGCTATCAAAAGTGATATTGAGATTTCACATATTCCTGTGTTGTTGCTCACTGCTTTGGGAGAAGAAAATAATATTCTGGATGGACTGTCGATTGGTGCGGACGAATATCTCATCAAACCTTTCAGCGTGAAAATATTACGGGCGAATATCGCTAATCTGTTGGCAAACCGGGAACTGTTGCGCATGAGATATGCCAATCTGGATATAGAAGCGAAATCAATGGTTCCATCTGCAAACGGTACTAACAGCCTCGATTGGAAGTTTATATCAAATGTAAAGAAAATCGTGGATGAGAATATAAACAACCCTGAATTTTCTGTTAATGTGCTCTGTGAATCAAGTGGCATGAGCCGTACCAGTTTCTATTGTAAATTGAAAGCATTGACGGGACAGTCTCCGACAGAGTTTATTCGGGTGATGCGTTTGAAACGTGCTACCGAGTTATTGAAAGAGGGTGAATATGCCATTAATGAAATTTCAGACATGGTTGGATTCTCTGAAACTAAATATTTCCGGGAAGTATTCAAAAAATACTATAAGATGAGTCCGAGCAGGTATGCTAAAGGAGGAGGTAATCCCACTGCTGCTGATATGGAAGATGACGACGAAGATTGATAAATAGAAAAATAGATGAATAAGTCCTATTATTATAATATGTTCTCCCCTGCTATGAATATCTTTAGCAGAGGAGAACTTTCTTTTTCAAAACTTATTGTTCTGATTTTGGAAAAGTGGGATATTTAAAAGTTCAAATTAATACCACCCATAAACGTAGCTTTCGGCATGGGATAACCTGCATTTATTTCATAGCGTTGCGCCAATAGGTTTTCTCCTTTCACAAAGAGATTAGCGAAACGACAGAGACGATAATTTCCCCGAAGGTTCCATAAGACAAAACTATCTTGTTGCTCGTTGTTTAGTATTACAGAGGTATAAAGCCCCTTTACATATTGTATACCTGTTGATACACTCCAACGTCCGGAAGTGTAATCCACCCCTGCGTACAATTTATGCTCGGGAGCGGCAAGAACTGGATTTTCCATGTGAAGCCAGCTATAATTGGCATTGACATTCCAATGTGAATTCATGCGATAACCAATGTTGGTTTCCAACCCCCAGTTTTCTATTTCGCCGGAATTGATATTTAATGGAGGAACCAAACCGTTCGACATAATCACATTATCCCCATTGATATAATAAAGGTTGACTCCGTAGGATAACGCGCCCTCCAACAGACGTTGTGAGTATGAAAGTTCGTAACTTAGCAGTTTCTCCGGTTTTAGTTCCGGGTTGGCAGGGGTAAACATATACATTTCTCGAATCGTCGGATTACGGTATCCTTTGCTAACCATTGCTTTAAGTTCTCCATGCTTCGGTAAATGAAAGGCCAACCCACCTTGTGGAATCCATTCAGTACCTACATGCGAATGATGGTCTACACGAATACCTGCATCCAGTGAAAACCAGCTATTGATATCCTGACGAAAATCAACGTATCCGGCAAACTCATCCATTTGCTTGTCTACCCCCGGAGTATGTTCACCTGTAGCTACAACCTTGTTCCACGATTCACCTCCGAAGTGCTGATAATCCAGCCCTACGGTCAAACGGTTGCCGGTAAAGAGAGTGGCACTTTGATACCATGATACACCCAACATCTTATCTTTGGAGTTGAAATGTGACTTTTGCGGTTCTTTTCCTATCTGATAACCATCATTGATTTTATGCCGTCCCCAGTTATAGAAAAAGCTCAAAGCACCCGAAGTCTTCTCGTAATGATTCTCTAAAGCAAATGATGTCATTCCGCGAGTGATACGGGAATCGTTGTCGATCAATGGTACTTGAATAGTTCCCGGATTGGAAGCATTAAAATGAGTTACGTTTACATCTCCCCACACCTTCCAGAAAGAGCTGATGTCATAGCCTAACTTTGCATATCCACCGTATTGCTCGAATTTCATATCAGGGCGATGTCCGTCCGTACGATTATAAGAGCCGGTTACGACACTACTGAAACGTCCCTTTTTGACACGGTTTGAAAATTCAGTCTGTAATGTGTTGTATGAACCATAGCCCACTTGCATATTCGTATTTACTCCATCTTCCTGTTTCCGGCGGGTGACAATATTAATCACTCCACCCATTGCATTCGAACCATAAAGCACGGATGCGGGGCCTCGTAACACTTCTACTTTTTCTGCCATCATCGATTGATAAGCATCCGCTATCGGATGTCCCATCAACCCCATGTACTGCGGATGACCGTCAATCAATACCAATAATCCCGCTGTCGGGCTACCACCGATACCGCGCAGGCTCATACCTCCCGCAGCTCCGCCGGATACACCATATCCCATGACGCCACGACTGGTAGTGAATAATCCCGGCACCTGCTCCGTCAATAACGGCAACAGAGAAGGTTCATATCTTTTCTCAATCTGTTGCCTACTGACTACGGAAATAGTCATCGGAAGATGACGTACATCTGTCTCATTACGTGTCCCGGTGACTACAACTTCATCGATCATATAATTTCTTCCGGCCTGTGTACTGTCTCTCTTAGTCTGTGCCATTCCCGAGAGGGAAAGCAAACTACCGAACAGGAATAAACAAGCTGTATTTTTTCTCATACTTTATTTCGTGTTTCAGTTATCTCTTTCTTACTTCCTACTTCTGATTTTTTCCAGGAAATCGCGGATCAGCGGTAATATTTCTTCTGCTGATTCCACTTCGCTACACATAGTTTCTACTGGACATCCTCCTGTACGGTCGCGGTTCCAGATAAAAGCAACTTCCTGCGCAAAATCGACTTTCACATCTGATTTCCGGAATAGCTCCAAAGCCTTGGTACTGATAATATCCGTATATAATTCTTTTATACCACCCAGAATCATCAGGGCGGCAGCTCCCTTGCCAACCACTTTGTCGGCAACCAAAGCTCCTTTAAGAAACTCCGGTTCCTGTGTTAGCAAATCATAGAGATCAGCTACGCCACGTTGAGTGAAAGTGCGGATTTTTCCTCCGTTGGCAATGGTGCAGGAATATCCTCCCGTATGTAATAGATTAATTAATTCTTCCATCGTTTCTTTTATAAAGTACCTTGTTTCAATTGTTCTACAAACTGGTCTATCCGGTGCAGTTCTTTCGGAATATCAATGTTTTGCGGGCAATGAGCCACACACTGATTGCAACCGATGCAATGACTTGCCTGTCGAAGTTTGGGCACGCTACGGTCATATCCGACAAGAAAAGCGCGTCGGGCTTTCGCATAATTTTCATCCTGTCCGCTTCTGGCGACATTACCTTCATTGACACAACGGTTGTAATGCAACAATACAGCAGGTATATCCAGCCCATACGGACATGGCATACAGTATTTGCAGTCGTTACAAGGGATAGTAGGATATTTCAGCATTAATTGTGCCGTTTCTTCGAGGAATTCTTTTTCTTCATCTGTTAATGGTTCCAAAGGAGAATAAGTGCGAAGATTATCCTGCAGATGCTCCATATAAGTCATGCCGCTTAATACAGTCAGAATATCCGGGAATGAACCGGCAAAACGGAAAGCCCAGGAAGCGACACTGCTTTCCAGACGACGTTGTTTGAGCCGTGCCACCAGATTATCATTCAACTTGGATAGACGTCCTCCCAAAAGTGGTTCCATAATGATGGCAGGAATCCCCCGTTTGGCCAGTTCGCCATAGAGGTATTCCGCATCCGTATTTCGAGTATTGGTCTCTTTGGCATGTTTCCAGTCTACATAATTGAGTTGTATCTGTACAAAATCCCATTTAAATTCATCGTGTCGTGAGAGCAGATAATCATATACCTCAATATCACCATGGTAAGAAAATCCGAGATTCCGGATACGTCCGGCTTCACGCTCTTTAACCAGAAAATCAAGTATTCCGTTATCCAGGTATCGTCCTTTAAGGGCTTCCATTCCTCCCATGCCGATGCCGTGGAGCAACATATAATCAATGTAGTCGACTTGTAGCTCCGCAAACGATTTGTGGTACATCTTGAGCGAGGCTTCGCGAGACCACGTATCAGGAGAGAAATTAGATAATTTGGTAGCGATGTAATATTTATCACGGGGATGGCGACTTAATGCAATACCTGTTGCCTTTTCGGAAAATCCTTGTACATACGCCGGAGATGTATCGAAATAGTTTACTCCGTGAGCGATTGCATAATCTATCAATCCATTGACGGCATCCTGGTCGATAACTTCACCATTACCATCGGGAGCAGGTTTGAGCGGCCAACGCATACAACCATATCCCAAAAGTGAAACACGGTCACCGGTGGTTGGAGATGTGCGATAAGTCATTTTATCGGTGGGCACCTCTCCTTCTCCTGTTGTGCTACTTGCAGAAGTAGTTCCCTTTGAAGAGCATCCGTATAGCAGACCTGTCGATGTGGCTGCACTGATACCTACAATCTTAATAAAATCTCTTCTATTTATATCTTTCTTATTTTTTTCTTCCATAATCTTATACTGATTTAGATCAAATAATTCTGTGCATCTGATGTCCGCTCACATAAATGGCGCTGAAAGGACGGGATGGACAAAGGTTCTCACACGCTCCGCAACCAATGCATTTTTCTACATTCACTACCGGAATCTTTAGAGAATCCGCTTTGTCAGGATCGGAAGCCACCATTTGTATAGCACCTGTCGGGCAATGGCGGGCACAGTTGCCACACTCCATTCCATCCGTCAAAGGCACACAGTTCTCTTTAATCCATACGGCATGTCCGATCTGAATAGCCGATTTCTCGGCAAGACTGGTCAGATGAATAGCATCTGTCGGGCATACTTCCGCACATTTGGTACATTCAGGGCGACAATATCCGCGTTCATACGACATTTCCGGTTGCATCAATGTCATCAGATTGTCTGAAGGACGCAACACCTGGTTGGGGCAAACAGATACACATAATTGGCAGGCCGTACAATGTTGAGTGAAATTACGTGCGCTTAATGCGCCGGGAGGATAAATCGGATTTTCTCTGTTCGGGATCTTCTTATCCTCAATAGTGGCTAACCCGCCGTCCACTTTCTTTTCCTGTGCTTTCAGGACAGAAGTTGTCGCAAAGATTGCTGATGCCGAAAGGAAGCTACGGCGGGCATTATCAATCTGTTCGGTAGTGACAGCTTTTGCTTTCATATCTTCACTTGTAGCAGTTTCGTTTTTAGGTTTCCGTCGAGTGTATTTAATGGCTCCATGCTTACACTTTCCAATGCAATCCATACAAGCCACACAACGACTATAATCAATTTCATGAGCTTTTGAATTGATACACGATGCTTTGCAATTACGGGCACATAAACCGCAACTATTACATTTGGAAGTATCAATCACCGGTTTGAATATCGCATATTTGGATATAAATCCCAATACAGTACCCACCGGACAGATGGTATTGCAATACGTTCGTCCATTACGCCACGCCAGAATGAAAAGGACAATGAGAGTGACAACGGCAATAATCAGTGTTGAAAGGCTCTTCATCCATACATCTACCTCATAAAAAGCATAACTATCCATTCGTTCGGCAAAGTATGCCAACAGGTTGTTTCCCCACTGCCAAACCGGCGCGAAAAGGCTGGAAGCTATCCGTCCATAAGCACTATACGGAGCCAGTAAGATAGCCAAAGAATTCAGCCCTGCAACCATCATGATAATGAACACTCCTAAAACGCCATACCGCAACCATTTCATTGCCGATGAATAGCGGAACCGGTTTTTCTTTTGTTTACCGGATATCCACGAAACGATGTCCTGAAACACTCCCAACGGACAGATAACGGAGCAATAGATACGCCCGAACAGGAATGTAAGCACAATTAAAAACAATACGACACCTATATTCAAGGCTAATAAAGCCGGCAGAAATTGAATTTTCGCCAACCATCCGAACCATGTGTGCAATGTACCCGTAAAGTCGAGAAAAAGCAGGGTAATAAGCGTAAAGCACACAATGGCGGCTGTAAGTCTGATAGTACGTAGCATAAACTTTTTTAATTTTCAATTTATAGTAGTTATCTCTAAATGTCCAAAACAGTCAGGATTGAACCATCTGTATTTCAACGTTGCAAATTTAATCAGTGAAATTTGTTTTTCAACTATACAGATTACAGAATGTTTTACCAATTTTACTGATAAATAGAAAAGAAACGTTTAACCGTATTAGGTGAAGAGCTATTTTTCTAATGTCACGACCTCTCCGATCTCCGGAATCAATACATTGAGGTAATCTTTATTCTTCATCTCTTCTGCATTCTTCAAAGGCTCGTCCCAACGATGTTTGGCTAACGCATATTTAGAATGATGTACGGTCAGGACTTTCTTCGCTTTTAAGTCTCTGGCTGTCTGCGCCATATATTGGGGCATGAGGTGAATTAAGCTCCACTCTTTGTCGTATTGCCCGTTTTCGAGGATTGCAAGGTCGATATTGGGGAAGCGGTTGCCTATTTCCGCATAATGCGTATCATACCCTCCGTTTCTATAATTAGGAGATTTCATGACTCTCTCCAGCCGTTCCCCGCGAGGAGTTCTGCCGAAGCTGGGTTGATTGATAAAAACAACGACTGACACAGCCAGCAACGCTATTACAGCTAATATACATCCTACAATCATACGTGTTCTGAATTTCTTGAATATGATACGCATATAATTAATGACTAAATTATTTCACGCAGCAAATATACAGGTATTCAGAGAGCCCGTTAGTATATAGATTACAGATTGTTATACCATAATTACTGAAAGCAATTGTCTGTTGGGTGTCAGTCTATTGTGTGAACAAACCTTTTCTTATTCAGTGCTTTAGAAATAAATTTTGTAGCTGATGTTCGGAATCAATCCCGATCCGTCTTTTTCTTCTACTACGCTTGTTCTTTCATTGTATTCATAGAAATGCATTCCGGTGCGCATACCTACATTTAGTATCTTTAGAGAGAACTCGTGAGACACTCTTTTCTTATTGATCCGGAAGCTGATAGAAACATCGCCGTTGATGGAAGGATTGAAACGTTTGGTATATGCCTTGCTTTCGTCAAAAACGATGTCGCGTTCTTCTTGGCTTTTTTCTTCATCCACAGGAGTGTAGCGTCCCCCTCCCTGAAAAAACAGGCGTCCGTTTATACTTAATACATTTTGTTTGAGTCTGCCGACCATCCATTCTTTTCCGGCGAGCAAGTTCACTAAATAACTTTTGTCCAGTCTTGTATTTCGCCAGATACGGTCTCCTCCCCTATACTTCGACTTAAATAATGAACCTGTAATCATATAGTAGAAGCCATTTTTCATATACTGCTCCAATGTTATATCTATTCCATAGTTTTTCGCTGTTCCGGTGCTTGTCAGTATCCGGTCTAAATAGAATTCTTCGTAATTAATAATCGAAAAGGAAGAATTCTGTTCCACCGGTATGTGGAACAGGTATTGATAATAGGGTTCTATTTTCAGATGCAGGTTTTGATTAATATTCCAGTCATAAGTAAATCCGAAATGATGTGCCTTAGAAAAATCCAGGTATCGGTTTGATTCCTTTTTACCATTGATTACCTGTTCGACAAAATAATAATCGAGCCTTTCCCTATGGCTGTGCAAACCGTAAGCTACCGCTAAAGAATGTGCAGGATTTATTTCCCATTTGAGTGCGACTCTCGGTTCTATCGACCAGTTCTTGTTTAAAGTAAAGTATTGTCCGGTAACTCCCAAACTGGTTGTCAGGTTATTGCTCAAGTTGATTACGGAACTGCTATACGCCGAAAGAACTGTACTTTCTCCACTACCTTTCGAAAGCTGCTCCATGGGTTGGTTTAATCCAAAATAAGGACTGACCTTATAATCAAGATCATATTTAAGTTCCGTAATGGTAATCCCCGTTCTATTGGTGTGCCTCGAACTGAATTTCTTGTTCAGATAAGAATTGAACACAAAATTCCATCTGCTGTTTTGAATATCTCCCACTTGGACAATGGTTCCATCGTCAGTCTGTAAATTGACTAGTGAATGATCTTTCGAATAGGTTGCAGATAGAGACGAACGGATATAGGCATTTTCATTAATTACATATTTATGAGTTAACCCGCCTGCCAGTTTATCCAGTTTGTTAGATCCCGACGACCGGTCTCCCATCGTTTCCCATTCGGAACGATCCAAAACCTCTGCCTTGTTTCTGTCGAGCAATCCTAATCCCCAGATCGAAAAGGTTCCGGCTTTACGTGTGGGGAAATTCAGTTTAAAAGCTAAATCCTGATATTTCAGGTTGATGTCATTGCCCGACGCCAGCGAGGTAGTGGAAAAACGGTAATTAATCAGGTAGGAACTTCCCCGCTTTTTATTGATAGGACCTTCCGAAGCCAAATCTATCCCCATGAGTCCGACCTGAAAAGCGTGTTCGTATTTCTGATTATTGCCATTTCGCAGATGCATATCGAAAACTCCTGATAGGGCATTGCTGTATTCCGCAGGGAAAGCTCCGTTGTAGAAGTCGGAGTTGCCGATGACTTGCGTACTTAAGCCAGACAGGAATCCTCCGCCCAAACCTGATAAATCGGCAAAATGGGTAGGATTAGGTATTTCAATTCCCTCCAGTCTCCATTGGGTAAATTGTGGAGCGTTTCCCCGGATGGCAACCGCATTGGTACCGACATCTCCCGCTACTCCTGCAAATGCAGAACTCAACCGTGCAGGATCGTCAAAGCCATTGGCAAATCGTGACGCTTCTTCGATACTAATCATACGTCCTCCTGTGATGGCCATCGGGTTGACAGTCCGGTCTTTTTTTATTTCCGGTTTGACAAGCACTTCGGCCAAATCCTGTACATTTTCATCCATTGGAATCTCTACAAATACTTCTTTGGAAGAAGTGACAGATACTTCGGTGATGATACTTGAGCGATACCCCATAAAAGTTGCCTGAATATTATAACGCCCTACCGGGACATTATTAATCCGGAAATTTCCCCGTTCGTCAGTCGAACCTCCCCGAGAGGGATCTTCTGTTATACAGACGGAGGCATATTCTATCGGCGTATTGGTTTTGGAATCAACAACAATTCCTCTTATGGTTTGAGTTAGTTTTTGTGTATCATTGTTGGCGGGCTTTTGCTTGTTATCCTGCAAAGAGATAATAATATGATATCCTTTTATCTTATATGCATATCCCGTTCCTTTCAATAGTTGGGTCATGGCTTTGTCGACAGTTGCATTTTTGAGAGATAAAGAGTGCTTCTTTTCGATATCCAGCTTCGATTGTTCATAAGCGATGCTATATCCGGTTTGTGTCTCTATTTGTGCAAAAGCCTCTTTTAATGAGATCTTTTTATTTTGTATGGTAATCTTTTTTTCTTTATTCTGTGCAACAGTTGTGAGAGAGAGAAAAGTAAAAAATAAAAAAATGGCGAGCTTACCTGCTCTTTTCTTCGTATTTATTCGATTCATTATTCTATATTTGTATGTTGATACTTCATTTTACGTCACTTGTTGAATGAGGGTAGACATTTCAGAACTGGGAAGAGGGTCTCAAGCTACTTCCCGGTTCTTTTTATTCATAGGCTGTTTCTTTTTTATGGTTGGGTTACTACTATTTTTTTTTCATACTGCTGATAATCAAAGCCGATTATATCTTTCAATATATTCAGTATTTCATCCAGGCTTTCATCTTTTAGAAACTTGACTGTATATCGTTTCGATGTGGGGATAGTTGCTGTATTATCAATCGTGGTGTTGTAGTGCCTTTCCAAGGTTCGGAATATTTCTCCGGCACTGGCATTGGTAAAGACTAGTTTTCCCACTATCCAGCAGTTGGTATCATTGGTATCTATCATTGATATATGGATGTCTGATGATTTTTTGTCGTATGTAAGCTGCTCATTGGGCTTTAGTATATGGGGAGGTTGGGACTGAACGCTCACTTCCACCTTACCGCTAGTCAATGTAGTAGTTATTTTCTCATCATTAGGATAGGCTTTCACGTTGAATCTGGTTCCGAGCACTTTCACCGAAAGTTGGGATGCTTCTACAATAAAAGGACTTGCGGTATCTTTTTTGACAGAGAAATAAGCTTCGCCGTCAAGCATGACCAAGCGTTTATCTTTGGCAAAAGTTTCCGGATATAAAATGGTACTTCCCGCGTTCAACCATACTTCCGAACTGTCTGGTAAGATCAGGTGTTTCTGTTCTCCGTAGGCAACGGATACTTCTATCATTTCGTTGTGGGGAGAAAGATAGTAGAATATTCCTCCTGCAAATAAAAACAAAGGAATAATAACGGCGGCAATACGGGCAAATTTCTGATAAGAAACTATGTTGGTCAGATGTTCCTTATTATATCCTGTTCTTAAATTTACCCGTTCCAATGAAGCATAAGTATTTGAATCGGCTTCTACGTCCAATTCATTCCAAAAATCCAGTGAAGCTTTAGCTTTCGCCTGCTGATTTTTATCTTTGATGATCCACTTCTGCACTTTTTCTTCCGTTTCGGATGGAAAACGGGCGGAGAGGAACATTTTGATGATTTTACTGATATTACTTTTCTTCATTTTTGCTGCACTTTACTATATATACAGTTTGGTGGCAAAAAGCTCAATAAGAAAATGAATATTTTTTTGAAAAAAGCAGGATGAAGACGAAAATGATCCTATAACAATGATACCAAAAAACATGAAATAACCTTCCGTATTTCTTTCAAAGCAAGGCTTAACTGGCTTTCAACATTTCTTTTGGTAGTATTCAGGCGTTCGGCAATTTCGGCATTGGATAATCCTTCGTTACGGCTCAATGTATAAATCATTCTCCGTTGTTCGGGCATTCCTCCGACAAGTTTGTCAATCAGCATTTCCAGTTCCTTGGCAATAAGGTCTTCTTCGGAAGTAGAGCTATATTCTGTATCTTGGTTGTTGTTCAGATAGGCATCGCACACATATTTATGTTTCAGGAAGTTGATGGCTGCATTTCTGGCAATGGTGTGCAAATAAGAATTGAATGATTTGGATGTATCAATGGAATGACGATTGATCCAAAGATTGACAAATAAATCCTCTGTCAGCTCTTCTGCATCGGGCTCCGATTTTATATATCCGTCAATGAATGTTTTGGTTTTGTTGTAGTATGCTATAAAAATAGTCTCAAAGGCCTTGTGATTCCCATCCTGAAAGGCCTCCAGCGTTTTTATATCAATGTTATTACTCATACTATTTCCCAACTTTCATTTCATTAGGACAAAAGAAACAATAATTTATCTTATATGAATGCTCTTTTTTGAAATATTAATGATATTAGGAGGATTTATTTTATTTTAATGGTCGGTAAAGAATACCAAATACATTCAGCAGATAGCCTAACAAACAGACTAAAGGGGCAATACGTATGCGTGTTTCGCTAAATATATCGGGATGATAGGCGGCAAGGGTACTCCCCTCGCCGCTCATCAATATATATCCTGCGATAATCAATATCGAACCGATTATTAAAATGATGTAATTCTTTTTGCTTAATACAGTTTCCTGTTCTTTCTCTTTTACTATTTTCGTTTTCATCTTTCTTGAGTTTAGTTTTGATAATTCATTAGTTGAGCGAGTCGCATGTATTTCTCTTCAAACTGCTGATTACTCTGTTTATACCTCTCTTTATCCATATCTTTCAGTAATTCATTGCACTGATTCCACTGCCAGAACTTATACAGGCAATCCCGTTGAACCATTTCTATCCGGCTATCTCCCAGCGAGAAAGCCCAGTCGATATAATCTCTCGATTCTGATATCAGATCATTCAATAAAGTGATCGCTTTCCCGGTTTCTCCTATGGAGGCATAAGCTGTGGCTATATCATACGAACCACTCTCGTATACTTGAGGTACATTATACGCCGGAATAGCTTGTTCGGCATACGCTAATACTTTTTGGGCACGGGCATTGTCTCCTTGTTTCACCAGTTCTTTAGCCAGTTGGGCAAAGAGTCTTCGGTGGGAGTAGCAGATGCGCATAGTCGTTTCGTCCAGATAAAGTCCGGGAGTATCTAATCCTCCATATTTATATCTGTTCATCACATTCTCGTAGAATTTCTCCGTATCTATTGCATATCCATTGTCCCTTTCCGCGTCTCCCCATTTTTTATAATTAAACGGGGTAAACCGGAATGCCAATCCTTCCTGGACAAAGTAATCATCAAACTTCAATTGAGTGGCATTTCCCACCGAGATAGCCATGTATAACGGACGTTCCCAGTTGCAGTTAGCCAATATTTCGAGTATGAGCAAATCTACTTTAGTCAGCAGACGTATATCTTTCAGAGAAATAGATAGTTTATCCGGCATCGCATTTTTCAATTCTTCTCCTTTTAAATGACGAATGGCTTTAGGTAGCATCATTCCCGAACGAAGCACTGCATCCTTATCGATATGAATGTTTATTGTATCGGTAGGTATCACATGAAACTCCTGCTTCTCTGCAAATACCCAATGTTTCAAGATATTCTTTATCTCATACGGATCATCTCCAAAACTGTCACGGGCTTCTTCGGGATGCTTTTGATACAATTCTTCTATTTGTTTTTTCAACTCCGGACGAACGGCTACATATTCGTTCTTTCCCTCTTGATATTGATTTTGTTCCCAGCTGATCGGTAGTCCGGGAGCATTGTATAGAGGACATTGTTGCTGATAAATATACCAGTCGGTTTGCGCATAACTTAAGTTGCAGATGCGTGCATCTCTGCGTACCTCTTCCGTGTCCTGATTATACCATAAAGGGAACGTATCATTGTCTCCGTTACAGAATATAATCGGATTTCCTGTATCGGGAAGCGTCATTAGATAATTAGCCCCAAAGTCACGGCAAGTATACCGGTTGCTCCGGTCGTGATCGTCCCAAGTCTGGCTTGCCATTTGTACGGGGATGAGTAGGCAAAGCAGCATGAGTAAGCTGACCGGGAGAACTTTAAAGTGCTTCCGACGAAGCATATCACAGCATCCGGCAGCTCCCATCCCGATCCAGATAGCGAAGGCATAGAACGAACCTGCATACGCATAATCCCGTTCGCGAGGTTGTCCGGGAGTCTGATTCAGATAGAGCACAATCGCCAATCCGGTCATAAAGAAAAGGAAAAACAAGACACTGAACTGTTGCTTGCCTTTCTTTCCACGTGCCCATTGCCAATAGATACCAAGTAGTCCTAATAATAACGGCAAACCATAGAAAACATTGTGCCCTTTATTCTGACGCAAAGATTCCGGTAAAAGCTTCTGATCCCCCAAGCGCAGGTTGTCAAGCCAGGAAATTCCTGTAATCCAGTTGCCGTGTTCCGGTTCACCGCTTCCTTGAATATCATTCTGCCGTCCGACAAAATTCCATAGGAAATAACGTACATACATGTAGTTGAGTTGGTATGTAATGAAATAAGTCAGGTTCTCTTTTTGTGTGGGTACATCATTCGTGCTTCCCGACCATCCTTTATAAGAAGCAGCCAAACGATCATTCCACATTCGCGGAAACAACATATTTTGAGTGTAGCACACATTTTCTTTATAGCCGATGATTTTATACTTGCCTTCTTTTCTATCCGGCCGATATATGGCACTGCCTTTTTCTGTTTTCACTTTGTAATAGTCTCCTTCGGGCACATACTCCGGTTCGGAAGCGTAGGTTCTTCCATAAAGTAAAGGGGCACTTTCATACTGTTCGCGATTCAGGTAGCTTTTGAGCGTGAAAATATTATCCGGTGCATTTTCATTAAGCGGTGTATTGGCATTGGCACGAATCAATATGACCGCATAAGTGGTATATCCTATGGTGAGCATGAGCAGGCACCATAAACCGGTATGTACTATGCGTTTTCTGAATCGGTAGATGGTTCCTATCAACAAAGACAGGACTAAAGTCAGAAAAATGATTAATCCTGTTTGGAAAGGAAATCCCAATACATTGACGAAGAATAGCTCGAACCATCCTCCCATATCAGCCATTCCGGGTATATAAACAAAGAGAATCAATACAATAAGAAGACCGGACAGCGCAATCGTTCCGATCACTCCCTTGAGTGATACAGCTTGGTATTTCCGGTAATAGAACACCAATACAATAGCAGGAATACAAAGCAGATTGAGCAGGTGTACTCCGATGGAAAGTCCTATAATATAGGCTATCAGGATAATCCAGCGGTCGCCGGATATTGAATCTGCTTCGTCCTGCCAGCGAAGAATCATCCAAAAAACCAAAGCTGTGAGGAAGGAAGAGAAGGCATATACTTCACCCTCTACTGCACTGAACCAGAATGTATCACTGAAGGTGTAAGCCAAAGCTCCTACAAATCCTGCTCCTAAAATGATAATTACGTCGGTTGTTGATAGCTTCCGTGCATCATCCGTAAGTATGCTTCGCACCAATCGAGTAATACTCCAAAAAAGAAACAAGATGCACCCTGCACTTAACAGTGCATTTAAAAAGTTGACCATGCGCGATACCTGCGAAGCATCGGACGCAAACTGGGTGAATAGATTCCCGACAAGCATATAGAAAGGTGCTCCCGGTGGATGACCAACTTGTAGCTTTTCGGCACATGAAATAAATTCGGGACAATCCCAAAAACTTGCGGTAGGTTCAATAGTCATTCCATACACAAAAGCTGCTATCAGAAAGACAATCCAACCTCCTAAATCGTTTCCTCTTTTAAATAATAAGTAACTCATTGTTCTGTCATTTTTTTGTTTGCAAAGTTACAGAACATGCATATATGATAAGTGTTTTTAGTCGGACAGATACGGACAGGATGATTTTGTAATTTATTGATATTCAGACTTAATAGGAGTCTAAATACAGACAAAAGCAGACAGCATATATATAGGGGAAAATTATTTATTCTGTAATTTCATTGTTTCTTCAATTTTAGCTTATTTCTGCACGGGTTTTCACCACAGAGGACACAGAGGGTACAGAGGTGAATTTTATTCATGACTTACGGTTTTGAGCATAATTGTGATGCGTAATCCTCTACTATAAAGTTGAAAAACGTAAAAACATCTGCCACCTGCAACGAAAAGCGTGTAATGTGCTAGTTGATAAATAGTTGGAACGTTGCAGATACCTGCGGCAGATAGGTTGCAGATACTTTATCTGCAACACAGTATAAACTTTACATAAGCTAATTCTCTAGGAGCGCAAAAGTTTATTTGAATACATAACTTCCTGTTTCCAGGCGGGGAATTGTCGTTTCCTGCATTAGAAACTACAGTTTCCACGGTAGGAAACGAGAGTTTCCAAGGCAGGAAACGACAGTTTCTACGTAAGGATACTGTCGTTTCTCCGTAGAGACACTACAAATTATCCATAGAGCCATCCCAATTATCCCATAGCTTTGCATAAAGGAATCAAGGCTTTTTCTTTGATTATATAACGTGTTGCAGATAAAGTATCTGCAACCTATCTGCCGCAGGTATCTGCAACGCTCCAACTATTTGTCAACTAGTATATTACACGCTTTTCGTTGCAGGTGGCAGATGTTTTATGTTTTTTCAACTTTATAGTAGACAAAACTTTCATTCATTTCTGCACTGAAATAAATTTCTCCGTTAAAGTGGTGAAGCCCCCAATGACTTAACAATATCTTCCAATGATTCTTTCGAGTTTACCAGCATCAGTTTCTCCGTTTTTATTCTGGAAATTCTTCGTGTCAGCGTTTCGGTAGTAAGTTTCATTAAATCAGCAAAATAAGCCGGTTGAACTCCTTCCCGTAGAAAAGCACATACCCTTAAATCTTCTTCTGTGAGTTTTGGACTTATCTCTTTCAATTTAGAGACAAGTCCATAGACATTCTCTTGAAGTCGCAGCAACTCTGTCCAGTCTTTCTCGGAGAAAGAAGGGATTTTAGAAGACAAAACATTCCGTTCCTTAAACTGCCGTACTTTTGAGACAACCGGAGAACTTTCATAGATATGTAACTGAAGAGACTGATACTTCTCTTCGAGATGATTACATTGCAACATCAGCTTATCCGACTCGACATCTTTCTTCAGTATTTCTTCTTTGAAAAGATCCAGTTGGGAAAGTGCGTGCCGGTTTTTCTGCCAGAGTAGTCCAAGCAACAAAGACATCACACCAAACATACCTAAAGCAGAAGACAGAATGACCGAAGAATCACTTTTGTTATCGTTTAACATCAACTGACTGGCGTATGCCTTTCTTTCCATTTCCAGTGCTTCATCAAAGTTACCGTATTTCTGATAATAAAGACTACATCGTTTGCATATTTTTGCCAGATGATCGTATTCCTCTGTTTCTTTGGCAAGTTTGATTGCCTCCTTAAAGTGGATTTCTGCATCCTCTTTCTGTTCCAAATCACTTTCTACACAGGCAAGATAATAATATACTTTAGATTTTTGATATTCATCACCGTGTTTCTCATAATAAGATGCCGCCTGCCTAATCTGCTTATCAGAGGAATGAGGAATGTTTTTATCCTCGTTGAGCTGGGTACACAATAAATTATACTCTGCCAGTTGAGCCTCATTCATTTGGCTTGACTGAATAGTCTCAAGAATAATGGATGCTGTATCAGGGTCCTGCTCCATCAGTTGCGCAGCCTTGTCCAGCCCTTGCTTCACGCTCGTCCCTTCCGGATGACAGGCAGCCAGTGAAAGGAGCATCATATACAATAAAATTCGAAGATTATTCATAACTCTATTTTTGTCTTTGCAAAGGATTGATTGGATTTGCAAATATAAAAAATAATCGGCATTTATGCTTCTATAAGTTACACAAAATATAGTGACGCTATCCTGTTCTTATAGTGACACTATCCTTGCTAAATGGCGTCACTATCCTGACAGGATAGCGTCACTATGTTTTTTTTGACAAATATCAAGCCGTTGCGGGCTATTAATTAAGAAGATAAGCCGTATCTTTGTAGCAAACAAGAAAATTATATATCATGATTAAAAACATTGTATTTGATTTTGGAGGAGTGATTGTAGATATTGATCGTGACAAAGCGGTTCAGGCATTTATCAAACTGGGACTGGCAGATGCTGATACCCGGCTGGATAAATATCACCAGACCGGCATCTTTCAAGAACTGGAAGAAGGAAAGCTAAGTGCGGATGAGTTTCGGAAACAACTGGGGGATTTATGTGGCCGTCCATTGACGATGGAGGAAACCAAACAGGCATGGCTGGGCTTTTTCAATGAAGTGAATCTAAATAAACTCGATTATATATTGGAATTGAGAAAGTCCTATCATGTGTATATTTTAAGTAATACCAATCCTTTTGTTATGTCGTGGGCATGCAGCCCCGATTTCTCATCGAAGAAAAAGCCGTTGAATGATTATTGTGACAAACTATATTTGTCTTATCAGGTCGGTCACACGAAACCTGCACCCGAAATTTTCGAATTTATGGTGAATGATTGTAATATCATTCCTTCCGAAACTTTATTTGTTGATGACGGCGCCTCTAATATCCAAATCGGCAAAGAACTGGGATTTGAAACGTTCCAGCCGAAGAATGGTGAAGATTGGCGGGAAGAAATGACTGCTATCTTGGAGAAATGATAATTGAGCAGTTAGTACCATACCGCAAATAAGAAATATGCAACCACAAGTCATACTTATCACCGGAGCATCTTCCGGATTCGGCAAGATTACCGCTCAAATGTTATCGGAACGAGGGCACATCGTTTATGGAACAAGCCGGAAACCTTCCGAAGACATGAATCAAGTAAAGATGCTTGTTGTCGATGTTACCAATTTCCTTTCCGTTTGTCAGGCCGTAGAGCGGATTCTATCGGAGCAGGGACGGATTGACGTATTGATTAATAATGCCGGAATAGGTATCGGCGGCGCATTGGAACTTGCCACTGAAGAAGAAGTGAATATACAAATGAATACAAACTTCTTCGGTGTAGTGAATATGTGTAAAGCAGTTTTGCCATCTATGAGAAAGGCGCGAAAGGGCAAGATTATCAATATCAGCTCTATCGGTGGTGTAATGGGAATCCCCTATCAGGGATTTTATTCTGCTTCGAAATTTGCAGTGGAGGGATATAGCGAAGCATTGGCTTTAGAGGTTCATCCGTTCCATATAAAGGTTTGTGTAGTAGAACCGGGAGATTTCAACACCGGATTTACTGATAACCGGAATATCTCCGAACAGACAAGACTGGATGCTGATTACGGAGAAAGTTTTCTGAAATCATTGGAGATTATAGAAAAAGAGGAACGTAATGGATGCCATCCGCAGAAGTTGGGTGCTGCCATCTGTAAGATAGTGGAACGTACCAATCCTCCTTTTCGGACGAAAGTAGGTCCATGGATACAGGTGTTGTTTGCGAAGAGCAAAAAATGGTTGCCTGATGCAGTGATGCAGTGTGCCTTACGGATATTCTACGCAATTAAGTAAACGATACGATATATAAAAGAAACTGTTCCCAAAGTTTCTAAAAGAAAAATCGTCCTTACTACAACCTATCGTAGTAAGGACGATTTTGTAAAATCAAGGCTTTTTTGAACGGCCTCTTTTTTTGATTTGAATATCTTCTATGTTTCCGAATTAACCTTTCGGAACCAATTCCAAAAACATGGTAGTAGTCAGCAACACGGCCAGTCCGACGCAAACGCTTATCAACAGCCAATTGATATATTTTGCTTTCGGCTTGGTGTCGGCATGTAGATTGTTCAGGAAATATTCCCTGAAGAAAAGATACAGGCCGGGGATCGTGGCACTTGCCAACAAGAAATCTTCCGGAATCTGAAAGAAATAAGTTTTGGATAATCCGATCAGCGACCAGTGGCAAAGGAACAATACCAAAAACATATTGACCTTTTGCGCAAACAGCAATAACAATCCGATGGTAAACACCACTACCGAACAAGGCATGACCGGAGAAGTCATTTCTGGGAATGAGAGACCGCGTGCCAATGAAACCAAAGGGTATATAAAAGGCATTGCCAACAGGACATAAGACAGCAAATCATATTTGTGGGTACGTTCGAAGGTAGTATATCCCGTAATCGCATCCCATATCCAAATGATAGCCATCACACCCCAAAACATAGCCATCACCCCATTATAGCTACGCTCTTCACAGTAGATATAATAGTAGACCACCGAAATCCACGTATACAGACCTATCATATAGAACTTCATCGCCATTTTCACCCACGGACGTGGTCGGCCGATAAGCAATCCGGTCAATGCAATACCAATCAGAATGATAACTATCTGTAACAGCCAGGTAGCTGAATTATAATATGCAATTGTTCTCCAAAAAATCTCCATAAAAGTTCGTTTTAGTGTCTTGTTAATGAAAAGGCTCTATGTGGGAACAGGAACATCGGGAACGTAGCTCCTACCGCCAACATGAAAATCACTGTGCTTGCTATCAGAGTATTAGAGAAGAACATCGACATAAACTTGTCCAGCTTATCCGGATCATTCACATTTTGCAGACACATGATAAGTGAAAATACCATGTTGTATGCAAACTTACCTGGAATCATGGGAAGTAATGCCGGAATGTAAAGTACCGTCATCGGGCAATATACCTTTTTCCCTAACCACAAACTACCGAAGCCGATGACTAATCCGGCAAACAACGAACCTGTGGCAATATCCACGCCTAAATAGGTCATCAAACAAAAACGACAGGCGTGTCCCAATGCTGCCAGTATGGCAATCATCTTGAATGCACGCAAAGGAGGATCGGAAATTGCACCAAATCCTATACCTGCTACTGCTGCAAAAAATCCATCCGTAAGAATGTCAAGTGCTATCATATCAAATTAAACTGTTTTTTACCATTAATAATGTGAAGGAAAGTCCGATAGCGATGCTGACAATCAACAAAGAAGCCTCTGTCAGACGGGCAAATCCTGTTAATACATATCCCTCCACTATATCAATCACGCCATTAATCAAGGGAACCCCAGGCACAAGATAAAGCACGCTGGTTGCCATGGCAATCTCCGAAGTTGTATCGAAAATCAGTGCGGTAGAAGCACACAGGGAAGCAACAAAAGCCGAAACAATAAATACAACATAATGATTGATCTTTTTCGCCTGCATTTGTTGTTTCAGGTAGAATCCTGTAATGGTAGCCGAGAACACGATTCCCATCGAAATTAAATCACCGCCGAATAATTTACAGAAAGAGGCATTGGCAAATCCTACTAATAATAATACGAAAAGAGAGTGTATCCGCGGAGCAGAAATAATCTTCTTGTATTTGTCTTTCAATTCTTCCAATGACAAATGATTGTCTACTGCTTCCCAGCTTAATGCGCTTAACTCTGAATTATGTTCAAAACTAATCGGGTGTGCAGGAATGTCTATAACCTCGTTACAAGCCTCGTTTGTTTCTTTGTCTATAATAGTCAGAATGATGTTTCTATGAAATACGCTTAATTTGACATCTAGTCCGAAAGCCTCTCCAATACGCTTTGTGTTGCGTACCACCCGCGAGGTGTGTACTCCGGCCCCCATTAAATGGGCTGAATATTCTGCAATAAATTTACCTATGGATAATAAAGATTCGCCTGTCTTCATGAATATGATATTTTTAAATCGGGCGCAAAAGTACAAAAAAAATAGATACCTTTGCCGCGATTAAAAATAAAAAATGCATGAATAACCAATTTACGCATCCTAAAGAGAGAATACGTTTTGCCATATTGACTTTTTTCTTTGCCCAAGGACTTTGTATGGCAAGTTGGGCCAGCCGAATCCCTGATTTCAAAGACGTTTTTGCCGCAAATTATGCTTTCTACTGGGGACTGATTTTATTTATGATTCCTGTCGGAAAGTTTGTCGCGATCCCCTTGGCTGGCTATCTTGTTTCGAAGTTAGGAAGTCGGAGCATGGTACAGGTCAGTATCCTGGGATACGCTTCATCCCTGCTTTGCATCGGGCTGGCTCATGAGGTCTATCTTTTAGGCTTTCTGCTCTTCTGCTTCGGGGTGTGCTGGAATTTGTGTGATATATCATTCAATACACAAGGCATTGAGGTGGAACGTATCTATGGTAAAACCATTATGGCCACTTTTCATGGAGGATGGAGTCTGGGGGCATGTGCAGGAGCACTTATCGGCTTCGTGATGATTTTGGCCGGAGTCTCCCCTATCTGGCATTATACACTGATATTTATAATCATCCTTATAATTGCACTTTCCGGACGGAAATATTTGCAGGAAAGCGCACCGCAGGAAGCGGAAGTTTCTGATACAAAGATGAAGAAAAGAAATACAGCCAAAGCTCCCAATGGCTTTCGCCTGTTATTTCAAAAACCGGAAATGTTGCTTTTGCAGTTAGGACTTGTCGGACTGTTCGCGCTGATTGTAGAAAGCGCAATGTTCGACTGGAGTGCCGTTTATTTCGAATCAGTGGTTCACGTACCTAAGTCATTGCAAATCGGTTTTCTTGTATTTATGATTATGATGGCAACGGGCCGTTTCCTGACTAACTATGCTTATCAGCTTTGGGGAAAGAAGAAAGTCCTGCAACTGGCGGGCAGCTTTATCTGTATCGGCTTTTTTGTTTCTGCCCTGTTAGGAGGAGTTTTCGAATCTATGGCCATGAAAGTAATCATCAATTCTTTAGGTTTCATGCTGGTCGGCTTGGGAATATCCTGCATTGTGCCTACTTTGTACAGCTTCGTGGGAGCCAAATCAAAAACACCGGTCAGTATTGCACTTACCATTCTGTCAAGCATCAGTTTTATAGGCTCGCTGATTGCTCCCCTGCTTATCGGTGCCATCTCGCAGGCGTTCGATATCCGTATCGCTTATATGATTATCGGCATATTGGGTGGATGTATCGTATTAATAGTCAGTTTCAGTAGTGCTTTCAATATTCAGGAATCCGGCGATAAACCTGAATAGAACAAATAAAAAACGCAGCCTTTCACAGTGTTTAAAATTAAACCTCCTGTGAAAGGCCGCGTCAATCTTTTAATGCCTTAACTAACCTAACTACTTTATCTTAACTATACTAACCTATCTACAAAATACCCGAAAAATCTTTTATACTACTAATAATCCTATCTTTCAATTCGTTGTTTTCAACTATTGAGAAGCCACAGTCTACATTTGCCGGAGCCAATAATACAGCTTTAGCTTCTTCTGCATCTGCCATCTCTTCCGGGTGCTCTCTGAAATAAGTTTCCCATTGGGAAGCTGATTGCGGAGTTACACCCAGCACATAGTTGATAAAATCATCATCCGTCAAAAAATCCATTACCTTTGAGCACATATCGCATCCTTTTTAAGCGTTTACATAAGTAGGACGGCGTTATCCTGTCTATGTACTCAACCCATTTACCTTTTTACTAAAATTAACTTGCCAGACTACGCAACTTTGTCAATCCGCGATGCATCAAGTTGCGTACAGACTGATAATTCATATTCATAATCTCGCAAATATCCTCGTATTTCTTTTCTTCTATATAATATAATGTAAGCGCTTCGCGTTGGCGGGGAGATAATTGGTCGAGCAGACGTCTAACCAATGAAAATTCATTCTTGCGTTGCTCTTCTTCCATATAATCATCTTCTACATCTGTAGGAGTGGATATGCTAACTTCTTCTACTGCCGTATCAGACATATACATACGTCTGCGAAGTTCATCACACAACTTATTCTTCAAGGAGATGAATAAATAAGATCTCAAATTATCGATTGTTCCTAATTCATCTTTCTTTGTATAGAGTTTCACGAAGATGTCATGAATACAATCTTTCAGTAACTCTTTATCAATGGTCAACTTCAATCCGTAATTAAAAAGGACGTTGATGTGCAAGTTATACAGCTGTGAAAAAGCTGCCATGTTTCCCGCTTGAAAAGAAGCGAGCAAAGTGTCGGTTGAATGATTAGTCTGTTCCATCATAGCATTAATTCGATTGATTTGATGTTGCAAAGCTAAGCAGTATCGACCGCAACCTTGGGTAAAATCTGGTTTGTGGATTGAAAAAACAAGTATCATGTTTTATAACACTCTTTTACTAGAAATTACCAATAAAAAGCAAAAATCCCGCTGAATGGTCTTCAACGGGATTCTCTGCTTTATAACTTATGGAACCAATAAATACCTTCTTTCTTATCTGGCACCTTTAGTTTGTATAAACCATTTATTTTCAGCGATTTATTTATCGTTTCAATCTTTCCGGAAGCAGGATGAATGTACTTTAATACATATTTTCCGGACGATAATTGAACAGGAATTTCTGTTCCGAACTTGGAATAAATGATACTTCCAATATCAGATTTTACCATTTTCTTGTACTCATCCGTATTTGTTTCTTCCACTTCCATTGCTGCTGCATCCTTCAGGAACGCTTTATCTGTGCACGGAATTACAGGACATGAACCTCCTGCCATAAATACAGCCCATCCCATAGCCGGATAATTCTGTGCGTAGAATGTCACTGCCTTTTGAGGAAATTTCTGACGATACTCATTGACAGCTTTATATGCTTCTGTGAAAGTCACCTTTCCTACTTTCATCTTACGCATGTGCTGACGTGGCGCCATATTCTTTCCACCTTCCGGCGCAAAGATTCCATCCGTCTTATAATGCCAGTATCGAATATCAATAATATCTACTACGGCAGCGCGTTTGGAATCTGCAAGGATTGCATCCTGTACGTCTTTCGTTGTACTCAATGCCACTTTCGCTTTCTTTCCGTTTTCAGTTTCCCATTCGGCTATCACGTCCAACCAAAATTGTACGAAATGCAACGGACCTGTAAATTCGGCACTTGTCAACTGAATAACATTCGAATTGTCTGCGAAGTTATTCAGGCATTGACGGATATATTGTCTGTGCAGTTCACGACGGACAGGATGAGTAATGTCATAGAACATATCCGCTACAAAGATTCGTTTGTCTCCGGCAAATGGGGCAGGTTCAGGAAATCCGGTCTGATTGATGTTATTGCTGCTTCTCCATGGAGAATCTACCCAATGCGCACCGGCTTCCAAAATATTATGCTGGAAATAGTTTTCATGGAATAAAAGTAATCCATCTTTATTTCCTTTTTCCGCAAATTCTTTTAAGCGGCTCCAGTACCATGCATTAGGGCGTTTCAAATCATATTTGCTCAATCCTTCCCATGCTGTTCCCTGACCGCTACGACCGAATGGCTGTTCATAGAAAGGTCCCCATACATCACCATCCCGACGGCGAACCCGTTCGTGGTCATCCCGGCGACGGTCATACCAAAGACCGTAATTCTGATCGAAAACAAGAATGTTTTTCTGTTTCATAAAGTCGACTACAGAATCAATGCGGTCGGTTAATCCCAATCCCTCGCGTCCCGGCACAAAGCGGGTGATGGCCGGACTTGCCTTTTTCAGATAATTGGTTTTGAGCTTTCCGTTCCACCAAGGGGTGGTATGACTACCTCCAACCAATAGAGCTCCGTCCATCTGAATACGTCCATTGGTTACAGTTACTTCCGGTTGGGTTAATAATTTAGCTGCAGCAGAAAAAGAAGAAGAATTTGCAAGTGCAGCGCTCTTTTTCTCTTTAATATCATCAATTGATTTTACTCCGGTTGATGCCACCGAAGGAGCAAACTTATTATCACCTATCCAATGTTCCAACGTCAACCGTGGATTATATGCTTCTTTAGCGAGTTCCATAGCTACTTCCACTGTAGGACTACTGGTTGCACTTGTATTTCTGGGCAGAATACGTGCACGTTCTGCACATTCTTTGTTTAACCGTTCTTCCAATTGAGCATAAAAAATACTGCGAGGTTGTACATGATTGTTGGATTGTGCCCATTCACCGTCACCGGAGAATTGTGCCCAACAACCGTATGCACGGTTCATCGCATCTTTTGCCGGGGCATAACATTCGATTTCCGCTGCCGTACATTGCCAAAACAAGCTGTTTGCCGTATTCCAACCGGCTCCGTTTTTATCTTGTCCCAAATTCTTGAAAGTCAGGTTATGACCGTCGATATTTACTATGTCAAACAGCAGTCCGCACGCCCAGGCATCAATAGAACCACTGAATCCCAAAGATTCATACGAATCACATTGTACGAAAGCATTGGGACCGGCTGCACAATATCCGGCAGCAAAGTCATGAATACCCTGTTCCGAATAGCAGCGTTGAAATAAAGTTTGTTGTCCCAGCGTATGGAAAGTGCAACGACGCATCCCTCCGATTTCTGAAACGGGTTCTTTCGAGATACAGTCTTCAACGGTAATTTTGGAACCTGTACGCTGAACAATTACAGCACTTCCTGCAAAATGCTTGAAATTAACCAGTCTCACCCAACAGTTTTCCGCATCCTCAATGGAAATACCTGTCCAGCAATGATCCTCGTCTTTAGGATAACGCTTGTCGTAATCAGAAATCAGTGTCATATTTTCTACGCCACAATCATGAATACGTCCGTTCCATTGATAAGTCAACAGGGAAGAAGTTCCATAGTTGGCATCCAAAGCTACGGTCAGCGGAGCATCCAGTGTTACCTGGTTGCCGTTTACTTCGCAGACTGTTCTGTCCCAAGTCAGATCCATGTCACCTTCTTTCCATCCCAAAGCACTGATACCTCCTCCAAAAATATCACAACCCAAAGAGGCAATCCATTCTTTGCCGGAAGGACGGGTAACCATGACACGATCTCCTTTTTTCAGAGAAACACCCGAAGCGACTTCCAATGTTCTCGCGTTTACCGGAACATAGTGGGAAAGCACCTTCAATGTGTCTTGCACATTCAGGTCGTCCATTCCTTCCATGTAGATAAGCGCACCTCTGTCTACGCCCTTTTTCAGCAGTATTGTTTTTTCTTTATCCGTACCCCGCAATACAATTCCGGATGCGGAGATACGAATACTGCCGGACAGGGAAAACTCTCCCTGATCGAGTAATACGGCTCCCCGAAAACCGGAAGCGTCAGGGGCCAGCGAAGCTACATAATCAATGGCACGTTGAATACGCGCAGTATTATCTCCGGCTTTCCAGGGTACAAACACCACATTGCGGACAGAAGGAATATCCTGTTCGGAGGATTTATATCCGCATGTAGAGAAATCGAGAATCCGGTTTCCCCGATCATCATTCAGGTAAGTGATCTGGTCATTCTTAACCTGTAAAGCAAAGGTTTGCGCATAACTTTGCACAAACCCAATGCTCAATAATCCTAAAAGGATCGTTCTTACTTGTATATTCATTACAATAAACTTTAATCTCTTTTCATCCGGTTACAACAGACTTTTCCGTTTAGACAATGTATCGTAATTGTTCTTCAAGTCTGTCCAATCCACTTTCTTTCTGGTGTCTATACCATTGATGTATTTTTCAATATTGGTATATCCGTCACCGTTGCAGTCCATGTTGGCGTCGGTCGGGTCATTCGGATTCAATCCGTTGGCAATTTCCCAAATATCCGGCATACCGTCGCCGTCCGAGTCTACTACCGCTTCACCTTTATATTCGGGCAGTCCGCCTACCTGACGAATATCTGTGATGATACCTTGCTTGTAAGAATCAGCCGGTAACCGTCTCTTCACGTAAGGAGAGACAAACTCCGGTGCATCTTTCGCATAAATGGCCTTTCCTGTTTGTACGGTCTTAATGACACGTGCATCTACTGCGTCGCGTTTCGGAAAATTAGCTCCTACATTATCTAATACAAAGGTATAAGCTTTTTTGGTATCCATTACAGTTACCGGTGGCATTTTGAAAGCCTCGTCCGATTTAATTAGCGGCAAAAACTTTGCGGCGTCCACCTCTTCTTTAAGTTGTACGCCTCCATCCCAGTTATTTTTTGTAACTTTGGCATTGCCATGGATAATATTTCCGTTTACGTATGCTTTTCCGAATGAAAGCGGTCTGTTTTTGTCACGTCCTGCTTCCGGTTTGAGAATACGATAAGAAATCGGTTTACCTATCGGAGTGATCGGACCGGGTTTGAAATAGTTGTTTATCATATTGTAGAAACTGTTGTGATCGCCTCCGTCTACGGAACGGTTCCACCAGTTGAAAACAACATTATTGACGAAGTTAAAGTCGCCGTCCATACCTACCGAACTGTTCCGGCTGATGTTGGAAGCAAAGAGATTACGGCAGAACATACTGTTATGCCCACCGATGGTTGCACCGAAAGCATGGTTGTAGGTATCCAATGCTTCAGAGAAAATAGAATTCTGGATGGTAATGTTTACCGTCGGAAGTTTCAGCCCGTGTCCGTCTGCCCCTCTGTTGTATACATGACGGTAGATAGACATATTTTCATCCAATCCCCAACTGGCGGAGCAATGGTCAATCATGATATTTCCAACCGCATTCCCTCCTACTGCATCATCACGGAAAGCTACGTCCTGCGCACCGCGGCGGAAGCGCATGTGGCGAATCACGACATCGTGTGTATCGATCAGGAAAGATTGTCCGGTGACGCAGATACCATCTCCGGGAGCTGTTTGTCCGGCAATCGTTACATAAGGGGCACGTACGCTAATCGGGCTTTTCAAACGAATCACTCCCGCTACATTGAATACAATAATACGTGCACCTCCCGTTTCGCAGGCTTCGCGTAATGTTCCGGGGCCGGAATCTTCCAGCGAAGTGACCACGATCACTTTACCTCCACGACCACCTGGAGTATACATGCCTCCGCCTTCCGCGCCGGGGAAAGCCGGGATATTACTTTTTATCAAATCTTCGGGTTTGGAGGCCCAAGGCTTATAGGGACGACCTTTCTTTGCTTCTTCTAACACTGTCGGCAAAGCTTTTTCCCATGCCGCATCCGATTTCCGTTCAAACTCCGCTTCTTGTTTTGCTCCTCTTGCTTTTACCGAGTCCGGAATTACAGGATACTGGGCTGCCACAGGTAGTACACAGGCAACCAGCATCCACGCTGATAATACTTTCTTAATGTTGTTCATTCTTTCGAATCTTAATTAGGTTTCTAAAAGGACGATTAAGAAAGCATTTTGTAATCGGTTATCTCTCTCCTTTCCGCCATTCATTCATATATTCGCGAGGGGACTGATTATATTTTTTCCGGAAACACTTACTATAATATCCCGAATCCTTGAATCCGACAGCAAAAGCAATTTCGGAAACACTTAAATCCGTATTTTTAATCAGCTCGATAGATTTATTCAAACGAATCTCTTTTACCAGATCGACGGGCGCCAGGCCGGTAAGACTCTTCAGTTTCTTGAAGAATGCCGAACGGCTCAATCCGATACCGGATGCTATGGTGTCAATGTTAAAGTCACTGTCGTCCATATTTTCTTCAATGACCTGATGTATCTTTTCGAGGAACTGTACGTCTTTCTTTACCAAAAATTGTTCGTAGCTGTCTTCTTCGGTCGTCGTCTGGTTTTCCATTTGCTGACGGATTCGTTCACGGAACAGTTTCCGTTCGGCAAGCAACTGGTCGATACGTGCCAACAGATATTCCTTACTGAAAGGTTTGGTGATGTAGGCGTTCGCCCCTAAAGTGATCGCTTTGGTCTTGGCGCCTTCATCATTCTTCGCAGTCAGGATAATGACAGGGATATGGCTGATTTGGAAATCTTTGCGGATGGATTGCAACATTTCAAGCCCATCCATTTCGGGCATCATCTGATCGGTCACCACAATATCCGGATGATACAGATGTACTTTCTTCAAACCTTCCACTCCGTTATTAGCAATATGGATATTAAACTTGTCTTCCAACTGAAGCTTTATCAACTGGCAAAGGTCTTTGTTATCTTCCACCAACAGAAGGGTCGGTAATGAAGCGTCGATTTCCGGTTCTTCTTCCTCCGTACCGTCTTCGGATATGGCATTTGCAACAGGATCTTGTTCTACCGCAATAGGGGCTGTCTCCGTATCTCCCACATAGAAATCTACTTCCGACGGGCGGTAATGCTCCTTATCCATCAGGAGTTCCACAATAAACACCGCTCCTTGTCCTTCGGGACTTTCGGCACGAATCTGTCCGTGATGCAGATTGACGATCTCTTTT
Organism: Bacteroides sp. 3_1_13; assembly: GCF_001185845.1. Taxonomy (NCBI): domain Bacteria; kingdom Pseudomonadati; phylum Bacteroidota; class Bacteroidia; order Bacteroidales; family Bacteroidaceae; genus Bacteroides; species Bacteroides sp. 3_1_13. The sequence goes on from NZ_KQ236956.1 coordinate 1,191,097, forward strand.
GAAAGTGCCAATCCGATACCCGTGCCCTGATAATAGGAGTTTTTCGCGTTCTCTCCTTGCGAGAAGCGTTCGAAAATCTCGGTCAGTTTATTTTGTGGAATACCTACTCCGTTATCTTCCACCCGTACGTAACAACGTTTACCGTCGTCTGTCAATCCGGTAGTTATATAAATACTTCCTCCGGAATGAGTGAATTTGAATGCGTTGGATATGATGTTGCGGATAACAATGCTCATTTTTTCCTTGTCCGCCCATACCATAATCGGTTCATCCGGCAACTGGAAAGTAAAACTGATCTCGTTTTCCTCGGAAAGTACCCGGAATTCTTTCTGGAAAGAAGCTATCATCTCATTAAAATCAATTAATGACACATGCAAACGCATCTTGCCGTTCTGAATCTTCCGGAAATCAAGGATCTGATTCACTAATTGCAGCATTTGATTGGTGTTCTTCTCCATCAGATCCACATATTGCAATCCTTTCGGAGAGAGCTTTTCGCGTTCTCTTAGTTCCTGTATCGGACCTTTTATCAATGTCAAAGGAGTGCGCAATTCATGGGAGATATTGGTAAAGAACTTGATTTTCATCTCCGATACCTTCTGCTCGATATAAATATCATTCTTCATTTTGAGCATGAAGAAAGCCAGGCGCAGGCTGAAATAGAGAGCTGCCAAACCTAGAATTACATATATAAGGGTTGCCCACCAGCTCAACCACCACGGTGGAAGGATAGTGATGGCCAGTGTACAGTTGGAAACCAGCTCCGGATTGGCTTCATCTACGGTTTCTACACGGAATGTATAGTCTCCGGGAGGTACGTTGGTATAAGAAGCGATACGGTTCTTTCCGTTATAATGCCATTCTTTTTCATATCCTTCGAGTATATATCGGTAAGATACCCGGTTCTGATTATAGAAATTCAATGCGGCAAATTCAATCGTGAACATGGATTGATTGTAGTTCAGTTCGATTGCTTTGGCGTATGTGATGGATTCTTTCAGGATCGGACATTCGCGGAAACTACGCAGATCGCGGTTGGAAACTTTAAAGTCAACAATACGTGTATCGTAGTTCGTATGCAATGTTTCCAGTTTGTCGGGAGAGAATGTCAGGATTCCCTGTCGGGTACCAATCCACAAATCTCCATTCAAGGTACGGAGGGCACTACCCTCTTCCAGTTCTACGTTCAGGAAACCGTCGTATTTGTCGTAGTTACGAAACTGTTCGGTAGCCTTATTGAAGCAGGACAAGCCAATTTCCGTTGTAAACCACAAGTTGCCGTTTTTATCTTCTACGATGGATTTGACTACATCGTTATTCATTCCTTCGCGTATGCCGTATGATTTGAAGATCGGTTCACGCTTTTCTTTATCATAGCGGACTAATTTATTCAAACCGCCTCCGAATACACTTACCCAGATTTGCGAATCAGTATCTTTGTAGAGTACATAAATATCATTATCCGCTACGTTTGAATTTTCGCTGACCTGGCGGTACGTTTCAAACTGGATCTGTTCGGGGGTAGTGAAATGTCCGTCGAAAGACATCAGGCCATCCATTGTTCCTACCCAAATACGTCCGTCTTCATCTTCCGTCATGGTACGCACCTCCATATAAAGACCGTATGCAGGATATTGTTTCAAGCCATTGTATTTATGGATAAAGGTAATTGCTCCGTTCTCTTCGGAAATTAGATTCAGACCTCCTCCCAGTAATCCTACCCAAATGCGTCCCTGACTGTCCTGATAAGTAAAGTACACATCGTTGTTACTGATAGAATTCGGATTCTTGGGGTCATTGATATAACGGGTAAAACGCAACCCGTGCGGTGAATTCATGTCCGGTTCGGCTTTAACAAGCCCGTTTCCCTTGGTGGAAAACCAAAGATTACCGTCTTTGTCTTCCATAATATGATATACGGCTCCTAACAGATAGTTCTTATCCGAGAAGATTTGTTTCACTTGTCCGTTACGATCCAGGCGATACAGAGCTTGCCAGCGGGTTCCTACCCAAATATCCCCATTTTGCGCCTGGAAGAGAGCACGTATTCCCTGGTTCCAGGAAGTCGATCTTTCGGGCACTACCGGAGATGGAGAAACTTCTGTCAGCAGTTGGAATTGCTTCTTGGGGAAATTAAGCCGGTATACTCCGCTGCTTGTAGATGCCAGCCAAAGGATGCCATCTTTATCCAGCAGAAGATGGAAGAAAAGCTGATTGGGAAGATCGTCGGAGAAAGGCTTCAATTGGTTGATACGGGTCATTTCCAGTTTCTCCCTGTCGAATAGAAGAATTTCTCCTCCCGGAGTCATAAAGAACATGCCCTGTTCGCCGGCATCCTGCATTTCAAAATTGCCGATTGCGTTCTGATTGGGGAATGTAAAGCGGTGATGGCTCCTGTTCAGGGGATCATAATAGGTCAATGCCTGGTTACCCTCCTGAAACCATACCTTATCATATTTATCATAGAATATAATTCCATTGTCCTTTTCGGGGATGGTAAAGGGGAGCTTGGTCAACTGCTTGTAGCCGATATTATACTCGTATGCTCCTTCGTTAGTGGTAATGTACATCAGACCGGATTCCGTTACCAGCAAATTAGAAACCGGCTGTTTAATTTCCGGTATCTCGTAACGGTTGACAACTCCGTTTTGCGGATCAATGCTATAAATATGCCCTTTCTTGTCTCCCAACCATAAGAATTTAGAATTATAGGAGGCACAAGTAAACTGATCCGGGTTAGCAGATACCTTTTTCTGTATAAAGTCGGCAGGTTTGTCTTTAAGCGCTTCCCCTTTCCGTAGGGACAGAATCTGATAATCCATACCGATCCAATTGATAAATTCGGCTGTTTCGCAGAATATGTTGTGTTTCAGACGCATGTCGTACACGTTCACGTTAGGACGCGAATCATGCAATTGTTTCATCGTTATTTTACCTTCCTTGTCGGTGTACGCACGCAAAAGGCTTTTATCTTTTGTCAGCAACAATACGTCGCCGTCTTCGGTCGTCTGAATCTTGATAATCTGAATGTTTTCGGAATATTCTTTCACATCGTCGTAGACGGCATGAAAGCTCTCATGCCGTTTATCGAACAGATAGAGTTTACGGTCGATAGTTTTAATCCACAGAAAACCATTCTTATCTTCTACGATACGCTGAATTTTACGCGGCGGAATATCTGTGGAATAAAAGCCGTCATGATTATCGTAGGAACGGAATTTACTTCCGTCAAAGCTGCATAGTCCATACCAGGTACCGAACCAGATAAATCCGTCTTGTCCTTTTAATGTACAGTTTACGATATTATTAGGCAAACCACGTTCAGCCGTGTAGTGTTCTACAATCATATTTGGATAGGCAAAAGCATACATGCCTATCATGGATAGTAATAGTATTAGAATATTCCGTTTTCTCATTGATGGCTATAATTGGAATTAAACGTACTCAAAGATAGTCTTTTTTTTTGAATAGTGCTTTAGTAACATATAAAAAACAAGTTGGCAGGTCACCCCGCTAATCACTAACCTGCTAATCACTTTATCGTACTATTTTTCAGTTCCAAATTCAGTCTGTTGACGTTCTACTTCATCCAACACCCGTTGGCGTTCTTCTTCTGTCAGTTGCACTTTTCCTTCAGATGATTCTTTGCCCGGGTTTGCATTGAGAGTGGACGGTGTTGTCCTTTGTATTTCATAAGTCTGTTCCTCATAGCAGAAAGGAAGTTCTGCAGGAACGCTTTCCAGTTCAATTTCAGTAGCTGTCGGAGCTTGAGTGCCCTCAAACTGTACGCGGGCTTTCACCTTTATTTTTCCGGCTTTCCGGGTAGAACGAATCAACACCGGAGCGGAGCCGAACTCCACCGTACGGGGATTAGCGCCAATAGTAGCATCTCCGATGATTTCTCCTTCACCTTCTACCGTGAAAACGATATTCTCTTTCGCCAGACGGCGCACATTTCCACTATCATCGGTTACTTCAGCAACTACGACGATAAAGTCGGAGCCATCAGCTATCAGGTTCACTTTTTGAGTATCTATATAAAGACGTAGTTTGGTGGAACGTCGGGAAGGCATTTTCTTTTGAGTGCATACCACTTTTCCGCCGATGATTCCTTCGGCAACCATGTTCACTTTTTGCCAGTTCTTTTGAGTATAGCTATATCCGCGTGCTTCCCAAAAGTCCCAGACATTCTCGAATATAACGGGAGCATTCGGCATGTGCCCTTTGGCATGAACCACCGGTTTCGTCCAGGTTTTCGTTCCATCATAAATAGAAAGGCGGACTGAATCACAGTTTGTGAATACAACTACGTCCTTATCGGAGAACTGTGACATTTCATGAGCAATGAATATCATCGGGCCACATTCTGCCAATGGGTGTTGGAGACTGGCCGGCGACTGGCTGCGAAATACTTCATACGCATATTTTTTCTGACGGAAAGCATCATAAATACCGCCCCAATAAGGGTCCGGATGGTAGCCACGCTGATGGTCGAACGGATGCCATTGGGCACCACCGATAAACAAACCGGTTGTGCGGTACATCTCGTCATAGCTCTTTGCCAAGGACATAGCCTGTACCAGTAACGGGCGTTCTCCCCAACTGCGGCTGGCACGGTTATTATTGTTGTGAGCATACCAGTCGTCTACATTCTCCCCGAATTCACGGGTAAAGATACATTGCTCCGGCTTGTCTTCCTTTTCATCATCACCCGGCCAGCCATAAACAACGTCATAATGCTCTTTCACTCCGGCAGAATGGACATCGGCAGCAGCTACCGGACGTCCCGGATAGGGATATTCTTCTTTGGTAATCTCAAGAGCCTTCAAGGCAAAATCGAGCGGATAGCGGGTTTCATTCAAGATGGGTTCCCACATCAGTACGGAAGGGTGATTACGGTCACGACGAATCATTTCGCGGGTATTCTGATGAACCAACTCCCCGAATTTCGGATCTTTGTTCCAGTACTGCCATCCCGGAGTAGCGACAATCACGAACAGGCCGAGCTCGTCACAGGCATCCATAAAGGCAGGATCTTGCGGATAATGGGCTACCCTAATAATGGTACATCCGGCATCACGCAGACGTTTGGCGTCACGCCATTGCTGTGAGTTCGGCAAAGCATTGCCTACGTATGCAAAATCCTGATGGCGATTGGCTCCTACCAGTTGTCCGAAAGGTTTGCCATTCAGCCAGAATCCGTCTTTACCACGGAATTCTGCCAGACGAATACCGACACGGGTAATGCCTCCGTCAATGGATTTATTTCCTTTTTTAATACGTGATTGTACCCTATATAAATAAGGTGTGTCCGGTGACCAAAGAGTAGGATTCTTTACTTCCATCTGTTGACGGATGGATTTTTTCTCTCCCGGCTTTAAAGAAAGTTTTCCTGAACTGCGTTTGATTACTTTTCCATCCGCATCTGTCAAAGTCGTTTCTACAGTGACTGACTCGGAACGGGCGTCGTCATTCTGAACTTCGGTGTTTACATATACCTGCGCACTCTTTTCACTGATCTTATCAAAATGAACGAAGACACCTCCACCGCCAACGATTTGTGAATCAATAGCGTCAGTAATAGCTACCGGAGATTTGGCAATCATCCATACATCACGGTAAATGCCACCATGATAAGCAAAGTCTAATGTATATTGACGTTTTCCGGGAGGATAGGATTTGTCATCACTGTTGTCCGTGAAAACAGCGAGCAGACAGGAGTCTCCGGCTTGTACGCCATTGGCGGTCAAGTCTAAAGTAAAAGGCAGATAACCTCCCAGATGTTCCTGGATGCGTTTACCATTCAGATAAAGAATCTGTTTGCCCATAGCTGCTTCAAAATGAAGCACTACCCGTTTCCCTTTTGTTTCGGCGGGGAGGACAAAGTGCTTACGGTACCAAGCCGGTCCTTGATAATTGCGGCATCCACTTCCTTCGGCCGGCATCAACTCTACGGTATGAGGGGTGGAAACGACATTCCAGGAACGGTCATCGAAGTTTACCGCTTCTGCTCCCCGGACATCGCCTCTGAAAAAGCGCCATCCCGGATTGAAATTATAGACTTGTCGCCCGCTACCGGGAAGCTGGATGAATCCGGCAACCGATGTCTCGGGACGGTAAGTTTCTGTAGCCTGCCCTTTTTCTATCAAGGAAAATAGCAACAGAAAAGCTGATAAGATGATAAATGGTCTTTTATTCATAATTCTTTATTTATATATTTCATTCGTTAAATGGGAATTTATCGGTTAAAATGGGAATTTTGCAGTTAAATGAGAATTTATCGGTTAGGCTGAAAGCCTTACAATTATATATTTATTGGGATGCCCTGAAAGGGTTTAATTATATAGCGTAGGGCAACGCCCTACGAAAAAGACACACCAGCCACAAGCCCTGAAAGGGCGGAACCGTATACAAAATTATGCCCTTTCAGGGCGCAAATTCAGATTGTCGTTTTTACGTAGGGCGTTGCCCTACGCTATATAATTAAGCCCTTTCAGGGCACTCCGCAAAATTATCATTTTTCCTTTTCAATCATTATAACAATATCCTTTTTTCTACTTTCCGGTAAAACTTTCAAGTCCGTCACTTTTCCGTTTTTGAGAGTGGCTTCTACTGTTGTTTCGCCCGGAGCATGAAGTTTGAAATGTACGTTCCATTCTTTCGGCCATGCCGGGAAAAGGAGTATTTGTTCTCCATTGGTTTGCAATAGCATTTCCTGAAGTCCTATCATGCCGCTACCTCCCCAGTTGTGATCGGGTGTCCAATCATATCCCGGTCCCCAAAATGCGGGGAAACGATGCGGTCCATTCGATAATTTGGCTAAAGATAGTTTCTTTGCTTCTTCGGTCAGGCCTAAACAGGCAGCCCATATATTATCTTGTTTCCATCCGGTATGCGAACGGAACTTGATGGCATCCGGGTCATAAAAGTAGGTATTACGGGCTATATCCAGATCCTCCTTTCCTACTCCATAAATACGCCATGGAAACACTGGATAAAGTTGTGGCGTTTCAACATTATTAATTCGTTCCCAACTTACGGCGGGCGAAATTGTTTGCTTCAAGACCGGAGCAATAGTCGGATTCAACGTATCTTTTATTTCTATGTATCGCAATGGAATCGGAGGTATTGCTTTTAGCATCTCCTCTTTCTCTCCGTATGTTTCTAATACCACTTTCAGGGCGGCGATGGTGCTGCTTGCGTTATTGGTCATCTTATATGTCTCACAAGCAGAACCCGGGAAAAGAATCAGATGTCCGTTGCCATCCAACGCTTTCCGTCCCCGGCGGGAAGCTAGTTGCCGATAATGTTCGTCGAAGAATGTCAGCGAACTCTCGATCAGAGGTAAATAAGGAGTAATATCGGCATTTGCATAGTTCTTTGTTTCCAATATCATTTGGCAGAATTCAAGAACCGTATCCCATTCATATTCCAGCCAGGCATTATATTCCAATCCTTTGTCAAACCAGTCCGGTCGTTTGAAACCATATTCTGCGGGGTTCGGCAAACCGAAATTTTCGATCTGCTCGCTAAAGCAGGCTCCATCATGTTGCCAATATATACGGCTTCGCAGTTCTGCATTTTTCAACATGCGGTTATAGAAATCAAACTGGGAAGGCATCATATCAAAGTCTCCGCTTTTCAGCATCGGCCAGTATACTAAACGTTGATTCTGTGCAGTCATCGTACCACCTCCCCATTTCCGGTAGTCGGGAGTGAAGGATTGTTTTTCATCAACATGGCAAGGATCAAAGGTGAAGAGTCCGCCATTGAATTTAGTCGGTACGCTGCCGTATGCATTACATCCCAACATATAACGGAAAAGGGTGTAGTTTCTGGTTATTTCTTTTGCTTCACCATCTGCTTCGATAAAACTGCGTTGCCAAAAGGAATTCCACCACGAACGTGTCTGTTTTTTATCCTGTATGATAGTCTTCGATGAAACTTTACCTTTGGGGGCTATTCTATGCAAAGCTGTTTGTATTCCCTGCTCCCACTCTTCTATTGTTTCTGTCTGGTCTGTATGTAACACAATGCAGAAATGTTCTTTCCGGGCTGCTTTGGAAGAACGAAATTTCCAGGCACGGTAGTCTGTTCCGGCATATACATCATCTGTGGTACCGACAAATTCTAAGTTATCACCGAAAAGAGTTCCTCCGAAAGTTAAGTTTTTCAAAGGATTCATCATTTGAGATTTTACTTCGTTCATCCCTTGTTGAGCCACAACTACATCAAAAACGGTCTGTTCGGGATTGCGATGATAAAACAGAAGTTGGTTCCTCTTTATTGAAGTCCTATTTGTTTCAGCCTTTCCTGTTGAATCAGTAATTTTGTCTAAAGAAATAAAGTCGGCCTCCGTCATAGAGCCTTTCGGGGGAGCCCATTTGTAGGAACACTGTTGCCCCTCTCCTTTTCTGACAGGTCGTTCCTGATAGCGCCAATTTTCATAAAAGACTTCAGTCTGCAACGGTTGTGCATTTGTTACCTCTACATGTATAATCGGATGAAAAACATCTACCCAAAATTGTATCTGCGTGTTTCCTGCCGCGATTTCTACATATCCGTCTTTTAACTTCAACTCCTGACGAAAATCTTTAGCGTCTTTGAAAGGATTGGGCGACAGGCGGAGACGTACACGCCCTTGTTTTAACTGGCAGTTGTTTTCGTCGAATGTGCCGCTACGGCTCACATAGAACATAACATCACCGTCTTCTACCCATATATTCATCCCGATATCTCCACCGCCACAGGGCATAGATTCAGAAGAATTACGACTTGGAGTATTCCAAATGACATTGGCATGCTGACTCCAAAGAGCCGACACGCCAACAAACAGTATGGTTATAATCAGATAAAATCTCTTCATATATTTTTCATATTTTACCTTGTCTATTTACGATTACCAATCATCCGAACGAAAAGATCCTAAAGGTAATCCGTCGCAATATACATCTCCTTCCACATAGTTTTCAAAACAATATCGAACAGCTACCGGGTGCGGCACTTTATCGCTTTTCACCAGCATCTTACTACGTTCTATCCATGCTTTGGCCGGATAAAAAACTTTATCTTCGCCGGCTACCTGAAAGTTTTTCGATTCGAAACAGTTTTTGCCACTAATCCACATATTGGCACGTTCGAAGCTAACAACTACGGTGTCGTTCTTTATTTCAATGCTTTTATAATAAGGACTTTCGCCATTCACACCTTCCACTCCATACGTTTTAGTTAAAGCCAGAAGAGCCAGGCGTTCGCCTGCAACCTGTTTCTTTGCGGGATGAATACCTTTTTCCATTCCTGCATCCAGTAATACAGCCATACCGCTGTTAGCTACACGATGTTCTACTTTTGCCTGTGCCTCCCGGAGATATGCCGAATTTATCACTTCCTTTCCTTTTTCGGTAATAATCCCGTAATCATACGGAGCTATCTGGCAATAATAGAAAGGAAAATCTCCCTGTTTCCATTCGGCACGCCAACCGTTAATCAATCGGGTAAACATATCAGCATACGTATGGGCACGATTCCAGTTATCTTCACCCTGATACCAAATCACTCCTTTCATGGTCATACCGATTAACGGATGCAACATACCGTTATAAAGCACGGTCGGAGTACGGTTTTTGGATTTTATGTCGGCTTCCGTTTGAGGAATCTTCGCTTCCGGAAAGGCTTTCAGCCAGTCTGCCGTCATCCATGCTTCACAGGCGGAACCACCCCAGGCTGCTACAACTAATCCGACCGGAACATCTAATATTTCATTTACCAGTCTCCCGAAATAATAGGCTGTTGCACTGAAATCACGGACACTAACCGGATTGGCTTCTTTCCAGGAACCGATAACGTCATTCTGCGGAGTGAATGTAGAAGTACGTTTCACCGTAAACAGACGGATTTGTGGATTCTTGCTGTGAAGAATGTCCATATTGGCATTTTCTACCGGTTGGTTTTTGAATCCTTTCATCGGCATTTCCATATTACTTTGTCCGGAACAAAGCCAAAGTTCGCCTATCAGAATATTATTCAGTGTCTTTTTGGTTCCATCATCAAAGGTCACAGTATAAGGACCTCCCGCTTCGGGAGTAGCTACTGTCAGTTTCCATGCCCCATTTTTATCTGCTGTTGCTGCATATTGTTTTCCATTCCAACTAGTGGTCACTGTTACTTTTTTATAAGGAGTCGCCGTCCCCCAAAGGTTTGCATTGGTCTGTTGCTGCATCACCATGCCATCAGAAAAAATAGCCGGTAGCTTTACTTCTGCGTGTGTTGACAGGCAGGCAGCAAGCAGAAAACCTGCCAACATTGTACCTGTTTTAATAATTGAACTTTTCATACTTTAGCTATATTATAATGAATTGGGCACGGATTACATGGATTGCGCTGTTACTTTATGTAATACGATTCTCATAAACCGTGTAATCCGCGTAATCCGTGCCTTAAAAATCTATTTTATTCTGTGGTAGAAAAACTCAAAGGTCCGAGTAATCCTGCCGGAAGCAGCGTTTTCTCTGCCCTGCGATATTTTGCATTAGTCCAAATGCCATCAAACGGCGCTTTTCCTTCATCAGCTCCTGCCAGTGCATTCGCCCATGTATTTGTAACCTCTATTTCAAGCTCATTAATTCCTTTTTTCAAGGCACCTGTAATATCTGCACGATAAGGAGCTGTCCAGATTGTGCCACAATCTATACCATTCACACGAACAGTTGCCAAATTATAAACTGTTCCCAGATTCAGATAAATCTGTTGGTCTTTATTCGGCTTATTTTTCCAGCGAAAAGTGGTTTTATAGGTCGCTGTCCCCGAATAATAACGTATCTGTTCGTCCGATTCTTGGCTCCAGTCGAAAAGTTCTTTTCGTGTGAGCGTTTTTTTGTTAGCTGCAAAAGTTATAGTATATTCCTTTGCCTCCAAAGCTATGTTTAAAGGGGCTTTGGCGGTGTCTTTTTTCTCCTTTTGCAGTTGGAGAGAGGATTCTCCATAGCCTTCATCTACTCCCTCCGCAGGATATACGATGAATACGGACTCATTAGGAGCCAATGTGAGAGTAACTTCCGTCCGGTTTCCATTGATACGATAGGAAGGATGAACATTCATTTCACCCGTCACCGGATTCCAACATTCCGGTTTCTTACCGTTGATACGCATACTTGCAGTAAACATGCGTGTTTCGTCCTTTTGGTTGGCGACGAAATAGAGCTCACCAAGTTCGCCACGACGATGCGTCCAGGCAATATCTTCCGGCACGATCATGTCACGTTCCAAGCCATACACGGAAAAATCTTCTTCTGTATAAGGTAAAGAAGGTACCAAAATGCCAGCTTCTTTTAATTCATTGATTTTCTTCTGCACTTCCGATGACAATACTGGTTCGGGATTCATAGGACGCGAAAGAGGTAGTACCAACACTTTATAACTTGCTCCACCCGGCAACGTTATTCGTCCGTTTTCTGCTTTCGCCAAACGAAGGATTGCATCTTTATTAAAACTATCGTATGCATATCCACGAAGCGGATTCACCCATTTCTCCGGATCAGCCATGTTAGCTGAATGGGTAACACCTACCGGACGTACACGTAAAGGCTGTCCCTCATTGGCCAGACGGATGCGTTCACTTTCCACTCGTTCTGCACCGAAGATTCCTGGCAGAGAGGGAACCAATCGTTCCGGTAATATCGAACGCCTCGGCACTTCTTCACCTGTAAAGACTGCGATGTCTGTTACCGGATGCCCATATTGCAACAACGACTGGCAACGGGTAGCATATTCGGAAAAGGCTTTTGCGCCTTTATCCCACCAGGTCTGATCCCGTTGGAAGAAAAGTCCGATGCCATCCAATGTCATGCCGGGCTTGCGGTCCAACCAGGGATTATGTACATATACATGGTAGAAAAGGCGGTTGATTCCTAATGCGTAATTACGATCCAACAAGGCTTTCAACATTCCGGGGTATTCATCCCACGTGCCACGCACTTCGGTGAATCCTTCAGCCTGAATTATATTCTTTCCGTAGATATGTGCTCCGCTAATAGCGTCGAGCATATCATTCGGTTTGTCATGTGTGGGACTGTTCAACCAAAATTCACCCATCGGAAGATCTACTTTTTGATAATGTAGTAGACCATCGCTTACCATCGTCGGAGCCACACATTCTGCCGAGAATTGGCAATCATATTCTTTCGCACAGTCCGCCAATACCTGATAGAACACATCTACGACGAGTTCTGATATGGTAGTACGTACGTCTCGCAGAATCTTTTCACTTTGTTCGACACTTTCCATCGGAATACCTGCCAATAGAGGTAGATAAGGCATCAAATCGTAGCCACGACGTTTCTGAAATTCAATAGCGAAACGCTTATTCCAGTTTTGGCTGCCACATTCCCAGCTATCGACATGCATATATTTCAGTACACGACGAGCTATTTCGGGATTAGTCTTTGTAAATGCCTGTGCATACCAGTTATCGAATTGCTTCCGTACCGTTTTCGGGTTAAACTTATCACATTCCAATCCTTTTCCACCTCCCGCTGTCGCATTGGTATGCCCGGTAGCCGTATGTCCCATACGAAGTAATTTCCATTTTCCTTTGGGGAGAGTGGCGGTCAATGTTTTTCCATTCGCATGACCGGTATATTGCTCTGTCAGATTGATGACTTGTGAAAGTGAATAGCATTCTTGTTTCCCAACTTCCTCTTCTTTAGTCGCTTGAGCAACACGCCACACCAGTCCGGTTTTTCCTTCCCACTGGTTCAGACGGGCTTCCCGGTGCAGGCGTAATTTTTTTATTTTCAGATTGGGCTTCCATTTGGCAGCATCCATATCTTCACTTCCCGGTTCGCTCCCTTCAGGAGTCCAGTAGAAACGGAAGAAACGGGCAGTAGTCGGAGGAATACTATGAGTTGAGTTCTTATCCGTATTCTGCCATCCCTGACGGGCAGGTACCAACTGTTTGACAAAACGATAATTCACTCCGTCGTCACTAGCCATTACTTTCAAGCGGTGTGCCTGATAATTATTACCATTTAAAACGATTTCGATGTTCCGGCAAGTGAAAGGTTGTCCGTATTCATACTGGATATAGCAGGGATATGAAGAACGGATCACTCCTGCCGCATCGATGTTCACTGTTTGAGCTGCTTTTACATTTCCTGTCGTAGCTAGGTTGACACAGGTAATTTTAGCCTGCATCTCGTCTGCTGCGTCTTCTACCGGCAAAGCGAATAATGCAATATCTTCATAATAATTGTCATAGGCTTCCGGTTGTGGCAAGCGAATAGCCATCAGCTTTCCTCCGTTTACAATCGTATCGCTCCAAACCACTTTCTGCATAGATTCTTCAGGAGTAATCCAGGGGCCTCCCGCCAATGCGAAACCATCACAGATGTGCATTCCCAATTTTAGCCCCAAACGATCTGCTTCTTCCATGCTGAAACGCACCATCTCCCACCATTCGGGAGTTAGCTGCTGCGCTTTGCCATCGTATTGGGCGCCTTCGTGGATACCTTTAATCGGCATCAGATAAGTACCTCCCAATCCGGCATGTTTCATTGCCTCCAAGTCGGCTGTAATCCCTTCTTTGGACACGGCGCCATACATCCAATACCAAAACGTCCAGGGTTTTGCTTCATCGGAAGGGTTTAAGAATTGATCGCGAAGTGAGCGTGTTTGTTGTGCATCGGCAGGACATACGGCTGTCCATGCTAATAGAGAAAGTGCAAATATCTGTTGTTTCAGTCTATTTTTCATTCCAATCTATATTTTTACAAAAAAGAAGACGAGAAAAGGTCTATTTTGTACTCGCTATTAATATAATTTTGTGACTCATTGAAATAGTCCATACACTTCCCTATTGCACACCAAATATTTGAAGAAGATGCAATATGGAAAGAATCAGTGCATTGATAGGCAGTTATTGAACCACCCTAAACGAATTCAACATAGCAGCGTCTTTTAATATATAATATTTTTATTATTATATTTAAAGTATAAAATATCGTACATGCACTTCATTAGAAAATTTTATATATAATGATATAATAATTTATTTATTACTAATTATTGATATTTATATATATAATTAACTGAAATACAGATTTTTGAAACGATAACACTATTTCTGTTTTTAAATCAAATATAAGACATTATCTTTGCGCCGGAGTCAGATGTGTGGCTTCTTTTCAAGTACTAATATGTAATATTTATTTTTAAAATGAGTCTTAGGTATAAGAAGAAAAAAATTGTATTGTGTTTCGACAAAGAGAACAAAGTCGAAAAGTATGTAGCCGCTAATGTACTTGCGGGAAGTCTTAATTATAAGAAGTTGTGTGATGAAGTCAATCAGCGAACCGGTATTCATCGTTCTATGGTAGATGTGGTGCTAAAAGGACTGCAAGACACTATGGTCTCTTTTTTAGAAGAGGGCTTTTCGGTTAAACTGGATGAATTTGGTTCATTTCGTCCAGCAATCAATGCAGAGAGTCAGGATAAGGAGGATGATGTGAATGTACATACCATCATTCGTAGAAAAATCGTATTTACTCCGGGAAGTAAGTTTAAGGCAATGCTTGGTGGAGCAAGTGTTGAATTGTTTGGAGATGGAACTACAATTACCGAAAGTGGCGATAATGGTGGCCCATCGGGAGGAAATTCAGGAGGGGAAGCTCCAGATCCTGCTGCTTAATTTTTTATTTTAGTTCTTTTGAATAAGGAAAGCTCATCAAGCTTTCCTTATTTTTTGACATTCCAGACAATAAAGGACAAAACTGCCGTTGCCTGATGGCAAATTCACCATTGGGCAATGACGGATTCATGGTTGCCCAACGGTGAATTCAACATCTATATTGATGATTAGGTCATATTTTCCGACAAAACTAATCGGAGATATGCTTTACATTCCCTTTTACTGTTCCCCTACCTTTTTCTACTGTTTTTCTTGGAAAAAGAAAAAATATAGTTTAGAAATAATTCTAATTACATTTTTTTGCATATATTTGTTGCGTTTCTCACGCCGATACCTCAATTCGTGAGGTTAAGGGTGGTGTGGGAAATGGATTATATTAAAGAAAGACGTTTACTTGACGTTTTGTCTTTGGCTTATCAAAACTTCGAACACTTTGAGCAGCAGTCAAAACAAAGCAACAGTAGATGTCTACGGGATATGTTTATATATATTTAGTGTGTCTTTTTATCAAAAAGGCATATTGGATTTATACATATCGGCGTGGGCTTCTGCGTTGCTCGTTCAGACTACTGCGGGCAGTTCGAAGGCCTTGATAAGCGGGACGAGTAACAAGTACAGATTCCCGCGTATTCTATGCTAATATCCTAATCTCTTATTCCGTTTAACAATAAATTAACTTCTCGTTCTTTTTCCTTTCTATAACTTCTCGTTCTTCATAATATTTGTATGTATTTTGATCATATGGTACTTTCTTCCTGACTAATGCCACTATGATTCTTATGAGTTTGTTCTTGACATTATTTAAAGCCACTTGAGGCTTCTTTCCCTTACTAATCAGTCTTTGATAGTAATCTCTAATTTCGGGATTATATATTTTGGCTATATGAGCTGCTTGTCCTAATAATGATTTAATAAGTTTATTGGCGAAATGGCTTGTATGAGCAGGTGTATTTACACTCGTTCCGGATTGTTTACCAAAGGGGGCAACTCCATAATAGCATGCAATCTTTCTTGGGTCATATCCGAATTTTTTGAAGTTGTTTGTGTAGACCAACATACAGGTTGCGTTTTGCCTGGCTACGCCTTTTATTGAGGTTATAATAGCATAATTTTCTTTCAGTTCCTCATCCGCCTCTATTATGCTATCAATGGCCTTATCGCATTCGGCAATTGTTTTGTTTATCTCCGCAATAAGGTGTTTGCTCTTGCGGTTGATGAAGGATATTGCTTTTGACTTGTTTGATTGTGATTTGTCCTCTTTTCGTAATTCCATTGCCACTCTTTGCCCAACTAGCTTATGCCTATAGAGGAAAATCTCCCTTAGTTGCGCAAGGGATTCATTCAATGGTTCAAAGGGTACAACCTTGTCCTGTTGCCTCCATGCGTATTCAGCAATGATTGCTGAGTCCGCCTTATCGTTTTTCACACGCTGGATACCACTGCTATGTTTTATGGCGTAAGCGTTCTCAATCCATATGTCATAGCCTTTTCCGTAAAGCCATTTGCTCAGTCCTATACTACATGAACCTGTGTCTTCTCCACAGAATAGCCATTCCTCAGCAATTGTATTCCAAGCGTTTGTTTTAACCCAATTACATAACTTGCGGTAGCCCGTAGTGTTATTTGGGAAACACCCATACTCACGGGAGCCTATTTCGTTCATTCCACATGCGAGAATTATCGTCGCGTCAAGTTTCTCCTTTGAAAAATCAATTCCAATAAATAATTTTTTCATATTTTTGCTGTACTTTTCTAAGACTGGTAAAAGCTGTTTGAACTCTAAACTCTAAATAGGCTCGCAACCTTGATATTCTATCGGAGCTTTGCAGCTTGGCGGAGAGAGGCCGTTACGTGGGCTAGCCTCAAGTGCTTTCTCTTTTATGGTGTCCTCTTCCCGCCTATCAGTCTTTATCTTAATACAACAAAGATAATAAGACTGATATTTTCCTGATAAGATGCGGAGGTAATTATTCGTCTCGCTTGACTTTTTTAAAATAAATTTCCGACCTCTTATCTATTAACTGCAAACTTAGAGCTTTTTTTATTATAGTCTATTATCTTTTTTATTATTGAACCGTCCGGTTCGGGATCTGCGGGCATATATCAGACAATACTATTATGAGAAAAATGTTTTTAGCATTTTTTACTTTATTCATGGCTATAGCCTTGAATAGTATTAATGCGCAGGAAAAAGAAGATAGTTATACTTATGAAAAATATGGTGTTATCAACCAATATACCAATAATATGGTTTTAGAAGTTAATAATATTCTAAGGATTGCCAAACATGAACATAAAGATTATTTTTTTATAGGTATCAATGATTTATCTCCTTTCAGTGAAGATCCTGCTGGATTTAGTTTATTTATATCTTTAAAAGGTTATGATGAATATAATGAACAGTATGTTTATATTGGTGATGCTATTGAAGTTGTAAGCAAGAAAGAAAGCTTGATCTATAAAGGAAAATGCTTAGTTAAATCTAAGAATAAGTTGGATATATACCTTAATAATCAAGGTTATAATTATGAAGAAACTTATAATAATGATTTATCTTTTAGTGTGGCTTTTAATAATATGAGAACAGACAAAGAGGGATATATATCACAAATACCAAATAAATTTATAAGAATATTTCCTATAAGGAATAAAACCGAACAAGAAAAAAGAGAACAAGCTGAAATTAGAGATCAAAAAATAAAAGAACAATTAAAAATAGAAGAACAAAGAAAGCAAGCTGAAAATAAACGAAAAGAAGAAGTCGAAAAGATATTGCTGACAGTGAATGAAAAAAAGATAGATGAGTACGTTCGTGAATATTTTGAGAATAAACTTATAAAAGAATCAGAATATTGGGATATATTGAAAGGACCACAAAGGAAAAATATTAAGACGATTGCAAACGTAAAGATTTACGTAGATTCACTAAATACAAATGTCGTTAGTATAGGCGATGATATTATTAATGAAAGATTAAATACTCTTTATTGGAATTCCTCTCAAACTCATTATTGCACAATAAATGGCACTGATTATAGTAAATGCCAAAATTCTGTGTTTTATAATAAAAAAATGGATATTGAAACTAAAACATTAGAAAAAGGTATATATGGAGTAGAAAAAAGGAAAGGAAAATTTAAGTATTATGAAGCCGTTCCTAATGAAATACAGGAGTGGTGCAAAAGTAATATTACCCAAAACGGTTTCCACTCTATTCAATACATTAATTATAATGGGAAATATACTATCAAACTTATTAATGTGACCAAAGATATAAAAAAGGTGCTTCAAGGAAAGGATCCTCAAAAAGCTAAAAAAGTATGGAGAACTACAGGTAGCATTGGTGGTAGTATTCTTTTACTAGAAGGATTAATAGCTTTAAAAGCGATATAAGTCAAGTCTAAACTCTAATAAAAATAGCACTATGTATGATACTGGATTTCTTATGTTATTGTTTGTGCCTTATCTTCTATTGTGTATGATACCTTCTTACATGGCAGAAAAAAGAGGTAGAAGCGGAATTGGCTGGTTCTTTTTATCAATTTTTGTAACTCCATTTTGGACTGCTCCAATCATTCTTTGTCTTGGGGAAACTGATGAAAAACGTAAAGAAAGAATTTTTCAAGAAGAAGAATGGAGAATTCTCTGTCGGAAATTATACTCAAATAAAAACAATCATGAAAACTAAATCTTTATTATTAATTTTATTGGTAGGGTTTGTGTCGTGCAAAGATTTTAAACCTTCTAAAGAAAACACTATTTTGATAGAACCAAAAGAACATGTTCTTGAAGGAACTTATGTTTCTAATGACGGACTTTATAAGTCTTTTACCTTCAAAGGAAGTTCGACGGTTGTAATCAAAGATAATATCTTTGGATTTGACTTTGCTTCAAGTTATGAAAGAGATGGAAATCTGATTCGTGTCAGAACAGATCAATCTGATTTATTGTTAGAAATAGTCACACCTGATTCTTTAGTCGGTGAAGGATTTGCAAAAGGTAGTTTCAAGAAAGTCTATAATTAGAAAAAGAAGAGACTTTTCTACTTCATAGGAATTGTACTTCCTACTGTCGCGGTGATTGGATGGCATATTTTTAAAGATAAAAGCGGGAATGTATGTTATTAGACATAAAATAATATAATTCGCCTAATGCATATCCTTATATCATAAAATAAATAGTATATTTGTGATAAAATCTCGAATAAAACAATTAAAATATGATTATTCAATTTACAATAGGAAATTTTCTATCTTTCAAAGAACAATCTACATTGTCATTAGTAGCATCAGCTTTGAAAGAAATACAGGTTCCGGCCGAAGATATAATCTTTAATGTAGGGACTGCCGGATTATCATTAATGAAGAGCGCGGTAGTCTATGGTGCTAATGCATCAGGCAAATCCAATTTTATAAAAGCATTGGAATTTTTTAAGTGGTATGTGATAAATTCATCAAAGGATATTCAAGCAGGCGAACGTGTTAATATAGAAAGTTTCCGATTAAACTCACTTACTGCGAACGAACCAAGTTATTTTGAAGCAATATTCTGTGATGAAGATAACCAATATCGTTATGGATTTGAAGCTGATAATTCATTGGTACATTCGGAATGGCTTTATCAAAAAGCCAATAAAAAGAGAGCTAAGGAAATTGAATTATTCTATCGGGAAAAAGATAATTTTGATATTCATACTAAGTTTGTCGTTGGTAAAGAACTTGCAGGTAAACGAATGGTAAGGGCAAATGCATTATTGCTTTCTGTTGCGGCACAATTCAATGATCCGACAGCAGTAGAGATAATGAAATGGTTGAATGATACCACTATTATTTCAGGTTCTAACGATGAAAAAATATGGAATACAGCAACTATCCAACTGGATGATATCAAAATGAAACAGAGAATTGTAGAGTTTTCCCGTTATGCTGATTTAGGTATTGAAAATATTGAAAAAGTTGATAATGCTATTGTGAGTACACATACGCAATATGACGAGGAAGGTCATGAAGTCAAAACTATTACTTTCCCATTCAGGAAAAATGAATCGGAAGGTACAATAAAGTATTTTTCTCTGGCATACCCTATCATTGATGCTTTGGATAATGGAAAGCGTCTTATAATAGATGAATTTGACTCTAAAATGCATCCTCTTCTTACATGTAGAATTATTGCCTTGTTTAATTCAAAAGAAACAAATCCCCAAAATGCTCAATTAATTTTCACTACTCACGATACAAATTTGTTGAGTGCTAATATATTCCGGCGGGATCAGGTTTGGTTTACACAAAAAGACCGCTATGGTGCAACCGAACTTTATTCATTGGCAGAGTATAAAGTACGTAATGATGCTTCGTTTGAAAAAGATTATTTATCAGGAAAGTATGGAGCAATTCCAATTGTTGGAGATTTAACCCGCTTGTTTAATACCCAAGAAAATTAAACCATGACGGCTACAAAAAGGAAAAATATAAATCCGCGTATCGAAAGAAAGATAACCCGTATCAGTAGTGTACGTGAGGTGAAACAAACATTTCTGATTATTTGCGAAGGAGTTAATACCGAACCTGATTATTTCAACGCTTTTCGTTTGACTTCTGCCAATGTGAAGGCACTTGGTCAAGGTATGGGAACATTGGCATTAGTACACAAGGCTATCCATATAAAAGAGCAGGAAAAGCTAAAGGGACGAACATATAATCAGAATTGGGTGGTCTTTGATAAAGATGATTTTCCTGAAAATGATTTTAACTCTGCAATCCTATTGGCGCAACAAAATGGTTTTGAAGTGGCTTATAGTAACCAAGCTTTTGAATTTTGGTTTTTACTGCATTTTAATCTATACCAAGGGGCGTTGCATCGTTCCAGATATGAAAAAATGTTGGGCGCTTTGCTCGGATTTGCTTATACAAAGAAATCGGGTGTAAGTTCTAAAATGTTTAATACTTTGTTTTCTAAACAAGAACAAGCCATTAATCACGCTAAAACTATCATGAGACAATTTAATGGGAATAATCCGGCACAACAAGAATCTTCTACTACTGTTCATTTGTTGGTAAAAGAGTTGAATAAGTTCCTATAATATAAAACTTTTCATTGTTATCGAATTAAAATCAGTATTTTACATATAAACCTTTGTGGCTCTATAAAATCTGTTAGACAGAAAAATAAAAATGTGGAATGCGACTTTAATATTCCATAAGGAAACGTGATATACTATACCAATTAATTGGAAGAAAGAAGGAACTTTTCTATCTTTGCTAATATTAATCTTTTTCGCTAATGGATTAAGATAAGAAAGGAGAAAATAATATGACCCTTAAAGAAAAACAATTAGAGTTTATTATCTATTGTATAGAGAATACAGCCGAACGGTTAGGACGTTATAGTGCGGATGTATATAATAAACTAAAAGAATTAGGTGCTATAGACGGCTATATAAATACTTTTTATGATACTTTGCATACCCAAGGCAAAGCCTACATAGTAGATTCTTTATTAGAATATATCTATCATCGTGATCCACAATGGTTACCGAAAGATTATCGTCCTTTTCAAGTTTCGACACAGCAAAAAGGAGATAAGTCATGTTAACTGTTTATCATGGTTCTACTTACCGTGTAGAACAACCATTAGCTGGAGTATGCCGACCAAATCTTGATTTCGGAGTGGGCTTTTATCTTACTGATTTAAAGGATCAGGCTATTCGTTGGGCTCTTCGCACAGCTGATATTCGCCATGAAAATAGTGTATGGCTCAATATTTATTCATTGGATATAGATGCCTGCCGTAACTCTTCTTTTCATTATTTGCACTTTACCACTTACGATGCACATTGGCTGGATTTTGTTGTAGCATGTCGACAAGGGAATGTTATATGGCAGGATTATGACATAATAGAAGGCGGTATAGCAGATGACCGTGTGATACGTACTATTGACCTTTATATGCGTGGTGATTACACTCGTGAAGAAGCATTGTCACGTTTGATTCATCAAGAGCCTAATAATCAAATTTGTATTACGAACCAAAAAGTAGTTGACGAACACTTACATTTTGTGGATGCTATACTTTTACCTATCCCATCTCTCTCAAAAGAAATCCCCAATGCAGATATTGTAATGCAAGGCAAATATTACAGCATTGTAGAACTTCTTGCTACCCGTCTGCATATTTCCAGTCTACAGGCACTTGATATATTTTATAATAGCGAAAGCTACCAGCGCATTGTCCACCGACTTGGAGATCTATATCTCATGAGCGATGCATATATTGTAGATGAATTGATGAGGGAGCTACAAAAAAGACAAGGTTGATATTAGCCTTGTCTTTTATCCCTATTACTAAGCTGTTCGAGAAGTCTTCTTCCGATGAAGTAGTCAGGCCATCCATCCGGATCGGTGACAGTACTCATATTGTGAATGGCAAAGAAGACATTAAGAAGTTAGCGAAAATTTATAATATGAGTGAACATCTACTAACTTTTTCTTGTTTTTTTCTATAAAAAAGAACTACTTTAGGTATTATACCAGTATTAATGACTACATTTGCCAATAGTTATTCTTTTATATGAGGGATATAACTTTAATTTTTTAATGAGCATGGCACATTTAATTGTAACAGATTTTGGGGCTATAAAATCCGCAAATATAGAAATAAAGAAATATAATTTCTTTATTGGACATACTTCTAGTGGAAAAAGTACTATTGCAAAACTTCTTGCAATATTTAACAATTCGATTTTTTGGACTATTAAAGAAGGAGATTTCAATAGTTTCTTAAGGTTATTGGATAAATATAATATTAATTTTGAATTTACGTCTACAACCATTATTCGTTATAGCAATGAAAAATACTATTGGGAAATAGGCTTAAATAAATTTCACAGTAACTACGAGGATGCTGATTTGATGGAAATGGCTAATACTTCAAAGTCATATGATTTTATTTTAAAATTTATAGAACGAAAAGAAAATAACTTTGCATACAAAGAATTTATCAAAAGTCTTAAAAACCTCTTAGATTTAAAAGACAGCGCAATGGTAGAGTTAATAAAACCTGCCTTAGTTGGACTCCTTTATGAAGAATGTATACCAGTATATATTCCAGCTGAAAGATTGTTGATTTCAACATTTTCTAATAGCATATTTTCTTTACTTCAAGCAGGAGCTAGTATTCCCGATTGCATAAAGGATTTTGGTAGCTTATACGAAAAAGCAAGAATTCAGTATAAAAATATTGATATAAACATTCTTGACATTAAAGTGTCATTCAATAACAATGGTGACACAGTATATCTAATGAATGAAAACAAAGAAGTAAAACTATCTCAAACTTCTAGTGGAATTCAATCAATTATTCCGTTGTGGATTGTATTTAACCAATATGTTGAAAGCAAGAAAAAACAGATATTAGTAATAGAAGAACCTGAATTAAATTTATTTCCTTCTACTCAACACTTCCTTATTGATTGGATCATGAGAAAGATGAGAAAATCAAATGGAAGTATTGTAATTACGACACATAGTCCATATGTGTTATCAGTAGTAGATAATTTAATTTTAGCACAAGAAATATTAAAGAAAAGCAATAAAAAGAAGTTGGTGCTATCTAAAATTAAAGAACTCATTCCATCAATGGCGCTAATTGATTTTGATGATGTATCATCCTACTTTTTTCATTCAGATGGAACTGTTAAAGATATAAGAGATACTGACATAAAATCTTTGGGAGCTGAATACATAGATACGGCTTCTGACAAATTAGGATATATTTTTGACGAACTATGCAATATTGAAAGAAATGAGTTGTAAATGTTTTAATAGAAGATTCGTATTCAAGAATACAGATTCTTTTGATCATAAATATGTTAATTCAAAGTGTAAATGCACTTCTCGTTTTACGATTTGTGAAAATAAAAGTAAGTTCACTATTGCATCTAAAGATATTTCCGAAGTTGATAAAATAAAAATTGATGGTTATTTTGATAGTTCATCAGAGCATAGAAAGTGTGATTACTTATTTGTATACACATCACCCCTTAATTGTGTTTATATTTTTGTAGAACTAAAAGGAACGGATATTGCACACGCTATAACACAAATCGGCAATACAGTGAACTTATTCTACAATCAAGGATATCTAAAAGATAAAAAAGTTATAGGAGCTATTGTTAGTTCACGACATCCATCCAATGACGGTACGTATCGTAAAGCAAAACAAACCCTAGAAAAATCACTTTCATCAAAAATAAAAAGCTTTCGTATAGAAAAGAAGAATAAAGAAATGACATACGATCCTATTAATGATAAAGTTATTTAAGGGCATCTTCAATTCGAGATACTAATTGCGGATTGCTGGGACGTGCCGTAGTTCCGAAATCTACAATTTGCCCTTTTCTATTAATCAACAGATAATAGGGCATTCTATCTATTTTCCATTGTTTGCGAATTTTCTGTAAGTTATCTTTTCCAAAAGAATCAGATGCATAAATACATTCAATTCCCCGGTTTTTCAATGAATACTCATTCAGACATTCTTCCCATTCTTCCTTGGGTTCACTTACACATATGGAATATATGACCAGGTCTTTGGTGGAATACTTACTCCGCAATTGTTTCAAAGGTTCCATTTCTGCCAGGCATGGTGGACACCACCTAGCCCAAAAATCGAAATAGATCACTTTTCCGTGATACTTCTCAAGTATATTATAGATGGGTTCCATGTAAGGCATAGATGTTTTTAGCTTTGAGTTTTCGTGAAACTCACCATATAATAAATTGTTGGAAACTGGTTGCGGATTTTCCAGGTAAGATTTAGTCTGATTATATATCTGCATCACTTGTGCACGCAAATGTGGCATTTTTACGATTGAATCAAACTGTGTATGCCTCGTTGTTAAAGCAAGTGTATCATTTGTATTCAAAGAGCCAACTGCCATTTTGGTATATATATACTGGTTCAGTTCATTCTCTCCTACTGCCGACATAATCTCTTCTACAGATGGATTTTTCCTATCTTTGTAAGTTATTCCATAAGCTATATAGCGCTCTACCTCATCGGCAATATCATATAAACGTGCCGAAAGAATCCCTTTATTATAAAGTTTATTGATTGCAGGCAGAAGTTTATGATACCGATCCATTTCTTTTCTTGTTTTAAACTGGCATTGGTTACCATAGGATAACAAAGCGTAATAATAGTCCTGTTTCAGTAACTCTTCAGTAAATAACGTAACATCTTCCATTGGTTTATACTTCGTCAGATACTCGTTTCTCCGCTCCAAACGAAAGTCATATTCCTTCTTTAATTCAGCCTCAAAATCCTTAATATTCAAATTCGGGTTTATACTATAATTCTGTATGTAATAGTAGGCGCTTTCTGTGAATGCAAGTATTTCTTGATTCAGTTTTTCTGCATCACCTGTTACTTTGGGATGAAAAAGATCTTTGAAGTCTATTTCCACATGTATGCTATCTCCCGGGTGGATATACAAATGTTCTGCATAATTGCGAATGGAAACTTCTCTTAATTTTGCATAAACCGGAAAGCGGAATGAAAATGAGCCATCTTCTTGTATGGGGGTACGATATTGATTTTCCATTTTCCAAAAAAATGGAATAATGAGAGTTAATTCCTTTTCTTGAGGATAAAAGTCCCGGTTCAACACTTTTCCTGTGATAACAGCTTCTTTAATATATTCTTTTGCTAACGGATAACTTTCTTCTGTCTGTACAGATGATTCGAATTGAGATTTTGCCCGGTCTTTTTGCCCGCATCCGGCTAATAACAAAGAGGTTATTATCAGAAAGGAATAATAGTGTTTCATCGTGCCTGAATATTAGAAAGTTCGCAAATCTAAATAAATAATGCGAATCAGTAGTTGAACTCTGATTCCTTGTTTTAGAAAATTAGATAAATGAATGCGATGGCAATTTTGCCCATCGTATGTACTAAAAGTCCAGATGTAGATCTGACTTTCATCGCTCTTTGAATATTTGTTTTTTCATTCAGCCAGTTGAAAAAAGATTCTATCGGTTGTCTGACCTTTGATAATGCAGTTGAAAACAGGTCTCTGCCCGCTTTCTCTCTTTGAGTAATAATAGGCTCCTCTCCCTTTATTGCTTTAACGGGAGTCATCATGGTTACCCCTTGTTCCTGCTGTTTGTTTCCCCAGAACGAGAAGTCTGAGTATATCTTATCCGCAAATATATATCTGTTTATAAGACTATCAGCGGCTTCTCTTTTAAGAACAGTCAGATCATTCTCCTCTGCCGATGATAAGATGATCATTTCGGGGAATGGAATGGTTCCTTCCCTGCGGAAAGCTAAGGTGTGAAGTTTGAGCCCGAAATAATACATGTTCTTTGTAGAGCAGTATCCTTTAGTGGCAATTTCAGTAGCCACTTTTCCGGTTTTGTTCTTTCCTGCACAAGTAATGATGGGCATGGAGTCAATAAGTGATATCATAGAATCGCAATCTGTTGGTTTAAAGAAAGTAATGAGATGCTTCACCAGTTCATTAATCGCCTCACTCATCAGGTTCAGCCGATAGTTGAATGTTTGATAAGAGGGAAGGTTAGGGAACCAGGAAAGCAAATATTCTTTGGTGAATGTATGTATCTCTTTGATGCTAAAATAGCGCTGATACGCTCCGCAGAACAGATATACGGTAAGCAGCTCCTGATCAGTGAAGATCGGTGTAGCGTTATTACTGAACCTCTGACAGTAGAACTTCAGTGAAGACTGATAAACATCGCAGATATACATATATATTTTTATAAGTTTTAGCTCTTTCTCCTTGGGAATCATAATTAGAATAATGAGTGGTTTTATTCTTCTAATATACTGATTTTCAAGGAGATTAAGAAATAAATAAATGAGATAATTAATTGAATAATAACAATTTAACTAACTGAATCAGCTAGTGATTTCAACTACTGATTCGCATAAATAAGAGTTCTTGCCTCCAAATATAGAAAATTTATTTTACGGAAAAAAATTTGTAGCCATTTTCATTCTCAAACTTCAGAAGATTAAATAAAAAAAGGTACCCAACGCAATGTGGATACCTTTATATGATTCATTTACATAAACCGGAAAATGACTCGTCCGGTTTGTGGACCATTTACCCATTTCGGTTGTGAAGAGGGACCACACAAATCGGTGGAGTTTACTTTATTACGTACCGGAGGAATCACGTTCAGGACAGAGATTCCGCTTTCGGGAAGAGTATAAAGCAAACGGTCGCGGCCATCACGAGGCTGATATACTCCGATATATGCGTCGGGAGTTTCGTTTGTCAGGCTGATAGTGCCTTCTTTCGTTTGGATATTCATCCAGGAAACATCACCAAAGTATCCTTTGAATTCGGGATATGTGAAAGTCTCACCCGGAATAGGATCGTTATAGTCGTTTTCCCAAACATCGTATTGTGTTCCGTGAATACGGTTTTGCCATACACGGTAAGGTCCGGCACCCAGCCAGCGTTTGCTGATTACCTGATCTTCAGGATAGTCGAAACGAATACCCATCAAGTCTACGACACCGGAGAAATTATAGGTGTAATCCAAAGCCAGTTCCCCACTCGGGTTAATTGTCCATTGGGTCTTATCCAGGTTGCCCAGTTTATAATTGGCGGTAACAACCAGATTACCTCCGTCTTCTTTCACATCCAGTTTCGTAAATACGGCAGCATCGGGGAATTCGCTGTATGTGCGGTCTTTTTCTTTTGCTTTCTCATCATCATGGTTATAGAACTGATCCAATGAGCGGTCTGCACGACGGGCTCCGATGAAACGGGGGCCATTGGCGAAACTAATCTTACGGTTATCTACAGATACTCCTTTTAGTTGTCCGTCTTTCTTTGAGAAGATAAACGTACGCTTATTCGCTTTCACAGTAAGCTCATTTTCTGTCTCTGTATAAGCAGGACGACTGGACAAGGGAGAAAGCTGTTCTGTCTGCTGATTCAGTTGGTTGACCGGGAAAGTCCAGCGCCAAAGTTCATGGCCGTATGGATCGATTGCTGTCAGGAAGAGGGCGTCTGCATTGGGGAGGATATTTGTTTTTATATCCAAAATGCCTGCCGAATGAGCAACCACGTCACTGCCTTGCACTTCACCCTCTTTCAACACTTGAATAGCAGCATTGGAAGCATCTGTTGCCAGCGGGAATTTTACTTGCTTCCAAAGGAAACGGCAAGTATTCAGATTCAGATAATCGTAACGGTTTTCTACGGAGAATTTGCCATCAAATTGCTTGTTGATAGAAGTATTCATGATTTGCACCGGACTCCATAACTGCTTGATAGTGTAGTAGCTACCTTCCTTTTCGTGATGTGGTCCTACAATACCGTCTGCTCCAAAGTTTCCTTGGTTATCGATGAATCCATCCATATCCACACGCTTCACACCTTCGTCTGCCAATACCCAAAGGAAGCCACCGATACAACGGGGATGCTTGCGCATCATTTCCCAATAATCGTATAATCCGGCACCATGGCCGCCATCGTATAAACCATGCAAGAATTCCGTAGGCATAAAGATTTCCGGTAAGCGCATGTAGTTCTGGCTTTCTCCGTAAGAGCGGTAATGCATGGTTTCAAAACCGGAGAAATTACCTTGCGGGTGAATAACCGGACGTTTCTGCGGATCGTATTTATGAAACTCTCCATCCAGTTCGGTATTCCATCCTTTTTCATTACCATTACTCCACCAAATAATAGACGGATGATTCACGTCACGTTCTATCATGCCTTCAATCAGACGTACTCCGGTGGGGGTATCATACTTGCCATGCCAGCCTCCCAATTCATCCATCACATAAAGTCCGAGAGAATCACAGGCTTCCAAAAATTCCGGGTCAGCCGGATAGTGGCTCAAACGGACAGAATTCATATTCATGCCTTTCATCAAAAGAACATCTTCGATATTCTTCTCTTTACTCAACGTACGGCCACTTTCAGGACGGAAACTATGGCGATTGACACCACGTACATTGATACGTACTCCGTTTATATAAAGTCCGTCGCTTTCGCGTACTTCAATTGTGCGGAAACCAAAATTTTCTGTTTCACTATGCAAAACCTTACCGGTCTTATCCAATAGAGAGAATTGCGCTTTATAAAGATTCGGAGTTTCCGCTGTCCATAATGCGGGGTTAGATACATTCAGTTGCAGGGAAGTCCAGTCGCCTCCTGTTTTTACGGGTACGGTGGTTTCCGTTATCTTTTTCCCTTTTTTATCTAAAATCTGTGTACGGATGCTCATTCCGTCATTAGAGATATTTGTGTAACAGTTGGCTCGGAAAGTTCCATCCATCTTTGCGTCAATGGCAATGTGCCGCAGGTTTACGGCTGGTTTCACCTCCAGGAACACCGGACGGAAGATACCGCCGAAATTCCAATAATCAGCACGACGTTCGGCAAGGTTCACACTAGCATTTTCACTCTCTTTGGCAACAGTGACTTCCAGTAAATTCTTTTTGCCATATTTCAGGAAATCCGTGACGTTGTATGAAAAACGATAGAAGGCTCCCTGATGTTTGGAACCCACTTTGCGTCCGTTCACTTTTACTTCCGTGTCTGTCATTGAAGCTTCGAATACAAGATTGACCTGTTTGCCGCGAAACTTTTCCGGAACTTCAAATTCGTACTTATACATCCCTTTTTCATCGGCAACGCCTTCAGGAAATGGCTTTCCATAGAAAGTGATTCCATACTGATAAGTGCCGAAGCCTTGCAATTCCCAACAGGAAGGTACGCCGATTTTCGTCCATTTGCCGGAATTGCGTCCGTCGGTACAAAAGAAGTCCCATTCAACCATATCGTCGCATCCGTGACCGGAGAGATATTGCCTTTCCGTTTGTGGAAGGTTTTGAGCAGCTAGGGTAGTTGCCAACGCCAAGGTTGATAATAAAGTGGTTACTTTTTTCATTGTTACTTTTATTATTGTGTTAGTTATTTATTGCTATTATTGTTTACTACTGATACGGAGATGCAACGTATGTTCTTTTTTCTCTATGGCATATTTCTTCAATACACCCGGTCCGCAACTACTGTTTCCTAATCCAAGTACGGCAGCATCCATACTAAGAATAACTTCTGCACGTGGTTTTAAATCGCAATCGTGAGTTTCTTCATAGATGTCTTGTACGGTGTAATGCAGGGCAGATGCAGAAAATGCGTTTTCTACCGCGTCAACACGAATGCCTTTATTCTGTTTGTCGGTCAAGGTAAGATAATGCACTTCCTCTTTGTTTCCACTGTCCTGCGGACGTGGATAATGTACGTATTGGTCTGCAACGCTTCCTTTCCAAAGCCCTATCATAGCAGATGTTTTGCGGTCAGGATAGTTATCCTGTGGTCCTCTGCCATACCAGGTAAATGTATCATAAGCAGGCGCCAGACAGAATGCGATTCCTAAACGGGGAATTTCAGGAAGAACTCCTTGTGGCAAGAAAGTTGTTTTCAGATCAATCGTTCCATCTGAAAAGACCGTATAGACAGAAGTCGTCACCACTTTTCCTTCTTTATATAAATTACTTGTTTGAATCCGGACAATGACCGCCCCGTCTGCACGTTTTTCATGGTGGAAAGATTCCAGATTTATCTGCGGATGATCCATTCCATGCAATTTCCAGTCTTTAGCCAACCAGTTTCCGAAGCTCTTGTCATTATCTGTCGGAGCACGGAAAACTTGAGTGACAGGCTGAACCGGAAAATCATCGGAGTGAGCCAGCATTTCTTTGCCCTTATATATAAGGGAAGTCATACTTCCGTTCACTTTCTTTTCCCACTGAACAGAAAAACTGCGCCCGCTAATCAATAAAGAATTATCGTCCTCTTTCACCTGAAGCGCTCCTTTATTAATCAGATCGGCAGAAGCTAAATCTCCTTTCTGTAAGCAGAATTGTTCCCAGGCCACTTCATGTCCTGCCTTTGCCCAAAGAGCATCCGATTTCAAAACAATGCTTACTTTCAGTTGGCAATCGGAAAGAGTTTTCAATGATCGGAAAGCCGGCAAACCGATTGTGCTACTTTCCCCTGGAGCTATTTCCGGCAATGTTATTTCTCCCCGTTCTTTCTCCTTACCATCCACTGATAATGTCCATAGACAACGATAAAGTGATAAATCAATATGATGATTCCGGTTGGTTACTCTCAACTCTCCATTCTCAACTTTCAACTCAACTGGTGCATATACCTTTTTTACCTCCCAATATTTAGGCGTAGTTTCACGGTCGCTCATCAGCAATCCATTAAAGCAGAAAGCTTTTAAATTCGGCTTATCGCCAAAGTCACCGCCGTAAGCCACCATGGTACGGCCATCGGGTAATGTCTTGTAGATTCCCTGATCTACCCAATCCCATATAAAACCACCTAGCATACGGGGATTGCTATATATCTCATCCCAATATTCCTTGAAATTTCCTAATGCATTCCCCATGGAATGTGCATATTCACTCGTCATCACCGGACGGTCGTCATTGGTACGTTCCGCAATTTCCAGCAACCGTTCCCAACGTGCATTTTCAGCGCGTTCCTTGTCTTCTCCCTCTGCAATGCCGGGATTTAAGTATTCCTGTTTCACCCGGGTATAAAAGCGGCTGATAACATCGACCGTCTTCGGGTCAGGATTTCCGTCCACTCCCTGCGCCCCCTCATAGTGTACAGGACGAGTGGGATCGAAATCATGCAGCCATGCCGAAATAGCAGCGAAGTTCGGTCCGTAACCGCTTTCGTTTCCCATGCTCCACATTACAATACATGGATAATTCTTATCACGTTCCGCCATACGGACCGCACGGTCCATAAATGCTGCATGCCAGTCGGGGGTACTTGCGAGTGTTCCACGCAATCCGTGTTCTTCTATATCCGCTTCGTCCATCACGTACAATCCCAAGCTGTCGCATAGCTCGTACCAACGGCTTACATTCGGGTAATGACTGGTGCGCACAGCATTTATATTTGCCTGCTTCATTAAAAGAATATCCTGAAGCATTCGTTCTTCGCTCATGACACGTGCCGTCCGTGGATCATGTTCGTGGCGGTTCACTCCACGAAAACGAACCGGATTACCGTTCACTAACAGTTGTCCTTTTTTGATTTCTACAGAGCGGAAACCTACGGCCTGTTCTATCTGTTCTACGACTTTTCCTTCTCCATTTTGGAGAGTTAAGTGTAATTTATAAAGATAGGGTGTTTCTGCCGTCCATCTTTCCGGCGATTTTATAATGGCTGACAAACGTCCCATCTTACGCGGGCCACGCTGCGGATACCATTCATTCATCCGGCTTGCTTTATGCTCCAAATCAAGCATATCTTCCACATCACCTTTCAATGTGGCAACTTCTTTGCCTGAAGCATCCTTTAATACTCCCTGTAAGACATACCCTTTTCCGGTCATCCCTCGATATACACTGAATTGCGGATCAATCTGCAAAATAAAGTCTTCATAATCACCAGCAGACGCAGGAAGAGTGCGTACCGCATAATCACGGACATGAATATCCGGCGTATGTATCAGATGAATACTACGATGAATACCACCAAAACGCCAGAAATCCTGATCTTCCAGATAAGAACCGTCACTATATCGGTAGACTTCCAGTGAAATTTGATTTTCTCCGGATTTCAGATACTTCGTGACATTAAATTCACTCGGTTCCATACTGCCTTGGCTATACCCTACCCGTTTGCCATTGATCCAAACATAAAAGGCGCTCATTACGCCCTCAAACCGTAGAAAAGTCTGTCCATTCGCTTCCCATCCGGCCGGCAAGACAAAGGTACGACGATATTGCCCTACCGGGTTTCGTTCTTTATACGTGGTATAGTCAGTTTTCGGTTCTCCCATCACCCGTGGAGGATCTATTTTAAACGGATAGCCTGCTGAAACATAGATAGGCGTGCCATATCCGTTCACTTCCCAATTGGCGGGAACAGGAAAATCCGTCCAATCTTTATCATTAAAATTTGTCTGATAGAAATTCATGACTCTTTCATTGGGAACGGGAGTCCAACGGAATTTCCAGGTTCCGTCTAAAGAGATTGAGCCGTCTCCTTTCTGTACAGAGAAAGGAGTAAAAGCGGCTCTTGCCGGTTCACGATTGATCTGAAGAACATGATGATTCTCCCAATCATGCATTGTTTGTGCCTGTATCGGGCTTACAAACAATACACCCAATAGTAAAGTATATATTTTCATTCGTTCTTTTTTCTTCATATCAAGTAGACGGACGAAAGGGCATTTTGTACCCCTTTCTTTTATTGGAAAAGATGAAAGTTTCATTCTATTAATATTTGAATATCGAATATTAAAATAAGAATATTGTATTAACATTAAATATCTTGCAATTTAAAATAACCGTATAAGTCGCTCAAAAAGAGCTGTAAATATGTTATAATCTTCACAGAAATGGTTTTCTTTGTTATAAGATATGTCTCATATATCTTATATTCAGTATAAAACAATAAAAGAAATGGAAGATTACAAACAGACACTCTATAACGATGAATTATTAAACATTTTACCCGACGGAGTGATTATATTTGATACAAATGGAGAAGTTATACAACTCAATCAGCAGGCTTTTGCAGAACTGCATGTTCATCCGTCGGTCAATGATATGCTTCCCTTTCCTACCAATCGTTTATTTAAACTGCTAAATAAAAAGGAAGATATACTTTCGACTATTCTGGAAAAGATTCGTCAGGGAGAAAATACGTATTCATTACCTGAACATACCTTCATGCAAGAACAGGTTGATTACACACAATTTCCCATAAGAGGAGAATTTGCAACGATCAGGGATAGAACTAATTTAAACAAGATCTTATTCTTTTTCCGCAATATTACAGTAGAGCTTACACAGGAATATATTCTGAATACTGCTTTGCAAAGAACCAGAATCTATCCATGGTATTATGATATAAGTCGGAGTGAATTTACTCTTGACGATCGTTATTTTGAACATTTAGGTATTCCGGCAGGAGAAAATAATACTTTGACAATGGAGGAGTATGTGAATATGATTCATCCGGACGATCGGCAACCTATGGCTGATGCCTTTGTTGTACAACTTAGTGGTAATACAACTTTTGACAAAACAGTTCCATTCCGTCTGCGCCGGGGGGATGGTACTTGGGAATGGTTTGAAGGGCAGTCAACTTATATTGCAAACATATCCGGCCATCCCTATCGGTTAGTGGGAATCTGCTTGAGTATTCAGGAATATAAAGACATAGAAAACACCTTAATCGAGGCACGTAAAAAAGCAGAAGAAAGCGATCGTCTTAAAATGGCGTTTCTGGCTAATATGAGTCATGAAATCCGTACGCCGCTGAATGCAATAGTCGGCTTTTCTGATGTTATAGGTTCCACTTATGATGAGTTAAGTGAAGAGGAACGTGCCGATTTCGTGCGACTAATCAGCATCAATAGCGAACATTTAGTACGATTGATTGACGACATACTTGATTTGTCCAAGATTGAATCAAATACGATTAAATTTACTTTCTCCAACTGTTCCCTTAACTCTTTAATGATGGACATAGAGAAAGAACAGGCAATGAAACCTATTTCCGAAATTGAAATAAAGTCATTATTACCGGATGAAGATGTTTATATCAACACAGATATTACACGCCTGAAACAAGTAATATGCAATTTCATTAATAATGCCCGGAAATTCACCCAAAAAGGATATATTCATTTTGGGTATACGCTTGATAACAGAAATGCGGATTCAGTACAAATATTTGTAGAAGATACCGGTTCGGGAATTCCGCAAGAATGTTTGAATGAAATCTTTGATCGTTTCTACAAAGTAGATACTTTTAAACAGGGAACCGGTTTAGGACTTTCTATCTGTAAAACGATTGTAGAACATCTGCAAGGAGATATCTCCGTTAAATCAGAGATTGGGAAAGGTAGTTGTTTTACCGTTACATTACCATTTGATAGAAAAACAGAAGATTAGCGTCCTCTATATTCTTGAGGGGTAATACCAGTATGCTGCTTAAAAAACTTATTAAAGAAGGAGATATTATTAAACCCTAAAGATAGAGCTATATTTTTTACAGGTTCATCGGTCGACTTTAAGCGGGATTTAGCTTCCATCAAAATGACAGAAGCAATCACCTCTAATGGAGTATTTCCTGCCGCCTTTTTAATTGTAGAACAGAAATGGGGCAGGCTAAGTCCTAACTCATCAGCATAGAAAGATGTTCCGTGATGGATTGTATAATGTTTCATGACTAATTTTAAAAACTCCTGATAAATCTCATACTTTCTTGATTGAGAAGACAGATACCAATTATTCTGTAACTTATATATTTCTGTAGCCCCTTGGATAAACATGGTAAGAACAGCTTTTACTATCTCCTTATTTTCGCGCGTCCTAAGTGAAGCGTATGAAAGAATAGATGATTCATAAAACATTTTATAACTACAGGCCTGAAGTGGAGATAAAGCAACTATCGGATTCTCCATAATTACCGGAAGAAGGTGCTGGGTAGCTTTCATCAAATTTATACTTTCTATAAAATGAGATGAAAAGCCTGCATAATAAATCTGGATATCGGATGAGAATGTGTGCACCTCTAATATGCAATTAGGCGGCAAAGTTATTAAATCATTTTCACTGATATGATGGGTATTGGTATTGATCGTCACCTCCATAGTGCCTTTTATACAAAGAATAAATAAGCCGGATTCAATCTTACATGGAAAATTCTTATAGCTCTTCAGTAAATCTTTTGCGAATCCCTCTCCTACAATATAATCAACCGGCAAATCATACTTTGGTATATTACTTTCCATTATTGCTCTTTTTGTTTGTCCTCAAAGATAGAGATTATTTAATTCCTATCTTTTAAATAATTAAAATCGGAACATTGAATCATAAAAAAATAACATCTATATTCTATTTCTAAGAAAATGATCCGAATATAAAGAAACGGGATGCGGAAAGTTTACCTTATCCGTATTCCGTTTTATTGAAATCAATTGATAGAAAGATTTATTGAATATCCAATGCATCA
This sequence comes from Bacteroides sp. 3_1_13, assembly GCF_001185845.1. Lineage (NCBI taxonomy): Bacteria > Pseudomonadati > Bacteroidota > Bacteroidia > Bacteroidales > Bacteroidaceae > Bacteroides > Bacteroides sp. 3_1_13. The sequence continues at coordinate 1,226,823 of NZ_KQ236956.1, forward strand.
AAAGCAATTCCGTCCATATTTTCTGCCGAAAGTAATACTTTGTAATGTCCGGCATTGATAAAGGTTCCGGTAGTAGTGCTCATCATCTTCCACTTATCCGGTGTTTCCGGGAAGTTCAATACGTCCTCTTTCAATACTACTCCTTTTGAATCAATGAATTTCATTAAGACAGGTATTGGCTTTCCGGTAGTGTTCATATATTTAAAGCGAAGGGCGTACACTTGCGCCAACCCGGTAGAAACATTCCATTCAATGCTGTTGCCTTTTCCTTTACCAAAAAACACTCCCATCTGTTTGCGATGTTCTTTCTTTTGGAATTTGCCTTTCAGTACAGCCGTTTCTGCTTCGTATGATATACTGACACGAGCATTTTTGTCTTCCGGAAGTAACTCTTTCGGAGTCTTTTCCATTACTTCTTTATCCGCCTTTTCCCAACTCCAGCCGGACGCAGGGAATACCGTCGGTTTCAGCTCCCGATCTGTGCTGGCAATAGCAATGCCTGAAATCAAGGCTTGTCCTGCTTTCACTTCCGGGAAATGAATTTTCAACATTCCACCCTTCACTGTGGCATATACTACTTTCTTACAAACTCCGTCATGACCGCTTTCAGCCCAAATATCCAAGTCGTCTAATACAACAGAATCATTCACGGCAACATCAAATATACGCAGTCCTTCACAGTCGGTAAAAGCGCTTCCGCCCGTACCATGCCAAGGCTCTGTGAAATACAGTTCAATACGATATGTTCCGTCTGCCACAGGGAAACGATATTCCAGCTGATGACGTCCGAAGCGGAAATGTTGGAATAACGTCCAGTCGTGGGTGCCACGAATCGGATCATTGGTAGTACGTTGACTGGCAAGATAAGGATTCAGATCCTTGAAATTCTCCGCCCATGAACGCGAATAATTCGTATTGTCCTGTAACCAGAGCTGTCCGAAGCTATCTGTATAATCATCCCCTCCACAGTTGAGACGATACAGATAATTATATCCTGCCTCTCCTTTCAATATCTTTTTATCATCCTGATAAAGAAGTTCGAAGTTAGGGGCTTGTTCCAGGCCATTTAATAGGATCAGGTCTTCTGCCACCGGCTTACCTTTATAATATCCTACTGCACGAAGCACGTTATAACGAATATCCCGGTTTTCCCACATAAAATGAGTGCCTGTTCCGTTGTTCTTTTTACGTCCGAGGAAGGTTGCCTTTTCATTTGTCAGATCGTTGTATAGCAATACAGAATCACAATTGCTGTAAGCCTCGATAGTGGCACGGCGACGTCCTTTTTCAAAGCGGTTGGCCCATGTATGTGATATCAGGTAAACCATCGGGTCTTTTGCAGCCGGAACATAGTTGGCGCGATACATATAATATACGTCCAACGGTTCTTCCCACGGAGTAACCAATCCTTTATAATTGAACGGACCTACTTTATCTATCTTGCGATACGCTTCATCCGGTTGGCGGCGTCCGGGATTGTCATGACTGCTATATATCCACTGGAATTGTCCGCAAACACTATCTTTAGCCTGTTCTGCCAAACGGATTTTAGTTTCCATCAGCTGACACATACGGTCTTCACTCCACACTCCGTTCACCTGGAAATCTCCCGGCTCCGTATGTAGGTCGATGCTTCTCCACGCTCCATATTCTCCGTTCAACAATTGGTTCGCTTGAGAGAGCTCACGACCGTATTTCGTCACATCTCCTCCATACGTACCACTCCAATTTTGAATTACATTCCAGTCTGTACCTTCACCGCCATTACAGGTTGTTATGACACGCATTGTCTTGGCAGTCGGGTCCATCTCCCGGATAAGGTCACTGCACTCTTGTGCAAACTCACGAGGCAAAGTGCTTTCATTCTGCAATCCCCACATCACCACTGACGGAGAATTACGACGCTCTTTCACCCATTGACGAAGCAACTTTTTAAAGTTCTCACGAAACTCCGGAGTGTCATACCACACGTGGGCGGAAAATTGTGTCCAAAACAAGATTCCCTCTTCATCCCAGTACTTCTGATAATCGAGATGATGGGGCTGATGAGCATCGCGGAATGCATTGAAACCGGCTGCACGTATCTGTTTTACCCTTGCGGCAACCTGTTCATTACTGAACGCATGGCTTTGTCCGAACTGATGCTCATACTCACATACTCCATTGATAAACACCGGCTTTCCATTCAGGTAAAAACGTCCGTCTCCATCGTTTCGTTTTACTGGCCAGCTAATGGTACGAATACCGAAGGGTGTCGAAATTTCATCCGTTGTCTTCGTATCGCGCTTAATCATGCTAGCCAATTTATAGAGATATGGATTTTCTGTATTCCACAAGACAGGATTCTCAACAGGAGCCTGCTGGCGAATCACTTTCATTTCTCCCGGAGCTAAAGTTACTTTTTCAACCAAACGGAAAACTTGTTTTCCATCGGCATTGCTTAGTTTATTGACTAACTCTACCGTTTCTGTTGTTTTACTATAATTCTTAACCTCTGTTTCTACAAATACGTTAGCAGCCTTTTCGTCATTCCAAATATGTACACCGAAAGGTTCTATGCGAATCTCATCCGTTACTTCCAATACCACAGGACGGAAGATACCTAACGGTTGGGAACCCTCACTGAATCCCCATTCCGATGAACATCCTCCACATACCCAAGGCATATCGGCAATCATTTCAGGATGCTCGGCTTTCACTTCCAGGCTATTTACTCCCTGTTTCAATTCATCTGTGACATCCAAAGTCAACGTAGTGCGCCCTATGGGATGACGACCGAAGTCCTTTCCGTTCACTGTAATGGTGGCGTATGTACCTACTCCGTCAAAACGAAGGAAATATTTTTTAAGTTGAGAGTTGAGAGTTGAGAATTGAGAGTTGTTGAGGGTGAAGTCCTTTTTGTAAAGAACGGTTCCGTGAAGATTGCCGTGAGTCAATTGACGATACCCATAATAATCATCCCAGTTATGAGGTATATTCACAGTCTTTTCACTCTCAACTCTCAACTTTCCATTCTCAACTCTCCAAGTTTTCCAGCCTTCATTTAATTCAATAATTTGCCGGCGGTTCTTGATTTCCGGTTTCGGGAAACGGACAGCCGAACGTCCCATCGGCTTACTGGTAGCAATGGCAATGCCACGTTGCTCTGCGTTGTTTACCGCACAATAGAAATGATAAACCACTCCGTCATGTTTCACCACATAGCTCTTATGAGCAAACAGTTCATCGTAGTTCTTGGAGGGGATAATCAGGTCGGCCCCTTTCCAGTCGGTCCAGTTCACTAAATCATAGCTGGCGGCAAATGTATTGAATGCTTTATATTTACGCGAAGGTTCAAAAGCAGAGAAATAAAACATCACATACACATCTCCCATCTTTTGGATATGCGCATCTCCTGTAATGGTTCCATCAGCTTCATGCGCAAAGACCGGATTTCCGGAGTAGCGTTTCCATGTTTTCATATCTTTGGAAAGCGCAATGCCGACACGTTCGCCCTTTAAATTCGTTTCCGGATGATGCCCGCCCGCGTTGTAATACATCACAAACGGAGCTCCCAATGTTTTATCTTTATCCCAATAAACGGTACTCTTATATTGAGTCAGTTTTTCCCACCATTGGGCATCTTTATCATGGATGCTCAAAATCGGTTTGTCCAGAGATTCCCATTCATGTGCCGTAGAAATATCTCCTTTCGTCCATGCCAGTCCGACATAAAGCGGAGCTTTTACAGCTTCGTAGCCCGTTCCTTCACCACCGATATAAGTCATCCAATGGCGACCTTTATAAGTCTGAAGCTCATAGCTTCCACCCCATTCCATATCCGGCAATGCAGGAAATCCGCCACGCTGATTGCAGTCCCATTTTCCATCCCGATAAGAAAGAACCCGTCCCAAAGTGCGCCATTCGAGCAAATTATCACTTTCTGCTATCCAGGTTTCATAACCACGACCATCGGTTCCACCTTTACCGTTGTAAACCACATAAGTCATCAGCCACTTGTCTCCCTGGCGAAAAACGGTAGGACAATCAATCTTATGATAATTGTCTGCCGGGGCAACTGCGAGCCCGTACTTGTATGGTGTCTTTACTTCCTCGTAAATCTGCTCCATTCGTTCCTGCGGAACTTCCCTTTGCGCATACAGAGAGAAAGTGGTGGCTATACTAAAAACTGCCAGCAATAACTTCTTCATGATACTTTTTCTAATCGTTTAATACTTAAATAGTGCATAACCACTAAATGATAATTTTGCGGAGTGCCCTGAAAGGGCTTAATTATATAGCGTAGGGCAACGCCCTACGTAAAAACGACAATCTGAATTTGCGCCCTGAAAGGGCATAATTGTATACAGTTCCGCCCTTTCAGGGCTTGTGGCTGATGTGCCTTTTTCGTAGGGCGTTGCCCTACGCTATATAATTAAGCCCTTTCAGGGCACCCCAATAAATATATAATTGTAAGGCTTTCAGCCTAACCGATAAATTCCCATTTAACTGCTAAATTCCCATTAATAAAACAACCAATCCATTGTCTCTTCATCCCCGGCAAGCCCGGCATTACGAACTTTCGTTTCCGCAGCCGTGAATCCTAACACTTGCAGATAACCTTTGGGTAACATCAATGTATGCTTTCCAGCCGGAAAACTATATGCATGCACATTTGCCAAAGGCATTCCGTTGATACGGACAGCATTCGTCAACACGGGTTCCGCCTGACCGTAATCATTGGCTGATGCATCAATTTCCAGTTTCGGAGCTTTTGCATACTTTTTCTGGTCGTCTTTGAAATAAGCGACTAACAATTTCACCGGAGCATCCGTTTCGAAAGTGATGCTTGTGCCTTTCTCTCTCTGCTCATTTCCATTGAAGCGGAGCGCCTTCATTCCTTTCAATTCCGGAGCTACTGCTTCTATCTTACCTGGGACATCCACAAATAAAGAAATACCCTCATCCACTTTCACTGTCGGATAATTAGAGATCAGTTTCACGTTTGCAGGAGTCCAGGCAGCAATCTCGATAGTTTCAGTCACCGCATTTCCATTCTGTTTTTCTTTCAACAAAGCGAGGTTGGCTTTGAAATTTTCCAATTCCTTCTCATAGTGTACCAGCAATTCTTTCCAAGTCTTATTCTTTCCATCATCTCCACCAATAGGAATACGACGTTGGGCAGTCTGCATACTGTTGGCATACAAGTAATGTTCGTTCGTCAGTTCCACCAATTTGCGATAGTGTTCCAAGCTTTGTTCCATCAAAGGAATAGCTTCTTCAAGATTCTTAATCTCTTTTCCCCATTGATAATCCAATACCAGTTTGGCAGCTTTCACTTTCAGGTTGAACGCATACGCAAATTCACGATAACAATGCATATCATTCTGCAAACGTGCAAATTCATCCTTATTTGAAGAGACGGAACCTGCTGCTTTATCAATAGCCGCTACTGCTTTATCTCCATGTTCTATTACTTGAGCAACAATATCCAAAGGCATTTCACCTACATGAGGTTGCTTTTTCCATTCTTTTTCTACATACTCTATCAGCTTCTCTCCTTCCGGTCCGCAACTTTCATAGAATCCCGGATAGATCGTATATTTGTACGGATTGACAAGCTGACTCATAAACATACCCAGCAATAACGTTTGGCGATTTCCTTCTGTGATACCGAAACGACGCAATAACTTCGGAGCAATCTCACCGCTTTCTTCATAAGCTACACGGATATTGCTTGCATTTTCGTCAGATGTTCCGTAGAATTTGCCTAACTGATGGTTCCAGTAACCCATTTCATCTGTACGGTCGCGATGGCAGTTCCACGCATAGCGTCCCCAGGTCTGATACCAAATCCAGTCACGATCCAATTGGAACTCACGCTCATTGTTCGGCAATTTATCAGCAGTATAAGGCCAATCCCAATATGAAGCCTGTGGATAAAGGTGCAATGCATTGGCACCATGTACATTGTGCATGGCAGTTACCGCCTTCTGAACGAAATCCGGAGATCCCCAGCGGAACGGTTCCAAATTTGCCAGAATATGCACGTTACTGATGTGAATGGAACCCAACGAACTCAAATCTGTATGAATTTTCGCCCAGGGACCACGAGGCTCATAGGTAGTCAACGATTCACCATTATACTTATGCATCGTATAAAGATTCTTATAGAGTGGCAGTGCAGCATCCATCACCAGTTTACAGTCCGTATCGTGTGCACGCAATAAAAGGGGCGGTTCATCCGTACGTCCCAAAGCCTGTAATCCGTCTTTCACTCCCGGAATAATTGTTTTTGTAAACCATTCTACATCGTCCTCAACTGTACACATCGCTTCACCCAGACAAACAAGTAATCCTACATTGGGATATTTTTCAATGAAAGCAGCAATGCTCTTGCGTGTATAATCGGCAATCAGAGGAGTAATGGGACGGTTACGATCCTGTGTTTTCAGTCCGTAATGTTCAGCAAAAGGTTTGGAAAGAATAATATTATAAAACATCTGTATCACAAAGATACCGCGTTTGTCCGCTTCTTCTGTGAGGAAAGAGAACATTTCTTCATTCATCTTGAATGTTTCTTCATCTACTTCCAGTGCAAACGGATAATCTTCCAGTTTCACCAATGACGCAAACGGATGACCGTTCCAAAGGTACAGCGAATTCATGCGGTTGGCAACCAACATATCCAAGTATTTAATCCATTGTTCTTTATCATAAAACCAGGGGAAACTTTCCGGCGTATACGGATATTCGTATACACCATGTCCCGGCAGGTAGGTCATCTTCTGTAATCCTACACATGCACCACGCAATACCATTTCAGGACCGTCTTTCAGTTCCTCCGGGAAGTTCAACTTACCATCCGAATCATTCACACGGTCAATCAGTTCACGGCATCCGTAAATGACACCACTCCCATCCCTGCCGGACACTCTGGTCAGATTGCCCGTCGTCGAAATATGAAAACCTTCTTTCTTGAGTGTCGTGTCATTTACTTCCGTCAACAGAATCGTTTTGATTTCAGGATCGGAGAATGTCGTGTCTCCCTGTTGCATCATTACCTGATAACCGGCTTTATCCAAGGTAGTCTGTAACTGCTCCGCACCAAACAAAACACGATTTGACGCATCCGGCGGAGTCATAATCTTCACGGTTTGCCTGCCACACGCTGCCAAAAAAAGTGTGCATGCCGCAAACATGAATAATCTGGTATTTTTCATTCTTCTGATATATATTATAGATTATATAATTCACTTCTTCACTAAGAGAAAGACGAAATAATCCCCTGTTTGTACTCATTTGTCTCTTTTTCCACTTTTCAGCACCAAATTTCCACTTTCATCCTGCTGTGATATGCAAACGCCTCATTATTTAAAAGTTATGCTTATCTTTGCCGGCTAGCTTATAATATAAAACAGAAAACAAGAGCAAACAATATGAAAGAACAAACAAATTATGACTATGAAAAATACGTTCAGATAGCAAAAATGGCCAAAATGGGATGGTGGGAATCTGATTTGAAGAATCAAGAATATATCTGTTCCGACTTTATTGTTGACTTACTCGGTCTTGAAAGTAACCGCATCAGTTTCACCGAATTTCACCAAAGAATACGTGAAGATCACCGGCTGCGTCTTAAAAATGAATATATGTCTCTTTCTTATCTGGAGACATACGAACAAATGTTCCCAATCCGGGCAAAAGACGGGGAAATATGGGTGTACTCTAAGATTAATTTCCAAAAGCCCGATAAAGAGGGATATAGGAATATGACGGGCTTTCTGCAATATATTGACAGACCGATCGATACTACGAATGAAAACATTGATTTCTTTCAAGTGAGCAATCTGCTTTACCAACAAACTAATATTTCATATTCATTGCTTGCTTTTCTGCAATGTGATGATGTCACTCAAGTGGTTAACAAGACATTAGGAGATCTCCTCAACCAGTTTTTGGGCGATCGTATCTATATCTTCGAAATAAACCGAAAAGAACAACGCCAGGATTGCACTTATGAGGTTACCGCCGAAGGAATATCCAAGGAACAGGAATTCTTGAGCAATATTCCCTGGGACCCTTCTACCTGGTGGAATCATCAGATAGCCGAAAGAAGGGCTATCATTCTGAACACGCTGGACGACATGCCCGAAGAAGCTGCGGAATATCGTCAGACGTTGGAGATACAAGATATCAAGTCGCTGATGGTAGTTCCGCTAATCTCTAAAGAAGAGGTATGGGGCTATATGGGAATTGATATGGTAAGAACGCAGCGTAGCTGGAGCAATGTGGATTATCAATGCTTCTCCTCTCTTGCTAATATTATCAGTATTTGCATCGAATTGCGAAAGTCGGAATTACAAGCCAAAGAAGATCGTCTAGCTTTGGACAACAGCGAAAAGATATTGAGAAACATCTATAAGAATCTTCCGGCTGGCGTCGAACTTTATGACAAAGACGGTTATCTGGTAGATATTAATGATAAAGAGCTTGAAATATTCGGCTTGTCTGACAAGAATGAAGCATTAAGAGTTAATTTGTTCGATAATCCCAATATTCCTTCAGAAGTAAAAGAGAAATTAAGAGCGAAAGAAGATGTCGATTTCTCCATTGATTATGATTTCTCAAAAATAAGCCAGTATGTGAACACCCGGAGAAATGGGATTATCAATCTTACTACAAAGGTTACTGCTCTCTATGATTCTCAAAATCAGTTTATCAACTATCTGTTTATCAACATAGATACGACGGAAACGACCAATGCATACACCAAGATACAGGAATTTGAGAATCTGTTTCTTCTAATTGGTGATTACGCCAAGGTAGGATTTGCTCATTTCAATGTATTGACAAGAGACGGATATGCCCAAGATACATGGTACAGGAATTTGGGAGAGAAAGAAGGTATTCCCATGCCACAGGTTATCGGAGTATATGCACATGTGGTTCCTGAAGATCAGGCTGTTCTGAAAAACTTTGTAGGTGAAGTGAAAACGGGAAAGGCAACCAGTTTGCGTAAAGAAGTTCGTGTATGCAGGGAGAATGGCAAATATACATGGACCAGCATTAACGTAATGGTCAGAGATTATCGTCCGCAAGACGGCATTATTGAGATGTTGTGTATCAATTATGACATCACGCCTTTGAAAGAAACTGAACAGAAATTGATTATTGCCCGCGATAAAGCGGAAGAACTGGATCGTCTGAAGTCGGCTTTCCTAGCTAACATGAGTCATGAGATCCGTACTCCTCTCAATGCTATTGTCGGTTTTTCCAGTCTTCTGGCAGAAACGGACAGCAGAAACGAACGGCAGGAATATATCAAGATTGTGCAAGAGAATAATGAACTTCTCTTGCAACTGATATCGGACATTCTCGATCTTTCGAAAATCGAAGCGGGAACATTTAATTTTGTATATACCAATGTGGATGTAAATGAGACGTGTGCTGAAATCATCAAATCAATAAGTATGAAAGTGAGTAAAGGTGTTGAATTGATTTTTGAGGAACCATTCCCGGAATGTTATATCTATACGGATAAAAACAGATTCACCCAAGTAATCAGTAACTTTATAAATAACGCGTTAAAGTTCACCCAGCAAGGCAGTATCACCCTGGGATATGAACAAGTATCCCATCAGAAAATAAAATTCTATGTGCGCGACACCGGAATGGGAATACCGGAAGAAAAGCAAAAGAGCGTATTTGAACGTTTTGTGAAGCTCAATACCTTTGTTCAGGGTACAGGACTTGGACTTTCTATCTGCAAAAGCATTGTTTCCCAAATGGGAGGAGAAATTGGCGTGGATTCGACCGAAGGAATAGGTTCCTGCTTCTGGTTTACACACCCGTACCATGCTGCTGACTAGACTGACCATAAGTGAAGAGGGGATTCAATGAATAATAGTTAATACTTATAATAATGAATAACCTCCAACAAGGAAAAAAGAATTGTATCTTTGCATTCCATTATTATCATTATTATGCAAAAGTATATAGAAACACCCCGTCTGATTCTCCGCGACTGGAAAGAAGAAGACATCCCGTTTTTTGCCCGTATGAATGCCGATCCGAATGTGATGGAGTTTTTTCTTAGTTCATTGTCATCGGAAGAATCATTTGCCTTTTATCAGCGTATTCAAAATGAGTTCCAAACCTGTGGCTTCGGTTTGTATGCTGTAGAACGAAAAGAAGATCATGCTTTTATGGGCTATACCGGACTACATCAGATTACATTTGATGTAGACTTTGCTCCGGGCATAGAAATAGGCTGGCGGTTAGCACACGAATATTGGGGACAGGGTTATGCTCCTGAAGCTGCAACAGCTTGTTTGGAGCATACACGCAATAAAATGGATATAAAAGAACTCTTTTCTTTTACTTCCCTTCTCAACCAACGGTCAGAACGTGTAATGCAGAAAATAGGAATGGAACGAGTAAGGGAATTCGATCATCCGCTTGTCCCTGGTGAACATCCGTTGTGCAGGCATGTGTTGTATCACATCAAATTTTAAAAAGCTATTGACTTTCCTCTTTTAATTTCGTATATTCCAATAAAAAAGTCCCCGATTAACAATCCCCATTAAAATGAGGAACCGTTAATCAAGGACTACTCCACTAACTAATTAACAATGTATTATAAATGATAGGTAACAATTCTTTCTTCGGGTGAATCGATCCAGAGGCGCCATACTCCTACCGACACTTTTTCCGGTGTTCCGATATTTGCTTTAGGTGGACGACGGCTTTTGATGGTCAGATAGCCTTTCCCTTCTGTTGCTTTCACTTTCATCGTTTTGCTGTTCATATAGACATGGATATTGCCATTTGGAGTGGGCACAGTGCCTTCCATCCATTTCAATCCTCCCAATACAGGAGCAATAGCAAACTCTTTATATCCTTCTTTTACAGGTTTCACTCCCAGATAATATTTGCCCAACAGGTAGATAGGACTCGCTCCCCAGGCATGGCACAAACTCTTTCCGTATGGACGGCCATACATGGCAAGATGTTGCGTTCCGGTTTCTTCCGGGTTATATTTTTCCCAGAAGGAGGTAGCTCCTTCCTTCAACATTCCTCCCCAATAGGCTTTCATTTCTTTCATTACAGCATCTTGTTCGCCAAGAGCACAAAGTGCTTCCAGTTCGTAAAAACGCATATAGGGAGTCGTTATTTTCAGAATACTGTCATTTAGCAAAACAGACTGTTTAATGGCTTGTTGCTTATCTTCATTCAAATATTGAAAGAAGACAGAAAACATATTCGCATAACGGGTGACCGCATCACTTTGCTGACCGTTGACGCAGTTATGTACAAATGCCTGTTTCTCGTTATTCCAGAAGGCAGGTTCTAACTTTGCTTTCAAAGCAGCAGCCAGTTTCTCGTATTTCTGTTTGCCATTGGCATCTCCAACCAGTTCCGCACACAAAGCCATTGTTTCCAGACTTCTGCAAAATAAGATTTGTTCAAAAGAGAGTTCGCCTTTTTTATCCAGATAGCCGTCTGCCCAGTCCACAAATACCCAGTCGCCGGTCATGCCTTCTACCATGCCATTCTTATTGGTACGTCCCAACACGTAATCCATCATTGTTTGCATACGTGGATACAGTTGGTTGACAAAATGGCGGTCGCCACTATACATATAATAGTCATATACGCTAAGGAACCAGTAGAAAGTATAATCCATGATTGTATTACTGTGGCTGGTCACAGGGTCTTTGCCACGAAGTAACCAGATTGTACGTTTGACGGACTCGTTATCAAAGAAAAGATAGTAGTTCATCAAATAACTTTGGATGGCATCGCCACTCCATACCCAACGGTCACGTTTGATACCATCAATGAAGAATTCGCGGGTAGTGAGATGCATGGTGTATGCGCCAACTTCCCAAATACGATTCAGTTCTTCATCATTGCAACGGAAATTTCCGCGGTATTCTTCAGGAAGATATTCATATTGCATGGAGACTTCTCCAATCTGTACACCCGGCTCGTGAGTTACATAGACATAACGGAAGGCTTTGCTGTTCTCCAATGTATATTCGTTTTCAGAATTACTCAAAGGAGAAGTGCTGCGGATAGCAAGGTCGGTCACTTGTCCCGGTTCGAGCAAGAGTTTGTCCAATGTTTCGCAATATGCTTTATCTTTTGCTTCTTCCGGGCTTTCACCATAATAAATTTCTATTTTTCCTTTTCCGGAAAGATTCTTCAATGTGATAAATCCGAATGTTTCTTTTCCAAAATCATAAAGGATACCTCCTTCGGGCTGTTCTGTCTTCGTAACAGGTTGCTGCGGTTCACGCATCAGACTGAATTGGGAAGGACGTTGGGTAGCTCCGTCAAAGTTCCAGCATCCGGCATCCATATAGATAGTGGCAGATGTGTCACTCGCTTTTCCGCTCTCGTCAATCCATTCTTTATCTTCGTAAGTTACACGCCAGGAAGAGTCTGAATTCACTGTTTTTCCCTTCACATAAATAGTGGGAGGAGTTGCCTGATTCCAGACTTTGATGTTCAGATTATGTTTTCCGGCCGGAAGCAACATGGTTTCCGGCATACCGAACTGGAGCTTTCCATCCAGTTTGACGTTGTACTTTCCTTCGGCAGCAATAAAGATTTCTTCCGGCTCGGAAAGATTCAGTTGCTTGCTGAATTCTACGACAACATAATGACTGTCCGTTTTCCAAAAAGGAGGAAAAAATGCACCTCGTTCCGTACGACGGTTATTCATTTGATTTCCCAGCCAGATTTCGTAGTCTCCCGGATACCATATCCAGGTCTGGGCAAATGTGCTGCTTGCCAAAGACAAGGCACTAAGCAATATCATATATTTCTTTTTCATTTTTCTTTCTATTACTAACAAACTGAATCATAAGAAATAATTCGTTCCACAGTGGTTGACGTTTAGTTCCACATCTGTTTCCCTTTAGTTCTACAATTGTTTTCCTTTAGTTCCATATCTGTGGAACGAATCACGTATTACAGTTAAACAGGGTCGACGCATTATATTTTTTACTATCTTACAACTTGTATTTTATTTTTATATTATTGACTATTAGTGTATTATCTATTGTATATGTCGATTATTTTCCTTATCTTTATAAGATATTATAAAACATAAACTAACATGAAAATTGGCATAATTGACCTTTGTAAACAAATAGAAGATCCTAGGATGAACCGCAAAAAAGTACATAAAATGGAAACTATTATCTATATATCCATTGCTGCTGTAATCTGTGGCGCCCAGTCTTGGAATGAGATTGAGGAATTTGGCAATGCGAAAATTGCTTTTTTCAAAAGTCGCATACCTGACCTGGAGTTCATCCCTAGTCATGATACTTTTAATAGATTCTTCAGTATAATAAAGCCCGAGTATTTTGAGTTGATCTTTCGTAATTGGGTAAAACAAGTTTGTCAGGAGGTGAAAGGCGTTGTAGCTATAGATGGCAAGCTCATGCGTGGTCCAAGCCAATGTGATGGAGAGCATACTACGGGAAAAGAAGGATTCAAATTATGGATGGTTTCCGCCTGGTCTGCCGTTAATGGAATTTCTTTAGGTCAGGTAAAAGTAGATGATAAAAGCAATGAAATCACAGCTATTCCATTGTTGATTAACTCTTTGGAACTAAGTGGTTGTATTGTTACAATTGACGCGATGGGATGCCAGAAAGATATAACCCAGACCATTATTGAGCGTGATGCAAATTATATTATAGCTATAAAGGAGAATAAGAAAAAAAATTATCAACTAGCTAAACAAATTATTGACGATTATCAGGATAGAGATGAAATAATCAATAGAGTCACCAGGCATGTGTCGGAAAATACCGGACATGGAAGAGTTGAGAAAAGAACCTGTACTGTAGTCAGTTATGGTTCTATAATGGAGAAAATGTTTAAGAAGAAACTTGTGGGGTTGAAGTCTATTGTAGGGATAAAGTCGGAGAGAACAATAGTAGCAACAGGAGAATATACTCAAGAGGTCAGATACTATGTAACTTCACTTGATAATACCAAACCGGAGGAGATTGCATCTGCCATCAGACAGCATTGGTCTATTGAGAATAATCTTCATTGGCAATTGGATGTTACCTTTCGAGAAGACTACAGTAAAAAGGTGAAAAATGCAGCCAGAAACTTTTCGGTGGCAACAAAGATGGCACTTACCATACTAAAGAAGGATAAAACAACAAAAGGAAGTATGAATCTGAAAAGACTAAAAGCCGGATGGGATGAAAAATATTTGTCACAACTTTTACAGAACAATAATTTTTAATGCGTCTGCCCTGTACAGTTAAATGACTTGTCAATACCTACTGAATATTTAGTAAATCCTTATATCCTGCTTCCAGTCCCGCACGTTCACGAATAACACTATCCACTTTCGGGCCATTGTTTTCCCATACATTTCCCGGACCATTGGCATTTTGCAGATACTTCTCTCCTTCTGTCCAATTATCACGTACAGTGATAAAGGAAGAACCTTCATCCGTATAAAGATAGAACCAGTGATTAGGATCGTGTACATACCCCGGCTTATAAATACTATGCACGCAATTCTCCGTTACATAACTTTTCGGCTGCGAACCGAGTGTGTAAATACCTGCCACATCATACATGTGTTTCGCATAATGATGAATCAGATTGGCATGTACTCTGTTATTACGCATACAATTCACAGTTTGCGTCCATCCCCAACCAAGACTGATACCACTATAAGGCACTTCACTGATTTCATTATGCTCGATATTGACGTCTCCTACATATCCCGCAGCAATGGCAAGGCATCCCCAATCTTCATTGCCTATTTCCGTGAAATAACAATTATTGATTTGTTGCTGTGTGCATACTTCCCGACGATCAGCAGGATCGTATGGCAAATGCGTCTCATGGGCAGCCGGAGAAAAACTGCCGACTAACAGACCATTTCCGGCAATATCGCGGAAGAGACAGCCACGAACAACACCGCCTTGCACCGCTTCTTCATAATCCAATCCGGTTGAACCTAAATGCTCGAACCGGCAACGCTCGAAATCAATCTGCCTTGCAGCAGCCACACGAACAGCAGCTGCGGGACGTCCCAACCATCCTTGGTTATCCAACGGATGATTCAAGTAATCCCGTTGCATTTTCGGATCAATCCGGTAACCATCTGTCAGATACATACCTGCCTGAAGAGGTACATGTCCTTTTTCTGACGGACGCATCCATGTAGTATAGGAAAAAGTAATTTTCTCGAAACGAATATGACACACAGGACGATCCACAGTTCCTTCCACCCGTACTAATGTCTCAACAGCAGGTACGATCACTTTCGCCTCCTGCATCTTCTCTCCTTCCCGTGGATAATAATATATCTTACGGGCATCTATATCATGATACCATTCTCCGGGTACATCCTGCAATTCGCGGGCATTTGTCAGATAGAAAGCAGAATTATGTCCGTCTGTCGTCACCATCGGACGCGGCCAGGGATGCTCAAACTGAATCCGACTTTCCGGTTGATGAAAACGTATTGCCGCGCTATCTCCCTGCACTTCAACTGAACGAATCCGAAGATTGGCAACACACCACATCTGATGTAATACCATCTCGGCATATTTAGCTTTCAAATTCCCTTTATTATCAATAAGCCTGCGAATGGAAACTGCAGGTACATAAAGAATTTCATTCTTCTCATCCACACTGCAAATGCGATTCATCTTTTCGAAATCCTCCACATCACGGGCACGAACTGCCTTTTTTCCATTCACCCACAACTGGCGGAAATCCAATGGACGTCCATTAAATACCGGTACATCTGCTACCCAAACTTTCCCTTGCTTCTTCCAGCCATTTATGCTGATTCCTCCACTCAATATCACTTTTTCATCGCCTACCGAGCGAATGATTGTGGGCGATTCTTTGGTTCCGCTATCTTCCGGACGGATAAAAAACGGTTCATGGAAGGCATAGGTTCCACCTTCCATATAGATTGTGATTCCACCTTGAATACGGTTATCCTCTGTCCTGCGCCATTCTCGTGCTTGTCGTAAGGCAGAAGTCAGCGTGGCTTTAGGAGATTGACGAGTTCCGTCGTTGAAGTCACTACCCTTGGGAGAAATCCATATCTCACCGGCCAATAGCCAGTGACTGCACAAGATACATATAGCCGTTACAAATAACTTTTTCATGATTTTTTTCATTTCTGTATACTAAACAATCCGGACTATCTGGCAAGAGGCATCCATACAGTCATTTCTCCCTTTTCTCTGTTTCCCCAGGCATAATAAGGAATCAAACGGATATTTACTGTCTTTTCAGCCTGAACAACCGGCCGGTAAAGCACTCCTTCCCACGAAGTTGCAGATGCCAGACGTGCCATTCCTTCAAGTGCAACAATCGGACTGCCTTCAATTGTGATTTTCTTCGGAGTTAGTTTTATATCAGCGGGAATCAATACGTTATCAATCTTTTCCCCGTTTGCAATATCCATACTTTCCAGACAGTAAACCAACGGCCCGCGCTTCACGACCACCTGATTACGAATCTCCTCTGCTAACGGATGGGCTTCGAGCAAACGGACAGGCATATCCATCACCAGCTCCACTACATCCCCCTTCTTCCATGTACGATTTACTTCCGCATACGAATTTGCCTTTGCATTGGTTTGCAGCGGCTGTCCATTCACTGTGAGCGTAGTCTTTTCGCACCATTCAGGAATACGTAAGAAGAGCGAGAAAGCACCCGCCTTACGAGGAACTCTATCCAACGTTACGCGTACCTTTCCTTCCCAGGGATAATCCGTCTCTTGTGTTAATGCCAGCTCTCCTTTGTCTTTCCAAGTCGTAGTCAGCGTATTTGCACCATACAAGTTACAGTAAATGCCTTCCGGACTCAATGTGTAGGCGTAATTCTGTGCCTGACACAATGTACGCAATGTATTCGGCGGGCAGCAGAAACAACTGATATATTCCGTCCGTTCTTTCGGCCAACGAAGCGTGTAAGGAAGATCGGCACTGATACGAAGCGGATTGGTATAGAAATATTTCTTTCCGTCCAGACTGATACCGCTCAATACGCTATTATAAAGACAAGTCTCTACAAGATCAGCATATTTCGCATCCCCTGTCACTTCCAGCATACGCCAGTTGAAAAGCATATTTCCGATATTGGCACATGTTTCATTGTGCGCTGTACTATTCGGCAACTGATAAGGACGTCCGTAGCTCTGATGTACCTTCTGAATACTATCCGGCTCATAGCAAGTCCCGTCCGGTGACGTTCCATCATAAAGAGCACCACAAGCTCCGGTCACGTACATCTTCCGGGTGACAATATCATTCCAGATACTAGTCAGATTTTTCATCAACTGTTGTTCGCCTGTCTCGGCATATACATCCGCTACTCCTGCATACAGATAATTTGCACGTACGGCATGCCCCATTGCACGATATTGGTCGCGGAAAGGAATACGATCCTGATTATCATCCGTTCCGTTTTCCACCATACCGCGAATATCAATCAGGTTCTTCGAAAGTTCCAGATAACGGGGATTTCCTGTGGCACGATACATTTCGACCACTCCCATATAATGTGAAGGGCAAATGGCATTGCGAGCCAGTTCGGCAGAAGCCGTTTCGTAAAAGTGGCAAAGAAAATCTGTCGCTTTCACAGCAGCATCAAAAAGAGTAGTCTTTCCGGTGGCACGACGATGCACAATACCCGCCATCATCAGGTGTCCCAGGTTATATGTCTCAAAGTTCAGCCGATTGGCAAAAGCTCCTTTTTCATTCTCGTCACCTACTTTCGTTCCAATGACCGTTTGTTTATGCTGATCCCCTAATGCATGAGAGTCAATACCTTTATTCAGTTCTTCGATAACAACAGGCGTATGTATATAACCGTCTGCACGTTGGGCTTTTACGACACAAGTAATAAAGTTATCCATTAACTTATCCAGTTCCGGATCTTTGTTGACAGCATAGACAGAAGCCACACCCTCCATCCATTTATACATATCTCCGTCATGGAACGGAGGTCCCCAATGTTCACCCTTACACACACCAGCGGCAATCTCAAAATTACGGAAACCGTGAGAGATCTCCGGCGTGTTCCAAGTGTTCCACATACTTTGCAGGGAAGTCCGGCTAAATACCTGAAAGCGATCTCCCCAGAATCCATCTGTCCAATGTACGGCACTGATTCCGGTATTCGCCATCTTCGCAAAACGGCTCTGACTCATATCCGTCAATCCATTGCTTTGCGCAAGTGCTCCCGTAACGGAGGCGGAAGCTAAAAGAAGTAACAGTTTTATCTGTTTCATTAATATGGATAATTTAAAATTTACACAATATCTTTATAAAAAGACGTGATTATCCGTATTTTGTACTCAATAAAACGAAAGCGAAGATTGCTAAGCAACCCTCGCTTTCAGTAAAAAAGATCTATATTAATCTTTATTTCTTATTTATCAGGTGTATAATTCAACTCCGCCTTTCTCGCCTGCGAATGTTGAAATTGTCGTGCAACCTTATACTCATGTCCGTCTTTTAATAAATAACTCCCTGTCTGCTTAAACCAAAAACCGACATTCGCATCTATACATTGCTGCCGGATATCCAATACCCACTCGTAATCACATACCCGGACTTCTTTTCCTGACTCTCCTCCTGCCACTACCTGTTCCACCCACTCTCCCAGCTCACCTCTGAAATCAATCCGACTAAGAAGCGGCTCGCAGATAATGATTTTATGTTTAATAGGGATTTCTTTATAAATAGGTAAACGATAATCCACTCTATCCTGGTTCTCCATCGTGCAGCAGATGGTCACATTGTCATAGCCATCTCCCCAATCGGGAGGCAGACACTGTTGCAACCGGTCTATCCTCTTAGTGATAAAGAGGAAACGAAGATCCTGCCGTATCCGCATCATCTCCCACGCTTCGGCACGCCATTCATCTGCATCTTCAATGAGAAAATCTGAAGTAAAACAGGTATATACCAAATTCCCCGAAGGTATCTTATACGTACCATTCTTTTTACGCTGCAAGGGTAAATCGAACTTTTCTGTCTTTGCCACCACCGAACTGTCTTTTCCATATTTACCATCCGTCCGGTATACATAACAATGACGGCAGCCTTCACTTAATTTGTGACAGCCGTGCCATAGATTCCACATTGAAGCTTTTTCACCCATCTTCTTTTTTCTTCAAAAATATATTTAATATTACATATACATAACTATAAAAAGAGTGCACCTTATTCTTTATCAGAAAAAAGGTGCACCAAAACACAAACAAAACAAACAATAGAGCGACCTTCACAGGCAGCCGATCCACGAGGGATCTTTATCTTAATCTGCCCATCTTGACAAGGGCAACATTCACATTTTCAGATCATGTAATTCAGAGCATCACAGCAGAAATTTTCGCCCTCATGCTGCTTATATGTCAGACACAAATATTATTATACAATTTGCTCTATTAAACCCGATGTCACTTTACAAAGATAACACTATTCTATGTATTTCTATGAAAATGCCCAAAAAGAATTATTCTTTTTCTCATTCCAAACTTTAGCTATAAGCCATAACATACAAGCTGAATGTCTAATATCCATCATTTCACATATCGCTCCAGCCCTTCCTGCAGGAACTCTATATATTTTGGAATATCTTCATTGTATGCATAAGATTTATTCAACGGATTACCGTCATTATCCAGCAATACATAAAAAGGTTGGGCATTTGCTCCAAACTTCACCCGTTGCAGATAGCTCCATTTATCGCCTACTGTTCGTAAAGTGCGTTCCGTATCATTCTCCACAACATTTATAGGCTCATTCAATGGAGTTTTATCATCCACATACAAAGAGATAAGTACATACTTATCATTGATGATACCACCCACTTTACTATCTGTCCATACAGCCGCTTCCATCTTACGACAATTCACACAACCATATCCGGTAAAATCGATCATCACAGGCATTCCCTGTTGTCGTGCATACTCCATACCTATTTCATAATCCTTGAATTTGGGGTGGACCTCATTCGAATATAAATTAAAGTCCTGTGTCATCACAGGAGGAGCAAATGCACTGACAGCTTTCAAAGGTGCCCCCCAAAGTCCGGGAATCATATATACAGCAAATGCTAAAGAAACAAGCGCAAGAAAGAAGCGCCCCACGCCTACCCTGTTTTCATCACCGTCATGCGGAAACTTGATCTTTCCCAACAGATATAACCCCATTAGTCCGAAAATCACAATCCATAACGCAAGGAAAGTTTCCCTATCCAGGATTCTCCAGCCATAGGCTAAGTCCGCAACCGACAAAAATTTCAAAGCAAAAGCCAGTTCCAGAAAACCCAATGTCACTTTAATTACATTCATCCACCCTCCTGACTTAGGCATTGATTTCAGCCACGAAGGAAAAAGAGCAAACAGTGTGAATGGTAAAGCCAAAGCGATGGCAAAGCCTAACATTCCGATAGCAGGAGCAATCACGCTACCTGTCGTAGAAACCTGTACGAGCAGAAAGCCGATAATCGGCCCTGTACAAGAGAAAGACACTAGAGATAACGTAAATGCCATCAGAAAAATGCTTAATAGGCCACTCGTCGCTTCCGCTTTGCTGTCCACTGCATTGCTCCATTTAGAAGGTAAAGTAAGTTCAAATGCTCCAAAGAAAGAAGCTGCAAAAACAACCAACATCAGGAAGAAAAGAATATTGAATACGGCGTTTGTTGATAAAGCGTTCAATGCACTGGCACCAAATATTAAAGTAATTGCTAATCCCAGTGTTACATAAATCACGACAATTGAAGCACCATAAGTCCATGCATCCCGAATTCCTTTCTTCTTATCCTTGTTTCTTTTCAGGAAAAAACTCACAGTCATAGGAATAATCGGCCATACGCAGGGAGTGAACAAAGCCAATAATCCGCCAAGAAATCCAGTGACAAAGACATACAACCAAGATTTATCCTCTTGAGAATGTTCTTCACCTAACACCTGTAATTCATTGATTACCGGTTTCCAAAGATCACTTTCCGATTGCTTCTCTACCACATTTACCGGAGCCTCTTCTTTCCCTTTTACAACTATTAAATCTGCTTCTGCTTTTTTCCCATATTTAAAAGGAATTTGAGTCGGAGGTAAACAGCTCTCATCGTTACAAGCTCCAAACTCCAGAAACCCATCCATAAAGTAATCATTTCCTGTAAATTTCACTTTTTGGATAAACTGTACCGTATCTTCAAAATAGCGCACATTCATCTCGAACATCTTATCATAGATGCTGATTTCTTTTCCAACAGGTTGCAATTTACCCATTGTTTCTACATGATTACTCGCATTGATGTTGAAAGTAGCGGAAATAGGTCCATCATCCCCTAGCCCGGTCGAATACACATGCCATCCTTTCTCTATCGAAGCAGTAAACACGATTTCCGCTTCCGTTTCAGATGTCATTTTCAACTCATTTTTGAACTTTACAGGCTCTTTGATTTGTGCTTGTATATTTCCGATTGTGTACCAACCCAATAATAAAAATAAAATAATTCTCATTTTTCTAAGTTCTAAATTATAATCTATTATACAACAAATTTATTTCACTGTTTATATTCTATTGTGCTCGTCGGTCTCTTATATCTTTCAGCATCTCTATATATTCTGGAGAAGGATTCTTATTAGAGGTATCTGCATTTGATGGCGGGGGTATCACTTTGATGAATAAGAAGATGCAGAATATTACCCAAATAAGATTTATTGCTAAAAAAATCCAAACTTGCTTCATACGTTGTCGTTGTTTTTCTTTAGTTTCATTACGATATTTATCAGCAATAGACAAATATTGTCCATCACTAATAAATAATCTATGAGCAACAAAAGTGAATATAACAGCCAAAAGTATACCTAACTCTTCATTGTTTGGTACTTCCAATGAATGTAATACTCCAACTATTGGGCCAACAAAAACAAAAGTAAACAATGAAGTCGGTAGTAATAACCCTGCTACTTCTGGCGACCGCTTTTCTCCCCACAATCTAAGCTGCCATATATATGTTCGATAAAACAGATATTCATATATCTCATATATTTGTTTAAGTATATTCATTCTCAATATATTTTTTTATATGGTTCAACATAAGTATTATCAGATGAACAGAAAGTCGGTTCTGTTATCGGACAAAATATAAATCCATGAGGAGCGAAAGTCATAGAATAATACATTGTTCCCACAATCATTCCAGGAGGTCCACCATAAGTAGAAATATATCCGAAAACAATATTTGCCGAAGATTGGAATATAAGTTCGTAATTATTTTCAGAAGCATTGTTCCAAATTACAACTCCATTAATTACAGCATCAAGACAGAACATATATTTACCAATTTTCTCTAAACGTAGAGCCTTTTTCATCACAGTACTACGAGCCCCTGTATATTGGTTACCTCCCCAAGATGTTTTGTACCATTTACCATCCATTCCACGCCACATTCCATCATGTACACGCGAGTAAGCTTTTATTCCAGTATATGTCCCTACTGCATAATTTATCATAGAATAAGCATCACCTACACTAGGAATGCCAGTTTCCTCTTTTTTCGGAAGCTTCCCATGAATTGTGATTTCCCCATCACTTATAGTCCCATAACTACTCAAGTCATAGCTACCATTGTAAGAAAATACAGCAACTCCATATACTGCATAGGCTCTAACAAACTCATCATGAGTTAGATAAAACCAATCATTACTTACAGAATAAGGTTTGCCAAACATATTCTGGCCATCCTTGTATAAATTAAACATCCGGTCTATCAAGTCAGGGTCAGACGTACTCCACATATCTTCTCCTGTTAAATCAATCCATTTTAATGGATTGCCATTACAATAAGTATAAGGATTAATTATATAATTCATGGCAGCGTGAGGATCAACACTAATAAAGCAACCAATTAAAGGATCATAGATTCTCGCATTCATATTAATCAGGTTCATTTCATCAATATGCTCATGAGTTGTAAATCCACGTCGCGTAATACGATAAGAATCGATCAATTCTATAGAAGTCAATTTCTCGCCAGTCAATGGATTGCGACGTTGCCCCCATGCGTCATACCCCAACTGTTGTACTACATTCCCTTGAAAATCAGTCAAGCATCGAATAGAACCTAAATTATCAGAATAGACAAAATATATAGCCACCTGATTTTCAGTAGTCTTTCTTAAAGCTACCAAATTTTCACCTGCATAAATATAATCAATATCAGTCGATTGGTTATCAGTACATTCTTTTTCATAATTAGAAAAATAATATTTAGTTAATCGTACAATACCATTTTCTTCCAACACCGCTTTTGCACGCATCTCATTTACATCATAATCATAAGTCCATATCTTATCTTTTTCTTGTATTGTAGCATTGCTGTCCCATTAAAATCTAAAATAGCTCTTTGAAATATTTGAAATTTAGTTAGTTACAGCGTTTTTTCGATTAAACGGATTTCAATTTGCATTTTTGCATCTCTGAAAGGAGATTTGCAAATGCATAAAGAAAAATACGTTTTCTCTCAACTAGTGTCATTCTTAGATAGGAATAAGTTCAACTACATTGTGCGCAAGTATGATGGCGACAAATATGTGAAGCACTTCACCTGCTGGAATCAGCTACTTGCTTTGATGTTTGGTCAACTTTCTAATCGTGAAAGTTTGCGAGATTTGATAGTTGCTCTTGAAGCTCATCATTCCAAATGTTATCATTTAGGGATGGGTAAAAACGTATCAAAGTCATCGTTGGCAAGAGCAAATCAAGATAGAGACTATCATATCTTTGAAGAATACGCTTACTACCTAGTTAGCGAAGCACGGCAAAAGCGTGTTAATCATATTTTCAAACTTGGCGGTAACGTTTATGCTTTTGATTCGACAACTATCGACCTGTGTCTTTCAGTCTTTTGGTGGGCTAAATTCCGCAAGAAGAAAGGAGGTATCAAAGTGCATACATTATATGATGTAGAAACACAGATCCCTGCATTTTTTCATATCACGGAAGCATCCGTACATGATTCTAAAGCTATGATTGAAATACCTTATGAACCAGGTTCTTATTACATCTTTGACCGCGGATACAACAACTTCAAGATGCTGAATAGGATTCATCTGATTGAAGCCTACTTCGTTGTCAGAGCAAAAAAGAACCTTCAATGCAAATTCATCAAATGGAAACGCAGACTGCCTAAGAATGTGCTTTCAGATGCGAGTGTTCTTCTGACTGGATTCTATCCTAAACAATACTATCCAGAGCCTATTAGACTTGTTAAATATTGGGATGAGGAACAAGAAAGAGAGTTCATATTCATAACCAATGCCATGCATATATCTGCGCTTCAAGTGGCTGAACTTTATAAAAACCGCTGGCAGGTAGAGCTGTTTTTCAAATGGCTCAAGCAGCATCTTAGAATCAAAAGATTTTGGGGTACTACAGAGAATGCCGTTCGAATACAGATATATGCTGCAATATGCACTTACTGTTTGGTGGCAATCATTCAACACGATATGCAACTGGATAGAAGTACATATGAAGTGCTACAAATATTGAGCATCTCATTGACTGATAAAACTCATCTGAAAGACCTTTTTGACAAAACTAAATTTCAAAATGACAAAGAACGATTCGGACCAAATGGGCCAAGTTTATTTAATTTTTAATTTGTCCCAATTTTAATGGGACACTAGTGGTATTGTAGCAATACGATTATTTGTTGAAAAGGTTAATATCTGTGAAGGATAATAATCTCTTTCTGACACTGTGGATATGCTATGAATTCGAGATTTATCGCTAGTATATAAATAACTCCCTATGTCGGATTTTGATGCAATCCGATAACCGGAAGAATATGAAACCTCTTGGCCTGTTTTTCCTTTTCTTTCAGATGCAATAAGCCTTTCATAAGTATCATAGCTGAAATGCTCATCAAATCCTTTCCATAAATCATCCGTATAAAACTTTTCTTTACGTGAAAGCATCAAATCACGATGATCATATTGATATAAAAAATCAATAACGCCCGGAGAATAAATATGTGTATATTCTCCACGATTATTATACGTATAATCTACTGTTCGATTATCTCCATTAATAACCTGTGAAATATATCCCAAAGAATCGACCTTCGTGCGTTTCCATAGAATTTTTGAATCGCCTGTAGTTATATCACGAATCTCAACCAATTCACAAAATCTATCATCATATACATTCTTTTGCTTGAAACCAGACGGAGAAGTATACACTGATAAACGTCCAAAGTTGTCATACTGATATTTCTTGACCATCGGTATCCCTAATGTCGTTTTCTTTTCTTCAATAACCCGTCCTATATTATCATATAAATATTCCAGTTTATGTGATAATGATTCAATTCCTTTTAGCCAACCAGTAAGTGCGTCATAAATATAATGAACAGTATTTTTTCCTGTCGTTTTTGTTATTATTCTTCCCTCTTTATCATAAGCATATTCAATCTTATTTCCTTGACCATCAACTTCTTTAACTAATTCATTGAAATTATTATATTCATATGTCGATTTACCTGTAGAATTATTGAAATGAGAAACTCTCAATCCATAATCTGTATATTTATCCTCTGTCGGGTATCCTACCGTTCGTACCTTAATTAAGTTATCAGCACTATCATATTGGTAAACTATTGAATCACTATTTTCAATTTTTAATACAGGTAAAGCAGTACGATTATATATCATTGTTGTAACAATAGAATCAGTAGTAGATACATTAGTTATTACAGCTTTTACCTTTTTCCCTCTCCTGACATTTGGATCATAATAAACATAGTCTATAGTTTTTCCATTTTTGCCCACATCAACTGGAGATGATATTTTCTCTTGTATAATACGATTCTTATTATCATAATACATTTCTTTCGAATTTACTAAAACTTTCCCTCTATATGAATACAACTTTTCTGATAACCCTTTTTCGTTATAAAAAATATCAATATGCTCATGTGTTCCATTTAATAGAACTTTTTCTTTTCGAATTTCTCTCCCCAGACAATCGTAGTGTATGGCATTATTAAAAATAATACTTTTTTCTGTATTTCCATTCAATATAACATAATTCGCAACATAGAATCCTTGTTTATCACGTCCTCCTCTTATTGCTTTCCGGACTGAAACAGTACCATCGGGAGCCTTAATTTTATAAGGTCTGAATAAATCATCATAAGTATAATATGTTTTCAGATTTCCCGGTCCGGTATTAATAAGAGTATTTCCGTAGACATCAGCTGTATTAGTTGAGATTAAGCCTGTCGGAGATATAGTCTTACTCCGATGTAAAAAGTTAGTATCATATTCATAAACAAATTGTTTTTTAGTGATAGAATCTTCTATACTCTCCGCAACCAAAAGACCACATACATTATATTGATATCTTTTAAAATAAACACATAGCGAAAAAGCAAATTTGGGCAAAGCGTAGCGAATTAGCTGATACAGCGTTCGTTACGCTTTGTTTTTCTATGGAGCAGAGCCAACGAAATGCCACCTCGAAGCCAAACGGTGCAGAAGTTCAGTTACCACCTCATTACTCCCGTAACGGGTGCAGATTTCTTGCTAAATACTTCTGTTTCTGCGTTTTGCGTCGATTTGCATAGCTGTCGGTAACTCACTAATAACTAATTTTGTAACCCAAAAAAGGAGTGAGTATGCGAAGTACATTCAAGGTATTATTTTACGTGAAGAAAGGCAGCGAGAAGCCGAACGGCAACCTGCCTCTGATGTGCCGTATCACGGTGGACGGCGAGATTAAACAGTTCAGTTGCAAGATGGACGTTCCCCCACGGTTGTGGGACGTGAAGAACAGCCGTGCTTCGGGCAAGAGCGTCGAAGCGCAGAGAATCAACCTTGCGGTAGATAAAATCCGTGTGGATGTAAACCGCCGTTATCAAGAACTGATGCAGACGGACGGTTATGTTACCGCCGCCAAACTCAAAGACGCCTATCTCGGTATCGGCGTCAAGCAGGAAACCTTGTTGAAGCTGTTCGAGCAGCACAACGCCGAGTTTGAGAAGAAAGTCGGACACAGCAGGGCGCAGGGGACATTTACCCGTTATCGGACGGTCTGCAACCATATTCGGGAGTTCCTGCCCCATGCCTACAAGCGTGAGGACATCCCGTTAAAGGAACTCAACCTCACATTCATCAACGATTTCGAGTATTTTTTGCGCACGGAGAAGAAATGCCGCACCAATACCGTGTGGGGCTACATGATTGTGTTGAAACACATCGTTTCCATTGCGAGGAACGACGGGCGTTTGCCGTTCAACCCCTTTGCGGGATATATCAACTCTCCCGAAAGCGTGGATAGGGGCTACCTCACCCAAACGGAGATACAGACGCTCATGGACGCACCGATGAAGAACGCCACCCATGAACTTGTACGGGACTTGTTCGTCTTTTCTGTTTTTACGGGTTTGGCGTATTCGGACGTGAAGAACCTTACCATTGACCGCCTGCAAACATTCTTCGACGGCAATCTGTGGATAATCACCCGAAGAAAGAAAACCAACACCGAATCGAACATCCGTCTTTTGGACGTTCCCAAGCGTATCATGGAGAAATACAAGGGGCTGGCAAGGGACGGTCATGTTTTCCCCGTTCCGAGCAACGGAAGTTGCAACAAGATACTTAAAGAGATAGGCAGACAATGCGGCTTCAAGGTACGTTTGACCTACCATGTTGCACGCCACACGAACGCTACGACCGTACTTTTATCGCACGGCGTACCCATCGAAACGGTGAGCCGTCTTTTAGGGCATACCAACATAAAGACCACCCAAATTTACGCCAAAATCACCGCCCAGAAGATAAGCCAAGACATGGAAACCTTGTCGCACAAGTTGGAAGATATGGAGAAGAATATCTGCCGAGCCATCTAATTAAAAACAGAATCCCGATGAAAGAAAAAAGGAATATTATCACGATGGACGAGCAGGGCAATATCTTCCTGCCGAACGATATAGGTGCAACCGCCATGACCGAGTGGGAAATCTGCGAACTGTTCGGGGTTATCGTCCCGACGGTTCGGGCAGGGATAAAGGCACTCTGCAAAAGCGGAGTTTTGAGTATATATGACATAAAGCGCATTATCCGCATATCGGACAGATACAGCGCGGAGGTTTACAACCTCGAAACGATAGCCGCCCTCGCTTTCCGTGTCGAATCGTTCGGGGCGGCGAAAGTCCGCAGGGCATTATTGGAAAGGATTATACACGGGCGAAAAGAGAAAACGACGGTATTCGTGTCGGTTGTTTCGGACGGCAAGCCCAACAGCCGTTGGAAAGCGTGATGATATACCAACATATCAACATACCAACATGCAAACATACCAACATACCAGCATACCAACATGCAAACCTATCACTATGGTGATATATATTGCAGGTTCTATTCCTCTTTTCAGAGGAAAGCGGAGCAATCATTTCCGTTTACAAAGGCAAAGCAAGCACGGGGCTTTATGTCGGCTAAAAGGTCAAGCGGCTGCGCCGTTTCCCGATAAATCTTCCTCTCGCTTCGCTGCGAGCGTATTTATCGGGAAAACCTTGTATCCGACCGCCCCGTGCAAAAGAGCCTTTGAAAACGGAAACGACCGCCCCGCCGCCCACCACCGACCGAAAGGGAAAAATAATAAGGTGGGGTTATACGGGTAAGCAGACGGCAGGGACAGCCACCGCCGAAAGGCAGACGGGCAGCACGCCGCAGGGTATTTACGAAGAAAATACCATAGCTTATTAGGGAATTTTCCGAGCCGCATTGCAAGCAACGCTGAAAATTCCCCAATAAGGCAAGGGGCAAGCCCCTCTGCACACCCCATCGGGGACGGCATTTGCCGCCCCCGAAAATACAAAAAATCATTGTTTCACAAGCCAAAAAAGAAAGGAAGAATATATGGGTTTCGTAGTTTTACACATGGAAAAGGCGCACGGCAGCGACAGCGGAACGACCGCACATATCGAGCGTTTCATCATACCGAAGAACGCCGACCCCACACGCACGTACTTAAACCGCAGGCTCATCGACTACCCCGACGGGGTGAAAGACCGTTCGGCGGCTATACAGCGGAGATTGGAAGAAGCGGGGCTGACACGCAAAATCGGAAGCAACCAAGTACGGGCTATCCGCATCAACGTATCGGGAACGCACGAGGACATGAAGCGGATAAAGGAAGAGGGACGTTTGGACGAGTGGTGCGCCGACAATCTGAAATACTTCGCCGACACGTTCGGAAAGGAGAACATCGTGGCGGCTCACCTGCACAGGGACGAGGAAACGCCGCACATACACGTCACGCTCGTCCCCATCGTCAAAGGAGAGCGAAAGCGCAGGAAAAGGGAGGAACAGACGAAGAAGCGATACCGCAAGAAGCCGACCGACACCGTGAGGCTGTGCGCAGACGATATTATGACACGGCTGAAATTGAAGTCCTACCAAGATACCTATGCCGAAGCGATGGCGAAATACGGGCTGCAAAGAGGCATAGACGGCTCGAAAGCTCGCCACAAGTCCACACAGCAGTATTATCGGGATATACAGAAACTTGCCGACGACCTCAAAGCGGAAGTGGTGGATTTGCAACAGCAGAAAGAAACGGCACGGGAAGAACTAAGACAGGCGAAAAAAGAAATACAGACCGAGAAGCTGAAAGGGGCAGCAACCACCGCAGCCGCTAACATCGCCGAGAGTGTCGGTTCTCTTTTCGGCAGCAACAAGGTCAAGACATTGGAAAGGGAGAACACCGCCCTGCATAGAGAGATAGCCGACCACGAGGAAACCATCGAAGCCCTGCAAGACAGAATACAGAACATGCAGGCAGACCACAGCCGACAGATGGCAGAAGTAGAACGGAAGCACCGCAGGGAGATAGCGGACAAAGAAACGAAGCACAAGGAGGAAATATCTTTCTTGAAAACGGTAATTGCAAGGGCTGCGGCATGGTTTCCCTATTTCCGTGAAATGCTCCGTATCGAAAACCTCTGCCGCCTTATTGGGTTCGATGAAAGACAGACCGCAACGCTCGTCAAGGGAAAGCCGTTGGAGTATGCAGGGGAACTCTACTCGGAAGAACACGGACGGAAATTCACGACCGAAAAGGCTGGGTTTCAAGTAGTGAAAGACCCCACGGACGGGACGAGATTAGTTCTTGCCATCGACCGAAAGCCCATTGCCGAGTGGTTCAAGGAACAGTTCGAGAAGTTAAAGCAGAACATACGCCGACCTATACAACCGCAAAGGAAAAGCAGAGGAATGAAACTGTAGAATTCCGATTTTAAACAGCGAGCAAATAAATCTGTTGCAACATAAGTGATTATCACAACTTTTCATTACTTTTGTGTTTGGATTGGGGAAACTCCGTCCAAGACATATTAGAAAAGAAAGAAGCGTTATGCTTATCTTGTTGTTGAAAACGTAGGAAATTTTCAAAATGAGCAAGGATGGCATAGTGGTTCTCACGCTATAGCGTGGGCTGCTATTACTACATCTGCTCATTAGGGTTTTCCTACGACCTTCAACAAAGACGTGGCATTGCAGTTCCACGCTTCTGTGTAATTAACGGCTTTATTGGAACTTAATGAGCCATAGGAATAAAGAAAAATATGAAATTAATCAAACAAATTATACCTATCGCTATTATTATAACATTAATGACATCTTGTGCATCAAGCAGGATTGTACTATCAAGCAATGCAGATGTAAGCAAGTACAAGTATGTTATTTTTGGTAGTGAATCATCAGGTGATAGAGAATTAGATGATATTATAATGGCAGTTCAAAATCAAATTGCAGAAACAAATCTAAAAGTGTTATCTACCTCTAATATCTCAAAGGTATTGGAGTGTTCTGATAGCATTCTTACGCCTAATATCCATGTTACTTCTGAAAAATGGGATGGAGGACATACATATATTACAGTAACATTTTACGACTACAATAACAATCAACGTATAGCAGTAGTAAAAAGTAGTGGAATAGGAATGACTGTAAGCCATGACCAAAATATAGCGTTAGGCGCAATAAGAAAAGAACTTGACAAATTATTTAAAGATAATTGAGTGTCCACCACAATGAGAATAAGATATGTACCCACACGATAATATTTTTAATATTTATTACAATATAGGTAAGCGAACACCATTTTTAGTTAAACGGTGTGAGTTGGGTTTAGCACGCTCATCAAGTGAAGAGAGGCGTATTGACCCTAATCGAGATAGAACCTTTTTAGTTGAAACAGTAAAGCCACGTGGTAAATATGGAAAAGCTTATGGTAAATGCTTTATGAATGGTAAACCTGATGACACTTATAGGAAAGAGTGTTATCCAAATATCAAAGATGAAGAAATCCCTTGTGCCGGATGTGGAGAGTGGGTTTTAATTGATGTTCCTGGCGTATCTCTTGATGAAATATTTCCTATTCACAAAGCGGATGAGATACTTATGTTTGGGAAATATAAAGGGAAATCTTTGGGGGATATTTATAAAATGGATTATCAATATCTTTATTGGTTAGAAACGACAGATAGGCTTTTCAAAATAGACTTTAAAGAGCTTAAACGATTGTATCCAAATGTCGAAAAAACTTTGGATATATCTATTTCAGAAAGGATTATTGATTTTGGGAAATATAAGGGACAAAAATTTGGCGATATTAAAGATGATATTTCTTATCTTGAATGGCTTGTTTCAATAGGTAAAATATCTATTGAAGACTTTAATTTATTAACTACTATATAACCAATTAAATATGATAAGTATGAAGAAAATTTTAATCACCTTAACAGTACTCTTTGCAGTCATTGACATTATGGCACAAGAGCACCTTTCGTTTAAGGGTATTCCCATTGAGGGAAGTATGACAGAATTTTGTCAAAAGCTCAAATCTAAAGGATTTACTTCAATTGGTCGTGAAAACAATATAACTTTGTTTTCAGGGGACTTTACAGGTCGTCAAGCAACGGTAGGGGTAACTGCTACAGACGATGGAAAAAATGTTTTTGCAGTTGTCGTTTTATTTGACCCAAGTGGGGAGTGGAATACCCTTGTTAATACTTACGACTATTATAAGGATTTATATACTCGTAAATATGGCAAGCCGACAATTTCAAAAGAAAACAACCCTGCCCATTTAGATTCCAATACCGCTTTAATGGCGGAAGTGCATCAGGGAACGGTTGTATATGGTAGTGCATGGGAAGTGACAGGAGGAGATATACAACTTTCAATTGAAAAGTCTTCTGGAGTTTATGAAGGTATGGTAATGATTCGCTATCGTGATTCTCAAAATGTTGAAGCCAAAATCCAAAATGATTTGGATGATATTTAGACAAGGACAGCTATGAAAAAAGTATGTATATTCATTGGTGGTGTTGTCACTGGAGCTATTCTAGTGGTTGTTGTTTCCATGCTTATAGCTGGTGGAAATTCTACTTATAAAGGAATTACATTATTTGAAAAAGAGGGAGAATGTATAAGTGAAAATTCTTTTAAGGTATTTCAAGTTTTGGATTCAGGTGAAGCCTTAGCTAACGAAGTAAAACAAGGATACTTGATACCAACAGGATTAACTGTGTTATTTTTGAATGAGGATGGACTGTCTTACTATGACGACCAAGTTATTAAGATACCTTCAGGTAAATGTGCTAAACAAATAGGGATATTCAAATATTCCGCTAAATCGGGTATGGAAAAGACAGTTCCTATAGTTGGTATACGTAACAAATAGAAAAGGTGGTCATTGACCACCTTTTCTATTTGTTACATAACATAACCTCATGAATGGGATGAATGATTTTCTTTTTTCGCAAGCCGATTTTATAAAATTGCCACCGATAGTTCGTACTTTCGGAAAAAGATATTATATTTGCAAATGAAAGAGTTATTTGACAGTATAGCAACGCAAAACGCTGAATTTCGCACAGTTGCTAAATCGTTACCTCTATTTCTCAAATAATTCGCTAAAAGTTTATTCTTCAATCGGTTAAGTCGAACCGATAAAAATCTAAAATATGAATTAAATGATTCTAAAGAAATTTTTCCTTGTGGAGTATAAGCGTATCTTTTTGTTTGAGTGATACTATTAGCTCCATCTCTTGTGTAGACAGTTGTAATTTTTGAAGGTTTCTTTTTATATAATAGATTATCCGGACGTACATATTGATAATTGGTTAAAATTCTTTTTTCTGGCATATTATTTACCCTAGCAAATCCTTGATAACTAACATCAGAGATTATGATATTATCTATTTCATCATAAGTATATTGCTCCACTTTTTCACATTGCTTATCCAAGTCTGTTTCAAAAACGGATGTATGTCTCAAATAATAGCTCCCTGACAAATTATGTAATTCAGCTCCATAGTTAGTAGACGAAACGATTTCATGTCCAACACGATACTCGCTTTTGGCAAGATATAATATACAGGGAGATCCTAATACATTATAAGTGTTAACCGTTATAGTATTTAAAAGAGAATCTGTTATTATTTGTTTTTCAAATCCAACAAAGTTACCTTTATCCTTTCTATAAAAAGGAGTAGTATATGAATATGACTTCTTACCAATATGAATGTCTTTATGTAAATCGGATGTTAGTACATAATTTACATTTCGAATTAATGAGTATTGCTTATTCCAATGAGTATATAATCCTTTTATTAGCGGATTCTTACTCACACGTGATTGTACATGACTATTATATTCAATAGAGCGCCTACCCGCATTACCATCTATGATATCAATCACCACATCAGAAGAACATTGTTCATCAAAAGTTACCAAACTGTATTTTACGTCACGAAAACGTGTAATCACCCCCGGCCCTGTTACTCTGGATTGAGAAATGGCTAATACATCAGCTCTACCATCCCCTGTAAAATCACCGGCAAAAAGATCATGTTTTATAGGATAAACATAAGATTTTCCCTTATATGAATACACATCATCTAATCTTGTAGTTCCAGGAGAAATATCAGGAGATAGAAATAAATCCGTAACATCAATATCATAGATATTATTCGTAAAATGACATCCGGGATAACTAACAATCGTAGCTCTAGCCTCTTTATCTTGATCAATTGTATAATAACAGGACATTAATTCCGATATACCATCATTATTAAAATCCGCAACTAAAAAAGATAAATTAGGATGTGATTCTGTAATTTCTCCTTTAATAAATTCTTTTCCATTATAATAATATATCAATTGTTTGTATTGTTCCCCGGATTTACAATAAAAAAAGATATCTGCATATCGATCATTATTGAAGTACCCGAATTTGAGATCATTAATTTCCCCTTCATTAAATGAAAAATGCGTCAATTCAAAGATACTCCCATAAGAATTAATAGCATAAGCCACAACCTCCTTCTTTTTTTTATCATACACAATGATATCGTCATATTTATCTCCATCAACATCTATGACTGCATAACTCCCATTGTTTGGCAAAGTCCCTTTTATTTCTAGGGAAGTATATTTTACTAATTCATCATCAAAAGAGTAGCATTTATTTCCGATTAGGAGTTGATCTTTTCTATTTCCCTCAAAATGCCCAACTAATACAGGACTAGCAACTCCCCCCAAACGGGTTGTTGTTTTATAACCTAATTTACCTTCCTCATTCAGATACGCTTTCATAATTATGAAATGCGTATCATCCTTAGTTAACATAGCTAAATCCAATAAACCATCTCCATTAAAATCTCCAGGAATAACAGTAAAAGAATAATTTTGGTCATAAATGGTTGTAGTCCATATTTTTTCACGATTTCCTTTTTTATCTATTGTTTGGACCTCTAATACAATATTTATAGAATCCATATATTCTGGAGGTCTCATTATATATTGTTTATCTATTGTTAGAAAATCTTCTATTCCATCACCATTAAAGTCTCCTTGGATCACATCTGTCGGACGATGTTCAAATGCATATTTTTGCAAACATTTCTCACCTTGATGCTTTCCCCAGCCTATTATAATAGGATTATATGCTACATTATTCTTTCCAAACTCTTGTATGTTATTAAGTTTTGGATATATATCTTTTTCATCTTTGATATACTTCATTTTATAGATACGTACCTGTTCACTTCCTGCAAAAACAAAAATTTCTTTCAATATCTTATCACGTTTAACCCTGAAACCATTCAGAAAACCAGTTGGAACATCTTTCACACGATTATATAAGAAATCAATTCGATTGGTTTGTGTGTAATTGCATGAATCATTTAATGTATATTCAATTGACTTCAACCATATATCTGCATTTTCAATATCTTGTTGATAATTATACAATATATAATTTCCATAAGGATCTTCTTGACAAGCTAAATACCAGGAAATAATAGTAGTTTGGTCAGCATTAGATAATTGGTATGCTCTGGTACCTTTGTAATCACCATAATAATATTTCATTCCATCTTGAGTGGTCAATACAAAGTAACGTTTATAGTCATCTCTGGTTATTAAGGAATAATCATTATTTTCTTTATAATAGACTGTTTTTCCATCCACCCATTTTGCTATTAGAGGTATACCATCCAAATAATATTTATTCCAAGAATATAATTCATTAAATCTAGACTCTTCATTACTACGAGTTATCGAAGATAAACATGACAAATTTATTCCTGTACCTAAAACTCCATCTCCACTATAACTATTGTATACAATTTCCAAATTAGGTCCTATTCCACCATTGCCAACAGGCAATGAGAGAGGAATTGAAAAATTAGAAGCACCATTTGCTGCTATATCAAAAAAATAAGGAGTAGATCCTACTGCTAAAAGTGTATCAAGAGTATGATTATTTACATCAACAGCTACATCATATTCCAAATATGGAATATCAACAGAAGCAGTAATCATTATTCGATGATCTTTACTCTCAATATTATTTGTCCGTGAAATTCGATTTCCATTATTATCATAGTCATAAAACAATCGATTATTCTGTGATAAAACCGAATTGTTTCCTAATAATAGACTTACTAATGCAATTTTCCAGAATCCCATAATATGTCATAATTATTACATGTGATTTTATAGTATTAAAGCAAAATGGGGATGCTCTCACTAACACCTTATCGAGAAGCATCCCCTTTAACTTAAGAGAAAATTTATTTCACAAGAGATTTAGTCTTACTAATATAAGTTTTCTACTTCCGGCTTGTTGTAAATGAGCGAGCCAAAAGTTCCCGCAGGGCGTTTCAAAGGTACAGATGGTACTCTGATGATTTCATCTTTTGAAGAACGTGTCAAACCAGCTCTTCCACTACGTTTCACAGGTTCTCCTGTAGTCGGATCCACCCCTTGAACATCGCATAGTGCCCAATATAATGGATAATTGAAATCAAAATTGTCCCAATCTCCGAAAGCATAAGGGAATACATTATCAATATCATCTTCATAGCTTGAGTTTTGATTATTCAACATGACATCCGGGTCAATACCGTCAGCATAATCTCCCCAGTCTTTTGCATTGAAAGAACGGAAAGTAATTGGAGCAAATTCATAATATTTATTTCCATATTTATATTCTTGCACTTCCATTCCTACGTTCTTTCCTTCCGTGCGGCTACCAAATAATTTCACAGGAAAATCTATGCCTCTTAATCCACTAATTATCAATTCACTGGCGGAAGCCGTTTCTTCCGAACAGATGATTCTTACAGATTTAAGATTTAGATCATCACCATCTCCAAAACGGATATATTCATCTGCACCGGAATTACGTTGCATTCTCATAAATACATCCGAACGATGTGATGTACCAGCGATAGAAGCGGCTAAATAACGAGCTAATTCAACAGAACCTCCATTGTTAAAACGTAAATCCAAAATCAAATCTGTGATGCCCTCTGTCTTGAACTGTTGAATTACATATTTCAAATCTTCCTCAAAATTCAAATCAAAACCTAGATAAACTAAATAACCGATATTGAATTTATTCTCTTTTTTGTCTTTGATAAACATTGAATTCAAGATAGGACTATTATTGTAACTACCAGTGGTTAATGTAGTAGTTCCATCCACCAAATCATAGCCGCCCCGGTTTTCATCAAAGATTTTACGCCTGTAGCCGATCTTAAAAGTTTCACCTCCACCTGCATAAAACAAAGTGCTCATATATTGCTGGTAATTACTCTTATTCAAAGTCGTACCATTCACAGCAACAATTACATCCCCCCGTCTCAATCCGGCTTTTTCAGCAGGAGATTCTAGATATACATATCCAATGGCTAATCCAATAGTTGTTTTATCCGGCATGTAAGAAGAGAAAAACGTTCCAAGTCCCGATCCTACAACACTTGTTGCACGAGTATTTGCACGAGTTCTACTGGAACCAGTTTCCATAATATAAGAATAGATATAACGCTTGCCTGCATTGACTGAAAATGCACGATAAGTTCCGCCATCCTCAATATTAGTTTTCATTGGTAAAAGATAAGTTGACAGAAAATTATCATAAGAAACCGATGCATAATCTACATCTAGTGTATTATATTCTTCTTTAAAGAGATAATGTTCCTTCAAATATTTATCCATATACTCATTAAGAGCTAGATCTTCTGCTGCTCCGGATCCTCCTCCTTGTGTGATAGTACATACTGTAACAGGAGTTTTATATCCCTCCACTTGCACAACCACAGTCAATACTCGCTCTTTTCCGGATTCGTTTTTATTAATTTTCACCTTTAATCCCCCTTTACCGGCAGCAGAGTTACCACTGGTATTAGTTATAGCAGCCCAATCTGCTCCTGTAGAATATTGCAAAGAAGGAGTCCATTTTCCAGAAGCCGTAAACGAAATCTCAACAGTCTCTCCATAAATAGAAGCCGTCTTTTCCGTTTCAGTACCAATCGCAGTGATTCCATTATCAGTATCACCGACATCTCCCCCGTCGTCGCTATCCGAACAATTACTGAAAGCAATCAGACACAAGGCAAGCAATACTATACTATAAAAGCTATTAAATAAGTTTTTCATCTATCATTATTATTAAATTAGAAAAATTAAAAAGATTATTGTGCCGGAGCTTCTACTACGGTTTTAGAAACCTCATAAAAACGTCCTTCTTCGTCCATCCAGGTTACATTGATATTAGTAGGTAATGTTCCGTAAGCACTTCCCGAATAAGTAGTTGTTTGTTTTACTCCGTTTTTCATTACATACCTGATTTGTTCATCATACATACCAGTCAGATAATCTGCCGGCCCGGCAAATACATAAAATACTTTGCAAGCAGACTTAGGTTTCACAGTGTAAGAAACGGTATAGAACTTATCTTTTTCTATCTTGTCAATCGTCACTTCCGGCACACTGGCATTCCATAAGTCCGCATCTCTGTCTTTCCTTACAAAAGTCGGTTTTGCACTAGTATACTCCTTCTTTGCTATGGTTGACGCAGGATTACCATCAGCATCAATAGCTATCATGAACAGTATATATTCTGTATTAAACTCGACATCCTCAATGGTCAATTGATGATTCTTCAGTTCAGCGGCAACAATTTCAGTTACATCACTATTCATCACCAAAGCCTGTTTGACCGCTTCTTCATTTCCCCAATACGGATAACTATTTGTGAAGTCTTTCAATTTCATGTGAACATAACGGTATTTTACCGGATTCCCGGTTGGTGTCAACGTTAAAGTTGTAGATAGAACACTTGCCTCTATTGCCACATCTACCGAAATTGAAGGATTATAAGATATTTCTTTGGAGTCAGCCTGTATTTTCACTAACGAACCGAGCTGACCTTTTTCATTCAAAGCTACCGCAACAATAAAACCTTTTGTTCCCGGGTCTAAAGAGATCCTTTCAAAGTTTTTTGCCTCTTTGGAAGAATCCCCGCTTTTGATAAGGTAAGAGATTACGTCCTTGTCGGTCGCATAATTGGCCAAAGTCTGTTCTTTCATATAAGAATAATAGAACTTATAACAACCTGTTCCGGGAGTAATAGTCGCACTAATGCTTGAAACCGTAGTAACAACACTACTAATATTTATCGCCGCTGTCCCGTCATACGTCAAGGCAGGAACTGCAATTTCAACCGCCACCAGTTCTTCTGTCTTATAGCCCTTCTCCTCCTTATAAGGAATGGCCCAAAGTACATACGTTGTTCCCGGTATTACTGTCGGAAGAAAATCTAACACCTTACCTTCCAACGGCCCGGTATAATCTGAAAACTGTTTGGTTCCTCCCCCATAAGCCAGATCTTCAATAACTCTTTCGGGTGAATAATTCGGCTTATCTAAAATCCCTGTATAATAAACGTCACAACCCTTTCTGATCGCAGAAACCGTTGCACCTTCAAACGTTATATCCGAAACCTTCAGTTCTATTGTTGCAGCAGTCTTAATCACGCTGGCAATCACGTCATCAGGCAAATATTCACTACCAGCTTCAGATGGAGGTACTGCCCAAATCATATATGTCTTTCCGGCTTCAGGATCCTTACCTATCAGTTCTGCCAATGGAACTTTATCAAGAGCCTCTGTCTTCATATACATACGGGCAACATATCCATTCACTAATTCAGCTACAGCCTCTGCACTATATTCATTAATTTCCAGCACTCCCAAATAATACATTTCTATACCACTCGTTAAAGTAGTAGAAACCGTTTGGCCCTCAACAGATATAGTAACAGGAGCCTCACCTATTATCACCGGAATCTCCGAGATTATGCTCTGCCCATTAGACGCAACAGCCATTACTGCCACTTTGCCCCCCGTTTCTGCATACTGATTCTCTGCCACAGGAGCAGTAATAGTCAGTCCCTTTCCTGTCAGTGAAACTTTCCAACCATCAGGCTTCGTTACGGTATACTTCGAAATACCACTCATTTCAACTGAAATCAGTTTCTCCTCGCCGTTTGCAAAATATTGTTTTCCTGATAATATCTCACATTTCAATTCCTTAGATTTCGACAACTTTAATATTGTGCCATCCTTCAGAGTAAAATACGCATAATCATCATCCTGACTAACTCCACTAAAAAGAGAGGTATCTCCTGTTCCTTCACCAGATGCGTAAACACCAGTAGACTCCCAAGTCTTTCCACTATCCGTAGAAATCTCCCACTCTTTCGTGTTCGTATTAATGCGAATCTTAGGAGCGGCAGCCGTTACAGGCATCATTTTTCCTTCTCCATCTTTCAAGAATGTCTTTTTACCGTCTGTACTAGTTATTCCCCAATAATAGATACCATCCTCTTCGTTCTTTATCACGGTTATTTGCGGAGCATCCTCCCCATTTTCACCATTACGAATAGTTACTTCCGTCTTATCTGAAAACTTAATTGTATAACTTCCGTCTTCATTCTCCAACACAGAAGCGATTGATTTATTTTGAGATAAAGCATCAGTCAGCGTCTTCAATGTGGAAATATCTGTCTGTACACTTTGTAACGAAGCTTCCAACTTATCCATGCGGTCTTCCAGACCGGAAATTGAGTTTTTTAAATCATCGTCATTATAACATGACGACAACATTACCACACATACTGCCAGGAAACATACATATTTCCCCATACTACATAAAAAATATTTTCTTCTCATATCTATGATAATTTAGATGATTAGAGAAAACCGCACGACAGACTTTCACGCTATCGTGCGGAATAATTGTGCCAATACTATATTATTTGGCGTGAGGATGTTTACCCAATTTTTTCAAATCAAGATAAATAGTACTTCCGCTCATCATCGCACCAGGAGTACTCTTATCCACTTTTTCCTTAATAATCGTATTTGCAGGAATCCGGTTATCTTTCTTCACTACTTGAGGTTTCACTGTTCCCTTTATTCCCTCCTTCAACTTCGGAGCATCCGGGAATAATACGGAAGGATCAGTAATGATACCTTTCTCTTTATCATAGAATACTGTATAAAGATCGCCAATCACTTCATTTCCATCAGCATCGGCACCAATAGGTACACATAGGGCAACCAGTCGTTTGGCTTCACTTGTCTTATCATATGATTGAGTAGTTGAGTTAACACCAGATATACCATAATCTAGACACTCTTCTTTCCATACATCCATACATTCCTGGTAAGTATAATCACCACTTGCGGAATAGTTATCTTCTGTTATGGCATAATATAGTTTGGCAACATCCTTCACAATAGAATACTGAACTGTAAAGTTACCCAAATCACTCATGTAGGCATTCAGTTGTATCGTCGGATTCGGACCTGCCACAATTGCTTCAGTGGTAGCTTTTACAATCTTCACATCCGTCAATACGCCATTCCAGTCTTCAGCCATATATGCAAATATATATTCGGTAGCCGGGTCTAATCCTGTCCAAGTGAAACTTTCCACCCCTCCTGTTGCATCAGCAGGCCATACATTAGAGTCTTCAGACAATAAATAATTGATTAATTCCGCTTTATTAGCATCTTCCAGTAAATCCGGTGTCATAATATACTGATGATAGAATACGGCTGTTTTCTGATTATATGAATAATTCAGTTTCAGACTTGTACGTCCCGGATCAGTGATCGTTATATCAATATCAGCTTCAGATGCATCCGGAGTATCAGTAATACGCGCTTTGGTAGAAAATGAAGCATGCTTTACTTCTTTGGATAACTGCCCATACTCATTACGCCCAATGTAAGCCACGACATAAGGAGCATCAGGAAGCAAATCAAATTGGAATTCTGTACCTTTATAGGAACCTTTTTGAGCAAAATTCGTATTTTTCACACCCCATCCTTCCTGGTCTAAAGTCCGTGCTAAAGTAGTCATGGTTGCTTCATCTGCATTTTCATAAGGAGCCCACTCCGAAGCCTTAAATATACGATAAAACATGGCTACGCAATTATCTTCCATTTCCACATTCATATCAACCATGGAAGCACCAATCCTGCTAATTTCCAGTTTGCACTCTGGTAATTCTGCATTCGGGCCTATTTCTTTCAAATGAAAGTCCTGACGGACATACTCACCCGGAGTCTTGTTCTCATCCAGTCCGATGCTGGTAGCGGTTATCATTCTTTTTGCATCTGCCGTATAACCGAAATCTACCGTATAATACAATTCCTCTTGAGGAACCTGTGCATCTTCCGCTTTTTGAATCCAGTGTCTCATAAAGTCTATATACATCGACTTTCCATACGTATTTATAAATGCATCAATAGGTTCTGAATCTCCACAGAATTGATAAAAATATTTACTATCCGTATTGGGGAGGTATTGGATACCGACTGCATGATAACTTGTAGTAACATCAATATCCACACGAGGAGTGCCTATTACACTCTGAACTGGTGTTTTTAGATAACAGATTTTCATATCCGCCGGATTCTGTCCGCCTTCATCATTACAACCGACTGTTATAATCAGGTATTCCGCTCCCGGTACAATCTCCGATTGAGCATATTTGGAATTTACCCAGTCAAATTCTGCATTCGGATAACTATCTCCTAAAGTAGATCGACTAAACGTATATGCACCTGCACCTTCAGAATTATAAATAGCCTCCATTATTAAATCTTCCACTTCCTCCTCTGTTGCCTGTACTCCTGCCCCTACACTTTCCAACAGGTAATTGTACATGCGGCATAAAGGATATACATCCAACCGATAAGATTGGACTTTAGAACCCGGAGTACACTCAAATACAAAATTATGTTCAGTGTTACTGGTAACTTTTATACCTACTCCTCGTTCGCCGCCGTCCACTTCATTTTCAACCCATTTGATAGGTGTAGGGTTTGGAGGAAGCGGCACATCTGGATTCACAGGTACATCAGGTTCTACACTCGGTTCATCACCATCCGAACACGAAAGGATCATAGAACTTATCACAAAGATAAATCCCAACATGAGTAATAAACTAAATAAATTCTTCTTCATAATTAAAAGTGATAAATGTAATTAATCATTTACATATTCATAATCGGCATCTCCATCAATTGCCTTGCAGACAGCCAAATTATTTACATATCCGTTTTCATCAGTAACCAATGCATAAAAAGAAAGATTCTCCGCATTCCATTCTTCTTCCATTATAACAGTATAACTCCTGCTCGACTCCTTACCGGTCGCTATATATCCCAATTTATCGCCATCAACGGTAGCAGACAGTAATTTACGTACCACATGGTTATGTGTGTAATCACGATAAATTCCCCCGTCATTCTGTTGGTACTTCAATCCGTTTTCTACCGCATATAAAATCAAACGATATTCAGCGTCTTTTTCTGACGTAATCCTCACTGTCACATCAGCCTGTCCGTTATATTGTGACTGGATGGCCACTCCACATGATGCGGGATACTCCTCCAAAGACTCATTAAATATAGCCCGCATGACACTATAGTTTTCAGATAGTCCCATTGTCCCACGCATATCAACCACACATGAAGGATAACCGGAGATAGAAAACTTTCTGGAAAGGATCGAAGACTGTTCGATTGTCATCGGATCAGCACTTGTTCCATCGACATGAAATGACATCAGATAAATAACTCCCTCATAACTCGAACTTATCAGATAGTTCAGGCGAGTCATTCCTGCCGGACACATGGCACACCATGTTCCGGTAAACTCCATTGCACAAATGCGTCTTACAAACTTAGAAGGTGTACCTGATGCGGCACTCGCAACTACTGTTATCAATTTAGATACATAGTTACCATAAGATGCCTCAAAAGCATAGGTTCCGGCTTTAGAAGTGGAAAACGTGCTTCCATCCAAGGTTTGCCCATCCATCACGGAACGGATGATTGCATCAGCTGTTACATCTATTCCCGCATGCATTACCGTAAAGGTTATAACATCCTTTCCGTCAGCAGTCAACGTATTTTTATTGACGCTCAAAATCACTTCTGTCTGCTCCGAATCATCGGAATTGCCAGAACAGGAAATCCAGAAGATTCCTACACAGCATATACAGACCAGCAATATTATTTTATAGACATTTATACACATAACTCGTCTTTATTCGTTATACAAGTAATCTGCCGATTCTCCAAGTTTGCACTCATTTACGTTGTTACACGTATAAGTTTTTCCCCCATCCAGCGTTGTCAACATCGACACAATCACACGCATATTATCCGCATTCCATCCCGATTCCAACTGACAAGATCGTTGCATGGTAGATTCTATTCCCGCATTTACTTCTCCATTGAAACGGTCGCCGTTCAACGATGTGGACACCACTG
Source organism: Bacteroides sp. 3_1_13 (assembly GCF_001185845.1). NCBI lineage: Bacteria > Pseudomonadati > Bacteroidota > Bacteroidia > Bacteroidales > Bacteroidaceae > Bacteroides > Bacteroides sp. 3_1_13. The sequence continues at coordinate 1,271,055 of NZ_KQ236956.1, forward strand.
CACGTACTACATTATTATGAGTATAATCATTTCCTCCATTCGTTTGAAAGTATTTGATACCATCCTCTACCAGATAAATCAAACAACGATAGGTATTTGTTACGTTGGAAGTTAATTTGGCAGTAATCGTCACCGTACGGTCAGAAGCATTATATACAGATTCAATCGCTACCCCGCAAGAAGCCGGATAGTTACTTAGTTCTTTTTGAAGTTCCTCTTCAATCTGGCTCTTGATACTGATCATTTCTTTAGTACCTTTACGCAGATTGTAAAAGAGACGAGGCAGTCCGGAGAAATTGCCGAGAATATTAGTCCGGTAATTATTGGTAGCTGCCGTACTCATGGGATCCGTCATTCCCCCGAAATCCATGTGGTAAGAAGCTACCGCCAGTCGTCCCGGTTGTTCATTCTGAATTGCTTTCAATGTAGTGCTAAGTGCCGGACAAGCCTGACACCCGACAGAAGTAAACTGCATCCCCAGTAATTTATGATAATAGCTGGTTCCTCCTGATACGGGAGTAACCTGAACGGTCACTTCATTTTCACTAACCATTGCTTTTCCCTCATAATAGCGGGCTTTAAAAACATACGTACCCGGCACTGAAGTGCTGAAAGCACGAACGCCATAATCCAGATTTTCTTCTCCCGACTCCTTTACCAGAATCAGATTCATCGTGCTTTCTTCGCTTACATCTTGTGTGCCCAGTTTGACCGTAAAGGTCACTTTTTCTACCCCATCTGCCTGTATAGCCGTCTTATCGGCTGTAATCCGCAAAATGCCGTCATCCGTCCCTCCATTCTCCGTTTCGTCCGAACTACCGGAACAGGATGACAGCATTGCTAAACAAAGGATCATTACAATTGGTAGAATTGTCGAGTATAATTTCTTCATAAGCCTCAATCATTATAGAGATAGTCTATGCTACCGTTGATAGAACATTCGGTTATATTATCCACCATATATGCGTCATCTACTTTACGTAATGCATAAACCACTACACGCGATGTGGCAGGATTCAGGTTCTTTGCATTAGAAATGCTGAAAGTAGCGGCAGTGTGCTCCTGATTTGCATCCACAGTAAACCGTCCGTCAGTTGACATCGACAGATAATTGTTGGAAATAGCTTTTACCGTATAATCGTATGAGTTCTCATTTCCTCCGGATGCTGTCAAGCCATCAGTCACCAAGACATAAACCAGGTCATATTCTCCTCCCTCGCTCGACTTCAATGCAGCATTTACCGTAATTTCGCCAGTAGAAGAATTATAGGATGTATTTACCTTGATTCCGCATGTAGCCGGATATTTTCTAATTTGGCTTTGTAATGTCTGTTTGATAGCACTCACATTCCTGTCTATTGACATCACTTTTAAATCATAAATACAGGTAGGAAAGCCGGATGCTCCAAAACGGCTCATGATGGTGCTTGTCTGTGACAAATGGAAGGGATCAGTCGCTGAACTGCTGGAAGAATGAAAAGCCATTTTCACCATACGACCCGGCATCAGTTCTTCTACCTTCTTTAATGCCGAAGTCATGGCCGGACAATAGGTACACCAAGTCCCGGTCATTTTAAAAACACCCACCTTGCGATAGAAAAGTTCATAATTCTTACGATTCTGTGCGGTTACGGAAACTTCATCCGACTCCCAGTCCAGATAATATGCTTTAAACTTATGAGTCCCGTTTTCTACTGACACGAACGTATTGGTCCGTCTCTCCAGATAATCACCGGTAGTAACATCTTCAAAATATACATTCTTCATATATTCAGAGGTCGTCAGTACTTTCCCTTTGGCATCAGTCACCGTAAAAGTCGCCATATCTGTCCCGTTAGCTTCAATCTTGGCTTTATCCACAGTCAAAGTAATAGGTCCTGTCACTTCGCCGTTGTCCGGCTCTTCACCATTGTCGTCTGAATTGCCGCTGCACGCTGTAAAACATCCGCACATGCATATCAGACTTGACATAAAAAACATTGTAAATTTTCTCATATTCTATATTCTAATTAATAAATGTTTCGATAAACTCAAAATGAAGTCGTTATAGTCAGGTTAGCCCCTGTATATTTAGGAATCGTCCGGCAAACTCCACCGGAACAGACATACCCTTCCCTGTTACGACCATAACTCAAAGCTACACGCGTACGGGATTTGGCATAACTGGCTCCCACATTGTAATAATGGATTTTCTCCTTGCCGTGATTATACATATCACTTCCATAAATACTCCATGCCGGAGCAAAATTTATTTCCAACAGGGCCGCCATCCAGTCCTTTTGATCTTCCTTTGTAGTTAGGTATTGCAACTCCATGCGAGTTGAAAAAGAAGGTGTGAACTTATATTGTAAATCTGCTACAAAAATATTCGACAGGTTGGTCGCCTTATTCGCTCCGTACGAAGGACTATATTCTTGCATGGAATAAAGCAAATTCATTTTGAATGACTTCGTCCATTGCTTTTCCACATCAATACTAAAATCACGGAATGACAAGTTGCCTATCTGGGCTGTACCTTCTTTTTCTAAAGCATAATAGGAAGAAAAGTTTGCATGTAATTTCAAACCGCGTTTGCCTCCGATGACCGTTCCTCTTTTGAAATGATAAAAAACATCCAGTTGTCCGCCCATCTCCCCGCTGATTGCTTTTGTCACCTCTCCTGTTTGTGGAGTGTGAGGATGCAAGTTGGTCAGCATATAGGTATATTGCGTACTCATAGCCGGGACATAATTCAACAGATTCGAAGTCGAACCATTACCGGCAATAATCTCACTGTTCATCCATTCCAATCGACGTCCGGTCAGATTTATTCCCAACCCGTTACCGCTATATCCCAGTTCCAACAGTTGCGCATTGGCACGTTTCTTCGCATAAAGCTTGTCATCATGAATGAAATCATAATACTTATTGCCACCATCTACATATTCACCTTTTACCGTAAATCCGGAGCGTTCAAAATTAACCCGCCCCGAAAAACCGTTCGAATAAGGTTTTCCTCCTTCTTCTTCAAGGTCAATACTGATCTTCTCATACCGGTTCAACGCCCCTCCTTCGATACTCAAGGACGTATTTTGCCAACTAAGCATTTCAGATAAGGAGAAACTTACATCTATGCCACGTACTTGTGTATCGGAAAAGTCCATACCAAAACGTGGAGTACCCCAAATGGCTTTCAACCCCACAATATTCTTGTAATTGTAGGTAAAACGTGCTCCCATCACTGCATTATTTAATCCCAGCATACGATCCTCCCAGCTACGAAATAGTAGTCCACTCCCGAACTGCTCATAAAACGTACCCGCTGTTACGGAAAAATCCTTATCAGCCCAGGATACATAATAATTGGTCAGCTTTGCTTTCTCCAATTCTGCCGGGTATCCCACCAGTACCGGTTCATAGGCTTCCAACTGTACACCTACGGCAAACTTACCCTGATAGTAATCCAGTTTCAGATAATTGTTCGATCCGAAATGATCTTCCGGTGATTCCGCTTCTGTTTTACTATCATCTTTGTAATATATCGTATTCGTCTCAAAGCTCCCTGTCAGATAACCTTTCTTGTTATCTTCCTGCGCATAGGTCAATGTCGATGTTAACGCTAACAAAGCCAACACCTGAATTCTTATTTTAGTCATGTCATTGCGTTTATCTATGGATAATAACAGTTTCTATTTCTGTAGTTTTTTTATTGCTTTCAGTAGTTCCAGCTCACTTCCCGGCGCATATCCGGTATGTGAATAGACTATTTTCCCGTCAGCATCCACCACATATACCTGTGGAGTCAGGCTTACATTCATAGCTCGCATAAATTCCTGATTTTTATCATACAGCATGATAAAATCATCCCATCCATGTCCCTCTGCCAATGCACGCGCTTTAGCTGTAGAACGGCTGTCATCTGTCGAAACAGCTACTACACGGAATTGGCTTCTTCCAACCAATCGGGCAATTGTTCATTTATGGCATCCAATTCACGAATACAAGGTTTACAGGTTGTTGCCCAAAAAGAAATAATCATAGGCGTTTTGTGATTAACCAAGGATGCAGTGTTAACTTGTGCCCCCTTAGTATCTTCAACCTTAACCGATGGTATTTGTGCCATAGTACAGGTTAACAAAGCAAACAACAGTGTAATGCAGACAATTAGTGCTCTCATAAGTTCTTTTTATTTGTTATGTTAATAATCTTGTTTTTATCTGATGTGTTCCATTTTACAGCCAAATAGCCTGAATTTCTGTATTTGTATCAGTCCGTCCTTATACATATCACCAATTAGATTGGCATTCTCGAAAGTGACTGTTTTAGTTTCGGCATCATATTCTCCACGATATACGTCAGAAGTACTTCCGTCTAATGCCAGTCTCCTGAAACGAATGGTATACGGACCATAAGAAGCGACATCTTCACCCGGTACAATGGACAGGTAGGTTTTCTGCGCCTCCGAATCATATTCATAATGCAACCGCCAACTAAATTCCCATTCAATATCATTATCCGGATCAAATCCATTCTTATTCGAACAGACCAGATAGTGCTCGTATGCCTCCGTGCCTTCTTCCGCTGTATTTACTCTTACGGAGAATCCCACTTGCACATTGGAAACATTGGTGGCAGAAGCCGTTCCGGTAAATATCCAAGTTCCTGAAAGCGTTTCATAAAAACTGGAATCATTGTCTTTGATAGTCACCGTCAGTCGCTTGTTCTCACCAATAGACGCCCCTTTCACATCAGCAATTTCAACATCAAAAGAACGGTCGTCATTAACAAGCTTGTCATCAACGGTCTTAAACTCAAAATTCATTGTTTCCTGCCCGGCAGGAATAAGTAACGTTTTGGTTGTGACAATATAGTTTTCATCCTCTTTGGCGTTATGATCTTTTAATTCGAACGTCACACGGATAGTTCCGGTATGTTCGCCCGTCACAACAACAGGCACAGTACACAAACCGGCAGATTCTTTCACCGTCATTGCAGTTTCCTGCAAGTTTACCGTAGCCGCTCCGGAATTAAACTGTTCCTCATCGTCCGAACAGGCGGCGATCAGAACGGCACATAGAAAAAGGGTGTATATTTTCAGATAGTTCATTTTACTCAAGTGTTTGATAATTTACGTTATTCATTGATTAATATCCCGGATTTTGCTGACCTGCCAATTGAGGGTTGGCATCCATTTCTGTTTTAGGAATAGGCCAAAGCATCCGCTGGTCATCCACAGGTTTATCCAGTCCGTCAGTACTTGCTTGTCCCGGGAAAAGCACCAGTCCTTTGCTTTGCGGTTTTCCACGCTTCACACCTTTCCCCCAACGCTTCAGGTCCATCAACCGGTATCCCTCACCTACAAGCTCCCGTTCCCGTTCGTTCATGATTTCATTTAATAAAGCTTCCTGATCGTAGGTTGCATCAGTCCATCCCTCAATTCGCGCTTTTTTTAATGCATTCAAAGCGTCATTACCCTTTTTCACAGCAGCTGCCGTTCCAATCTTTGCATTAGCTTCAGTGGCAATCAGATACATTTCAGCAATTCGGAATGGTTTCGGCTGATTCAAATAGCGTGTTTCGCTTCCTAATGCATTGTAATATTCATTGCCTGGATATTTATTAAAGAAATAGATATCCGCCGCATTACCTGACGATACGGTTAAGTGATATTTTCCGAAATAAGTCTTTAGCCGGATATCTTTTTCATTGTATAAGTCAATCAGTGTTTGTGTAGGAATATAATCCTTCTTTGTAGTCGGATAACCAATGAAAATAGTCCCCAGAGGTACACCGGCATCGTCGGCACTAGTCATGGCAATCTGCCAGATGGTTTCCGTTCCCTTGTCATTCTTCCATACGCTTTCAAAATCTGTTGCTGTGTTCGATAATGGATATCTGTTCGAATTAACCAGGTCACCTGCATATTTGGCTGCATTTTCATAGTCGTCCATTTGTAGGGCAACACGCGCTTTCAAGGCAGTCACTACATCTACCGTGATATAATTCCCACAATTCTTGGGAGCCGTGTTGACTGTCACGTATGCACCATTAATATACCTGTCATAATCAGCAATGCCATTTTTTGCAGTCTCTATACGTTCTTCGGCTTCTTCGAGGTCCTCCAATATCCGTTTGTAAGTATCTTCCAGTGAAGATCGTCCCGGATATTGGGTAGCAGAAAGTTTAGGCTCATATTTTACCTGAAGCGGCAGTCCCGGAGTACTTGCTGCGGTAGCTACATCGTAATCGCGGCAAAATAAAGTAGCCAGATAAAAGTAGCAGTATGCTCTTGTAAAATACGCTTCCCCCTCATACACATTGATCTGTTGTCTCTGGGTTTCAGTCAATTCGATTTCCGGGTTCTCATCGATCTTACCTACCCCGTCAATAAAGAAGTTGACACGTCCGATAGCGGCATAGTAGTTCGACCAGATTGTTTCTACGGTAGAGTTGGTACTCTCGAAAGTCCAACGGTGCAACTCACCATATTTATTAGAGAAATCCGCCACTGCATTAAAGGCATCTGCCTGAACTTCCGGAGCTAATACATAGCTTCCTCCTGTCAGTCCTAAATATACGGAATAGATACCGGCACGTGCTTCTTCAAAACCGACTATGGTCGTTAACGCTTCTTCTGTAGGAACAGCATCGTATGGCATTTTATCCATATCACAAGAAGTCACCCCAAGTGTCAGTATAGTCAATGCTATCATAGATATTTTCTTCATATTCACCATTCTTTATGTTTTTAGAAAGTTAGTTCGACTCCGAAAGAATATTGTTTCGTATTGGGATAGTTACCCAATTGGATATTACTGTCTACTTCCGGGTCATATCCTTTATATTTAGTCACTGTGAGTAAATTACGTCCTACAAAGTAGATTCTGGCGTTACTGATTACTCCTGTTTTCTGAATCAGTTTGGCCGGAAGGGTGTACCCGATAGTCAGGTTTTTCATACGCATAAATGAAGCATTTTCCAGTAAATGCGTATCAAACTGCATCGGGGAGTCGGGAGTGGCAATTCTGGTTATATCTCCCGGCTTCTGCCACATGGTAAGCATTTCTACAGTTTGATTGTCCGAACCTGCAAAAGTGGGATTCTCTGTAAAAAAGCGCTCATTATTCAACATATACTGGCCTAGCATAAAAGAGAAGTCGGCACTAACAGAAATCCCTTTCCATCCGAACTGGGTGCCAAAGCCACCGGACCATGGTGCATAGCGTTGTTTACCGACAAAAACTGCATCTTCTTCGGAGTAACTCTTCGTCAGATTTCCATTTTTGTCGTACCACATATTATATCCGTCACGCGGATCGACTCCTGCCCATTTCACATAGTAATATTCTCCCCAAGGTTTGCCGACCTTCATCTTCAAACCGGTATCAGGCAAGGTATATTCATCCAATCCGTTAAACAGTTTAGTTATTTCATTCTTATTATAATTCAGGTTTCCGGAGACACTCCATGAAAAATCTCTCGTTTTCAGAATATCCACTCCCAGAGTAATATCGAAACCACGATTACGCATACTTGCTACATTTTCCACACTGCTTCCGTGTCCGGTAGTATATGACAATGGATACCCCATCAACATATCATCCGTCTGACGGTTATAAAATTCCAGTTCTACAGAAAAGCGGTCAAACACTCTTGTACTGATGCCTACATTCAGTGTTTTCATACTTTCCCATGTCAGGTTATCATTTCCGACGGTAGAAGGAGCAATACCCGGTTGTCCGTTATACAGCAAACCGGAACCAACCAATGCCAACGCATTATAGGCGCTGATACCGGAATTACCAGTTGTTCCATAGCTCACCTTCAACTGTAAACTGTTCAACCATGAAACGTTCTGCAGGAAATTCTCTTTTCTCATATCCCACATGGCTCCCAAAGAATAAAAGTTTGCCCACTGGTTGTTTTTGGCAAACAGAGAAGAACCGTCCCGCCGTGCTGCCAAATCGACATAATAGCGATCAGCAAAACTATAACTGATTGTGCCGAAATAAGAATTGAAAACCTTGTCATACATCGAATGTATCGGCACTTCTGACTCTGCTCCAGCTGCCATCAGCATCATTTGTGAGTCTACCATTTTTTTAGAAGTTGCCGAGAAATTCTCATTCTTTGTGATAATGGACTCCTGGCCTGCCAACACGGTAAAAAGATGCTTGTCTGACAGACTGAACTTATATTCCGCCGTATTGGTGAAAGTAAATGAATAATAACGTTCGAAAGACTCGGACGCCACCCCTGCCCCTTCAAAAGGGCCTTCCGGATAGGCTTTATGGGAGTTACGATAATCAAAGGCATCTACTGCCTGCGAGGTACGTATATTCAATCCTTTTATCGGGTTTATATTAAAGAAGGTATTGCCATTGATACGTACCGTACTCCGGTCATTAGGTTGAAGTTCTGACAGGTAATACGGATTATAATATCCCATATCGTCAAAATAGTCCAATCGTTTTCCATATCCTGTAAAGTTGCCTTCTTCGTCGGTCAATATCTCGTTCATTGTTTGGTCGGGACGATAAATACGGGCAGCATACGCTTTATTATAAACGCTGTTAGCTTCCGTTCCGAAAGTTGTCGTGTTATATTTCTGATAGGAAAGGTTCACGTTAATCCCAGCTTTCAACCAGTCGGTCACCTTTACTTCCACATTACTGCGCAAAGTCTCACGGCGCAATGAAGAATCGTCCATAATTCCCTCTGTATCATAATGTCCAAATGAAATATAGTAGTTGATCCCTTCGGAACCACCAACCACATTTACATCGTATTGTTGGGTAGGAGCTGCATCTCCGAAGAAAACATCTGCCCAATCTGTAGATATACCATTATCTATATAGAACTTCTTCCGTTTTTGAAATGTAGTGTCGTATGCTTTTCCCGGGTCCAGCATTTCCTGCAGGTTAAGCCATTGTTCGGTATTCATCATCTCTATATTATCTCCCGTCATTTTCGACCAGCCATATTGCGCATTGATACTAACACGGGCCTTCTGTCCCATTTTTCCTTTCTTGCTAGTCATTATCACCACACCATTAGCAGCACGGGAACCATATATAGCTGTTGAGGAAGCATCTTTCAATACGGTCATGCTTTCGATGTCGTTCGGATTTAATGCTGTAAATGCTCCGGATGATATAGGTGAGCCGTCGAGAATAAAGAGAGGTTCTGTATTTGAATTGATCGAGCTGACTCCACGCAATCGCATTACAACACTTCCACTTGGTTCTCCACTGGGAGTAAATACTTGTAAACCGGCAACTTGACCTTGTAATGCATCTCCGGCATTAGCAACCGGTCTATTGGCTATCTTGCTATTATTTACCGTTGTTACCGAACCGACTACAGACCCTAGTTTCTTTGCTGATCCGTAACCTACCACAACAACTTCATCCATCAGTTGTGTATCAGACTTTAAGATAACTCTAACAGTCGGTTGAACAGAAACCGACTCCGTTTTCATACCGATATAAGAGATTTGTAATATTTTTGCTGAATGTGGTACATCCAATAATGTGAAATGCCCGTCTATGTCTGTTATTGTACCTAAGTTAGTGCCTTTTACGACAATTGAAGCCCCTACAACAGGTTGTTTGTCATCATCGGAAATCACTGTCCCCGTGACTTTCTGCGTTTGAGCTGTTATCAGCCCGATACCTATAAAAAGGTATCCAAATAGCAGCGCTAATTTTTTCTTCATAAATCTCTTTTTAAATTATTAAATAGCCCTAAAACATTTAAACTCACTTTTTACACTTAGATAAGTTCTATCAGAACTTAATTATAATCCATTGTTTTTGTAGTGTTTTTACATCAAATATGTAATTCTGGAAAGAAATGTTGCTTGATTTTACTTTTTCAATCAATTTAGATGACTATTCCATAAAAAAAATATGTCTTTTCGTTGTTTTTTGCAAAAAGAATATATACTTTTGTTCCATTATATAATACCAAACCGGAACTGTTAATAAATACAATCCGAAAAAGAGATATAATTTGTATTTTAAGAACTATATATTTATTTTAATAAGAATAGAATATGAAAAAGCACTAAGTTCTGATAGAACTTAGTGCTTTTTCGTTTTAAGGAGCTATTATTAGCCATTTTACTTGGATTTCCTTCCTATTCTACTTTTCAGTTACATTATAATTATATTTTAAATCTCCCTCAAACATAAAATAAAATCAGAAATATAAAAGAGGCTCATTTAAACTATGTTAAATAGACTTCATCTAAAATTTCTTCATATATGACACTCTGTATATTTCTTTATATAGATAAAAACAAGTAAATATACAATAGTACTATTTATTTACATCAAAAACAAACAAGTTATTTTATGATTTCAAAATTTCGAGAGATTTATTCTAGCTTTATCTCTTGATTTTAAGGAGCACCTCGTTGCATTAAAACCAACGAGGTGTTTCTCGGTGTGCAACGGGTCGTTCCTTTAAAAGGAACGACCCGTTGGTTTAAAACCAAAACCCACTTATGTAACTATCTGAAAAGCAAAGCATTACAAAAGCGTCCTCCCGGCCTTTCTTTTTAAGTAAAATTTTCAACAAAAGAAAACGGATACCAATATCAAACACGGTACTCCACTGATAAATATTTTACAAATCAAATCTAAAAACAATGGTTACAGTTACTTTTCAGATCAAGCCCTATCTAGCGGCTTACATGTACATGCGCTACAAAAATCACCTCGACGTACCTCCAGACCGCTCTTCTTCCTCACTTTCCGCGATCCATCTTCTCGACACCCAGCCCATCTACCACTTTCTCCACCAGCTATCCATTCCCCACCCTCCCAACGCCTCATGGCACGAAACCGGAAATATTACCTTCACCCTCCCCCATCCCAGAAACGGCAAAAATCCAAATGTATATAATTATATAGGTCATAACAGTGCACTTATCATTGAAAAAGCAATGGAAGTAGAAATGAGGGCCGAACTTTATGAATTTCTACTGGAAAATAAATACTGCCACGGCATCATGTTCAAAAAATCAATGGAAACTTTTGTCGAACATTATAATATGGTAGGGTTAGTGGAAGAAGAAAGTTTAATGAGGGCGTTTCAGAGGTGGAGGAAGATGATGAAGGAGGAGAAAAATAGGTGATTCTTTTATAGGGTGTCACATAAAATGAGACACCCTGCTTTTACTTTTGCCCCAAACTTCATTAATAATCAAAACAAAAGTAGTATGGCAATAAAAAAAAGTATCGAAACAGCAGACATCCCTTTTAAGTAGCTATTGAAAAGGCTTCAACAATTGGATACACAAACGAAATACTTTCATCTGTTTTAACCTTGATTAGAGTGGGAAATAAACAATCCTTTGAATTATCGATAATAGTTTCACTATTAATCAAATATTGTGCAGAATTATCTTTGGTTATCATATTGAAAGACAGCATTTCAGAATGAGAATTTGTCACCCTATGCCTATAGTCTAAATTCAGCAATTCAGGGTTGTTATAATAGATCATCTCTCCCACAAGAAAAACAGCAATAATATCAGCTCCTGCTTTTATGTCTGACGCAATCTCATTAATCTTTCTATATGTGGTCGTTTTTATAGAGGATTCAAACATAACCATAGACAAAACACCATCTTTATGCAAAGTCAGCAAGGTAGGCATAATTTTCTTTTGCTTAGAAAAACTTACAATATGCATTCGCTTAAATGCCTCAAAAGTATCTTGTATAAAGTCATCTGTGATTTCTACATGAAGTAACTCACAAAAATGAGTATACTTAACTCCGGTTGTAATAGGTGTAATGACTTCAAATCTTTCACCCTTCTCGAAAACATTACCTTCCCTATAGAAAACATAATCATCAATAAACCATGCATCCTTGGGGATTCTATGAAACTTTAATTTAGCTATCTTGTCTTGAAGTATTTTACGTGTTTTAGATGCTTCTATACCGATTTCTTTATCAAGCTCTATAAGTAATGAGAGAATAGAATCTATTCCATAATTTATAGTACTAAATAGATTGATATCTGAACCTTTTTCTTTATAAATAAACTCTGTAGAAAAAAAGACTTCGATGGCTGGGATACTCCCTATTCTATTTTTTACAGATTCAATTAATGATGCATAGTCTACTTCATCTTCAATAGTATAACTTTCGGAAGGAATATGTGTGATTCTGCACCTGGGTTCATACTCAAATGAGTAACTCCCATTGTCGTTCTCTGTTAGAGTTCCGGCTTCAATACCTTTTATATATATTTTGCACTTCGCATCGCTTATCGATTTAGTTGTTTGTCCCCCAAGGTAATCTCTACTCCAACACATCTAAGATCTTGACCTGCAATTCGATAGTAGGATTTGCCTGTCCACGCTCAATTTTGTAGAGCGTATTGACTGTAATGGGTAACGATATAGAAATGAGCGAACCACTTTAGTCTGCTGTGTTTTTCCATCGCTTCAAATAACTTGATTACAAAGATATAAATAATCGTTTAATCTATATTGCTAAATAAAATATATTTCTCTTGCAAAACTCTCAATTTTAGGTGTAAATATGAAATTTGATTCATTTTTACACCTAATCATCTCATAAATAGGCATATCTTTGTAAAAAGATAAAAGTATAGATATGATACAGTTGCGTAAAATAGAAAATGAATCACCTTGGGTAATATCTCAGTTAGCAAATAATTATGAGATTGCTAAAAACTTACGTGATATATTTCCTCATCCCTACACGATTGATAATGCAGTTTCTTTTATTGAATTAGCTAAGACAGGAGAATTAGGACTCGTGTTTGGAATATATTCAGAAAATGAATTTATTGGTTGTTGTAGCTTGAATCCTCAAAGCGATGTATATAGAATTAATGCAGAGGTCGGATACTGGATTGGCGAGCCATATTGGAGAAATGGATATGCAACAGCGACTGTTAAACTGTTAGTTGAAATGGCTTTTAATCAATTAGGAATACAAAGAGTATATGCAAATATTTTTGAATATAATATGGCATCAATGAAGGTATTAGAAAAAGTTGGTTTTGAGAAAGAGGCTATTATTAAATCGTCTGTGATAAAAAAAGGACAAATATTTGATGAACATATATATAGTATAAGGAAAACATGAAAGATGAAGCAATAAAACATATAATCGACAAATACAACTTAAATGAAATTGTTGATATACTGTCTAATAAATTGAGTGGTTCAGAGTTAAATTCTTTGCTTTTAGAGGTGTTTGAAAGACGAGTTATGCAAGAAACTCCCTCTTCACTATTAGGCAAATATACTAAAAACAAACTCGTTAAACCTGCACAATTAGACTTTCTAAAATTTAAAGAAGAAGAGTTAGAGTGTTGTAAAATAGTAGCAAATAGCAGTTTTGAATTAATCGAGTTATCTCCTGTTGCTCAATTAGGTACAAGTAGTATAATGGCAACTGTAAACCAAAAGAAAGTTCTTACAGCACTCCGAAATACAGAAGTTCAATCAGACCCAACAAATTCAATAGCTTTACATTACGCTTCATTGAAGAAAAACAACGAGTTGTCGGAGAAAACATATAATTTCAGCAATGTGTCGAGAGTTATACGGACTCAGGTTTTCTCTAATCCCAACTTTACACCCCATTTCCCTATTCTGTGTCTAATTTCCTGCGGTATGGATACGGGTAGTTTTGAGTTTGAGAAAACAGAGATACATAAACACTTTGTTATAACTCAAGATGTATGCAAAAGTGTTTTTGGGGTTAATAATCTGTTTTTTGAGATTATTCCTTGTAAAGAATATGACAGCAACAGTCCATTAATATCTAATAGCTTATCACATATTAAAAATAGTGGTTTTGATGTTCGTATTGCCGAATCAGATTCACAAAATAACTATTACTACGGTATGAGAATTAAAGTCAAAATTATAGCTGATGGTGTAGAATATGAAATTGGCGATGGAGGATTACTTGATTGGACTCAAAAATTATTAGCAAATAAAAAAGAACGTATGCTAACTATGGGGTTAGGAATACAGTTGTTACACTTATTCAGAAAATAATATGTTGATATCTAAAGTTATATACGAAGATGAAGTAAACGACCATGTAAGGATTAAATATCCCTGTTTTGAGTTGAGGGATATTGTTGAGTATTACTTTGAAATTACAACGGAAAACAATTTAATAACTCCATTCTCAATAGTTGCTCTTCCCAATGTAAATATTGTCGCCTCTGTGAATCTTACAGATAAAAGTCAGACGTTAAAAGTGGATAGAAAACTCGGTATCAAAGATACTACGGGAGATAAATTATGTGGTAGTCTTACAGATGCAATAACCATAATACATGCACCGGGAACACATGAATTTGCAATTAAATTCAAACCGGGTGTGTTATATCTGTTTTTGAAGGATGATATTCCTTGCTTATTGGACAGCTACAAACCATTGAGTAATTATATAGATAACACAATTATTGAAGAGCTAAAATCTAAAAAGACCTTTGATGAACGTGTTAGCTATGCAGAAAACTATCTTCTATCAAATATAGATATCTTCAAGTCTGATTATAAATTAGAGACCGTAATTAAAGCAGTTTATTACATTACTCATTGTGGTGACTTCAAATCGAATATGGTTAGTAAGATAGTAGGGGTATCAACACCTACACTAAATAGATACTTTAAAGAGGTATTAGGTATGTCACCCAAACAATGCTTTAGAGCCCTGAGGTTTAAAATTGCTTTGATGAATTACCGCTCTAAAGGCTGTAGCAATTCGTATGATGAGTTGGGATATACAGACTTCTCTCATTTTGCAAAAGAGTCTCAATGTCTAACAAATAAAAAACCATCTGAGTTATAGCAGATAAATAGAATCATTCAATAGCAAAGCAAATGCTTCAATAAATATGTAACCATTCTATTTTCCGCCTTGACATAAGTTGTTAGCCGCCATATCTTTGCGCCGTAACCTTTAACAAGAATGATTATGGCAAAAGAAAAAGTAAACTATCAGGAGGTATATGACCTCTACCAGTTATGCAGCGAGACCAAAGATCTTCGAGAGTTCTGTGCTGATTATGGTGTAAATTACGACAAGTTCATGAACTGGCAGCGTCACCAGTTGTGGAGTGAGAAGTTAGGCAAGACAGTCCAGGTTGAGCAGCCCAAGGTTGCCAAAGTCCAGATAACCGGGAAACCATGCAATAGTCCAACTGTGAAGTTGGACGTGAAACATCCTGAAGGTGAACCACCAATAAAATGGATCAAGTTACAGCTGGCGTCTGGCGCAACACTGTTCCTGAGAAACACCACCGTTCTTGATTTGAGCCTGTTGCTTAATAAAATGATAGGATGATATGCTTGGACTGAGTGCTAACCTTAACTATTACCTGTTTAACGGTAATGTTGATTTGCGGAAAGGCATTTTCCGTCTGTGTGAGAGTATAAGGGAAGAAATGTCCCTTGACCCGAGCGATGCGTCCAATGTATATATGTTCATGTCCCGGAACCGAAAGGTTGTGAAGATACTTCATTACGAACGCGGTTTTTATGTGCTTTACGAAAAACGTCCTGTTATGGGCAAATTCAAGAAACCTGTATTTGATGAAGTCTCCAGGTGCTACCGGATACAGTGGTCGGACATGGCTTATCTTACGGAAAGCATTGTAGTTGACAAGATGTACGTTAGTCCGAAAGGCTAATATTAACATACTGATTATCAACAGGATAGTATAAAAAATAAACGGTAAAAAGTTTGCGTAAGTGCCTGATTTTTCGTACCTTTATATCATGATTGATGAAAGAGCATACGAGTTACTTTGCTGCCAGCTGGGTCTGGCGAATGAGGAAAAGGCAGGTCTTCGCAAACAGAATAAAGAATTGATTGCGAGGCTTGAGTCTATTGAAGAATCCAACAGGGAGAACTCTAAAAATCTGATAGATACCATCAATGATCTCAAAGATACCATCGAAAAGCAGTCAACCACGGTTGAACATTACAGGAAAGAAATGGAACTTATGAGAAAGCAGCTTGAAGCAAAGGATGAGGTGAACAGGATGCTGGCAAACGAGATCTCCAATCTCAGACTTCAGCTTGAGGACAGCAGGAAACACCGTTTCGGCCGTACTTCCGAGCAAAGAAGGCTGTTGAACAACCGTAATCTCGACAAGTCCGCTCTGGAACAATCCGAGTATGACGGTTCTGACAGGAAGGATGATAATAATAAGACCGATGATAACGAAACCGGCAGCAATACCTCTTCCGGCAACATACCTGCCCAGAACAGCAAACCTTCAAGGAGAAAGGAAACCGCACCACGTGCCGGGAAAACAAAATTGAAAGTTGACAAGGTGGTAGTACATGAAGTGGACGAGTATTACACGCTTCCAGAAGGGGGACGGTTTATGAACCGCAACGGTATGCCTGATGTGTGGGAATACAGGGTCATAGAACATGTAAGGGCTTATAACGTGGAGCATGTTTACAAGGTGGCAAGGGTAAAGCTTGCGGACGGCACTTTCACAAGCACCATGGAACATCCGCTGAAAAACCTTGGAGGTATCTTCTCTCCTGAACTGCTTGCCCGTCTGCTTTGTCTGAAATATGACTTCAGCATGCCTGAGAACAGACAGATAAGACTGCTTGCAAGAGAGGGTATCCACATAAGCAATACCACGCTGAACAGCTATATCCATAACGGAATCGCCAAACTAAGGGAGTTCATGGAAGATGTCTTCAAGGAGTTTGTACAGAGAGCTAATTACCTTATGGTTGATGAGACTACTGAGCTTGTTGGAGTGGAAACAAAGGAAGGTAAGGCTTACAGGAGAAAGTACTTATGGGCTTTCTTTGCCAAGCATATTAAGATGGTCTATTATCACTATAATAACGGCAGCAGGTCGTCCGATGCGGCAAAATCATTCCTGGAATATTTTATGGGAACCATATCCACTGACGGATATACGGTTTACAGGATGTTTGACGGAGACGACTCAAAGGTGCTTCATATAGGATGCTGGACGCATTGTAGAAGGTTGTGGGTTGATGCCCTGCCTTCAGACAGAACAGCGATGGACATAATAGATCCTATCGGTGAGATGTTCAGAAATGAAGACCTGTTCCGTATGATGAAACTCAGCGGTGAGCAGATTAAGGAAAGAAGGCTTAAGCTAACAGGACCGATTCTTGAACGTATCCATCATAAGGTGGTCATTATGATGCAGGATGCGAAGATTATGGCTAACGAACTGATGAGAAAGGCCGTGAACTATACGATAAACCAGTGGAAATCCTTGAGAAATATCCTCAAGGACGGTTCAGCAGAAATCTCGAACAACCTCTGTGAGCAAAGGATGAAACCTGTAAAGCTGCTGCTCAAGAACTGTATGAACGTTGGCAGTGAGGATGCGGCAGAAAACTCTGCATTCACCTTCTCTCTGATAGAAAGCTGTAAGTTGAACGGCATAGACCCTCAGAATTACCTGAAACACTTGTTTGAATGTATTCTTCATGGTAAGGACTGCGACAAGAAGGCTCTTCTGCCATGTTTCTATAAACCGGAATGTTAAAACAAAAATATTTTCTTACGGGCATTTTTATTTTATCGGCTGAAAGACAGCCGATAAAATTGGCGTGGCGGAAAATAGTATGGTTACAATAAATATATTAACCTAAAAAGTTATAGTTATGAATGATTTAATGAAAATGAGGATATTCGGGCTATTGTCTGGAACCTCACAACAAGTAAGTAACGAAGAAATGCAAGAAGCCTATGGCGAATTTATCGAACAGATTAAAACCGTGAGTAATGGAAATGATTACTCTACTACTTACCGGATTCTTGTAGCTACCCGTATTGAGATAGCTTCACTTGAAACATCACCACTTTACGGGCAGGGGGAAAATGCGCTTAAAAAGCTGTTCTTACAAAAGACATTGGGTACTTTTGGAAAAAGTACCTATATTTGCAACTGAAAGAGTTATTTGACAGCATTTCAACGCAAAGCGCTGAAATGCGTAGGTTGCTAACTCGTTACCGCCACTTCTCAAATAATTCGCTAAAAATTTATTTATCAATCGGTTAAATCAAACTGACAAAAATCTAAAATAGTAATATCAAAAGAATTCTTACCTTTACAGCAATAAACAATTCAAAATAAAATTATGGCACTTTACAAATATAATACTTCAGGCGTCTTTTCTGAAATAAAGGAAAAACCTTTTAAATTGGAAAGAGATATTCAACGTATGTTTGAAACTAATATGTCCGAAATCATGGGACTTGAAATGATAAAGTCCGAATTTACGATTAAAGACCGCCGTATTGATACGCTTGCCTTTGATCCTCAATCGAAGGCTTTTGTTATCATTGAATATAAAAGGGAAAGAAACTCTAGTGTCATAGATCAAGGGTTTACTTACCTAAGCCTAATGCTGCAAAATCAGGCTGATTTTATTCTGGAATATAATGAAACACAAGCAGGGAACTTGAAACGGAATGATGTGGACTGGTCGCAGACAAAAGTCGTTTTTGTTTCACAAGGATTCACGCCTAACCAACGAGAGGCCGTCAACTTCAAAGATTTATCCATTGAGTTATGGGAAGTGAAGCGCTATGAAAATGATAGTGTATCCATCACCCCTATTCGTAAAAGTCACGCATCGGCAAGTATTAAAACAGTGATGCAGAATAGTCCGGAATTTAAAGAAGTAACAGAGAAAATTAAAGAGTATTCGGAGGAAAATTTATTAAAAGGAAAATCTGACGATGTAGTAGAATTATACGAGAGTTATAAGAATGCAATTCTTAATTTGAATACAGAAATTGAAGTTAAACCACAAAAGTGGTATATTTCATTCAAAAAGGCCAACAGCCATATTTGTGCACTTGAAATCCAGAAAAATGGAATAAAGCTTACTATAAATGTAGCCAAAGGACATTTAGAAGATAGTAAGCAATTAACAAGGGATATTTCAACTGTCGGACATTTTGGTAATGGAGATTATGAACTCAAAATCTCGGATACTAAATATTTAGAATATATCATGAGCCTTGTGAAGCAAGCGATTAAATAAATATGGCTAATTATTGTAACACAAAAGATTGTATTGATAAATTCAATCTTCACAAAAAGAATGAGATTTCCAGCCCATATACACGGGAATTAGAGTTTAAAGAACTTACCAATTCTCAAGAAAAGGTCGTTTTGGAAACAAAAAATTTGCAAGATTTATTTTCTTCCAATTTGGTTATTCCCGATTATCAGCGAACCTATTGCTGGGAAGATAAAAATGTTACAGACCTTTGGGATAATTTACTTGAAATGCCTCACAACAGTGACTATCATTTAGGTTCTATCATCTTACAAAGAAGAACTGTGAATGATTGCACTCTTTACAACATAATTGATGGACAACAACGCCTTGTCACTTTAACGCTTATTATGCGCGAATTAGGATATACAGGGCAGATGCCTTTGCTTAAACAAAAATTCATATCAAAAGATGCGCGTCTCCATGTAGCCAATAACAAAGCACTGATTAGAATTCTCAATCAGAGGAATACAGACATAGCCATGTTGGAACGTCTGTCCCATCACTTGATTTTCTCTGTACTTATTCTTAATGACAGCAATCTTGATCTGGCATATACATTCTTCTCAAATCAGAATTCAAAGGGTGTATCGCTTTCAGACTATGATTTGCTAAAAGCGCACCATCTACGCTATCTAAACATTGAAGATCAGGCAGAACATCTTGCTATGCGGTGGAATGATCTCTCATTAGAATATGACAACAATGGAGATTCTTATCTTACCCATACTTTGGGAGTACATCTTTTCAGATTAAGAAAATGGATGCGGAAGCATAATGTGGAGGAATTTCAGCCACGAAAGGTAAAAGAAGAGTTTTCGGCTGCCCGCATTATGTCCAGTATTCCTGCTTTTGGAGAGAAATTCTATTTCTATGAGAAAATCCAAGGTGGTTCGCATTTCTTCGCATACACTTCTATTTTTGTAGATAAATACAAGGAGTTTATCCGTACCAGGCAAATACAGCTACTAAGAAATCATCTTCAATGGGAGTCTCATTGGAAATATGCCGATATTATAGAAAGCCTCATGTTCGGTTATTTTATAAAATTCGGGCATCAATATTTATCTGAAGCATTGTTCTGTATTGCTGGAATCATGGCGCAGCATAGATATAGCGCCACACGCGCTATCTTTTATAAGATTCGTGAATTCGCAAAAGATTCAGAAATTATAATGATGA
The DNA here is from genome assembly GCF_001185845.1 of Bacteroides sp. 3_1_13. Lineage (NCBI taxonomy): Bacteria > Pseudomonadati > Bacteroidota > Bacteroidia > Bacteroidales > Bacteroidaceae > Bacteroides > Bacteroides sp. 3_1_13. The sequence goes on from NZ_KQ236956.1 coordinate 1,291,311, forward strand.
TAGATCAGGCATCTTCGCCTACATTTTTTCTTGCCGAGGCCATTCCTTATATCAGGATTAGTGGATTGGAGCAAGAAGGTGACATCAAAGAGCGATTCTATAGGTGTTTAAGACGTATCTTCTGTGAGCTGAATGATTTTTCGGATAAAACAATAATCGAAAAGAAAAACAATGAATATGGAGAATAAATATACGCCGGAACTTATTGCTACAAGCCAGTTTAAGTTTTCGATCCCGCTTTACCAACGTTTATTTGCGTGGAAAAAGAAAGAAGTTACCAAACTTCTTTTTGATCTTAAGGAGCATTTTGCAAAGATGCCTGCCGATGAGCCATATTATCTCGGTATGCTAACTTGCATTGACATGAAAAATCATTATGACCTAATTGACGGTCAGCAACGATTTACTGTCATGACTCTTTTTGCCATCATTTTTAAGGAATATGATGATAAATGGTCCGGTTTCTTAATGGATGGTAATCGCCTTAATTTCATAGCGAGAAGCGATGATAAGGCATATATAAAGAGCAAGATCAATGGTTATCCGACTAAAACGTATGTCAATAAGAATATGGAAGAGGGACTCGCCGCTATAACTGGTTTCTTAGAATCCAATTTTAATACTCAGGAGGAACGGATTGAGTTTGTGCAACAGGTTTTCACACGATTGACATTTTTCTTTTCTTACTTGCCATCAAGCTATCTTGCAGATACCACTTCGCTGAATAAATATTTTGAAGCAATGAATGCACAAGGAAAAGGACTAGAACAGCATGAGATTCTCAAAGTGCAACTGATGCGGGGAGAAAAAGAACAGGATTACTTGACGCATATTTGGAATCTGACCTCCATGATGGATCATCCTATCATTGCGAAGGAAGAAGACCAGGACGAGGCTTGTTACCGTCAATTTTATGAAGAAGCTATAAGTCTCTGCCGTCAGAAACGGTTTCATGAAGCTTTAGAAAAGTGCAGATATACGTCTCTCGATGACGAGGAGGAGTATTCTATAGATGTGATCCAACCTGAAAAAATAGAGTTTAAACAGAATAGCTATGAAGATGGCGAAAACAGTATTATATCATTTCCGGAGTTTCTTCTTTTGGTACTTGATGTATGTACTGGCGGTGAGCAACCAGCCAGTCATTATCAGCCGGATAAACTGATAGAGAAGTTTGATGCTCTGAAAACGTACTTCACTGCAGGGGAATTTTACGAGAAAATGCTTTATTACCGGCTACTGCTTGATTATTATACGATTAGAAAAGATATCAAGGATGGGCAAGGTAATTACAGTTTAATCCTGAAAGGTCCAAAGGATGATAGTGATAAATTAAAGCAATACCAATCGATGCTTTACGTTTCAACGGAGGCTTTCTACAATTGGCTCAAACCTTATTTGAGAAAATTAGAGCAAGATGAACTCCACTCCTGTGCAGAGATGCTCGCATTCCTTAAAAAAGAAGATAATGAACGTCACAGCATATTACCTGCCAGAAAAGATCTTTCATATAAAGCATCCGGTAACATTAGGTACTGGTTTTGGCGTTTAGACTATTACCTTTGGGAACAACGCAGCACTTTCTTCAATGAAGAAGAACAGAAGATTGTAGAGCACTATGTGTTTCGGAGAAATCGTTCTATTGAACATCTGCATCCTCAAGACGAATCACACAATGAAGAATGGGAGGAAGAAGCTGTACATTCATTTGGCAATCTTGCCATGATTTCTCAAAGTTTCAATTCACAACAAAGTAATGACCATATACAAATAAAGTTTGCCCGAATCCATGAGCAAATCAGCAACAAATCACTGCAAAGCATTAAGATGTTTTTAATGTGTAAACTCGCTGACTTTAACTATCAAAATTGGACAATGAAATTGGCTAAAGAACACGAAAATGAAATGATTGAATTTTTAGAACGGTCTTTCTATATATCAGATTGAATCGTATATTGTTATATAACACATTATTTCAGTCTAAGTTCAAATACTTGATAGGTTTCCTTTAATTAGCAAAGCTATATGTTCTTCTCTATCTAATATTTACAATGAATATAGTACATATTTTAGTTTATATCAGTTAAACTGAAAATATGTACTATATATTCTTTTACCCTATAATACTTTTAATGTAATCCGTAGGACATACATGATAGAAGTCTTTGAACTTCTTTCCAAAATATTTAGCATCACAATATCCCAGCATTCCTGCAATTTCCGAAACAGTGTACTGTTGGGAGGCTAGCAGTTTAAGTGCCCTGTCCATTTTGAACGAATAGATATAATTTTCCGGAGGATTCCCGGTTATCTCTCGTATCCTGCTATAAAAAGCAGTACGGCTCATTCCTATATCGATACTTAATTTATCTATTGTATATTTATCAGTAGAGAGGTTCTTTTCCAGGATTTTATTGACTTTATCCATAAATATCTGATCCGTATTTTCTGTTTCCATTTCTTCTTTGGTGGGGACCATTGGAAAAACAGCATCTGACAAAAACAATTTGACCCGTTCACGCAAAACCATGCGGTTTTCTACAAGCATACGTATGTTTGCCCTTAGCCTGCAAATGCTTTCTGTTCGTAATTCCAGACGATCCGCCCCACTTCCTAAATGGGACAAATAACTTTCGTTATCAAAGGCCCTTATCAAAAGGACAACCGGTATATACCCTATCATTTTATCTGTTTTGATCCGGAAACTAAGTGCATCTCCATTTGTTCCGTTTACATTATCGTCAATAATGATAGCATCAGGATTTTGGCGGACTACTGTATCCTTCAGCAAATCAGGATCTTTCAAAACTGAAATCTGAAAATACCGCGATAAAGCTTTCCTTAAATAATTCCTGAATGCCCCGTCCGCCATTACCAATAAGATATGGGATGTATCTTTTGTTTTAGCATTCGGGGTATCATCTTTATCACTTTCAGAAGATTTTTTAGCCTTATTCTTCGTATTTGTTGAAGAATGTTTGATAACCGAACATTCCTGATTCCGGCAATGACAATCTGTTGGAATGACAATTTGGAAAGCAAATGATTTGCCATGTCTATATCCGTTTATTTTTCCACCATGCAGGCGAATGATTTTTCTTACAGTCCACAAATCACTATACCCATATATAGGAAATATGACCGGAATAAAAGGAAACATTTTCCCTACTCTTTTGTCTGCTATCTCACAATTAGTAATCTGCAACTGCCAGGAATCTGTTGTATGTGTTATATTGATTGATATGCAACAACCTAAATCGGAACCCAAAATTAGTTTGCTTATAAGATGCTGAAGCGCTGCCGTCATAATGTTTTCATTGATTCTGCAACTGACGCAATCCGAACATTCGCTGACAGTCAGTTGTATACGGCGCGAATCAGCATAAGGTCGACATTGATTGACAATAGAAGTAATATAAGAAGAGAGTTCCAAATTTGCCGTTGATGTCTTAGGAAGTATTTTTTTGTTTACCTTATTGAGGGTTACAATATTCTGATTGCAATATATGATGTATTCGGTATATCTCAATGCCTCTTCTACTTGTTGGGAAAGCGATTCGGGAAGATTACCGGTTTTAAGTTCTTCCAATTGATTTCGTAACAATATCAACGGGGTATACGTAGTATGGAGCATGTTCATAGCTATCTTAAGTTTTTCATGTGACAACAACTGAACATTATACTCTACCGCAAGATACGCAAACAAAACAATAAATAGCCCAATGCCGAAACTCTCTACAGGAACTGCATAACCAAGCAATGACAAATCAGGCAAAATTACGCCAATAGCTTGTTTACTGTTTACTAAATTGGCTCCACTATCTATAGAAAGTAAAGCGCGAAAGTTTAATAATAAACTCAGGTAACAATCATTCATACTTATATAGGATTTGATTAATACTTACATTTTCAGCAAAACACGTTTGATGACCTTTTAACGTGTCTAAATCCGGAACAAGTATAAACTTTTCAACGTCCACATATGAGGTGGATTCTAACAAAAACAATGGGTGTTTTCTATCAAAAGTGGTAACAATATCGTTTGTTACCGAAATATCAAAGAATAGATTCTAAAATCATCATTTTATTTGGCGAAACGTAGTGATTGTCAAATATTATGCCATACAATAACACAACCATACGATCATATAGTTCCACTTAATCATTAAAATAATGAAATAAGTAGAATTATAAAGCCGCGTATATAATTTGAAAATAATAGACTTTAGATAAGTATTGTCAGATCATGATTTACAGGAATACCTCATCATAAGACGGAATAATCTTCGCATCGTAAACGTGAGTGACCGCAAATACATCGTCTTTCTTTATTAACAGCCAGTCTTTATCCTGATCATCCATATTGGTATGTATAAGGACAAATAGCCCTTTGAGTTTATGCCCGTGTAACTTGAATTCAAGTATTCCATTTTTAATGGCAGCGGAAATGTTACGATTATTACCAACGTAAGCATAGGTTCCACTATCCCATATTTCCACCGTACCTGCTCCATAGTTACCTTCCGGTATAACTCCTTCAAAGTGCGCATAACTCAAGGGGTGGTCTTCTACTTCTATGGCCAACCTCTTATCTTTTGGATTCATGGAAGGTCCTTTAGGCACCACCCAACTTTTTAATACTCCATCTACTTCCAAACGAAAATCGAAATGAAAATGACTGGCATCATGCTTTTGAACAACAAAAACAGGCATTCGATTGGGAGTTTCCACCGTCTCCGCCATCGGTTCCGGTGTTTTACCGAATAGCCTTTTTGCCCGGTACTCTTTGAGGTTGATCATAGAGGCTTCAGCCGCCTGCTTTTCTACCATTTTGATATTTTTTCCTTCATCGGGAGAATTCTTTGCCATAATCTGTATTTTTTAGGTGAATAAAAAAACGAATGATTCAATGTACAACAATCAGTATATCTGTTTGTTTGTCGAAATTCATCTATTTTAATGGCTTTATAACTGCATTTAAGTTTGCTAACTTATTTTTATTCTTCTCCCTTTCTTACTGCCTGCATAGTGGGTACAAAAATCCCTTTCAATCGTCCTTTTATAAAAGTATAAAAGCAATTGGAAGGAAATGAATAAAAAGAGATTAATCGGATATCTGTTCGTCACGATGTCTGTTGGTTGTATTCAGGCGCAGGAACAGAAGTCTTCTGTACCCGAATACAAGCTATGGTACGACTGTCCCGCACAGGTATGGACCGAAGCATTACCCCTTGGGAATGGCCGTTTGGGGGCCATGGTATATGGAACACCAGGCACAGAACAAATACAACTAAACGAAGAAAGCATTTGGGCGGGACGTCCCAATAATAACGCCAATCCGGATGCACTGGAATATATTCCGAAAGTGCGTGAGCTGGTCTTTGCCGGAAAATATCTTGAAGCTCAGACACTGGCCACAGAAAAGGTAATGGCAAAGACTAATTCAGGAATGCCATATCAAAGTTTTGGTGACCTGCGAATCGCTTTTCCCGGTCATACACGTTATTCCAATTATTACAGGGAATTAAGTCTGGATTCCGCACGTGCAATCGTACGTTATGAAGTAGACGGAGTGCAGTATCAACGCGAAACGATCACCTCATTCACCGATCAGGTAGTAATGGTACGACTGACCGCCAATCGTCCCGGACAAATTACTTTCAATGCACAACTCACTTCGCCTCACCAGGATGTTATGATCGCTTCTGAAGAGGGAAACTGTGTGACACTCTCGGGAGTCTCTTCCTTGCATGAGGGGCTCAAAGGGAAAGTAGAATTTCAAGGCAGATTGACTGCTAAAAATAAAGGTGGGAAAATAGCTTGTGCCGATGGTGTCCTTTCCGTTGAAGGAGCTGATGAAGCTACGGTCTATGTATCTATTGCCACCAACTTCAACAATTATCAAGACATCACCGGTAATCAGACAGAGCGGGCTAAGAATTATTTGGCGAAAGCAATGGTTCATCCGTTCATTGAATCGAAGAAGAATCATGTTGATTTTTACCGACAATATCTGACACGCGTTTCTCTTGATTTGGGACGAGACCAATATGCGAATGTAACCACCGATAAGCGTGTGGAGAATTTCAAAAACACCAATGACACACATCTGGTTGCCACCTATTTTCAATTCGGACGTTATTTGTTGATCTGTTCTTCCCAACCGGGAGGACAACCCGCCAATTTACAAGGAATTTGGAATGACAAATTATTCCCTTCCTGGGATAGCAAATATACTTGTAACATCAATTTGGAAATGAATTACTGGCCTTCGGAAGTAACGAATCTAAGTGAACTGAATGAACCGTTATTCCGTCTGATAAAAGAAGTGAGTAACACAGGAAAAGAGACGGCTAAGATTATGTATGGAGCCAACGGATGGGTGTTGCATCATAACACGGATATATGGCGTATTACAGGAGCAGTTGACAAAGCTCCTTCGGGTATGTGGCCCAGTGGTGGCGCATGGCTTTGCCGACATCTTTGGGAGCGTTATCTATACACCGGAGATGTGGAATTCCTGCGTTCTGTCTATCCGATACTGAAAGAGTCCGGACGTTTCTTTGATGAAATTATGGTGAAAGAACCCGTACACAACTGGCTGGTAGTCTGCCCCAGTAATTCACCGGAGAATGTACATTCGGGAAGTAATGGAAAAGCCACCACAGCTGCCGGATGCACCATGGACAACCAATTGATTTTCGATCTTTGGACAGCAATTATATCTGCTTCTCAAATACTGGATACAGATCAGGAGTTTGCCTCTCATCTGACACAACGTCTCAAAGAAATGGCTCCCATGCAGGTGGGACATTGGGGGCAATTACAAGAGTGGATGTTCGACTGGGATGATCCGAAGGACGTACATCGTCACATTTCTCATTTGTACGGACTCTTCCCCAGCAATCAGATTTCCCCTTACCGTACTCCTGAACTATTTGATGCAGCACGTACTTCTCTGATTCATCGTGGCGACCCGTCGACCGGGTGGAGCATGGGATGGAAAGTTTGCCTTTGGGCACGCCTGCTTGATGGCGACCACGCCTACAAGCTGATAACTGACCAGCTGACTCTCGTACGCAATGAAAAGAAAAAAGGAGGCACCTACCCTAACCTGTTCGATGCGCATCCGCCATTTCAGATTGATGGAAACTTTGGTTGTGCCGCAGGCATTGCAGAGATGTTGATGCAAAGCTACGACGGTTTTATATATTTGCTTCCCGCACTGCCTACCGTTTGGAAAGAAGGTTCTATCAAAGGAATCATTGCCCGTGGAGGTTTCGAACTTGATTTGAGTTGGAAAAACGGGAAAGTCAGCCGACTGGTTGTCAAATCTCATAAGGGAGGAAATTGTCGTTTACGTTCGCTCAACCCATTAACCGGGAATGGCTTGAAGCGTGCCAAAGGTGAAAATCCGAACCCTCTTTATGCAGTCCCCACCATTCCGGAGCCATTGATTAACGAAAAGGCCAACTTGAACAAAGTGGAAATTGCAGAGACATACCTCTATGACCTACCTACCAAAGCAGGAAAAGAATATGTATTGATTGGAAAATAATAACTCGACCGATATGAACAAAAACTTATTGAAACTGATTGTCGCCTGTGGAACTGCTTGTTTCCTGGCTTGCGCAGCACCTCAAAAAACAGAAACGGAAAAATGGAGTGAACGCATGGCACGCTCCGAAATGAAACGTTTCCCCGAACCCTGGATGATTGAAAAAGCTAAAAAACCACGCTGGGGATATACCCACGGATTAGTAGTGAAATCCATGTTGGAAGAATGGAAACATACCGGGGACAGCGTATATTATGAGTATGCCAAAATATATGCAGATAGTCTGATCGATGCTGACGGACATATCAAAACCATGAAATATCTTTCATTCAATATTGATAATGTCAACGGCGGAAAGATTCTTTTCGATCTTTACGCACAGACCGGAGACGAACGTTACAAAATAGCTATGGATACTTTGCGCAAGCAAATGGCAGAGCAACCTCGTACCAGTGAGGGAGGATTCTGGCATAAATTGAGATATCCTCATCAAATGTGGCTGGACGGAATTTTTATGGCTTCTCCTTATCTGGTTCAATATGGTGCTACTTTTAATGAGCCCGCTTTATTTGACGAAGCAACAAAACAGATTCTTTTGATAAATAGCAAGACTTATGATCCTGCAACAGGACTTTATTATCACGGATGGGATGAAAGTCGCGAACAGAAATGGTCAAATCCTGAAACGGGTTGTTCTCCTAATTTTTGGAGTCGCAGTATCGGATGGTATGGAGCTGCTATTGTAGATGTACTGGACTTCCTGCCACAGGAAACAGCCGGACGCGATAGCATTATACAAATTCTGCAGGGATTGGCAAAAGCGATTGTGAAATATCAAGATCTTCAATCCGGAACCTGGTATCAGGTAACCGATCAGGGAGCACGTGAAGGTAATTATTTGGAATCATCTGCCACTGCCCTGTTTATCTATACGCTTGCCAAAGCTATCAATAAAGGATATATTGGCAACGAATATATCGAACCGACACAAAAAGCCTTTGACGGAATGGTAAAGACATTTACCCGTTTGGAAGAGGATGGCAGCTATACAATTACCAATTGCTGTGCTGTTGCAGGATTGGGCGGAGATTCAAAAAGATATCGTGACGGCTCATTTGAATATTATATCAGCGAACCGATCATAGAAAATGATCCGAAATCGGTAGGTTCATTCATCTTGGCTGCTATTGAGTATGAGAAAATGACAAAGAAATAAACTAAAAACGATAAAATACAATGAGAAAATTCAAGATTCTTCCCCTTTTGTTGCTGCTATTGACAATGGCAACTTCGGCTGCAGCACAGAAGAAAACACAAAAGACGTATATCCCCTGGGACAACGGCAAACTCGTAGTTTCCGAAGAGGGACGTTACCTGAAACACGAAAACGGTGCTCCTTTCTTTTGGTTAGGAGAAACCGGTTGGCTATTGCCTGAACGCTTGAACCGGGATGAAGCCGAATATTACCTGGAACAATGCAAACGTCGTGGATACAACGTGATTCAGGTTCAAACGTTGAATAATGTTCCGTCTATGAATATCTACGGACAATATTCGATGATTGACGGATACAACTTCAAAAACATCAATCAAAAAGGCGTATACGGTTATTGGGATCACATGGATTACATTATCCGTACAGCAGCCAAGAAAGGTCAGTATATCGGCATGGTCTGCATTTGGGGAAGCCCGGTGAACCGGGGCGAGATGACTGTAGAACAGGCAAAAGCATACGGCAAGTTTTTGGCAGAGCGTTATAAGGACGAACCGAATATTATCTGGTTTATCGGTGGAGATATCCGTGGCGACGTGAAAACTGCTGAATGGGAAGCTTTGGCAACCTCTATCAAAGCTATCGACAAAAATCACCTGATGACATTCCATCCACGTGGAAGAACAACTTCCGCAACTTGGTTCAATAACGCTCCCTGGTTGGATTTCAACATGTTTCAAAGCGGACATCGTCGCTATGGACAACGTTTCGGAGATGGTGACTACCCTATCGAAGAAAATACGGAAGAGGATAACTGGCGTTTTGTAGAACGCAGCCTGGCCATGAAACCCATGAAGCCTGTGATTGACGGTGAACCGATCTATGAAGAAATACCTCATGGTCTGCACGATGAAAACGAACTGTTGTGGAAGGATTATGACGTACGTCGTTATGCTTATTGGTCTGTATTTGCAGGTTCTTTCGGACATACTTACGGTCATAATTCCATCATGCAATTTATCAAACCGGGTGTAGGTGGTGCTTATGGTGCAAAGAAGCCTTGGTATGATGCGTTGAATGATCCGGGCTACAATCAGATGAAGTATCTGAAAAACCTGATGTTGACTTTCCCGTTCTTTGAACGCATACCCGATCAGTCTATCATCACAGGACAGAATGGAGAACGTTATGACCGCGCTATCGCTACACGTGGAAATGATTATCTGATGGTATACAACTATACCGGACGTCCGATGGAAGTTGATTTCAGCAAGATTAGCGGCGCGAAAAAGAATGCTTGGTGGTTCACCACGAAAGATGGTAAACTGGAATACATCGGAGAATTTGATAACGGAGTGCACAAATTCCAGCACGACAGTGGTTATTGCAGTGGAAACGATCATATTCTGATTGTAGTGGATAGTAGTAAGAACTATGTGGAGAAGGACTGGACAGAATTACCAAATGCACAACAAAAATGGGCTAAATAATTTTGTATTATTAGGCGCGGATTACACGGATTTCACGGCTTTCAGAATGACAGATAAGTAAAACGACAGCGTTAATCCATGCAATCCGTGCCTAAATTTATTATATAAACGAATTATGAGAACATACTTATGAATAAAAGAATAGTATCATTTTTCTTTCTTCTGCTCTTTGCAGGTTCACTATACGCAGCCATAGGTATAACTGACCTGCGAACGGAGCAGTTGAAAAATCCGGCAGGTATCGATGTGCGCCAACCCCGATTGAGTTGGCGCATCGAATCGGATGAACAGAATGTGATACAAACTGCGTATCACATTCTTGTCGCATCTTCCCCGGAGCTATTGGAACAAGGAAAAGGAGATATTTGGGATTCAGGAAAGATTGAATCTGACGCTTCCCAATGGATCACTTATCAGGGAAAAACATTAAAATGTAATGCCTCCTACTATTGGAAAGTAAAAATAGAAACCAACAAAGGCGCAACGAATTGGAGTGCTCCGGCTTTCTGGACCACCGGACTATTTAATGAAGCAGATTGGCAAGGACAATGGATCGGCTTGGACAGGGCCGCTCCCGGAGACAGCGAAACACAATGGAGCCGTTTGGCAGCCCGTTATCTCCGTAAAGAGTTTGCAGTAAAGAAAAGTGTGAAACGTGCCACAGTACATATCGCCGGAATGGGATTGTACGAGTTGTTTATCAACGGACAACGCATCGGCAATCAAGTACTGGCACCTGCTCCTACCGACTACCGGAAAACAATTCTGTACAACACATACGATGTTACTTCACTGCTTCAAACAGAAAATGCTATTGGAGTAACTCTTGGAAATGGTCGCTTCTATACGATGCGTCAGAACTATAAACCGTATAAGATACCGACTTTCGGTTATCCTAAACTCCGGTTGAATCTGATTGTGGAATATGCAGACGGCAGCAAAGAAACGATTGCTACAAACACTTCATGGAAATTGACTACTGAAGGTCCTATCCGTAGCAATAATGAATATGATGGCGAAGAATATGATGCCCGTAAAGAGCTAGGAGCCTGGACTCAAACCGGATATGATGACAAAAACTGGATGCCGGCCCAACGTGTCAGTATTCCTTCAGGAACATTGCGCGCACAAATGATGCCAGGCATGAAAGTTACAGAAACCCTGAAGCCCGTTTCTATTAAAAAGCTTGGTAACAAATATATCCTGGATATCGGTCAGAATATGGCGGGCTGGGTACGTTTCCGGATAAAAGGACAGGCTGGCGATAGCATCCGTCTCCGTTTTGCAGAAAGTCTGCAAGACAATGGCGAACTTTATACAAAAAACTTCAGGGATGCCCGTTCTACAGATGTATATGTTGTCAGTGGACGCGAAACAAAAGATGCTACCTGGGCACCTCGCTTTATTTATCATGGGTTCCGTTATGTAGAAGTCAGCGATTATCCGAATGCGAAGGCAGAAGATTTCGTTGCCGAAGTAGTAGAAGATGAAATGGAGCATATCGGTACTTTCAACTGTTCTGACGAAACTCTGAATAAGATTATCCGCAATGCATTTTGGGGAATCCGGAGCAACTATAAAGGGATGCCGGTTGACTGTCCGCAACGGAATGAACGCCAACCATGGTTGGGTGACCGTATTATGGGCTGTTGGGGAGAAAGCATGCTTTTCGATAATTACGCCATGTATACCAAATGGACGCGTGACATCCGCGAAGCACAACGGGAAGACGGCTGTATTCCTGATGTAGCCCCGGCATACTGGAACTACTACTCGGACAATGTGACCTGGCCTGCCGCTTTACCAATGGCCTGCGACATGCTTTTCACAAACTTTGGAGATAAACGTCCGATCGAAGAGAATTATCCGGCTATCAAGAAGTGGGTATCTCATATCCGGGAATACTACATGACAGAAGATTTTATCATCACCAAAGATAAATATGGTGACTGGTGCGTTCCGCCCGAATCACTGGAGTTAATTCATAGTAAGGACCCTTCCCGCAAGACTGACGGAGCTTTGATCGCAACGGCTTATTATCTAAAGGTATTACAACTGATGCACCGCTTTGCAAGCCTGCAAGGGCTGAAAGCTGACGCAGAAGAATGGGAAGATTTGGAACATCGCATGAAAGACGCATTCAATGCCCGTTTTCTACACATAAAAGAAGGTACTTCTCCCGTACCGGGACATACCTTATATCCGGACAGTATTTTCTATGGTAACAACACAGTTACTGCCAATATCTTGCCACTTGCTTTTGGTCTAGTGCCAAAGAACTACATCAATGAAGTAGCTAAAAATGCCGTAACTTCCATTATTACAACCAACAAGGGACATATAAGTACCGGAGTAATCGGTGTACAATGGCTATTGCGTGAATTGAGCCGTCGCGGTCATGCCAATGTAGCTTATCTACTGGCTACCAATAAAACATATCCTTCCTGGGGATATATGGTTGAAAAAGGTGCTACCACTATTTGGGAGTTATGGAACGGTGATACGGCAAATCCTGAAATGAATAGCGGTAATCACGTGATGCTTTTAGGTGACTTATTGCCTTGGTGCTTCAATAACTTGGCAGGTATCCGTGCGGACCGCTGGAAGTCCGGTTACAAGCATATCGTCTTCCAGCCGGCTTTTGAAATTCAGGAGTTGAGTAACGTGGATGCATCGTACATGAGTATCTACGGAAAAATAACCAGCCGATGGACAAAGACTCCCACACATTTGGAATGGGATATCGAACTTCCCGCCAATACGACGGGGGAAGTACATCTTCCGGATGGACGGAAAGAAAAAATCGGATCAGGAAAATATCATTTCAGTGTAGACATTCCCACCCGGAATGCGGCTATTCTAAGTGATGAGTTCCTATACGAAAACGCTTCTTTCCCCGAATGTCACGGAGCTACGATAGTAGAACTGAAAAATGGTGATCTTGTAGCCTCTTTCTTTGGAGGAACCAAAGAGCGCAATCCGGATTGTTGCATCTGGGTATGTCGTAAACCTAAAGGCTCTAAAGAATGGACTGCCCCCAAAGTTGCTGCCGACGGTGTGTTTTCACTTAAAGACTCACAAGCAGTATTAGCCGGAATCGATTCAACCTGTACCCCGGTGAAAGATGCAAAAGGAACACTTATTGCCCGCAGAAAAGCTTGCTGGAACCCGGTTCTTTTCCAGATTCCCGGAGGTGACCTGATTCTGTTTTATAAAATAGGTTTGAAAGTGAGCGACTGGACAGGATGGCTTGTCCGTTCACGCGACGGAGGAAAAACCTGGAGCAAACGCGAAGCGCTTCCGAAAGGTTTTCTTGGACCTATTAAGAATAAACCGGAATATATCAATGGGCGTATCATCTGTCCTTCCAGTACGGAAGGAAGTAACGGATGGCGTGTCCATTTCGAGATTTCCGATGATAAAGGCAAGACCTGGAAGATGGTCGGACCACTGGATGCCGAGTTATCTGTCCCCACCCAAAATCGTAAAAAGGGAGGTGTGAATGTGGATGACCAGGAAGGCGGAGAAGCGATCGAAGGAGAAGGAGCCAAACCTGTTTATGCAATACAACCCAGTATTTTGAAGCATAAGGATGGAAGATTACAGATACTCTGCCGTACACGTAACGCACAGGTAGCAACTGCGTGGAGCAGTGATAATGGTGACACATGGAGTAAAGTAACGCTGCTGAATGTCCCGAATAATAATTCCGGTACGGATGCCGTGACAATGAAAGACGGTAGACATATCCTTATCTACAATAATTTCTCTACATTGCCCGGAACTCCGAAAGGTCCGCGTACTCCGCTCTGTGTGGCCGTTTCAGAAGATGGTATCAATTGGCAGCCTGTTCTTACATTAGAAGATAGTCCGATCAGCCAATACTCTTACCCTAGCATTATTCAGGGGAAAGACGGGAAGCTGCATGCCATTTATACATGGCGCCGTCAACGAATTAAATATGCAGAGATAGATCCGACGAAGTTTTAAATATTGAACGATCATCTGAATGAAATCGACCGCTCCTTTGCCCGCAAAAGAGCGGTCGATTCTTGTATTTATCCATTTTATACTTTACATTTGCCAATAAATAAAAAATAACGATGGCAGATAATTACATAGAAAGACAACAGGAACAATACGAAGCCCGAAAAGCTGCTTGGAAACAAGCACAAAAATATGGTAAGAAGAAACTAACAGCAGTACGTCCGGCTGAATCGAAGTCTCACACTTCAACGGTTTCAAAACCGGAGGATTCAAAAAGAAGAGTATTTATAACAGGCGGAGCGGAAGGAATAGGCAAAGCAATAGTAGAAGCTTTTCGCCTGGCTGGAAATCAAGTTGCCTTTTGTGATATAAACGAAACATCGGGACAGGAGACTGCGAAGGCAACCGGGGCTATGTTCCATAAGGTCGACGTAAGTGATAAAAACGCACTTGAAAGTTGTATGCAAACCATTCTTGCCGAATGGAACGATATTGATATTATTGTCAACAACGTCGGTATCAGCAAATTTTCTTCTATCACAGAAACAAGTGTAGAGGATTTCGACAAAATTCTTTCTATTAACCTGCGTCCTGTATTCATCACTTCCCGGCTGCTTGCCATCCATCGTAAAAAGCAGCCCTCTCCCAACCCATACGGCCGAATTATAAATATCTGCTCTACACGTTATCTGATGAGTGAACCGGGAAGTGAAGGTTATGCAGCTTCGAAAGGTGGTATCTATTCTTTGACTCATGCATTGGCTTTGTCTTTATCCGAATGGAATATCACCGTAAATTCCATTGCTCCGGGATGGATACAGACCCATGATTATAATCAACTCCAACCGGAAGACCATTCACAGCATCCTTCACGCCGGGTAGGTAAACCGGAAGATATTGCCCGCATGTGTCTGTTTCTCTGCGAGGAAAACAATGATTTCATCAATGGAGAAAACATCACTATTGACGGGGGAATGACGAAAAAGATGATTTATATATCTTCGGACGCAACATAAACATCATTACGAATTCATGTTATATACTTCTGGATACAAAACAGATAAGGCTTTGTAAATAGCTGAATTTATTTCTATTTTTTCAGAGCCCTTTTCTAATTTTATCCCGGGTTCTTTTTGAGAAAGATAACTTCTCATACTCTGCCCATCTGTAAAATGATAAGCATCGAAAGCCATATCAATATATCCCCAATATTGATTTAATGGATGTTGTAAAGTTGCACCACGTACTCCATTTATATATGATTTCCAATTAGGATTACTAGTGCAGAACAAATCATTGGTTTTAATGGCTTCTACCATACAAATTGCTCTAAGAGCAATACTATTCATTATCTCTTTCAAATCAATATCTAAACTCATATCATAGAACTTGTCTAAACAATAAAGTTTCATTTGTTTAGTACTTGTTATATTTCCGTGCACCTGCCATTCTTGGTGGGTATGATATCTATATCCTAATTCCCATAATGAAAAAAGAAAATCCAAATTACCCACTGTTCCGGCTTCTAATCCTATTTGCAATTTGGGATGTATCTCCGAGCTGTATAAAATATCCAGAACATCAGTCCTTGCATATTCTTTTAATTGCTCAAGGATAATATGTGAATCTCCAGAATTGAGACAAAGTAGTGCCATCAAAAAAGTATCATGTGGAAGAGTATTCCATAATGACAAAACCTTTTCTTCAGCTGTTCTACCTTCTATATCGTTGCATCCCCATGCCGGACGCTGTTTTCTTATAGCATAACCTAAAGAACTAAAAGTGTCTGATAGTTCCGATTTCTTAAAAATAGAATCAGCCTGTTCTAAAAGACTAACTGTTTTTCCTTTTATACGAATATCAGGCACTTCCAACTGTGGATATAGTAACCTCAGAATCTCATATTGTTTTTGATTTTCCCACTCTAATAGTGCATCTTTATCTATTGCATTGTATATTGCCTTGAATGAACTAATTTTATATATTTCCTCCCATTTTCCGCATTTTTTCAATGCAGCCTCACAAAATATCCAATAATCTCTATAATTAGTAATTGCGTTATTAGCAATACAAAGCCATACATTGGTTTTATATTCAAAATATACCGAAGTATTAGATAACAAAGACTCAATAGTATAAATTGACTTTATAAAAGAATCAACAGAATTAAATAATTCCGCTATCAAATCAGGACGTCCTTGTTCATATAAAGTAAAAGATAGCCTTGAGAGAGTGGCTAATTTTTTATATACTACATATTCACACTTGTCTCTTATAGTTTCTCTATCCTTACGAGTTATCTGATATCCGTGTTGTAAGAACAGAACTAAAAAGCTATGTGGGCTACTTTTTCTGCTATTTTTATTGAATAAGTCAAAGTGAAACACTATCTTTGTAACAGATATAATAATATCTATTATAATCATATTTGTTACTTATCAGATACAATGATATGTCTTTATTATACAACTTTGATATAGATACGCCCGAAGATATTCTGCAGTTACTTGCCTGCAATTTACAAAAGAGGCGATTGGAGAAAGGACTTTCAAGAGATGCTTTATCCAAGTTAAGTGGCGTTCCTTCTCCCACTATAGCTAAGTTTGAACAGAAGTTTTCTATTTCATTGAGCTCTTATGTGGCATTAACAAAAGCATTAGGATATTCCAAAGACGTAAAGGCACTTCTTGCAGAACCACTTTACAGTACAATGGAAGAATTGGACGTTATCAATAAAAATAAAAACAGGAAGCGAGGAAGAAATGAAATTAGTAAATAAGTTATCGGTACTTTATCGTGATCAAAAGATAGGAGAACTTACCATGACACACGATAACCGATGTTGCGCTTTCCAATACGATAAGAAATGGCTGATATCAGGCTTTTCTATCTCTCCATTAGACTTACCATTAGAATCTAGTTTATTCATCGCCAAACCAGAACCTTTCTGGGGAAATTTTGGAATATTTGAGGATAGTCTCCCTGATGGATATGGTCGTTATTTGTTGAATCGTTTACTCAAAAAACAAGGTATAAATGATGCTTTGCTTACACCTATTCAGCGATTAAGTATAGTGGGAATTTCGGGAATGGGAGCACTTAGTTACGTGCCGGAATCTTATATTGGAGAAGAAAAATCTCTACCTGACTTGGACAACTTACAACAAATGGCTCTGGAAGTACTTTCAGAAAAATCTGAAGAAGGCGAAGATATTTTATATTTCAATAGTGGTAATTCCGGTGGCTGCCGTCCTAAATGCTTGTGGCATGATCGTGAAGGTGCATGGTTAGTGAAATTCCGCCATACATATGATCCGAAAGATATAGGGAGAATGGAATATAAATATAATGAAGTAGCTCGTAAATGTGGAATAAATGTTCCTGATTACAAGTTATTAGATGGCAAATATTTTGCCAGCAAACGTTTTGATATAGAGAATGGAAAACGACTACACATTGCTACTGCTGGTGCGTTACTCAATGAATCAATATCAAATCCAAAACTAGATTACAAGGTATTGTTACACTTAACAGGATATTTGACACAAGATTCACAACAAGTTGATGAAATGTTCCAACGCATGGTGTTTAATGTACTTACAGATAACAAAGACGACCATGTCAAAAATTTCAGTTTTATTTGTCGTGAAGGAAAATGGTCATTAGCACCTGCTTATGATTTAACTCTCTGCAAAGAGGGGTATCACGGTGAACATGCTACTTCAGCAAATAACAAAGGAAATCCGGATATTGAAGATATGTTGGCGGTCGGTGAAAGTATCCGTATACCCCGAAGAAAAGGAATGGAGATCATCAACCACATGATTAATCATTGCCAAGAGATTCTTTCAACACGTTTCGAGTAACTTCCGCTCCTGTCTTCACAATCGAAGCTGCGTGATGGAACTCCAACATATCATACGTATCGCCGGAAATTTGAATTAAGATATCCGGCTGACAACGTTCTATCTGGTAACGAGTGATTTGTTGCATCATCATTCTCGAAGATTCTGTCAACAGATTATAAGGAGACATTTTCTTTTTCTTTCCGATTTCAATGGGTGCATTCACATCGACAGCTATCAGAATGTCTCCTTCAGTACGTTGCGCATGACTCAATGGAAGAGGATTCAGAATACCTCCATCAATCAATACCATACCGTCTTTTCTTAATGGGCGGAAAAGCATAGGGATAGAAATAGACGCACGAATAGCTTCATGTAAGCTCCCTCTGTCAAACCTGACTTCCTGATCGCGGACAATATCCGTAGCCATCGCTACATAAGGGACAGGCAGGTCTTCAATATTCATGTCCGGAATAATTTGTTTCAGTTCTTTAATAAAACGGTCACCTTTCACTAATCCATCCCGGCTTAAGGTAAGATCCGCCAATTCCCACATCTTGCGTTTGTCCCAACTATACAGCCATTCTTTACATTCTTCCATTTTTCCTGAAGCATACATTGCTCCCACCATTGCTCCCATGGAACTTCCTGCAATGGAAGTAATCTCAAAGTTGTGACGAAGTAATTCTTCAATTACTCCTATATGTGCTATTCCACGTGCTCCACCCATGGAAAGGACTAATGCTACTTTTTGCTTATCCATATCATATACATTTCTGTTAGCCATCTACAAAATAACACATTTTCTGCGAAAAAGATGTTTAGTAATCGTGAAGAAATAAATTATAGCAGTGTTTTAGGGGAACTAAAGCATAGCTTTAGATATGATAAAGCTATGCTTTGTCAGTTGCAAAGCATAGCTCTATTATATTCTTCTATTATCCCGGAGATTTTCCGGTTATGTAGGAGGTTAAGGGTTTACCCTCATTTATTTCTTTCCTTGAGCCTTCTTTTCTGCGTTTCGCTTATTCACGTAATCTTTGAACATCTGCCGCCAGTTGCGACCATGCTCATTGAAATACTGTTCGCATTTGGTTTTATAAATTTCGAAGATAGCAGAAATCTGCTTCATATTCTTGTAGTCAATAGCCTGTTCGCGAGCCAGTTTCAACTGTTCCAGAACAAAAGCCGTTTCCTCCTCCGTCATATTGGGCACGATGGCCTGATAACCTTTCAAGGTAAAAGCAACTTTACCTACCGTGTATTTATCCAGGATTTGTTCAATCTGTTCTTCCGTCAATACTCTGTGTAAATCTTTCATTAGCCTTTCATGCACTTCTTTCGGCATAGCAGAATCTGCAATCATTTCACGGTCGAGCTTGGAAAGCGGTTTGCCTGTCAGAGGATTGATACCCTCGGGAATTGTTGTATAAGGGTGCTCATTGTGCCAGTCACGCACTTTACGAAGATGATTATAAATGGCAGTTACTGCAAAACCTGCCTTTTTATCATCGTTCAACTCTAAAGAAGCTACCCAGTCGATGGCTTTCTTTTCGAGAGAAGCATCTGATTTTAAATTAGCATAAGCCTTCTTGTCAAAATAAGCAGCTACCTTGTCAAAAGAACGGATGGCACCTTCAGGAAGCAAAGCTCCTTTTTCACCAAAACTATACATAGCGGATTCCGGTTCAGTGGTGACCTTGCTTTCATCCAACATCTTTTTATCCAATTTGAATACTTCTGCGAAGAAGTCATAAACAGCATTCCGCTTATTCGGACCAAAGTCATGTTTCTCTTTGGGAAGATGTACATTCGTTACTTTATCTTTTGCCTGGTAGAATCCGTAGATTCGTTGCAGATAAGGAAATTCAAGAGTAGGAACACTGGCCGTCCAGTCGCCGCCATCCGATACGATCAGTTGTGGACGAGGAGCAAAAGTAGCGGCTAATTCCGCATTGCAGGTTCCTCCTGCAGATAGTTGAATGGACATTCCGCTTTCGCAGGGACAGCCACCGTCGAAGTGAGAAGCCAGGCTCACTACCGGAGCTGAAGCGGTGAAACGATCATCCAATACGCTCAATAATACAGTATGGGTACCTCCACCCGAACCGCCATTCGTACCAATACGGCTGGTATCAATGTCCTTACGGGAAGCAAGCATGTAGTCAAGAATCAGTAAGCCGTTCATTGCCTGTATAGTGTGCGCCGCACTGCTACGGTGTGCCGCACTGCCCACTTGCAAAGCCGACTCTCCCCATCCGAACAAATCATAGTCTACACAAACAGCTCCCATACGTGCTAAAGTTCCCATACGTTGTTGTTGGTCTTCCCGATAACGTCCGCCACCAAAATGTCCGTTAGGGCAGATTATCAACGCATGTTTTCCTTTCGATTGGGGCGTATAGATAGAACCGCAAACGTATAACCCGGGAAGTGTTTCAAGCGCGAAATTCTGCACGGTATAGCCATCAAACTTACGTATCTTTGAAAGAATAGGTTTGGATTTGACACATTGAGCCAACAAAGGATCGATACCTAAACGCTGACGTACCTCTTTTTTCAGAGAATCGGCACGAAGTTGAAAGGACTGTTGGCCTGTATAGAGTGTATTCAGATAAGCCAGCATCTTCTCTCCGTCTGCATCTGTACGACGTGGATACTCGTATGCTTTCAGCTTATACATATTTCCTTTCTGCTTAACAAATTTATAATCGAAAGGTGCCAATACATTCGTCAAGGATTCTTCCACGGAATAAGGACGAATACGGAAATCGGCATAAGGCAGCACTTTTCCCACCGTATCAATGTCATATTTCAAACGGACTCCGAAACGGTTCTGTATATCCGTCAGTACTTCATTCAAGGGACGGGCAAATTCTGTCTCGTATGTTTGCGTCTGGGCTTCGGCCGAAAGAGATGCGGCAAGAAGCATAGTAAAAAGGATTCGTTTCATTTATTTTTAATTTATGTAAGTTGTTTTTTCACCACAGATTACACAGATTTTCACAGATTTATTATTCTTATAATTTAGTCGAATTAAAAATCTGTGTTAATCTGTAGTATCTGTTGTGTGCTTTTAATTACTTCACCATTGACGATTACGTCATCCATCGTGATACGTTCACAATTTTCGAAGATACATTTCTGTTTCCCTCCCTGAATATGAATATCACGCAAAACGATGTCAGATATCGGCGCTTCTTCCAAGCCCACTATTTTGATCGGAGTCTTTACGTTTGTCACAGTCATTCCGCTGATATGTACGTTACGGAATATCGGAGTGCGTTCACTCTTAGGTTCGGCAGGCATTTTACTGTATTTCAAATTCAATACGACAGCTTCCTGTTTAATGTTGCTCATTACGACGTTGCTGACACGAATATCTTCAACGACTCCTCCCCTTCCACGGGTTGACTTAATACGAATTCCACGATCTGTTCCGTCAAACACGCAATTGGAAATAGTAACTTTACGCACACTCCCACTCATCTCGCTGCCGATAACAACACCTCCATGACCGGAAAGCATGGTACAGTTGGTGATAGTGATATTCTCGCAAGGTACTCCCAAACGACGGGCCTGCGCATCTCTTCCCGACTTGATTGTGATGCAATCGTCTCCTACTGATATATGGCAGTCGCTGATATGTACGTTGCGGCAGGATTCCGGATTCACTCCGTCCGTATTTGGTGAGGGCGCATTATCTATGGTGATCCCCTTTATGGTTACATTGTCGCAAAACTCCGGATTGACCGTCCAGAAGGGAGAATTTATGATTTTCACTCCTTCAATCTTTACTTTCTTACAACGAACGGGCTGAATGAACGGAGGACGGAAAAAGCGACGTTGCAATGTATTTACATAATCCTTGTTCGTTTCAGCATAAATTGCTGTCGTATCATTTGCTGCATCCCACATTGGCTGATATTTATTCACATCACGCATGCCATTGTCTTTCAAATCAATCATGACACGAAAGAACTCCATCCACCATTTCTTTCCTTGTCCGTCCAAAGTTCCTTCTCCTTTGATCGTAATATTCTCGGCATCTACCGCATAAATCAAAGGCTGGAAACTTTTCATCATCACTCCTTCATGACGAACCTCGACAAAAGGAAGATAGTCATCAAAGTTATCGGAAAAGAGCAAGGTAGCTCCGGCTTCCAACTCCAGTGTAATATTACTTTTCAGATGGATACTCCCCGTCAGGTAAGTTCCGGCAGGAAAGAAAAGAGTACCTCCGCCACCACGGTTCAGACGGTCAATCGTTGAATTGATTAGCTTTGTATTAAGAGTCTTGCCATTTGCTTTTGCACCGGCCTTCAGCATATCTACACGCTCGGCACGAAGAACTGTGGTTGCACAGAAGCAAAGAAAGACAAAAAGAGTTGTTCGTAAATTCATAATCGATATTATTAAAGTATATTTCATCGTTTCCTTCTAAAAAATCATGCTAATAGAATCTTTTTTTCTTCCCAATGTTTGAAGACAATCATTGAGATGTTTTTTTCAAACATGCTACATGATTAAAATAAAGATGCTGCATGATTTTTTATACGAATACATTGTTTTTTAATTCTACAAATATATACAAAAAGGTTCTTTTATTTTGCACAAACCAATTGATATGTTCCGCTCTGTATTTCTTTCGGTTCTTTTCCGCCCGGGAGATAAACAACAGCGGTAGTATTCACCGGAACAGACACGTTTAAAGTGAAAGTCCCATTCTCACAAGTCCAGTCCACATTAATGGTACCGTATAAAGTTTCATACGACGCTTTGACATATTTCAAATCTCCCACAGGTTGGGGAGCGATGATGAACTTCTGATAACCTTGTTTTGGAGTGGTAGAAGGACGAATACCGACCAGTGAATTAAAGAACCATTCATCAATCTGTCCCATCATAAAGTGATTCCAGGAAGAACCTTGACGGGGGTCCCATTGCTCGGTCAAAGTTGTAGCGCCGAATTTTAACTGGAAACCATATCCGGGAGCTTCTTCATGATTGAACATTTTATAAATAAGTTCATGTTCTCCATTACGCGCCAATGTCTGAATCAGATAACGGTTTCCCACATCACCGGTAGTCAAACGGTTGCCATGTGCTTCCACATCTTTTATCAGATTCGCGAATACTTTCTCATTCAAATCTGCATCCGGTCGGTAGTTACCTTGTTCATCTGCATCCTGCGTCATTTGGAGGAACAGCGGAAGCGCATTACTGCATTGGCTTCCTGTACCATATTGTGCCATATCTTTATGAAGAAAACATTTATTAAATGCAACCATTATATCCTGTGCCAACGAAGTATAATAACGAATGTCAAAGTCATTACCTACCATTTTCGCAGCTTGTACCAAATACATGACTGTCATGTAATAATGCGCAGTAGCTACCAAAGGAACGGGCGTATTCCGTGAGAATCCCGCACGAAAATCTCCGTAATCATACCAGTCTCCCAATCCGAAAGAAAGAACACCTTTATCTGCACGAGTCTTGAGATAATCCACGTAACGACGCATATTCGGATAATATTTCTTAATCAATGAATCGTCTCCATAAGTCTCATAGTACATAAAAGGGAAAATAACCAAAGAACCACCCCACTCCGGAGATTCGGCAAAAGCATCCATACCCGGACCTTCAAAAATCACGTATTCCGGAGCAGTTGTCGGCATGGCCCCGTTGGAATGTTGTGCATCTGCCATATTCTGCATAATCTGCGGAGCGTATGCTGTCAAATCATAGTTATACAACAAACCCGTACCATTCAGATGTACCTGTTCCAGCCACCCAAGTTTCTCACGATGCGGACAATCCGTAAACACAGACTGCATATTGCTGCGAACCGCTTTCTCGATCAATCGATGGGCAGCATTAAATATCCGGTTGGATGATTCGAAAGTGGAAACTTTCTTGGCTGAATTATATACGAAACAAGATTGAATATTCTTTAATACAGGCAATTTCTGCGGATTCTTCTGTCCTTTTAAGACAGCCCCCTCTACCTGAACATATCTAAAACCATAATAAGAGAAACGAGGGTGCCAGGTTTCATCGCCTTCCCCTTTCAGAGTGTATTCGTAATAGTGTTGACGCCCTGTCTGACGCTGATTGCAAGCACCTTCCTCTGTCAATGCTTCGGCTACAATCAAAGTCACTTTCTGACCACGTTTGCCACGTACTGTTATTTCCGGAAAGCCAGCCAGATTCTGTCCCATATCCAACACAAAAGCAGAAAGATCGACTGTTCTCTTAGTTGATACAGAAGCTGATGCAACTTGGTCCGCATTTAGTTTGGTTACCTTTTGAATATCATACCGTTCCATGATTTTCACCGGAGCCGCCATCTGTGGACGAAGTATTCCTTTAGGAGCTTCCTGTATGACTACCGGACGCCAATGACTGTCATCAAAGCCAATCTGATTCCATCCTTTCTGTTCACGACGCGCATCATAATCTTCTCCTCCATATATGCAATTGAAGGTTACCGGACTAAAATCATATTTCCAATTATTATCGGAATGAACCGTCGTACATGTTCCATCTTCGTAGTTAATAACCAGCTCAAATAAAAGTGTGGGAGGACCAAAGCTGATCTGTAATTTGCGATAACGCCCCCCCTGCACATTATAGAATCCATTCCCCAATAAGATTCCTACGACATTTTCACCACGCCGCAATTGTTCCGTCACATCGTATGTGTTATAGTAAACAGTTTTATCATAATCACTCCACAATGGAGCAAACTCACTGTTACCTACCTTTTTGCCATTCAAAGAAAATTCATAGAATCCCAGACCACAAACGTATGCCGTTGCCTCCACTATTTTCTTGCCCGGTTTACGGTTTGCACCCCCTTCTTTCGCATCTCCTACCTGGAATGTTCTTCTCAAACAAATACTTTTCTTTGCCAAAGTGTCCACTGCTTCCCAAGCAGCTTTCACTTCCGGTTTCTTCAGCTCTCCACCGTGGAACTTACGCCCTTCCGGTAAATGAGCATTTTGTCGGGTAATAGCTCCAATCCACTGCCCCGAAGATAATCTTTCGGGTACTGCCCGGAATTTCGCTTCACTGCTCCACTCGGAAGGTGTATCTGTTTCATCCCAAACACGAACGCGCCAACTATAATTAAATGAGTTATCAGGACGTATATCTGCCCCCTTTGTAGAAACTAACTGGCTCTGCGAAGAATAAACCTTCCCACTATTCCAAACGGAACGCCCTGTAAAAGCTTCCCGAATATCAATCTCATAGGCAGATTGTCGTGTCCCATTTTCCGGCGATTCCATCACCCAGCCCAAACGGGGTGAACCTTCGACCACTACCAGTCCCTCCTGCATCTCACAGGTAAGACGACTGATGGTTATATTCTTCGCCTGTACAAAACAAGACAAACAAATTAGCAATGAAAGAAGAATCTTTTTGAATTTCATTTTTCAAGTATCTTTTATTTGTTCGATAAATGAGAATTTATCGGTTAAATGGGAATTTTGCAGTTAGGCTGAAAGCCTTACAATTATATATTTATTGGGGTGCCCTGAAAGGGCTTAATTATATAGCGTAGGGCAACGCCCTACGAAAAAAACACACCAGCCACAAGCCCTGAAAGGGCGGAACCATATACAATTATGCCCTTTCAGGGCGCAAATTCAGATTGTCGCTTTTACGTAGGGCGTTGCCCTACGCTATATAATTAAACCCTTTCAGGGCACTCCGCAAAATTATCATTTAAGTGCATTTTCACAAACGATTTTTGTCAATGTATTCGCCTGCCCTACTTCCTTACCATCTACAAAAATGCGCAATCCTTTTCCGCAATGATAGCGATCACCATTCTTATCCCAAAGAATCGTCAGATTATGACCATGATATAATACATTATCCAGGCAGAACCAATCCCACTTGTCGGCAGGAATTAAGGGGTTCACTTCAATCGTATTATCCAAACGCGGACGAAGCCCGATCAATCCTGTAATTATCAGGTCGTTGAAAGTGGAATGGTTATAATAACGGCTACGTTCCTGATCTCCTTTCAGCCAATAACCGGTCACCTCATCCAAATATTCACCAATATAGGGACGACCACGATGATACTGTGATTCCACATACAATTCCATCTGACGGAAATATACACTGTCAGACAATACAGTCTGCGGATAATTATTCATAAAGTTAGCCATTGCTGTCAATGTCTGTGCGGAAGCAAACGGCCAGATAGCACCGTCCCATTCACATTTGCCTACTCCACGTGTACGGAATTCCGGATGACGACGTTCTGCGGTTGTCAGTCCATAAGGAGCAGAAAAGCCTTTTTCATCCATAATTTCTTTCCAGGCAATTTCATACTTTTGGGTGGTATCCGGCAGGTTGAAATACCAGGGAATATATCCGATTGCTTCACGCACATTTGCAGAAGAGTCCGTACGCATCGTTTCAAAAAACTGATGACGTGTATTCCACAATTCATTTTCTACCAGATTTTTCAAAGTATCTGCTCTCATGCCATATTTCATAGCCATCCCCTCATCACCGGAAAGAATTCCTATACATGAAAGTGCTTTAGCATTGCCATACATATAACTATTGATTGTCGGCCGGGCATATTTCTTCCTCCGTCCGCCACTGATTGATTCTTCCATACCATCCTGTACGTCACCCTGCCAATACAATCCGTTCTTCAAACGGTTCGTACGTTCCCAACGCTGGTATTCGGTTTCCAGATCTTTCTTCATATCCAGCAGATAGTCCTTATCACCATCTACCATGTAACGAGCCAAAACAGCATCTGCGTTCCATGAGCTGAACTTATCCATTTTCTTCATCGGACCGCCATCATTGCCACGATACCATGTATGAATAATCTGATCCAAATATTTCGGATCACGCAACCAACGGCTTTCATAAATATGATGTCCAATTGCACAAGCAATCAAATTATATTTATCTGAATAAGAACGCTGAACGAGAAACTCGGTCATGCCATAGCCAACAGGAGTCTCCTTGATATGCTTACGCAATGACCACCAACGATAATAATACATTTCTTCAAAGTTATGTTGCGGACACTCGAACAAAGGAATATTTTCCTCCATCCATTCTGAAGCCTTTTCATTGGGAATTGCCTGAACAATATTTTCGTCTTCCATACCGTTGAAATAGTCTGCATAATGACTGAAGTCAGCATACTTTAAAAAAGCAGAAGACGCATCCTTATCTGTAGAAGATGTTTTTACATTGGCAATGCCATATTCAGCCAATGGATCTTGCGCACCTGCATTCGGCAGATCATAAGTCTGGTCGGCAGGAGTATCTACGGTTGGGAATGTACGAGGTACGCCAGTACGGAATACAATTCGTTCCACAGCAGCCACGGGCGCATAGAACATACGCAACCCTACTCTCTTGCCATCTACATACACTTGAATATTACGATCAACAGTAGAAAGGACTGCTTCTACATGATAAATCTTTCCTGCTTCATATTTCATCATATTTGCAAACCGGGAGCCGCCTTTCAATCGAAAAATGCCATCATCAGTAAGTTCTATACGGGAACAGGCTATTCCATTCTCATCCAGAAATTCAATGTGGAGTGTACCTTTATTATTCTGGCCGGCTTTCAAATCAAATGATACTCTCAATTCTTTAGAAGCCGGAATTTTACGTTCCACTTTGGCATAATCAAACGGATCTTTATCCTGCAACTTCAACCATTGATCCTCCAAAGAAACAGGGGCCCAAACCGGAGAATAAATATTCCAGTCAGTCAGTTCCGCAATTGATTTATTTTTAGAGAAATCATCATCCGCATGTGCTGAAGCATTTATTTCCACCGGGACAGGAATACGGGAAATCCACATATCTTCCTTGTTCACACTGTAAGAAACCCACAAATCACCATCGGCAGGTACTCCATTACCTTCTTGAATACCACGCGGATATTGAGGACCGTATGATTTATAATTTCCTCCATAACGCATAGGAGTGATTTCACCATGCACCAAATTCAATGTTGTATATTCCAATCCATCTTTACTCAAAGATATAGCCAGCGGCCAACGAAATTCCGACGGATTATATACAGTAGCGTATGTACCATCACTTAAACGCTGTCCCCAAATTTTCGCGTTGCTATTGACGAAACCTTTTGCACGAAGCACAGGCTCTGCCCAAGTATGTCCGCCATCCTTACTGATAGAGGTAAGCGCATGTTTCCAAAGACTGGCAATACGTCCATCCGGCAATGTATAACAATTGAATGCTTTGTATCCTTTCTTCAGCGGGAGAATAGGATCTTCACGGTCGGCTTCTTCCACCCACTGCATCATATACAGCGGATTGTCAAGAATTTCCTGGCAAGCCTTCACAAACTCCCGATCCTTGCTTTTCTTAAAATACGGATAATCAGTATTCTTTTCATTAAATCCATGATTATAATAAATGAAATAGATCGGTCCGTAAGAACCGTCTTTCTTTATTTCACGAACCACCCGGCCAATACCGTTTCCATCATTGGGATCATCTTTTTTATCCAAAGCAACTCCATAATTTCCCATTGTAATCAGCTTGCCGGATTTAGAAACATAGAATCCGACACGCTGGTGCATAATGGCAATCAGATCTTTGGCCTGCACACCCGGACGAGACTCTTTGGTGTATCCATCGGGAACTTGATAAGGAGGAAACACAATTTCCGGATTTGTCCAGCGATATCCATCCTTCGATGTCATCAGAAAAGTCTGTGAAGGCGGTACGTGTTCGTCAGAAGGATCTGCCAGGTATTGATAGAAAAACTGTCCATTCCAATAAGCCAGCATCGGCTGATGATTATACGTCCATCCATTGCCGTTCGAAGCATCGGGATGTTCACGATTGGCACGTACCAACTGAATGTTATGTACTCCGACTACCGGAGACAGTTGTCCGTCGTGACAAGCAGGGTTCGATAATTCTTTTCCTGTATAATGAATTCTATCTTGTGCAAAGGCTGTAGTAGTCAACCAACCGGCAGCCAGTACAAAAAGAATTTTAGCAGAGTTGTTCATGATTTATTCTGATTTAAAATTGTTTCCGGGTTTATTTCTTTTCTTCCAGCAATGTTTTTACGACTGATTCCGGAGCCGTAAATATGGTTCCATGCTTATGCCCTACAGGGATGCTTACCTCTTCTGTTACATCTGTAAAGTTCCGGAAATCCTTCGTACGCATAGCGCCATATATTTTTTTCTTATATACATCAAAATAGATTAGATAATCGTCTCCCACTTTCTCTACAGACGGTCCTTCTACAAAGGATTCAGTGAAAGGTTGGGATGCGGGCGAATAAGGACCGGTCATAGAATCGGAAAAAGCGATTTTCAGATTACGTTCCGGTCGGGTGTTATCCTTGAGTACCATTACATAGTCATTCTTTGCCCGTTTCACGATAACGGCATCAATGGTACTGAATCCCGGATCATACAAAAGTTTTGCTTTCGAGACGGTTTTAAAATCTTTTGTAGTGATATAGTATAAACGATGATTATTATTCTCTTCTTCTATCCCCTTTTCGAAACGCCCGGGAACACAGGAAGCCCATACGACCATAAACTGATCGTTCTCGTCGTCATAGAAAATTTCCGGAGCCCATACATTAATAGTAGTCGGTTCGTCTGCCATTACAGGAATCATCTGTTGTTCCGACCAATGGATCAGATCTTTGGAATGTGCGTAGCCAAATCCTAAATCACCTTTCCAACTTGTAGTCCAGACCAAATGGTAGGTTCCATCCGGAGTACGTACCATCGAGGGATCCCGCATGAGCTGGTGCTGTCCCAGTTCCGGCTTTAGCCAAACTCCCGGAATACTGTCCCAATGCATTCCGTCCTCACTATATAAGTATCTCAACCCCTCATCAGCCGGTTCATGAAACGAAGTGAACATGTAGTAGTCTTTGTTCCCCCCACAAGAAGCCAGAAACAGAAGACTTATTGCGGCTAATGTATTTCTTAACTTTTTCATTTCTATATTCTATATTTGTATCTTTTATACAGAGGAGACGATAGAAAGCGTCATTTGTACTCAAATATACTAGAAGAATCAGTAGATTCAAAATTTATATACGATAAAAGGGCGACCCTCCGAGCCACCCTTTCCACCATCAAACAAACTAACCATTTACAATGGGAAAGAATTTCACTTCTTTTTATAGTATCTTATTTTTTAATTATATAGAACCTCCACGGGCTTTTATACGTTTATACCATTCCTCTCGTTCTTTCTTCAGATCATATCCACGTTTAGCCAGATAGTTGTTGATACGTCCTTTGTATTTTCCGAAAGCAGCGTGTTTCTTATTCGAATTTTCTGCATCCAACGCAAATTCACGTGCCTCTATCAACCAAGCATAGATTTGAGCTTTTTCTTCTTCTTTCAAAGTAGGAATCATGTCCAGATGTGAGTCATAAGTCACTTTTACTACTCCATAAGTCATGCCATCTTTAACAGTTTCCATTTGCTTTTCATCAAGAAAGAGAGATAAATTGGCAGGAAAAGCGAAATGTGAACGATATAGCGCCGCATCTTTTTCATTTTCCGCAGCTTTCAAAGCTTCATTTTTAGCCTCACCAGTCAACCCGGATTCTTTTACTTTCTTGACTTTCGCATCCCGTACCTCATAAATATCATTTAATTCGAAGTAACGATTGGCTATGACATTGCGAACATCTTCGGCTATTTTCGCATCTGTAAGTCCGAGTTTATCAACGATCTTTTGTGATCGGCCGACAATAGACTTTACATATTCAGGATCACGGTTCTCTTTATTTAAGTCGACTGCTTGCGCAGACATCCAACCGGAAATAAAAAGCAATGATAGTATCAGTATCTTTTTCATAATTACATTAATTTTCCTTTTTCAGCCAATGTATCGTAGTTGTTCTTCATATCTCTCCAATCTACTTTATGCTTTGTGCTGATACCGTTGATATATTTTTCAATATTCGTATATCCGTCACCAGTACAGTCTTTATTGGCATCACTCGGATCGTTCGGATTTAATCCGTTAGCAATTTCCCATTCGTCCGGCATACCATCTTTGTCTGTATCAACATAAGGAGTACCTTTGTATTCAGGATAACCACCCATCTGGCGAACATCAGTAATAATACCCTGCTTATAAGAATCTTTCGGCAAACGACGATACTTGAACTGTCCGTCTTCCCCCATTGACTTAGGAGACAAACCTGTCAAGTCACCATAAGCGTCTTTAGGAAGTTTCTTTTCATAATAAGGAATACCTGTTCTTACTTCTTCAATCACGCGTTCGTCAACAATATCACGACAAGGAATATTCGCACCTACATGTTTCAATACATAGTCATAAGCATCTTTAGCTCCCATGATATTGATATACGGCATTTCGAACGGCTGGTAGCTACGCATGTATTCAGTATATCCGTCAGTGTTTGGTTGAGTTTCAATCTGAATACCGCCATTCCAGTTATCTTTAGTTATTTCAGGATAGCCTTCCATTATATTTCCGTCGGCATATACTCGCCCATATTCTTTATGATCCAGCTTACTACGTCCTGCTTCCGGTTTCAAGATACGATGTCCTACATTGGAATCCTTAGGAGTAGCAGGTCCCGGTTTGTAGTAGTTGTTAATCATATTGAACATCGCGGTATAATCACCACCATCGGAAGAACGGTGCACCCAATTGAATACTACATTATTAACGAAATTGAATATACCATTCCAGCCGATAGAAGGATTACGTCCGGAGTTACTAGCCCAAAGGTTACGGGCAAATGCACAGTTCTCACCACCTAACGTGCTACCAAACGCATGATTGTATGTATCCAACGCTTTTGCCGAGATAGTATTTTGAATAGTTACGTTTACAGTAGGAAGTTTCAAGTCTTTGCTTTCATATTGTCCTTCACTCGGGTCGTACATGTGGCGATAGAAAGAAATGTTTTCATCCAATCCCCACGTACAGGAGCAGTGGTCGATCATTATATTACCAACAGGGTTACCTCCGAAAGAGTCATCACGATGCCATACTTTCGTTTCTCCACGACGGAAACGCATGTGACGTACCACCACATCATGTGTATCTACCCAAAATGATTCTCCAGCAATACAAACACCGTCTCCCGGAGCTGTTTGTCCGGCAATAGTTACGTAAGGAGCACGGACGATAATCGGAGATTCCAGACGGATGATACCAGCAACATTAAAAACGATAATACGTGCACCACCAGTTTCACATGCTTCACGGAAAGAACCCGGTCCACGATCATTCAGATTTGTGACAGTTATCACTTTACCTCCACGACCACCGAAACTGTACATACCACCACCTTCAGCACCTGGGAATGAAGGGATATCAGCCTGTGGCAAATCGTACGGACGACCAGCCCAAGGAATATATGGACGTCCTTCTCTAGCTTCTTTTTGTACTATCGGCAACGCTTTTGCCCATGCTTCATCAGAGCGTTTCCGCTCTTCAGTCATCATTTTTGTATAGTTTTCTTTGGCTTCGCCAGATATTTGTGGGTATTGCGCCCATGCAACGGTCGGAGTCAACATTGTTGCAGCAAAAACTGCTAAAAGTACCTGTTTCTTCTTCATTTTTATTTGGTTTTGTGAAGTTGTTAATTCAAAAATACAATAATAAGACGAAAGAAGAAAAGATTTGTAATCAGTAAACATATACTTTTTAATATCCGCATCATATGCTAGCTTCTACACCTATAGAGGAATAGAAATATATACTATACAAAAAATAGTGAGTGTACCGGAAAGTATAATAAACTTCCGACACACCCACTTAATTTACTGTTTCAAATATTTTCGTTATTCTGCCAATGGATCAAATGTTCCATTTGCACCACCATTGTTGTAATCTCCCCAACCAATTGTTTGCTGTACTGCCGAATTTGCGCCTTGAGCACCTTGGTTCAAACCAAGAAAATAATATCTAGGGTAGAAAGTTATTTTATATTCACCTTTATTGGAATCATAAGAATCACCTTTCTTTTTCTTACGAATCAAATATGTATCATAAAACTCTTTCAATGTTTCCTGCGATGTAGAAATATCCTCGTTCAGATCTAAAGCTTTCGGACGTTTTATGTCCTTCAATGGATCTGGATTCTTACTTGCATCTCCCACCGGCCATGAATTACCTCCCAAGCCATTATTATAATCGTTTCTTACACGATATTCGATATTGTCACGTCGTTGTCCGTTAAGTGGAACAACCCCCAACCAATTGCATGTATTCCCATTCCAACCAGTCAGTTTCCATGAAGCAGGCAAATCATCTGTGTAAAGTCCTCCGCCCATTCCGTCACCATCATACAACAACCAACGACGGCAATCGTCAAAACGCTTTCCTTCATAAGCCAGTTCAATCTGACGTTCGTATAATATGGCAGACATACATGCAGCAGGATCACTCTCAAGATTGGCCTGCAAACCACAATCACCTGTATATCCAACACGCTGGCGAATCAACTTTAACCGGTCTACCGCTTCTTTCAGCAAAGCATTGTCTCCACCTTTCGCATATGCCAATCCGCATGCCGCTTCCGCATAGTTGAGCAATACTTCCGCATAGCGGATTTCAATATACGGGTTTGCATTATATGTAAATCCATTCTCTTGTGAATACTGATATCTCGGATTTGAACTTACTTGAAGATCATCCGAACGTTTGCGTATATAAAGTCCTTTTACATTATCCAGCAGATTATCTGCTCCATAAGTATTTCCACTTTCAATGTCATCCCTGTCTTTTTCTGAGGTATACCATACATAATTCCACAACTCATAAGACGAACCATCATACGGATTGTTGTTCTTATCATTTCTCGGATCGCCCTTAAAATGCCAATGTACACCGGGGAAGGCGAAAGTGCGGTAAAAACGGGGATCACGATTCATAAAAACAGGGGTACATGTCGGAGACTCCGGATTAGTATCGTATGTATATTCAGAGGTTTCCAGTTTTGTATAACTTCCGTAAGTTGCAGGACGTTTGCCATCAGCCATCGGAAACAAATCCACCATCATTCCTGATGGATTCTTCCCACCGTTTCCTAAAGTATTTTTCGGACGAATACCACGTTCCCAAGGATTGTTCTTGCTATAATCCGCGGCACTCGTTGAAGCTGTCGTATTATAAAGAGTTATCATAACTGCTTCCTTGTTACCTTCTACTTCTGAGAAAAGTTTTGCCCATCCGGCTGCATTATTTCCCGGAGCTTCAAAATTCTGCAACCCGTTTCCACATTTTTCCAACACTGCTATAGACGCTTTAATATCATCATAAGCCTGCTGCCAGCGGTTCACATCATTAGAACGATTGAAAAGCGGACTGGCATAAAGCAGACGGACACGCCCGAGCAAGGCTTCAGCCGTACCGGAAGTCACACGTCCCAGGTCCTTACCGGTCCATCCTCCGTTCTGCGTGAAAGGAGCCAACAGTTCGGATGACTTTTTCAAATCATTACATATAAAATCAATACACGCTTTTGTAGTAGAACGAGGAGTTACTGATTCCGCTGTCACTTCCTGTACTTTATCCACAATAGGAACACCACCATACCATTTGAGCAGATTATAATAACGCCATGCACGCAGGAAATACAATTGCCCTAATAATTCATTTTTCTGTTCTTGTGATAATGTACTTCCTTCAATTCCTTCTATCGCATCATTACAGTTTCGAATAATACCATAAGTCATTGTCTGAATATTACCGCTTGAACCATGAAAATAATCCGGTACAGGATTATTACCCGTTTGATAAGTCAATGGCGTACGAGGATCAACGAAAGCCCCAAAACCACTGTATTCTTCCGTCGACTGAGACTGCGCATCCGAGTCACCCGTACTGTTGTATTGGAAGCTGGGTGCTCCTTTCACATCCGGCATTATAAACTTATAAATATCATTCACACGAGCCAAAGCCCCGCTATAGTTGTTATAGGCATCCTGCGGACTGGCATAATCATAATTTTTCTTATCTTGCAGAAACTCATCACTACACGATTCAAGAAAGGATGTTGCCATGAGAGCAACACTTGCTATCAATATATGTTTTCTTTTCATTGTTTTTTCTTTTAGAATGTTACATTCACACCAATCGTAAACTTACGTAATGTAGGATATGTACCGTAAGAAATCATCGGATCCATGAAATTGTCCGGATAAGGATTGTTGAAACTCAACAGATTTTGTCCTGTCACATTAAAACGGCAACTCTCAATACCTATCATTTTGGTGTACTTAGATGGAATTTTATAGGCCAACGTCAAACGGTTCAGTCGGATACGCGTACCGCTAACTCTCCAAAAAGTAGATTCCGCACTATTTACGGAAGCATATTGTAGATTAGGATACTTAGCATCATGATTGGCTTTTACTACCACATTTCCTGCAGCGTCCAACACATCTTGATAAACATACATATTGTCTACATTCCAGAATGAAGGCATATTAGCATATTCCAAATCGCGATAACCGCCGGCAGCATCTCCTTTATTTCCTAACTTAATCGCATTTGTCGGCACAAAGCTATATCCTCCCCAACTTGCATTCAATTGCGCACTAATAGAGAACCCTTTATATTCAGCACTCAAATTGGTAGTGAATCCATACGGATTACTGCGGTTTGCCATTCTTACTTGATCGTTTTCTTTGTCTACCACTCCGTCAGGTCCTGCATACGTCCCGTCAGGTTGCAATTCCCCGCGCACGTCTTTATAAATCAACATACCCGGTCTAACCTGATCTTTGGTCATATCCATATATTTAGTAATGTTATATTTAGCAAAATATTCATCAATATCCTGATAACTGCGGAACATGCCGATGCATTGCAATCCCCATGTGCCGATATCCGAACGTTCTCCCTTATGTAAACTCTTAAATGTCATCGGACTATCCCAATCAGTTACCAGCACTTTATTATCAGTATAACCTGTGTTTACTTGTACTTTATATTTAAAATCTTTTCCAATCTTATCTCTCCATGTCACTGAAAGTTCTACTCCATAAGCATCCATCTCTCCATAATTCACATAGGCAGATTGTGTTCCAACCGTACCGGGTATAGAAGATTTATATGGAAGTAACATTTCACGATTCCAGTCATAGTAACCGTCGATAGCAAAAACAAGACGATTATTCAAGACATTAAAATCCAATCCAAAATTAGCTTTGTAAGATTTATCCCAGTGTGCATTGCGATTAACGGCAGATATATTTTTGTTAATCGTAATATGGCTACCTGCATTCAGATCTGTACCTGTGCCAAAGATAAAACCTTTATCTTTATCCATCGCATAATTTTGTGCCCACTGCCATGGAAGCGTATTGTCGCGACCAGTCAAACCGAAAGAAGCTCTTAGTTTCAAATAATCTATCCCTTTTACATTGTTCTTAAACCAGTCTTCTTGAGAAATCACCCAACCAGCAGAAACTGACGGGAAGAAGCCCCAATAGTTTTCCGGCGCAAATTTGGTAGAAGCATCCGAACGAAGCAAAAACTCTAACAAATACTTATCTGCATATGCATAATTAATGCGACCAATATAAGATAATGTACCAGATTCGGAACGAGAGAATGAAGTATTACCTTTACCTTCCGCACTCATCGTATTGGATTGACCATTAGTGAATTCATAAGGATAAGTGATACTACCCTCAACATACTCACTTTCAGCTTCCGAACGTTCGATAGAGAACAATCCCCCCAAAGTATGATCGCCAAAAGTTCTATTGTAAGTTACCGTAAAGTTCATCTGATAGTTATCCGTACGATTCATGTTTCTGCTCAAGAAAGAAGTATCACCGTTCACAACAGGTTTACCATTATTGGCATACAGGAAATTATCAGCAGTAAGCAAAAAGTCATAAGCATCCTCTTGTCCTGGTATCGGTGTGTACAAATGCTTTCCGCTACCGGCACGGTCAGCCATATAATAAAGATCATAAGAAGAACCGTATTGGTTTATTTTAGCGGAATTGATACTTTTTGAATAAGTAAATCTCACTTTCAGTCCCTTCAACCACTTGCTCCATCCAAAATCATATTCCAAATTAGCATTGATATTCATATTGGAAGTCATATTCCTACTATAATCTCCATTATTTTGAATCGCTGAAAAGTTATACTTCTGCACATTGCTCACTTGTGAATTGCTAATACCAAAAGCTGCAATCGGCAAACCATTGATTTCTTCCGGAATATAATATGGATGCGTCAACAATGTATTGTAATCTTCGGTTTTAGAACCTCCCACTTTATTCAAAGGAGTATTTTTCTTTCCATAATCACCGGATACTTGCACACCTGCATTCAGCCACTTACTCACTTTTACATTTACACCTGCACGGTAAGTCCATCTGTCATAATCCAAGTTGCCTAAATTTCCATCCTGATTGAAATAAGAGATACCGGCAAAATAATTTGCTTTTTCCGTTGCACCACTTAAATTCACACTATGCTGTTGTGTCAATGCAGATTTCCAATATTTATCCAACAAGTCATAATTCAGCCCCTTCATTGCATTCAATTCGTCTGCTTGAAACAAATCTTCCAGCAAATTAATAGAAGTATCCGTCGGGTCTGCTGCCCGTACTGCATTCCACAATCTACCATATTCATAAGCATTCAGCATCTTAGGACGAGACACTTCGTCTGCAATACCGAAAGTTCCGCTATAGGAAATTTGTGGTGTACCAAGCTTACCTTTTTTGGTTGTAACCAAAATAACACCATTTGCAGCACGTGCTCCATATACAGCAGCAGCGGCATCTTTCAACACAGAGATGCCTTCAATCATAGAAGGATCTAAGTTATTAAAAGCTGTAGCTCCCAGATTTTCAATAGAAGAGCCAACCTTAACTTCCGTTGGATATATATATCCATCAATCACATACAAAGGCTCTAAATTATTATTACCCATACTTGCTAATACATCATTCTGACGAATCGTAATTCGAGCATTTTCCCCTGGACGAGAGTTACCTCCACTAACGGAAACCCCATTTACAAGACCACTTAACGTATTAGCCAAGCTACCACTCGAGATATCTTGTATATCATCCATCGGAACAGTAGCAATGGCACCGGTCAGATGCGCCTTCTTTTGTGTTCCGTAACCAACAACTACCACTTCGTCCAACTGCTGTGTATCCTCTTTCAATACTACTTTAGTCAACTTAAAATCTGAGATTCTTTGCGAAATATATCCGATATATGATATTTCCACCAATTTGCCAGCAGGAACATTTATTACAAATTTTCCATTCAAATCTGTAATAGTTCCAATAGTAGTATCTACCACTTTTACAGCAGCACCGATTATAGGTTCTCCGGTTTCGTCTACCACAACTCCTTTAAAGGATTTGGTATTCTGTGCCAATGTCGGCAATAGCATCATAAACGAAAGAAGTATACCTAAACATAGTTTAAATGTATTCTTATGTATCATCTCTATTGTATTAATGTTTCTTTACTTAATTTATTTTAACCAACGCGGGTCACCGCTGCCATGACTGATAACTTCTGAGTGTCTCACTGTAAAATCTCCGTTAGCAGGATCTTTAAAACCGGGATCTACGCCATAAGCTGAAGTACTTTTATCACCATAATTACCATTAGCTTCTTTTTCAAGACCACTTCCACCTTTATACCAATAGCAATTATTGTCACATGTTTTGGCATTATCAGTACGTCCTCCGACAATTCTACGGTTAAATTCACCTTTACAAGAATCGTAGAATATATTCTTACTCAAATTCACAGTATTCTTCTGTCTATTCCAGACATTAGAGTTAAACGCCTCCTGGTCGCAAGATATATTATAAAAAGTATTACTCGTAAAATTCATTGAGCAATCAGCCCAACCGACATCAGCACCTTTTCCTCCAGCAACACGCATAAAACGTCCATTACTAGCTTCTGAAAGATTATATAGAGTCGAACTACTAAGTTCAAAGTCTTTTACAAAAGAATTATTGCTATTAAAATTAAAAATTTCAGCATCTTGATAAAATTTAATGAGACAATCTCTAACTATAAAATTCTGAATAGCATATTTCTTACCATTTATATTAACAAGATAATGACGTACATTTCGAATCTCACACGATTGAATAATCATCGGATTCGTAACTATCCCATAACTATTCATACCTTTTATTTCTTCCGGCACATCTCCAAACTTCACAAAAGAACCTTTTGACACCACATCACAATCGAAATCTATAAATTTCAATGCCATACCACCTCCACTCGAAACGATAGCACCAGAGCCTGTGAATGTCACTTTCGCATGATTCACTTTATTTCCACGCAATTGAACGTTGTTAACTCCCAAGTTTAGATCACCGGAAATAGTATATGAGCCACCAGCTTCTAACTCGTACGCAACTTCTACATCTTTTCCGGAAGTAATGGGATTATTCTCAAAATAAGTATTTAAATCTGTTCCAGCCGGAATAGTCGTAGCT
The DNA here is from genome assembly GCF_001185845.1 of Bacteroides sp. 3_1_13. Classification (NCBI taxonomy): domain Bacteria; kingdom Pseudomonadati; phylum Bacteroidota; class Bacteroidia; order Bacteroidales; family Bacteroidaceae; genus Bacteroides; species Bacteroides sp. 3_1_13. The sequence continues at coordinate 1,330,923 of NZ_KQ236956.1, forward strand.
GGAACTAATGTTGACCAAGTTACCTCAGACACAGAAGCGGCATCCTTATTATTATATTTATCATTGCCTAATGTCTTAATTTCTACCTTATAGTTAGTATCATCCAAATATGTACAAGCAACCGAACAACCATCTATAATAGAGTCTTTCACTACCGCTACAGGATTTGTAGGGTCATCTACAATATACATAGAAAACAAATAACCACCAGCACCCATTATCACCGGCCATTCAACTTTCACACTAGGCTTTCCTGCAAGTTTTTCAAAAGACACTTTGGAAGCGTCCGGTGACTCCAACTGGGTATTCGTCACACCTCCAGAAAAGGTTTCTTCATCAAAACCATCTCCTGCACAAGAGCCAACTGAAAGAATCATCGATAAGCAAACCGCACTTACGACAATTGGTTTCTCAAACTTTAATTTACCCTTCATAGATTAAATTTTTAATAAACAAAAATAATATATTATATATCTAAATCCTAAAATGTACTTCATTAGGAAAGACGTATGACTACAAAATATGTAATCACTTAAATAAAAAAACGTTCTTAATTTTTTCGTTTGGTTTATCTTAGAAAAAATATTCGATCATATATTCCACCATAGTCAATCATAGGTTGAGGAGTAATTAATCATGGATTTTGATACAAACCACCACTTGATTATGACTCTCGAAAATTACTGTTGAAACACTTCTTTCAAATACTTAATATTCGTACCATAATTCTTTTTCACGTTCCGCACGTCATTCTTGTCACGCGAACGTTCTACCACCAGCCATCCACTCCATCCCATCTTATCCAGTGTCTTTTTCACCTTATTCATATCCAATCGTTCATTATAAGGTAAAGTCACTCCATCTGTGTCCGTACAGTGAATCTGGCAAATCCTCTTTTTCCCCAGAATCTTCAACTCCTTGCACAAATCCCTTCCATTCTCCAATGCATTTTGAAATTTAAAATAGATCTTGATTCCGGGAGAATTAATTTCTTTCAGTAGTTTCACATCTCCTTTTGCATCCAGTTGAGTTTCAATACCAATCACCACTCCTTCAGAAGCTGCCATATCTCCTACCTCCTTCAAGCGTTTTACAACTTCTGTCCGTAGTGCCGGAATCTTTTCCCATCCGGCTTTGATTCCTCCCAAAGGAAGAAAGGCTACTTTGGCATTCATCACTTTCATGGCATGAAGGCAATCCTGAACTAAATCTTTATAATTAACCCGCTCCAGAAAAGACTGTCCATAGAAACCGGACATAGCAATAGAAGAAACTTCTAATTGATATTTTTGAGCAGTTTCACGAAATAACTGCTGGAAATGGGGCTCGCGCAATTTATTATCAAACATTTCCCTCTTGCCAAGACCACCCATATCCAATTCTACACCGTCACCATTCAATTCATGTACCAATTGGAATGAACCGATTTTCTGACGTTTCAGAATCATCCAGTCACATACGGCTATTTTATAACGTTGTTCCTTTTGCTGCGATCCGGCAATTGCCAATAGAGGAAAACACTCTGCAAGTATCAATATCCAAAGGATATGTTTAAATAAATTTCTTCTCATTTTTTATTTTATTGCATACGATTTACATAGTAGACGTACGGAATAGATTTTTGTAATCACCTATAAAACAGAGAATAACTAAAAATACTACGGAGTATAATTTAATAAAAGTAAGATAGTGACGGTATCCAAGACAAATAGTGACGCTATCTTGGTCCGATACCGTCACTATCCCAAGCATATACCGTCACTATTTCCGATGAAGTAATAACAGAAATAAATGTAAAAAAATAGGCTGCCGAACTATAAGAAGTCCGACAGCCCTGTCAACCCAAAAACGATACCTATGAAACACTGTGTGTTATTTCAAATCAAACTTTAAATATTTGCCGTGAACAAGTTCATCATGTGTGATATGATATTTATTGAACTTCTTGCCATTCAATAGTACCTTATCAATATATAAAGCTCCTGGTTGAGTCCGATTGGTTTCAATCACCAGTTCGTTCTCTTTATACCATTTCGGATCTAACCGGATCGTTACCTTATTAAAGACCGGAGTCGTCAATGTATATTCGGGCAGTCCGGGACAATCCGGATAAAAACCGATCATATTGAAAATAGCCCAGGAAGACATCGTTCCCGTATCATCGTTTCCTGGAATACCATCAGGTTTGGAAGTAAAGTACTTGTCTATTAAACGTTGCGTCTCTTTCTGTGTGCGCCATTCTTCACCTTTAAAATATGAGAATAAATGGGCATAAGCAATATCCGGTTCATTTGCCGGGTCATAAAGCCCTTCGTCAAAAACCATTTGTAGCTTATCAATAAAAGGTTTCTTCCCACCCATTAGTTTTGCCAAGCCATATACATCATGTGGCACATAGAATGTATAATTCCAGGAATTACCTTCATGGAAACCGGGATTCGGTTCAAAGTTTTCTCCTTGTCTCGGATTAAACGGACTGTAAAAAGTTCCATCCGGAAGAATCGGACGGAAAGTACCAAATTCTTTGCTATAATAATGTTTGTATCCCAGAGAACGCTTGTAGAATATCTCTGCATCTTTCTTTTTACCCAAAGCCTCTGCAAAGCGAGATAACGCAAAATCAGCAATATAATATTCCAATGCATGAGATACGGAATTGTCATACTGTTCGCGAAGAGGCACATATCCCTTGGACATATAATCATCATTATCAGGACGCATCAAGTTTTCCGCTCCGGGTAATGTAGCAGATTTATACATTGCTTCATAAGCCAAATCAACATCAAAATCACGCAAACCTTTCATCCAGGTATCTACAATTACCGGAATACTCGGATCACCTTCCATTGTCAATGTTTCCCTGCCATATAATTCCCATTTAGGCAACCATCCATGTTCGCGATACATATCGAGCATTGTACGTACCATTTCCATCTGACGTTCCGGATAAACCAAAGTCAACAATTGATGAACATTGCGGTAAGTATCCCAAAGAGAAAAGACAGTATAGCGATCTCCTTTTGTTGTCAAAATCTTATCACTTTCCATTGCCGGATATTCTCCGTTTACATCCTGCAAAATATTAGGATGAATCAGCAAATGGTAAAGTGCTGTGTAAAATACAGTTTTTTGAGCATCCGTACCACCTTCTACAGTTATACGTGATAAGTCATCATTCCATTTGGAGCGTGCTTCAGCATGAATCTGCTCGAAATTCTTTCTAGCCTGTTCACGATCCAGATTCAACCGGGCATTTTCTATACTTACAAAAGAAACTCCCATTTGTACTTCTACCTGCTCACCTTCTTCTGTGTCGAAGGAGAAATAAGTACCGATGTCATCTCCTGCTATTTCTTTTCCGTAGCGAGTATAAAGTTTATACTTTCCCTGGTCCGGATCCCATTCAGCCTCAACACCCGTCATCGCACGTTGTTTCTTCCAATACCCTGTTGCAGAAGGGTTCTTTTTAACCCGTAATACAAAGTAAATAGGAAACACAGCTTGAGGGTTATAACAGAATGTACCAAGTAGTTTGACTCCTTCCACTTCGCTATCGCTTACACGACGAAGCATAGCGCCACTCTCATTCGTTAACCCCTCACCCAAATTCAGCAGGATGTGGCTTTTCCCTTTTGGGAAAGTAAACCGGGCAATACCGCTACGCGGAGTAGCCGAAACTTCTGTTTTTACATTATATTTAGTCAGATAATTAGAATAATAGCCCGGTGAGGCCTGTTCATCCTTATACTTACTACCATATTCTTTATAATCCACATTCAGTTCTCCGGTAGTAGGCATCAATAATAAAGAACCTAATTCCGGACAACCGACTCCACTCAAATTCACATGAGCATATCCGGTAAAGAAACAATTTGTATATTCATAAGGCGTAGACCACCATCGGGCATCTTTATCGTATGTGTTTTCGGAAGATCCCATCACATTGAAAGGAACCACAGACATCATACCATTGGGGCAAATCGCTCCCGGATTGGTCGTTCCGAAATTTGTAGTTCCGATAAAAGGATCCACATAATCTATCAAAAGACTTTTATCCGTATTTTTAAGGGGAGGGCTCCCCCCTTCCCCCGCATAGGCGGAAAGAAGGGAAAAAGCAAGTGTGTAAGTTAATATAATACGTTTCATATCTTTATTAAATGATACTCGTTCGTTTCGTAAAATCGATAATCTCTTTTATATATCCGAAGGCCATACCTACCACAGTATCTGCCGCACCATAATAAACAGCAACACGTTCACCATCTTGCAAAGCAGCACAGGGGAATACGACATTAGGAACGTCACCTTGAAGTTCGTAAGGAGCAGCCGGACCAAGCAGATATTCACGTGTACGGTAAAGAACTTTTTCCGGATGATCTTTATCCAATATGGCAGCTCCCATAGCGTAACGGAAACCATTACAAGTAGTGATTACACCGTGATAGAACAGCAACCAGCCTTCATCTGTAAGGAAAGGAACTGAACCTGCACCAATCTTCGTACACTGCCAAGCGCTTTCCGGGAAAGGAGTCACTTTCATTACACAGCGGTGTTCACCCCAATATTTCATATCCGGGCTATAGCTGATGTATATGTCGCCAAACGGAGTATGTCCATTATCACTGGGACGACTCAACATCGCATACTTGCCATCGATCTTCTGCGGGAAAAGTACACCATTACGATTGAAAGGCAAGAAAGCATTTTCGCACTGGAAAAACTCCTTAAAGTCAAAAGTATAGGCAATACCAATCGTAGGGCCATGATAACCATTACACCAAGTCACCCAATAACGGTCTTCAATCCATGTAACACGAGGGTCGTATTTATATTCCGACTCAATCATTTCCGTGTTACCTGCTTTAAACTGAATAGGTTCATGATTGATATCCCAATGAATTCCGTCCTTACTAAAACCTGCAAAGATATTCATCTGTACAGCTTTGTTATCACAACGGAATACGCCTGCAAAACCATCCTCAAAAGGAACAACAGCACTATTGAAAATACTATTAGATGAAGGAATATGATAACGTCCGATAACTGGATTTTGTGAGTAACGCCACATAACGTCCGTACATCCGACAGGACGATCTTCCCAAGGAATTTGAATTTTATTCATAATCGTTGATTTTATATTATTTATTTTTTGAGTCATCATACGTGAAAGGTATGAAATAAGTAATCAGAAAAGCTGGAATAGTTGCGATTAACACATAGATAAAGAAATTACGATATCCTAATAAGTCACTAAGATAACCACTAACCATTCCCGGAAGCATCACTCCCAGATTCATGATTCCTGAAGCAAATGCGTAATGTGACATTTGATGTTTGCCTGGAGCAATCTGTTGCATCATAAACAACGTCAGTCCGACAAAACCAAAGCCATAACCAAAATATTCCATTGTTATACAAGTTCCGATCAGATATACATTAGTAGGCTGTGCAACTGCCAAAAAGGTATAGGCTACAAACGGAAGATTAAAAATACAGCAGAGAGTAAATAGTGTCTTTTTCAATCCGAACTTAGAGACATAAATACCTGCTAACAATGAGCCTAAAACGAAAGCAGCGGAACCAAAGATACCATTTAGCGTGCCGATCTCTGTCAACGACAGTCCTAAGCCGCCTACATCCCTTGAAGCACGTAAAAACAGCGGAGCTATTTTCATGATAAAGCCTTCTGCCAAACGATATAAAATAATAAAACAGATATAGTAGAGAATATGCTTTTTAGTAAAGAAGTTAGCAATGACTGCTACCAGTTCGTGCCCAACTTCTGATGCTGTTTTCTTCGTTGTTGACGGAACCTGTGTAGAAGGTAACATTTTTATATGATAAATACCGATCAGTACCATTATTGCCGCAATTACGCCGAAAATAATCATCCATGCAGATGAATACGCTCCTTTGTTAGCATCTATCGAAGCACCTTCTATTGCTCCGAAATGCTCTGCCAATGCTCCTGCCATAGCAACTAATCCTCCATTAGCAACCAATTTGGCTACATTATAAAAAGCACCTTGAACTCCGATATATTTTGCCTGATCTTCCTTGTTCAATTCAGCCATATATACACCATCACAAGCAATATCGTGCGTTGCTCCACTAAAGGCAATCACTGCCATCGTAGAGATACTTATGGCGAAAAAGTAATCGAAAAACAAAGAAAAGGCTACTACTCCAAACAATACACCACTCAATAATTCTGTAATCAATACGAAAAATTTTTTCGTCCGATACATTTCAAGAAAAGGACTCCACAAAAATTTCAGTGTCCAAGGCATCATAATCAGAGAAGTCCAGAATGCAATTTGCGTATCCGAAATTCCAAGATCCTTAAACATGAAAACAGAAACCAGATTAATAGCAATAAAGGGAAGTCCCATTGCAAAATAAGCAGTAGGTACCCAGCAAGCCGGGTTAATAGTTTTTCGTTGAGAAGCAGTTTTATTCTGTTGCATAAATCATAGTATATAGATGAAAAAATTCATTTTTCTGACCCATCTATATATAATACAACTAAAAGGGGGAAACTACTAACGTCTCCCCCCTACTTTTTTTATTTTATTATCACTTCGTCTATAAAAAACCACGAAGGATGGCCTACACCATAATGCCAGGTCGGACATTCTTTCGTTCCGGTGACTTCTACTTTCACATAACGAGTTTTTATCGGTTCGGCTGATTCAGCCTTGACTCCACGGAATTTTACCTCACCCGTACGTTCTTCCGGTAAATCAATCGTTCTCCAATGCGTATAATGTTCACCGTCTTCAGCGTATGAATAAACCACCTTTAGAGGAAAAAGAATCCAGGCCCCTATTTGATGAAGAAAATCTGTTTCCACACTATGTATCTCTTTCGCTTCGCCCAAATCTATAACGAATGCACCATCGGTTCCTTCCCAACCAATCCAGCTATCAACAAAGGTTGCTCCACCAAACAAACCGTCAACCAATGCGTTTTTTCCTAATGCCGCATATTTTCCCGTAGGAGGAATTAGATAAGTAACTTTTGCGCCCAAAGCCAAACTTTTTTCTTTTTGCGGCATGTAACGTTCCCTATACAATTTGCAATAGTCTACCGGTGAATTGGAACGTTCATTCAATGTAGGAACTTGAAACTCTTTCACGCGTTCCTCAAAAAGGTCTAACTTTTTATTGATATCTACCAAATCTTTTTCTGTCTCCGTTCGTGCTATTTCCAGTTCTGAATACTGAATTGGCAGGCGTGCCCGTTGAACTCGTTTTAAGAAATCTGGTTCTGCTGCAACAGCCTTTTCAGCCAAATCAAATAAATGATTATAACGACGCATCAAAGCAGGCTTTAGCATGCCATATTTATGTGATACGGGTGAATCATATATCCACAACCTCTGTCCACTACCGATTAATGCGCCTTCCATTATCTTTATGTACTGATAAAGATATGGCGCTGCTTCCCCATAATATCCATGCAGAAAATGTTGCATCAATGAGTCTACATTAACTTCTGGATTCCACATTAACTTTGACACTAAATAAGCGCGAAGTTCTGCAAAATCTCCTCCCCTGCTCCCTGCTATTTGAGAGAAATGCATGGTGGCATGATTCTTTTCGAAAAGACGGATATTGTCCTGTAAAATATGGAAATTAGGAAATGGAGCCAGATAATTATCAAAGTTAATACCGTAATCCCACACGAAAATATTATTGGTAATCTTAGACCATCCTTCCATGGCTTTCACAAACTCTTTTCCCGAAGCATTCTCCGTCAAAGTTACTTCACGGTCACAGTCAATATCACATAGCATAATATTCACATTCGGCAAAGGTTTCACATGTTTCGGAGGATTCATAGTATATAGATAAGCCAATGTGGAAAATTCTTTATCCGGGAAACGGGCAGCCAACTTATTCAGAAAAGTGATTATGCTTCCTGATAATGCTCCTTCATAATCATCAATTGCCTTACAAGCATCACACGTACAATTTGTATAATTACCATCATTCTGACTTACAGACATGATATGCTTATCTGGATTTGCTTTGAAAATAGAATCAACACGTTGAGCTACAATCTCAAAAACCTCCGGATTACTCAAACACCACTGACTGGCCTTTCCCGGGTGGCGTTTTCCTTTGAAGTAAGAATAATATTCCGGATGTTCTTTCCCATAAATGGATGAAGGCAGAAGCTTATCAAAAGTATGCACCCAATAACCGGCAGCAAACACTTCATTCGGTTCCTCTAAACGATTCCACCACTTATAAATAGAGTCTGTATGGATAGCATAACATTGTGTCTGACGGTAACGAAAGCCCGGATTCTCGACTTTATTAATGAAGGGTAAGTTCACCGTTTTTGAAGGGGTAAGAGAATATTCATTCTCTCCCCAATAATCGATACCCAAATATTGCTCCAATAAAGTAACAACCCCATATACAACACCGTTTTCTTTACCAGATATTTTTAGAATACCATCTTGAGTAGAAATAGAGAATCCGTCCTCTGTTACTTCCGCCGAAGATTGACCACCAATGAGAATATCTCCTTTTCGAGGAGTTTTATCATTTTCAATAGGAAGTGCAACTCCCGAAATTTCAGTAAGAAAACGTTGTAAGAATTGCGCTGACGTCTTACTATTTGGCATCTTGTCCTGCACAATGATGCGAGCACTACTTTTGCTATCTTTTACGAGTGTTATTTGTGCTGAAACAGTACCACATACCACCAGCAAAACAGATAATAACCAATGTTTCATGTTTGTTAGAATTTAAGTTTATATGAGCATTTACTAGAAGTACAATTCAGGAGAATAAAGTTCTAATAAATTATGGATACTTTAACACATAAAAAAGAGGATATGCCTCTGCGACATATCCTCCTCTTTCAATGATTTATTAGCCTAAAACATTTTATTTATCAAATCGGATATTATGTTCCCACCTTTGAAGTGCACCATTAGATGTTGCATTGTGTCCGTTTCCTGTAGCATCTCTAAAGGAAGTGCCATCTCCTTCATCCATTGGCCAAAGGGCAATCAAATTAGGATTCTTAGGATTAACTTCAAAATACATATTGTTTGCGATCTCCGATTCTGTACGAGCTACTTTCCATAGGCGAACCTGACTCATAGCACAATTATTACGGAAATAGCTACCACTATCCACTATTTTCATAAAATCAAAGCGTACGCTTCCACCTTTCGGTGCAGGAGGATCAAAGAAGGTATCTTGTTTTCCATTCCTATAAATGGTAAGTGTTGTTCCATTATAAACGAAAGCCCAATGATACCAAGTGTTTGCTTCCAAATCACTGGCTGTTTGTTTTTGACCTCCCAAAGACTTTATCTGTAGATAATTGTAAGGCCTATTGGCATCTCCAAAACGGATATAGATTTCATGATCATTACTTCCGGAAGTGAAAATAGCCTGATTATTTATACTATAACCATCCATACGTACCCATGCTTCCAATGTCCATGCATCTACTGTAATTCCCCAATCCGTTTCAGGAAGTGTTGTTACATTTCCGGCATTACCACGTAATACAGGAACAGAAACATTCAAAGGCTTAGCTAATACATAAATAAATTTACTTTGAGCTTTTGATTTTACAATATTACCTTTTATAACATTTCCTAATGTAAGAGGAATGGCATAAGTAATACCATTAGTCACAAAATCATCCACATGAAGTCGATAATTAGCACTAATTTCACCTGCCGGAATTATCACTGTCGCATTCTTTGGAAGCATATCGGCTGGCAAGACTTCATATTCCGTACCGCTAGTTGCATTGTATTCAGCCAGTAATTCAGGAGAGAACTGGATTTCCACTTCCACATCTTCCATAACTTTTTGAGCTAAACGCACAACAACGTTAATGTCTGCACCATCATCCATGGTAACAGTAGTAGCATTGTTTGTACCAGCCGCATCTGTTATGTAAAGGCTGTTTGACTGTGCCTTGTATTCTGCATTCTCACATCCTATAAGAAAGAATGCTGACAATGCAATCATAAGACTTGATAAATAGATATATTTCATAATTTTCATTCTTATAAAATTCGTTTAATCATTATTCTTCGTTGGCAGCATTCATGCGTTCATAGAAATTCCTATATATGTTTGTAATTCCCTGACGCAAGAAATAATATTCCGGTGAACCATCATAATCGCCCTTACCTTGTGCATAGTCAAAGCCTACACGATAAAGACCACATCCACCAATTAACTGGTCTATTTCATAAGGTTTTCCATTAACAGTATAAGTATTTTTATATACGTAGTTTGACATACCCAGGAATCCTCCTCCAGTATTAGCATACGATTCAAAATTCTCGGTAGCTATGGTTCTACGGACAATTTCATCCGGAGTAATAATCCCCTGTTGTATCCAATCATCCATATCACGCAACACGCCTGTCATTCTATAATCTGCCATTCCACCATAAGCTTGCAATACAAAATAGTCTACATAGTATGAAAGCCATTCTTTATCCATACCTGTTCGGATTCCAACCTCACCGTCAATCAAGAAAAGAAGGCGTTTCTCTGGCATAGGGCGATCTCCACGATCGCGGTTAGGATCCATAGCACCATGTCCAAACCAGTAGGAAAGTTCCTCGACAAAAATAGTTCTCTGTACTTTATTTGACCAAAGCGGACCAACTCCCATTCCACCACCAGGCTCATAATCCCAGTCATAACCATCATATCCACATTCAAGACAAGCTTTATAAATATCCTCTGCATAGGCTTTAATTGCAGGCCTCACCTTTTCCGGATCACTACTGGTTCCAGCTTCGTGATAAATTTCTTTATCCGGAAGGTCGTCGCCTACATTTTGAGAAAATAAGGTAACAACAACCTTTGTGCCTTTCACTTTTTGTACATATTCCATATCAGCCTTTCGCTCCGAAGTTAATTCAAATTTCGGATGCCCACCCCAGTTGGAAGCAATGGTTACAGAATCAGGCAGACCTCTCAAGCTATTTTCACCGGTAGGAGAAGTTCCTGTCCAATTGTCGAACCAAACGAACACTTGTGGAAGTCCCGGTGTTTCTTTCCACTTGCGCAAAGCAGCATAATATTCATCAGTTTTAATTGTTTGATTCAAATCAACATCATTAATAGATTCCACATCCGTACATCCAACGAAGAATATAGCGGCAAATGCAAATCCGAATGCATTTTTTATATGCTTTATATTCATATTCTATATTTTATCAGGTTAAAATTTAATTCTTTTTCGCCCACCACAAATCTGTAGCTCCGGTGTCCGGACCACCTAACATAGTTGCAATAGCTGCTTCTACATTGGCTGAGTTACTAGATTTTTCCGTTGTAGGATATGGTAAACGACGTACCATACGTTTACTATCAATATCACCGATATAACCAACAGAGCTTAGATTATCTCGCGCCGTAAACAATTCAGGATAACCAGTTCGGCGATAATCACACCACGCTTCGATTCCCAATGGATAGTTGGCAATCCATTTTTGAGTAATAATCTTCTGAAGTTTATTACTTCCGTTTTCCCATGCAACAGTAGGAACATCAGTAAATGAAATATTATTTTGAGAGTTCCATCGATCTGTATACCCTTGAGGAACAACTGTACTTGAAAGATAATCACCAATCTCTACGCCATATTGATTCATTGAAATTTGAATACCTTGTTCATAGTAACTCTTAGCTGCCGCTGTTCCACCTGCAATCCATCCTTGTAAAGCCGCTTCAGCTTTTAAGAAATAAGTCTCTGCCGCATAAAAAACTGGCATAGGAGAAGCATCTGTTACAGCTGGTTTAGAGTACCTTGCAGCACTACCTTCAACGCTTTTACTTGTATCTTTAATACCCATACGTACACCACGATACTCTCTATACGAAGTCGAGGTATTCATATATTTGCTGATACGTGGATCATTATATCCATTCATGTATGCAGAAAGTGTTGCATTGATAGCTAAATCACCCCAATCTGAAGCAATCCAAAATGGGTTATATGGCATAGATGGAAAAAAGGCATTATCATCATTAGATTCTATTACTCCGCCATCAATCGCTTCCGCCATCATTTGTTTGGCATATTCTGTATCTTCAGTATTAGAAGCGATACGTACGGCCATACGAAGTTTTAATGAGTTAGCGTATTTGATCCATTTGCTAAAATCACCATTATATATGATATCATATTCGGCAACAGGTACTTCTTTTCCTTCATTTTCCTGAACAAATGCCGAAAGTACATTGATACTACGTGTCAAATCATCAAACATATTATGATAGAGTGTTTTCACATCGTCATATGCCACTTGGAATTCTCCTTTTCCCATTTCAGAGTAAGGGATAGGACCATAAATATCAGCTACACGAAGCATAACACCGACCCGCAGAATAGATGCCCACGCATAAATATATCCGGTACCTCCTGTAGATTCTTTTATTGTCTGGAAATTCGGATAAAACTCTGTAAACATATCTTTATAAGGAACATCTACCCAGTCAGCACTAGGATTGAATGTTCCAAAATTAGTACCATTCCAAGGAGCAGTTGTTGCAAAATACCCGCCATACTGCCCTACCATTTGTTCAGTGTGTTGACTGTTATTTTCCTGACAGGCATTCAATAAGCGAGTCATAGCCACAAACAACGTACCGACCCGTTCCGTCGGAGTCATATCTTCGGGATACACGTCTGTTGGATGTGTGTTTAATTCGTCAAAGTTTCCCGTACATGAAGCGAATAGCAGAGTAGTAGTGAAAGCTGCCACGCTTACAGTCTTAATTATATTGAATCTTTTCATCATTCGTTGCTTTATTAGAATTGTACTTTTATACTAAATCCCATGTTTCTCAAGCTAGGTTGCATGAAATAATCCACACCAGTATAGAATGTACTGGTAGATGACGCAACCAATTCAGGATCGAACGGTGCCTTGCAATATATCATGCCCAGATTATTTCCGATTAAACCTAATGTTACATCAGCAATGTTATACAACCACTTTTTAGGGAGTGTATATTCAAGACTAACCTCCTGCAAACGAATATTGGTTGCTTCATATACATAGTGGTCACCTTCACCAGTACCAGCCGCTACTATGCCGAGATAATCCTTAGCGGATACATTTCTGTTATTGATGGTTACTCCTCCAGCCTGACGAAGTTGTGCGCTATATTCGGAAACACCACAACGATCAAGGAAAGCTTGTGTATTAGATACAACCAAACCACCAAAACGTCCGCTTAACAATATATTCAGACGTAAACCTTTATAAGTAAATGAGTTTCTCCATCCTAAATTAACCTTTGGAAGCAATGAACCGATTTTCTTATATTCGGTTTCCACCATACTTGGCAAACCTGTCTTGGCATCCAAATAGATATAACCATTATTATCGCGTTTAAAGTCACGGTTGATATACAGGTCTCCCATAGAACCACCTTCTGTCAGGCGTACTACCGGTGAAGTAGAGCCTCCTAATCTTGCTTTGTCTACATAAGGCATTTCAATCGGTTCCCCCGTAATTCTGTTTGTAACACCATCAGCCAATCTTTTAATTTTATTCTTATTATAAGTAAAAGTAAAATTACTGGACCAACCGAAATCACGCCACTCATTTTTATATCCTAAGGCCATCTCTATACCTTGGTTCTGTACACTACCTGCTTGGATGTTAACAGCCGTATACCCAGAACTTGCCGGAAGAGGCGCAGCGAATGTTTGGTTACGTGTATCAGAGTTGTAATAAGTAATATCAAAATTCAATGTATTCTTGAAGAAACGCATATTCAATCCCGCCTCATAAGATTTAGTAATTTCTGGTTTCAAATCAGAGTTTGGATACAAGGATTCTGCTTTATATTGGTCAAGCTGATCATCATAAACATAACGTACCTTTGTCAAATATGGATCATAGGCATTACCCACCGAAGTGAAAGAAAAACGTGCTTTTAAGAATGAGAACCATTCAGGCAAATCAATAACTTCACTCAAAATGCTTGAAAGACCAATAGAAGGATAGAAAAACGGTTTATTTCCTCTTTCTGAAAGAGCCAGAGAAGAATCCCAGTCAGCACGTCCGGTGAGACTTAAGTAGAGAAAACTTCTCCAGCCTATTTCCGCATTGGCAAAAACTGATTGTGTCTGACGCTTTAAACCATCAGCATTTACTTTATAATAACCACTGCGTGTAAGGTTTTCGATGGTAAAATGATTAGTTACATTGTTCAAGTCTCCATGTAAAGAAGTCAACTCCATACGAAGATCCTTAATAGAAGCACCCAAATTGGCCGTTACATTAAATTCATTGAACGTTTTATTGAAGTTCACCAATACATCAGCATACACTTGTCTGTCTAGACGGTTTTCTTCTTTATATCGCCCTTTTGGACCAGCAAAATTACCGACCGTACCTGCGTGGAATTTTTCGGTGTATTTACTTTCGGTGTTATCGATGCTCACACGTCCTTGTACATTTAGCCCTTCAATGATATTATATTGTAGACTAGCAGCCAATTTATAACGTCTTCTATCGTTCTCACGATTCATACGATTCATAATCCAATAAGGATTTTGAGACGAAACACCGCCTAAATCACCATATGGCCAATACTGAGTATTTACACCCGACAAATCATCATAACGTTCGTATACAGCTACATCAGAAAAATCTTCGCCACGTGGGAACAAGTACAAAGAAGTAAGCGGGTTAAAATACTGCCCTTGCGATACCATATTCTTATCGTTTTGAATAATATAGTTAGCACTTGTATCCAAAATAAACTTATTATTCAAGAAGTTGGTAGTATTACGGAATGAGAAATTATATCTATCATAGTCATTATTGGGCATAATGCCTGTTGCATTAGTTGTGGCTACAGAGATATAGCTTTGACTCTTATCATTACCTGTAGAGAGAGAAAGTGCATTGGATACATTGCTTCCTGTATTAAAAAAATTTGCAGGATCGTATCTCTTATCAGTTTCTAATCCCCAGCTCATCATTTCACCTGTCATATTACCATAAGTGTTTTGAAACTTAGGCATCATCATAGGATCACTGAATGTGGTATTATTACTATAAGTCACGGTTGTCTTATCAGCACGTCCCTTCTTGGTAGTAATTAATACTACTCCATTAGCTCCTTCATATCCATACAATGCAGCTGCAGAAGGTCCTGTCAACAACGACATGCTCTCAATATCATCCGGATTAATGTCAGCTATTGATTCACTGCTCGGTTGTGTAGCCATAGCTCCATCACCCCCGGAAGAAGCACGATTATACATTGGAATACCATCAATCACATAGAGAGCGTTATTATTCTGCGTAATAGATTTAGCACCTCGCATTACAACCTTTACACCACCGCCTGGACCTGAAGCACTAGAATTAATCTGTACCCCTGCTGCTTTACCAGCCAGTGCTCCCATAAAGTTAGTACTCTTTACAGTTGTAAGTTCATCCCCTTTCACCTGTTGTACATTATACGTCAATGCTTTCTCTGACCGCTTGATACCCAATGCAGTAACAACTACTTCATCCAATACTTGCGTATCTTCTCCTAGGGTAACTTTCAAGGGTTGTGCGTTGGTAAGTGTGATTGCTTGGGAGGCATAACCGATATAGGATACTTCAAGTACATCACCTTTAGCTGCTTGTATTTTGAAATTTCCATCCATATCAGTGATAGTACCATTTGAAGTTCCTTTTACCAAAATACTAACTCCAATCAATGGTTCTCCTTTTGAATCAGTAACAGTACCACTTGCAGTAATTGGTGTTTTTTTCTGCTGCTCTTCTTTATTACTCTTCGCAGAAAGTACAATATGATTATCTACTATTGAAAAACTGACATTAACTCCTCTGAATAACTGATTCATTACATTATTCAAAGATTCTTTTGTTACCTTGATAGATATGACACGATTTATATCGACATCATTTGTGTTATAGACTACTGACATTGAAGTTTGTTTCTCAATTTCTTTCAAAGCAGTGTTCAAGGGTACTTTCGATAGATTAAGAGTGATCGTTCGTTCTTGCCCATAAGCTGAAGCAAAACACGAAACCAACAAAAGGAAGAATAACAAGTGTGAGAACTTGTGTTTTATAATTTCTTTCATCTTATTCTTTTTAATTAGAAATAGTTTTTAGAGAGTTTGTAATTAGAAGCGGTAAATGTGATTACCGTTTTCACACAAAGGTTTCATGTATCTCTGTTTCTCATAATTAATAAATTTAAAGGTTACACTTAAAATAAATTCCATAAGCGCTTATTCAATAGTAATACATTTTATGTTGTAACCTTACTAAACGAAGATAAGATTTTTTTTATCAAAAAAATAGAATAGGTAGATTCTTATTTGAAAAATAAATACTCAAATATTTGATAAATAGAATCTTATGTACTTATTAAAATCAGACTGATTTATTACATTTGCATACATTTTGCATACAATATATGTATGCTTTACCTATTGTATAGATATAAATATTCATTTTATGTTCAAATATTCAAAAGATGGAATTTCGGTTTTAACCATATTAGATACCAGAAGAGCAAAAAAGAGTGGACAATTTCCTGTTAAAGTTCAAGTGGTATATAGAAGAAAGCAAAAATATTACTCAACTGGGAAAGAATTGTCAAAAGAAGATTGGGCAAGGTTATTAAAAGTAAAAAGCCGGTTATTGGCAGAAATTCGATCAGATATAGAGAGTAGTTTTTCAACTATTAAGCAACAAGTTAACGAACTGATACAAAAAGGAGAATTTAGTATTGAAACATTAAGCGCCAGGTTAGGAAGGCAGATGAATGATATGACTTTGCGCAGTGCTTTTCGCTTAAAAATGAAAGAACTGGAAGCCAATGAACAAGCAAACACTTACTTAAATTATCAAAGTGCTTTAAAAAGTTTAGAAGATTTCGGAGGTTCCACTATACCTTTGGAAAACATTACAATTGATTGGCTTAAACGTTGTGAAAAATTTTGGATATCAGAAGGTAAAAGCTATTCAAGCATAAGTATTTATTTCCGAGCTTTAAAGTGTGTCTTAAATCGTGCTGTACATGATGGTATCATAAAAGAATCATCTTTTCCTTTTGGAAAGAATAAATATGAAATTTCTGAAGGGTGTGGACGTAAATTAGCACTTACTCTTTCTGAAATAAAAAAAGTAATGTCTTATCAATGTGAAACAAAAGATATAGAAGAATTTAGGGATCTCTGGGTGTTTTCTTATTTATGTAATGGCATTAATTTTATGGATTTATTATTTCTTCAGTATTCAAATATTATGGATGGAGAAATATGCTTTGTACGCTCTAAGACATCTCGAACTACCAAACATAACAAAGAGATACATGCAATCATTACTCCTGAAATGTGGAATATTATTCAAAAATGGGGTAATCCAAGATTAAGCCCGCAAACGTATATTTTTAAATATGCTAGAGGATCTGAAGATGCCTTTGAAAAGATTAGATTGGTACGGCGTATTATAACCAAATGTAACAGAAGACTTAAAAAAATAGCCCAAGACATTGGAATTTTTCAGTTGACGACTTACACGGCAAGGCATTCTTTTGCTACAGTATTAAAACGTGGAGGTGCGAAAACCTCATATATTTCTGAAAGCTTGGGACACTCTAACTTATCTGTAACCGAGCACTATTTAGCATACTTTGAAAAAGAGGAAAGAATAAGGAATGCTCAATTATTGACTAACTTTAATCTCTAGATTAATACATTTGCATGCAAATTGTATGTACAATGAAAAATGGACCAATAATTGATATAGGATAAAAGTGAGTATAATATTAAAAAACGCATATTCAGATTACCTATAATTTAGAATATGCATCTTGTTATCAGGAGTGTTTTGAAAACCGCAGGGATTTCCACTTTAGCCAAACGTAATTCAAATAAAAAAGGATAATATTATTGCAAATTATTCTTTTTATCGCCCGCGTAGTGATAGAATAGTATCTAATATTGACAATATTAATCAAATGAAAAGATTCCGTTCTTTGTATTATCGGCACTAACTAGAAGAAAACAACTACTATAAAACAAGTTATTATTATTCTTTAAATGATTTGTTAGGTTCCATTTAAAGAATCAAAATGTTCCACACCGAGAAACGAAGTGATTCTCGGTGTGGAACATTCCTGAAAAAACGTCTTTTATCGAATATTCATACCGCATATATGAATAAAAACAATTTAATTACTGCATATTCATGTGCAATCTTACTAACTTTTTCTTTCATTCATTGATTTTGCTCAATTGTATTTAGCCTAACATCTTAAAAATAGAACATCTAATCTATTTATCTAACAAGAATTGGATCTAGAGAAAGTATATGAAACTGATTTTCTCCCAAACAATCACGCTTGCCAATGCCCAACCTCTTAAAATAACCTTAGGAGAAGATACACAAGTATTGGATGAAGTTGTTGTTACTGCATTAGGTATCAAGCGTGCAACCAAGGCGTTAAGTTATAATGTACAAGAGGTAAAAGGTGATGAATTGACAGCTGTTAAGGACGCCAATTTTATGAATTCATTATCAGGAAAGGTTGCCGGTGTTCAAATTAATAGTGGTGCAACCGGTGCTGGTGGTGCCACACGTGTTGTTATGCGTGGTATGAAATCTCTGACTAAAGATAACAATGCATTGTATGTAATTGATGGTGTACCTATTTTTAATACAGGAAAAAGCGGTGGCGAAGGATTATTTGGAGAGATGGGAGGATCAGATGCTGTTGCTGACTTAAATCCGGATGATATTGCTAGTATTAGTATGATGACCGGTCCTTCTGCGGCAGCATTATATGGTTCTGCTGCGGCAAACGGTGTTGTTTTAATTACTACTAAAAAAGGCCAAACAGAGAAAACTACCATAACAGTATCCAACAGTACTACTTTCTCTAAAGCATATATTATGCCGGATATGCAGAACCGTTATGGTACAAGTTCCGGATTATTCAGCTGGGGAGAATTGACAAACCGTCGATATAACCCATCTGACTTCTTTGAAACAGGCTCCAATGTTATCAATTCGGTAGCATTATCTACAGGAAATACCAAAAACCAGACCTATCTTTCTGCTTCTACAACTAACTCCGGTGGAATTCTTCCGAATAACTCCTATAACCGTTATAATTTTACGGCACGTAATACCACCCATTTCCTGAATGATAAACTTACTCTGGATATCGGTGCACAATATATCGTTCAGAACAACAAAAACATGGTTTCTCAAGGACAGTATTATAATCCTCTCCCATCACTGTATCTATTCCCTCGTGGAGACAACTTTGACGAAATTCGTTTGTATGAACGTTATAATACTAACTACGGCTATATGGAACAATATTGGCCTTATGGTGATGCAAGTTTGTCATTACAAAATCCATATTGGATACAAAATCGCATCAACCGTACTTCCAACAAGAAACGTTATATGATGAACGCTTCTTTGAAATGGCAGGCTACAGATTGGCTCAATGTTGTCGGTCGCGTCAATCTGGACAACTCCGACTACCGGAATAAAAACGAAAAATCTGCTTCTACATTAACAACATTCTGTGGTGTAAGCGGTGGTTTTGAAGATGCCATGCGTCAGGAACGTTCTTTATATGCCGATTTCCTGGCTAATATAAATAAAACATTTGGTGTTTTTCATTTAACAGCCAATGTTGGTGCTTCCATATATCATACTTCAATGGATCAGTTATATATTGCAGGTGACCTGGTTATTCCCAACTTCTTCCAGATCAACAATATTAATTTCTCCGCCAACTATAAACCGGACCCTACCGGATATGAAGATGAAATTCAAAGTATTTTTGCCAGTGCTGAATTAAGTTGGAAAAATCAACTGTATCTAACTGTAACCGGACGTAATGACTGGGATTCAAAACTCGCATTCTCCAAACAAAAATCGTTCTTTTATCCGTCAGTCGGTTTATCGGCTTTATTATCAGAAATGGTTAAACTACCAGAGGTGATTTCTTATGCTAAAATACGCGGTTCGTATACAGTGGTAGCCTCTTCTTTCGATCGTTTCCTTACTAATCCGGGTTACGAATACAACAGCCAGACACATAACTGGGCGAATCCGACCGTATATCCGATGGACAATATGAAACCTGAAAAGACTAAATCCTGGGAAATCGGTTTGAACTTGAAATTCTGGGGAAATCGTTTTAATTTAGACGCTACTTACTATCGTTCTAATACACTGAACCAAACATTTAAGGTAGATATCCCCTCTTCTTCCGGATATAAACAAGCGATTGTACAAGCTGGTAACGTGCAAAATCAGGGTATTGAATTAGCTTTAGGATTCAGTGATAAATGGGCAGGATTCGGATGGTCTTCTAATGCAACCTTCACTCTAAACCGTAACAAGGTGAAACGACTGGCAAGCGGTAGCGTGAATCCCGTGACAGGAGAAGCTATCCAAATGGATGAAATGAATGTGGGTTGGTTAGGTAAAGAGAATGTAGCTCCTCGCGTCATCCTGACAGAAGGAGGTTCCATGACTGATATCTATGTATACAACCAACTGACAAAAGACAATAACGGTAATATAAAAGTCGATCAGAATGGTAATCTGGGTATCACTTCATCAAACACTCCGGTAAAAGTAGGTAATCTGGATGCTGATTTCAACCTCGGATGGACCAATCATTTCACTTATAAAGGAATTGATTTAGGAGTTGTATTATCAGCCCGTGTAGGCGGATTAGCTTATTCGGCTACTCAAGGTATTTTAGATTATTATGGAGTATCCGAAACATCTGCAACAGCTCGTGATAATGGTAGTATACCTATTAATAACGGCAAAGTTAACGCCCAAAAGTATTACCAGACTATTGGTACGGGTGAAGGTGGCTACGGTCGTTATTATCTATATAGTGCAACCAATGTACGTTTGCAGGAATTGAGTCTAAACTATACACTTCCTAAAAGATGGTTTAAAAATGTGGCGAATGTTACTTTGGGTATTGTAGGACGTAATTTATGGATGATTTATTGTAAAGCCCCATTTGACCCGGAATTGTCTGCCTCTACCTCCAGTAACTATTATATGAATGTAGACTACTTTATGCAACCCAGCTTGCGTAACTTCGGTTTTAATGTGAAAGTTCAATTTTAAAAGAAAAAGCTAATGTTATGAGAAAATATTTAAGAAATATCACAGTCGGTGCCGCTCTGTTGTTACTGGCAGGAAGTTGTACCGATAAATTTGAGGAGTATAATACGAATCAATATCAAATTCATGATGCAGACCCTGCGACTTTGATGAAATCTATGATTGAAACAATTGTGAATATTCAGCAGAATGACTCTCAAATGCAAGATCAGATGGTGGGACAGTTAGGTGGCTATCTATGCTGTTCTAACACATGGAGTGGTACAAACTTCAGCACATTCAATCAGAGTGATGCCTGGAATGCTACCCCCTGGAACACTCCGTTTGAAAAAATATATGGAAACTTTTTCCAAATACAAGAAGCGACAAATTCTACGGGACATTATTATGCTTTTGCGTGTATGATACGTGCAATAACAATGCTTCGCGTTGCGGATTGTTATGGACCGATGCCTTACAGCCAAGTAAAGAAGGGTAATTTCTATGTATCTTATGATACCCAGGAACAGGTCTATACCAGTATATTAAGTGATTTAGCCAATGCAGCCGATGTTTTGTACAACTATTATGTAGAAACAAATGGTAATGCCCCATTGGGAGCCAATGATCCGGTTTTTGATGGAAATTATTCAGGTTGGGCTAAGCTAGCCAATTCAATGCGCTTACGTGTTGCAATGCGAATCAGCGGAACATGGCCTGGCATTGCTCAAGAGGCAGCTGAAGCAGCAGTAACACATAAAGCCGGATTGATTGAAAGTAATTCGGATAATGCTATGCTTTCTTGTGGCACACAGAGTAATCCATATCAACTGGCAGCTGTAAGTTGGGGTGATCTGCGTGTGAATGCAAATATTGTAGATTATATGAATGCATATGGCGATCCACGTATGCCGAAGTTCTTTAATAAGTCTACCCTTGCCGGGAAAACAGATAAATATGTAGGTATGCGTACAGGAGATGCTGATTTTAAAAAGGCAGATGCAGCAGGATTCTCTATTCCTGCATATACGGCAACTTCTAAATTAATGGTTTTCTGTGCTGCAGAGACAGCGTTTTTACGTGCAGAAGGAAAATTGCGTGGTTGGAATGTCGGTTCTAAAACAGCAAAAGCCTATTACGAAGATGGTATTAATTTGTCAATGGAACAATATCAGGTTTCAGCCACTGAATACTTGAAGATTGACGAAGCTCCTGTCGTATCACATGAAAGTGATGCTGTGCAAAATGCTACTGCTACAATTACCAATACAGTGAGTGTGATGTGGGATGACAGTGAGGCTGATAACGTAAATGGAAAAAATTTCCAACGTGTCATTACTCAAAAATGGATCGCCAATTATCCATTAGGATTGGAAGCATGGGCTGAATATCGCCGTACAGGTTATCCGGAACTTTATCCTTGTATCGACAATCTATCAGATTGTGGAGTGAGTAGCCAACGCGGTATGCGTCGTCTAAGCTTCCCTTATACAGAGGCACAAAACAATAAAGCCAATTATGATCTGGGAGTAGCAGAACTAGGCGGTGCTGATAACGAAGCTACTGACTTAAAGTGGGCTAAAAAGAACTAATTTATATAATGCATAAAAAGGACTTTTATGAAGAAAATTTATTTATTATACATTGTACTCATATCACTGGCAACGACCTCATTGATCGGTTGCAGTGACTGGACGGAGTCGGAAGCAAAAACTTTTCCCGAATCGATCGTATCGGATGAATATTATGCGGCCTTGCGTGCCTATAAGCAGACAGATCACCAAGTTGCCTTTGGCTGGTTTGGTGGCTGGAGTGGTGAAGGTGCTTTTATGAAAAGCTCTCTAGCTGGTATTCCGGATAGCGTAGATATTGTTTCTATTTGGGATAATGGAACGAATCTTTCTGAAGCTCAACGTAAGGATATGGCTTTTTGCCAGAACATGAAAGGTACAAAAATTATATACTGTTCAATTATCGGTGGTGTAGGAGACAAACTGACTCCACAGAATATACTGGATAATTGGGAAGAAATGGGATACAATAGTAAACAGGAAGCTATTAATGATTTTTGGGGATACCCGTCAGACGAAAGTAATATAGAAGCAGTAGAAACTTCAATCCGCAAATATGCAAAAGCGATTGTAGATACTTTAAATCTATATGGTTATGATGGATTTGATATAGATTACGAACCTGTGGCCGGACCCTACACCGGAAATATAGTCAATTCAGATGAACATTTGTTTTTCTTTATTGACGAATTAGGCAAGTATCTGGGACCGAAATCCGGAACAGGAAGACTATTGGTCATTGATGGTGAACCTCAAAGAATTACTACCAAGCCTGAAATTGGAACTTACTTTGATTATTTCATTATCCAAGCCTACAAACCGGGAAGTGATTCAAATTTAGACAAACGACTTATTGATGGTAAGGTTTGGGGACCAGGGTTGGTAGAAACTTTTGGCGGAGTAATGACCGAAGAGGTAATTACGAGAAGAACTATAATGACTGAAAACTTCGAAGCGACCGATGCTGCGATGGATGGCGGTTATCCCTATACCGACCGTTATGGGAATAGTATGAAATCTTTGGAAGGCATGGCACGTTGGCAGCCTAGAAATGGTTTCCGTAAAGGTGGGGTAGGAACTTATCACATGGAAGCAGAATTTGGTACTTCACCGGAATATAAGAATATACGTCGTGCCATCCAGATTATGAATCCATCATCACATTCATTACTTAAAAATTAATGTAAACTATGAAACGTATGAATTATATAAGAACTTTATACTTCTCTGCAATTATAGCAGGCTTAGGAAGTATGGTAAGTTGCGGAGATGCGAAATATGATGCTTTAGACACACATGCTTATATTGAAGAAGCACTTTCAAGTACAAGCCAAAAAGTAACTGTACAAGCCTCTGGCGAAAGTTTTACTACTCTAAATGTGCATCTTAGCAATCTTTCTTCTACAGACAACCATTATAAGTTGGTCACGGACCAATCTGTATTGGATGCTTATAACCACATTAATGGAACCGGATATATAATGTTGCCCGAAGGATATTATACACTACCGGAAACTATTACAGTGAAAGCAGGACAATATGCAGCCGATGCCCTCTCCATCGCTTTGAAAGCTTTCAGTCAGGAAATGATGAAATCGGGAGAATCATATGCACTGCCTGTAAAACTAGTATTGCAAGATGGAAGTATTTCACCGATGGAAAATACCGGAACCTTTGTTATTTTGGCAGAAAGTATTATCGAATTTTCAGCTCCAATGTTTGTTGGCGCTCCTAGTTTAAAAGCTAATAAATTCACAGAATCTCCCGAAACGTATTCACAATATACGATAGAGGTTCGTTTTCAGGTAGCCAACACAGCTGACCGTGACCGTGCAGTCTTTAAAAACGGAGGAGATGATGCAAACTTCATCCTTTTACGTTTTGAGGATCCTCAAAGTGACAATGAAAATTATAAGGCACATTCATTAGTACAGATTGTAGGACGTAACCGGCTTTATTTGAATCCAAGTAATTCTTTCAAGCCAAACGAATGGCAACATTTAGCATTGGTCTGTGATGGTTCCAACTATCGACTTTACATAAACGGAGTTGATTCGGGTGTGTTGAGTATACCAACAGGAGCAACAACTTTCTCTGATGTAAATTGGTTCTGCTTAGGTGATGATTCTTATAGTAGATGGGGAAACTGTAAAATTTTGATGAGTGAAGCACGTATTTGGTCCGTAGTTCGTTCCGCTTCTCAAATTCAGAATAACATGACGCAAGTTAGCCCTAAATCTGTAGGTTTGGAAGCTTATTGGCGATTCAATGAAGGACAAGGTAATGTGTTCGAAGATGCAACCGGTAAAGGTCATACTTTGACAACTTCTGCTACTCCTACCTGGATTGACGGTATTTTATCTACAGATAAGGCTACTGAATGGAAATAGTAAAAATTAAATTGTATATGTATATGAAAAATATATTTCAATCACTATCAATAGCAACTCTACTCGGCTTGTTTGTCCCATTCATTTCGTCCTGTAGTGATGATGAAGAAGTTTTTAACGAGTGGAATGCTACGTATGTGTCTCTACAGAGAAATGACTATTTATCGGGGAATGTAAAAAAGTTCAATCTGACTCATGATGCGAATGGAATCGGAGGAGATGAAATTAAGATGGCTTTTACTGTAAAAACACAGAAAGCAGTCTCTACAGATATGGTTATCGCATTAAGTGCAAAAAGTGAAACAGAAGGGCTTGATGCAAGCCAGATCGTTTTAAGTTCCTCACAGGTTACTCTCAAAGAAGGACAGATGACTTCTGAAGAAATCACTGCAACGGTCGATCCAACGATATTCGCCAGTATCATGGAAAAAACAAGTTTCTCTTTCAGTGTATCAATCAGTAATGTAACTACCAATGATAAGAACACTGTCATTAGCAGTAATTTAAGTATCTTACCTGTCATCATTAATAAAGCTGCCTACTGTAATCTAAAAAGTGGTACTCCTAGCAATAGCCAACTTATCAGTAATCGTGTAGGTTGGATTGTTAATGTGGAAGAAGGAGTAGACGGCGCGCCTAATAATTTAATTGATGGCAAGACTGGAACTGACGTTGCTCTAAATAATAAAGGCTTCTGGTTCACCGTTGATTTAGGAGAAACTAAGGTTTTAACAGGCATCAAAACGAATCACTGGGGAAATGCATATGCTCCTAGAGAAGTGGAAATATTACAGTCTGAAAATGGTATGACATGGAAATCATTAAGTTCATTAGCAATACCCGGTAGTAGTACACAAAACATCACGTTCATCTCTCCTATTACTACGCGATATCTAAAATATCAGATTATCACTATCTCTACAAACGGTCGTACGGATGTTACAGAATTTAATGTTTACGAACCCAAAAGTGAGTAAGTATTTATGAATAGATAACTATAAAAATATAGAATAGAGGCTATCAAACAGGCCTTAAGTTCATAAAATCACCCTCATTACAATGAACTGCACCCCAAAAGTTGAACACAAAACTTAAGGAGTGCAGTTCAGTCATGTAGTGAGGGTGATTTCTCGTGTTAAAGACTATCTAATCAAATCCCATTCCAATCAGTTTGCCACTACATATATGTGAAATGCCCCCAGAAAGTTATGTATCTAACTTTTGGGAGCACTTCACATCTTTATATAACGAACAAACCTTAATCTGTCAAGATCTAATTAGACAGCCTTTTAGAAACACTAACCTATCTCTTATTTCTTCATCACTCGGACAATCCGTCCGTCTTTCTTATAAGAAAAATGATTTGTATGCATCAAAACATTCAGTATTTCATCAGCAGTGCTATCAGTAGAGAATTCACCGGTAAACCGTTCTGATTTCAAAGCATCATCCTTATAGATAAATTTAATATCATACAACTTCTCCATAATATTGGTTATTTCCAATAAAGAATGTTGCTTGAATTCCAACTTACCTTTCATCCACAGGAGCACATCCGTAGGCTGGTTATATTCAATCAACTCTGCCTGATAAGTATCCGTATTCACATTCAATGTCTGTCCCGGTTTCAGTAAATAGCCATTCTCTTCCGTTCGTGGAGAATCCACCCGCACCAAACCTTGAAGCAAGGTAGTCACTACCCTATTCTCTTCTTCACGCGCACGCACATTAAATTTCGTACCAAGCACACAAGTCTTGATTTGTTTACTGTTTACGATAAATGGAGCATGTTTATCATGGGAAACCTCGAAATAAGCTTCACCCGACAAATCGATTTGGCGATCCGAACTCCAGAAAGAATTATGATAAACTAATTTAGAAGATGCATTCAGCCATACCCTACTACCATCCGGCAGTACAGTCTGTGCTCTCTGTCCGGCAGCAGTTATCACCTCATAATCTGAAAGTTTATTGGAAAGTAATCCCCAGGCAATTCCACCGGCAAAAACAAGTCCGGTAAGAAAAGCAGCAGCCACAGTAGCATAACGCCCCCAACGGATTGAGATATTTTTCCGTTTAGTATTTCTCTCCTTTTCTCTGATAGCCGACTTAAATTTATCTAATGACGCCTCTGTATCTACAGCATTCATCACCGCTATACGTTCACCTACAAAAAGAGTATAATAAAGTTGCTCTAAAGTTTTCCGATTCCCCGGTTCTTCCTCGCACCAAGTTTCCACCCGGGCAGCTTCTTCATCATTACATTCACCCTGCAGATAATTCAACAAGATAGTTTCATCCATGCTCATTTGACCTTTTACAATAAAAAAACTATAAAACCTTTGTAGTAATACAGTTGTGAGTACAAATATACTAAACGAAAAAAGAAAAAAATATTTTTTCTCGCATTTTTATTTCATTTATCTACTTCTTTCATTATTTTTGTCTTACATAAATTAAAAGAGAATGTCACAATCTCCGATATATTTGGATATTAATAATAATAAGTCCGTTATTACTGCCCTAAAAGCAGGAGAAGAAAAAGTTTTTGACGTCGTCTACAGACATTATTTCCGTAGGCTATGTGCTTTTTGTTCTCAATACGTAAGTGAGCAGGAAGAAATAGAGGAGATTGTGCAGGAAACAATGATGTGGCTGTGGGAAAACCGTTGTACTCTGATGGAAGATCTGACACTCAAAACTCTTCTTTTTACGATTGTCAAGAACAAAGCCCTCAACCGTCTTTCCCATTTTGAGATTAAACGAAAAGTACATCAGGAAATCGTAGATAAATATGATAGTGAGCTCAATAACCCGGACTTCTATTTGAGTGATGAGCTTTTCCGTCTATATGAAGAAGCATTAAAAAGACTTCCGAAAGAATATCTCGAAGCCTACGAGATGAACCGTAATCAACATCTGACGCATAAAGAAATTGCCGAGAAACTGAATGTATCTCCACAAACGATTAATTACAGAATTGGACAAGCTTTAAAGCTATTACGAGTAGCTTTAAAAGACTATCTACCTTTATTCATACTTATTTTCGGACCTAATTTTTTCGAACAATCATGAAATCAAACTTCGTATTTAGTAGTTCAAGCCTGTTTATCGGACTTTTTCTTTTCTTCTTCACAGAAAATGTATATTCACAAGAATCTGCTGACAACTGGACTCTTAAACAAGCCCGCCAATGGACACAGAAACAAGAATGGGCGAACGGGCTGAAGGCAATGCCTCATAAGACAACCGATTATCAGGAGTTTGCCTCACAATATCACAAGAACAAGAAAGTGTGGGACAAGACTTTCCAATGGCTAGCTACCCACGACCTCGTAAATATGCCTGCCGGACGATACGAAGTAGATGGTGAACATTGCTACATCAATGTGCAGGATGCAACAACACAAGATGTCAGTAAACGTAAAATTGAAGCACACCGCCACGGCATCGATTTGCAATATGTAGTAAAAGGTACCGAACGTTTCGGAATTACTTCAGCCGAATATGCGGAGCCTATCACCGAATATAAACCGGATGTTACTTTCTACAAAGCCAAAAAAATAAAATATGTAGATTCCACTCCGGACACATTCTTCATGTTCTTCCCTAAAAACTTCCATCAGGCATTAGTAAAAGCCGGGAAAGAACCGGAAGAGATACGAGTAATCGTTGCTAAAATCGAATATATCCCTTAAACAAAAACATGAGTGAACTTTTAGTCTATAAAGCCTCTGCAGGTTCGGGTAAAACATTTACCCTGGCCGTGGAATACATCAAACTATTAATTTTCAATCCCCGTGCCTACCGGCAAATTCTCGCTGTAACCTTTACCAATAAGGCAACAGCAGAAATGAAGGAACGTATTCTTAGTCAGCTTTTCGGCATACAGATAGGTGATAAAGATTCGGAAGCCTATCTCAACCGTATCAAAGAAGAGACTGGAAAAACCGAACAGGAGATACGGGAAGCGGCAGGTGTCGCCCTTAACTATATGCTGCATGATTACAGCCGGTTCAGGGTAGAGACTATTGACTCATTTTTCCAATCTGTCATGCGTAATCTCGCACGGGAACTGGAACTTAGCCCGAATCTGAATATCGAGTTAAACAATACCGAAGTTCTTAGTGACGCCGTAGATAGTATGATCGAGAAGTTAGGTCCCACTTCCCCTGTCCTCGCATGGTTATTAGACTATATCAACGAACGAATTGCCGATGATAAACGATGGAATGTATCAGACGAAGTTAAAAGTTTCGGACGCAATATTTTCGATGAAGGCTATATTGAAAAAGGAGAAGGACTTCGGCAACGACTGCGTAATCCGAACACCATCAAAGAATACCGCAAACAACTGAAAGCTCTGGAAACGGAAATACTGGAGCAAATGAAAGGATTCTACGACCAATTCGAAGGAGAACTGGATGGTCACGCATTAACTGCTGATGATCTGAAAAACGGTTCACGGGGAATCGGAAGTTATTTCCGTAAACTGAATAATGGCGTTTTAAGCAATGATATCCGTAATGCCACAGTAGAGAAATGTCTGGAAGATGCCAAAAATTGGGCAACCAAGACTTCTCCCCGTTATGCGGATATCATCAACCTGGCTAATTCCAGCCTTATACAAATTCTGGAAGATGCTGAAAAGTTGCGTTCCAAGAATAATTTGTTACTGAATAGTTGCCGGTTATCCTTGCAACATCTCAATAAAGTGCAACTTCTCGCCAATATCGACGAAGAAGTACGTCAGTTGAACCACGACAACAACCGTTTTCTGTTGTCAGACACGAACGCCCTGCTTCACCAACTGGTGAAAGACGGTGACTCCTCTTTTGTATTCGAAAAGATAGGGACAAATATCCATAATGTCATGATAGACGAGTTTCAGGATACCAGCCGAATGCAATGGGGCAACTTCAAACTGCTTTTGCTCGAAGGGCTGTCTCAAGGAGCAGACAGTTTGATTGTAGGAGACGTCAAACAGTCCATTTATCGTTGGCGGAATGGTGATTGGGGAATTCTCAACAGCCTGAATGACCACATCGAGCATTTCCCGATCCGCGTCAAGACGTTAGCCACCAATCGGAGAAGTGAAACGAATGTCATCCGGTTTAACAATCGAATCTTCACAGCTGCTGCCAACTATCTGAACGGAGTGTATAAACAGCAATTAGGCAAAGATTGTGAGGATTTGCAGAAAGCCTATGCCGACGTTGTGCAGGAATCTCCCCGAAGTACAGAAAAAGGATACGTTAAAGTCTCTTTTCTCGAACCCGACGAAGAACATGACTATACCGAGCAGACACTTATTAGCCTGGGAGCAGAAGTGGAAAACCTCCTCGCCTCCGGAGTACAGCTTAATGACATCGCCATCTTAGTACGAAAAAATAAAAGTATTCCCCGTATTGCCGATTACTTTGATAAGGAGCTACACTACAAAGTGGTATCAGACGAAGCCTTTCGCCTTGACGCCTCTCTTGCCATTTGTATGATGCTGGACGCCTTGCGATTTCTTTCCGACGAAAACAATAAAATAGCACGTGCCCAGCTGGCCATAGCCTATCAAAACGAAGTTTTACAAAAAGGATTGGATTGGAATACCCTCCTACTCCTCCCTGCCGAGAATTATCTTCCCGCCGCTTTTCTTGAAAAGATAAAAGAATTAAGGCTAATGCCTCTCTATGAGCTATTGGAAGAGCTTTTCAGTATATTCGAGATGAATCTTATCAAAGACCAGGATGCCTACTTATTCGCATTCTTCGATGCTGTCACTGACTATCTACAAAGTAACTCTTCCGAACTCGACGGATTCATCCGGTATTGGAATGAAACGTTATGCAGTAAAACAATTCCAAGCGGAGAAGTAGAAGGAATCCGGATTTTCTCCATACACAAATCCAAAGGATTGGAATTCCATACCGTGCTCCTCCCTTTCTGCGACTGGAAACTGGAGAATGAGACCAATAACCAACTTGTATGGTGTACCCCGCAAGCAGCACCATTCGACGCGTTGGATATTCTCCCTATCAACTACTCCACCCAAATGGCAGAATCTATTTATGGAAACGACTACCTGCAAGAGCGTCTCCAACTTTGGGTAGATAACCTCAATCTGTTATACGTTGCTTTTACCCGTGCAGGAAAAAACCTTATTATCTGGAGCAGAAAAAATCAAAAAGGTACCATGTCCGAACTGTTGGCAAACACTCTCCCAATCGTAGCTAAGGAAGAAGGTATTGATTGGGAAGAAGACTGTTACGAACAAGGACAACTATGTCCGTCAGAAAAAGAAAGAACAAAGACATCGACCAACAAGCTAACCCAGAAACCGGAAAAGCTCCCTATCCGGATGGAATCCATGCGCCATGGTATTGAGTTTCGTCAGTCCAACCGTTCAGCGGACTTCATCCAGGGAATTGAGGAAGAAGACTCGGACGACCGCTTTATCAACCGCGGGCGTATGTTACACACCCTGTTTTCTGTTATCGAAACAGCAGAAGATATAGATCCGGCCATCGAACGACTTATTTTTGAAGGAGTGATCAGAAATGATGAGAAAGAAAAAGTAGCCCGCGAAGTTGCAACGAAAGCTTTTTCTTCTCCTGAAATTCAAGATTGGTATTCCGGAAAGTGGACATTATTTAATGAGTGTGCCATTATCTATAAAGAAAAAGGAGTGCTACAAACCCGTCGCCCGGACCGCGTAATGATGAAAGACAACCAGGTTGTTGTAGTTGATTTCAAATTTGGTAAGGAAAACCCCAAATATAATAAACAGGTAAAAGGCTACATGCAGCTACTTACCAAGATGGGATATAAGAATATCACCGGTTACTTGTGGTATGTGGATGAAGAAAAAATAGAAAAAGTATGAAAGCAGTTCCCCTCATCGGCATCGCCCGCCATCGACTAACAATTGACGGTGAAGGAGTTACAACATTAGTTGCTTTTCACGGTTGTCCGTTGCGTTGCAAATACTGTCTCAACCCGACATCTTTGCAACCTAACGGTGTTTGGGAGAGCTATAATTGTAACCAGCTCTACGAGGAAGTACGCAAAGATGAACTCTACTTTTTGGCGAGTTGCGGCGGAGTCACATTTGGCGGTGGAGAACCTTTATTACAAAGCGAATTTATCAGGCAATTCCGCCAACTCTGTGGCCCGGAATGGAGAATCACTGTCGAAACCTCTCTCAATGTTCCGCAACAGAATGTAGAAGAACTGATTTCTATTATAGATAATTACATAGTCGACATCAAAGATATGAATAATGACATCTATCAGCGATATACCGGAAAGAATAATGAAAACGTCTTAGGTAATTTACGATATTTAATCGGGAAAGACAAAGCCAAGCAAATCGTTATTCGGACACCACTCATCCCCTCCTATAATACGGAGAAGGATATTGACCAAAGCATAGAACTTCTGAAAGAAATGGGAATTACCCAGTTCGACCGGTTCACTTATAAAACCCCTAATGATTAATGACATGGTACGAGGAAAACAAACTTGCAAAATTTTAAAAGAGATTCGTCGGCAGATAGCCGAAGCGAATGATATTGAATTCATCACCTCTGAATGTCAGTATCAGGGAGACTGTTTGGGCACTTGTCCCAAATGCGAAGCGGAAGTTCGTTATTTGGAGCAACAGCTTGAGCGAAAACAGATAGCGGGAAAAGCAATCACAGTATTAGGCATATCTGCAGGGCTGATAGCCATGACTCCAATGACTTCATGCACTAATTCGGCTAATAAAGGAATGAATAAAGAAGTGTCTAGTGATACAACTTCCTATGAAAATCTCATTATGGGAGAGCCTGTCCCCACTCCGGCAGAAGACACCATCATTGCCTCCATAAAAGATGTACCACCTCCCCCACCACCAGCGCCAACACCCGATGATATGCTAGGAGGAGAGATAGTAGTTGGATTTGTTGCCCCCGATATATCAAATACTTCACTGTCGGCTAGTGATACACTGGAAGTAGCTCCGGTTATGCCGGAATTCCCGGGAGGTCAACAAGCATTAATGCAATTCCTTAGAAAAAAAATAAAGTATCCGACAGTCGCTCAAGGAGAGATGGGACCACAGGGACGTGTTATTATCCGGTTTGTCGTTGATAAGGAAGGAAATGTAGTCAACCCCAAAGTTGTACGCAGCGTAGATCCTTACTTGGATAAAGAAGCATTGCGTATCATCAATCAAATGCCCAAATGGAAGCCGGGAGAACTGGAAGATGGTACTAAAGTAGCCGTCTATTTCACCGTTCCGGTTATGTTCCGGGCACAATAAATATATGAATTAGAAAAACTTAATCAATATGCAATCATTTCTCCAACTAGTCGCTCACGATTTATATGCCAAAATAGGAAATGACCTGTCACGTACAGCACTCATTTTCCCCAATAAACGTGCTAACTTGTTTTTCAATGAATATTTGGCAGGAGAATCCGATCAACCGATCTGGTCACCAGCCGCCATGAGTATCAGCGACCTGTTTCAGAAACTATCAGTACAAAAAAGCGGTGACCCTATTAGATTGGTTTGTGAGCTTTATAAAGTATTCAAAGAGGAAACACAGAGCCAGGAAACATTGGATGATTTCTACTTCTGGGGAGAGTTGTTGATTAGTGATTTTGATGATGTGGATAAGAATATGGTTGATGCCGACAAACTATTCAGTAATCTGCAAGATCTGAAAAACCTGATGGACGATTATGAATTCCTCGACAAAGAACAGGAAGAAGCCATTCAACAGTTTTTTCAGAATTTCTCCATTGAAAGACGAACCGAACTCAAAGAGAAATTTATTTCCCTTTGGGACAAACTAGGCACTATCTACCATCATTACCGGGAAAACCTGACAGAGCTAGGCATCGCATACGAAGGCATGCTCTACCGGAATGTGATTGAACAACTCGATACCGATCAACTCAAATACGACAAATACATATTTGTCGGTTTCAATGTACTGAACAAAGTAGAAAACGAATTTTTCAGAAAACTGAAAGATGCAGGCAAAGCACTCTTTTATTGGGACTACGATATTTTCTACACCCAACAAATCAGAAAACATGAAGCCGGAGAATTTCTGAAACGTAATCTGGGGGAATTTCCGAACGAACTCCCGGAAAGCTTTTTCGATACCTTCAAAGAACCGAAAAAAATACGTTATATTTCCGCTTCCACCGAGAATGCACAAGCGCGTTTCCTCCCCGAATGGATCAAAATGATTACGGACAATCATTCACAAATCGCTGAAGAAAAGGAAAAAGAAAATGCCGTAGTACTTTGTAATGAAGCCTTGCTGCTTCCCGTACTTCATTCCATTCCGCAGGAAGTGAAGAATGTCAATATCACCATGGGATTCCCATTGGCTCAAACTCCTGTTTACAGT
This sequence comes from Bacteroides sp. 3_1_13, assembly GCF_001185845.1. Classification (NCBI taxonomy): domain Bacteria; kingdom Pseudomonadati; phylum Bacteroidota; class Bacteroidia; order Bacteroidales; family Bacteroidaceae; genus Bacteroides; species Bacteroides sp. 3_1_13. Next base: position 1,365,436 of record NZ_KQ236956.1, read on the forward strand.
TTTATCAATGCCGCTATGGAGCTACAAACCAACGGTTACCGCTCCGATACCGGCCGATTCACTTACGAGGCGGTATCAGCCATATTGAAACATCCCTATACCCAGCAAATCTCATCCCATGCCGGTCCACTGGAACGCGAACTAACCAAAACAAACCGCTTCTATCCACTTCCATCGGAACTGAAGCAAGATGATTTCCTGGCTACCCTATTCACTCCCCGTAATGGCATTAAAGAGCTATGCGATTATCTGATTGAATTAATCAAAGATATTTCAACCATTTATCGCAAAGAAGGGGAATACAATGATATTTTCAATCAACTTTATAGAGAATCCCTCTTCCAAAGCCATACCAAAATCAACCGTCTCTACAGTTTGATTGAAAGCGGAGAACTAAGTATACGCACCGACACCCTGAAACGTCTGATAACCAAAGTATTGACAGCTTCCAATATTCCTTTCCACGGAGAACCCGCTATCGGAATGCAAGTCATGGGAGTACTGGAAACACGTAATCTGGACTTCCGGAATCTCATCATATTATCTCTCAACGAAGGACAACTCCCCAAATCCGGAGGAGAATCTTCTTTTATTCCCTATAACCTCCGGAAAGCTTTTGGCATGACCACTATCGAACATAAGAATGCAGTGTATGCCTACTATTTCTATCGCCTGATACAACGGGCAGAAAATATCACTCTGCTCTACAATACTTCCTCGGACGGTCTCAACCGTGGAGAAGAGTCCCGCTTCATGTTGCAATTACTCGTGGAAGGTCCGCATGATATCACTCGTGAGTATCTGGAAGCCGGACAATCTCCGCAAAGCATCCAAAAGATACAGATAGAAAAAACACCTGAAGTACTAAGACGAATTTATCGTACTTACGATAGCACTAATCCTTCATCGGTAATTCTCTCTCCTTCCGCCCTCAATGCTTATCTTGATTGCCGATTGAGATTCTATTACCGCTACGTAGCGAGATTAAAAACACCGGATGAAGTCAGTGCAGAAATTGATTCAGCTTTGTTTGGAACCATTTTCCATCTCTCTGCCCAATTAGCATACACCGATCTGACTGCTAATGGAAAAATGATACAGAAAGAAGATATTGAACGCTTATTACGTAATGAAGTAAAGTTGCAAAGCTATGTCGACCAAGCCTTCAAGGAAGAATTATTCAAGGTCGCTCCCGAAGAAAAGCCCGAATATAACGGCATACAGCTTATCAACTCCAAAGTAATTGTTTCCTATCTGAAACAATTACTGCGCAACGACCTTCAATATACTCCTTTTGAAATGGTCGCCATGGAAAAGGAGGTTTCAGAAGAGATAACCATACAGACAGGACAAGGGCCGTTCACTCTCCGCCTGGGTGGGACAATCGACCGTATGGATGCTAAAGAAAGTACCCTGCGGATTGTTGACTACAAAACAGGAGGAAGCCCTAAGATTCCAGCCAACATCGAGCAACTGTTTACGCCATCGGAAACACGCCCGAACTATATCTTCCAGACTTTCCTGTATGCCGCTATCATGAGCCGGAAGCAATCATTAATGGTAGCTCCTGCCCTGCTCTACATTCACCGGGCAGCATCGGAAAGCTATTCGCCTGTTATTGAAATGGGAGAACCCCGCAAACCGAAAATACCAGTAAACAACTTCGCCTTTTTTGAAGATGAATTCCGTGAACGCTTACAGGCATTACTAGAAGAGATCTTTAATGAAAAAGAACCTTTCACGCAGACAGAGGACACTAAAAAGTGTTCGTATTGCGATTTTAAAGCTATCTGCAAGCGATAGATTAAATTAAAAATCCAGGCACGGATTACGCAAATCACGGTTTTTCCAATTATCTTAAACCGTGTAATTCCGTGTAATCCGTGCCTGAATAAAATATAAAGAAGTTTCAACGCATCCTTTAACAGAGACAAAAACGCATTGAATCAATTATTTTTCGAGCAATGGAATTGAGAAACTAAATGTAGATCCGTCTCCTTTCTTTGAAGTAAACCACAGCTTACCGCCATTCTTGACAACAAAGTCCTGACACAATAATAATCCGAGTCCCGAACCTTCCTCATTGTTTGTACCGAAGGTACTGAAATGAGTATCAGTGTGCAACAACTTCTTCTGATTTTCGTCATCAATACCGCAACCACTATCTTTCACACTTACGATTGCCATACCATCTTCCTCTGTCAGTGACACCACTACTTCCGAACCTTCATTGCTAAACTTGATCGCATTGCTGATTAAATTACGAATCACTGTTTTAATCATGTCAATATCAGCACGAACAGCCACATTCTCTACAGGCACATCTTGTACTATCTTAATATTTTTCAGGCTGGCCACCATCGTAAAGATTTCACTTACGCCCTCTACGACTTCCACCATATTAATATCCTGATAAACCACTTTCAGCTTACCAATCTGGCTCTTCGTCCATTTCAGCAGATTATCAAGCAATGAGAATACATCTTCTGTTGTCTGATTAGCCATCGTTAGCAATTCATACATCTCATCACCGATTGTATCACTCGGCAAATTCAGAATCAGCATATTCAATACCATCTTGATAGATCCCATTGGTGAACGCAAGTCATGTGCAATCACAGAATAGAGTTTGTCGCGTCCCATGATCGTCTTACGTAACTCTTCCGTTTGTGCAACAATGATTCTTTTCGCTGCAACCAACGAAATCTGGTGCGTCACACGAATAATCAATTCTTCTTTATTGAATGGCTTTGAAATAAAGTCATTACCACCCACCTGAAATCCTTTTACAATATCCGCCGTACTGTTTAGAGCAGTCAGGAAGATAATGGGAATTTCAGCCATTTCGGGGTCCGCTTTCATTTGTTGAGCTACCTCAAAGCCACTGATATCCGGCATCATTACATCCAGTAATACAAGATCCGGATTTTCCTTCTTCACTTGTTCCAACGCCTGCGTTCCATTACCGGCAGTCACAATTTTGAATTTTTCGTTAGTCAAAAGTACCTTTAATAAAAGGACGTTTGAAATCACATCGTCCACAATAAGGACTTTATATTCAGAAGGATTAATTTCCATATTCATAATTTTCTTTTTTTATGCTTCAGACATTTTTAAAATATTCAATCATACGCTTCAGCCCCTCTTCAAGTTCAACAGTAGGCTGCCAGCCCAATTTCTCTTTAGCCAATGTAATATCCGGTTGGCGTTGCTTCGGATCATCATCCGGTAAAGACTTAAATACAATCTTCGAAGATGAACCGGTCATACTAATAATCCTTTCCGCCAATTCCAATACCGGAAATTCATTCGGATTCCCCAGGTTTATAGGACCTGTAAACTCGTCCTCCGTATTCATCATTCTTATCATTCCTTCAATCAAATCATCAATATACTGGAAGCTGCGTGTCTGCTTCCCATCACCATATATCGTTATATCTTCATTATTCAACGCTTGAAGAATAAAATTAGAAACAACCCGTCCATCATTCGGCAACATTCGCGGACCATACGTATTAAAAATACGGATAATCTTCACACGCACATTGTTCTGACGGTGATAATCCATAAATAACGTTTCTGCACAACGCTTTCCCTCATCATAGCAAGACCGGTATCCCACCGGATTCACATTTCCCCAATAGCTTTCCGGTTGCGGATGAACGATTGGATCTCCATATACCTCGCTCGTAGAAGCTTGCAGAATCTTGGCATCCAGTCTCATTGCCAATCCCAGCATATTAATAGCTCCCATCACAGATGTTTTGGCAGTTTGAATCGGGTCATGTTGATAATGAATGGGAGATGCCGGACAGGCCAAATTATAGATTTCATCTACTTCAGCCGAATAAGGATAAGTGACATCATGCCTCACCACCTCAAAATGATGATTATCCATCAAGTGAATGATATTATCTTTCGAACCCGTAAAAAAATTATCCAGGCATATCACGTCGTGACCTTCGTTTATAAGCCGTGTACAGAGATGAGAGCCTATAAAACCGGCTCCGCCACTTACCAATATTCTTTTCATTCTAAATATTTCTATTGTTTACTAAAGAGACGCTGTCTCTTCGTTTTGTTTATGGTCACAAATGTAACCGATTTGCTTAAAATAAACAATTTTCGGAGAGGATATTTTACCTCAAATCCGCAACTAAGCTCTTCAGCGTCCTTCTTGCGTCTAAACGTCCTCTCATCACTGAATTAGCAGATAAATTGAGGCTGAAATACCCACTTCTGCCCACAATATCCCCTTGCCCCACTATGCGACTTGAGGCAATACGCAGTATCATACCCATAAGTTGTAGGCGTTATCCAAAATCAGTCTGAAAAATATCTGCGTAAGCATTATTACAGGTA
>NZ_KQ236956.1:1371276-1395689 GCF_001185845.1 Bacteroides sp. 3_1_13
TATTCCTCCAAAAGGAGTGAGCTTCTCGGATTTTATTTGCATTTTTGCCATGCCTGATGAGGTTTTGTTTGATTATTTTTTTGCAACACTAAGTTAAGTGAATCCTCTGACATGGCAAAATCCTGAGCAACTTTTTGTTGCTCAGGTACTTAAAAAAAATATTTTATAATAGTGTTGCGGAATTAAGGTTTTAAAAAAAAGAAGATTTAAATAGTTTCAATTTCCGAAACAACTTGCCACTGACAAATGTTTATAATAGAAAAGTATTATTTATTAGAACTATTATGATGACAAATAATCCAAATGCAAACCTCATAGAAGCGATGAAGGAAAAACTTCCGCTCAAAGGGCAACTGGCAGATATGTTAATGGACACGCTATACATAGGAAAAGAGGCAGTATATAGAAGATTGCGCGGTGAAGTACCTTTCACCTTGCAAGAGTCGGCTCTTATTTCAAGAAAACTGGGTATATCGCTAGACAAGATTATAGGACTGAGTTTCAAATCGAACGCCATGTTCAATATAAACATTGTAGATTATGACGACCCGTTCGAGAGTTACTACAATATCCTTGAAAAATATGTCTCGCTGATTAATACGATGCCGGATGACCCGAATTCTGTAATGGGAACTTCTGCCAACATTATTCCCCAGACTCTCTATCTGAAACATGAGCTTCTGGCAAAATTCCGTTTATTCAAATGGATGTACCAGAATAAATATATTGATTGCAAGAGTTTCGAAGAGTTGGATATTCCATCGAAACTGGTCAATATCCAAAAAGACTATGTAGCAATGACACGTCATATCCACTCCATAGACTATATATGGGATAATATGATTTTCCAGCATCTCATCAACGATATCCAATACTTCGCCAGCATCCATCTCATTTCCGACGAAACGAAAGAAGAAATCAAAAAAGAATTATTCTTATTGGCAGACGAACTGGAAGAACTGGCTATCAACGGTAAAACAGCCGACGGCAATCGTGTACGCATCTATGTGTCGAATATCAACTTCGAGGCAACATATAGTTATGTAGACACCAATAATCTGCAACTGAGCCTCATACGTATTTATTCTATCAACTCCATTACCACGATGGACAACGAAATTTTCTGTACCTTGAAAGAATGGATTCAATCTCTGAAAAAGTTCTCCACTTTGATATCCGAAAGCGGTGAAATGCAGCGTATTCAATTCTTCAAGCAACAGCGAGAAATTATTGACGCTCTTTAATTTTATTTTCGCAGATTAGAACTTCAAAAAAAATTAAGTTCCAATAAATGAAAGTAGATAAGAATCTTATCTACTTTTTTTCATTCCCTGTTCCCATCCTACCCACTTGATTCCCAATCAGAAAAAGACCTGCACATTCATCTCTGTTTTACCACACAAATCTTTCAAACACAAGACGTAATTTTGCATAGAATGTATCACAGAGATTATTAACATTAAAATTAAAGGAACAAACAATGAAAAACGGTATTCTAAACGAATTAATATCTACAATGAGGGAGCGAATTCCTCAAGATATGAATCTGGCCAATACTTTGGCTGACATTTTATGCATGGGAAAGGAAGCTGTCTATCGCAGATTGAGGGGTGAGGTGTCTTTTACAATAGACGAAGTAGCGCTGCTTTCTCAAAAACTCGGTATTTCTATCGACCAGATTGTCGGTAGCCATGTATCTAATAAAGTTACTTTCGACCTGAACTTGCTTCATGCTTCCAATGCATTGGAAAGTTATTACGAAATAATCAACCGTTATCTGCAAATTTTCGACTATGTAAAAACAGATAATACGACGGAGGTGTATACTGCATCCAATTCCCTGCCCTTTACACTTTATTCTTCCTATGAGAATTTGTCTAAATTCCGTCTTTGCCGATGGATGTATCAGAACGGAGATATAAAGACGCCACATTCTTTGGAAGAGATGTCTGTGGATGAACGGATTGTCAATGTGCATAAGAAGTTGAGTGAAAGTATAAGACAGTGTCCAAAAACGTTTTTCATCTGGGACACAAATATCTTTTATTCTTTAGTGAAAGAGATCAAGTACTTTGCAAGTCTGAATCTGATAAGCAAGGACGATGTCATGCATTTGAAGGAAGAGCTTCTTCAGTTACTTGACGTGGTAGAACATCTGTCCATAAAAGGAGAGTTCAGCGAAAACAAGAAAGTATCTTTCTATCTGTCCAATATCAGTTTCGAAGCCACTTACAGTTATATCGAGAAACATGATTACCAAGTCAGCCTACTGCGGGTATATTCTATCAATTCGATGGATTCGCAAAGCTCATATATCTGCCAGATGCAACGCAATTGGATTCAATCGTTGAAGCGCCACTCTATTCTAGTTTCAGAAAGTGGAGAAGCACAGCGTATCGCTTTTTTACAAAAGCAATTGGAAGTTATCAATACCTTGTAAACAATTGTAGATTTTAGGATATAAAAGAAAGAGGTGTAAAAGACGAGCTGTATCAGAATGAAGACAAACAACATTCTGATACAGCTCTTTTAGCTTTTATTCTATTGTGCGCACACAACGATACCAAGCCCAATTGGTGGATTCTTCCGTAGTCCATGCACCGAATTCTCCATTATTATGTCCGACCACCCAATAGCCGCCATCGCGTGAAGTCAATGTCCAGTGCACAGCGCTAATCTTCTCGAATCCGCTCCCTGTCCAAGTAGTTGAACTACCGAAACCTTGGTTCTCGATGCTGGTAATGGCCCCTCCCATACTGAGTAGCAAATACATCTCACGCTGGGTAGGCAGACGCCAGCCACTCTTTTTTTCTTCGCATGCCGCTTTTGCTTCCGACCAAGTTTTACCATTACTACTGGAATTTTCAATCTGAAGCTTAGGAGCAACCTTATTCATCGCGTCACTTGTACCCGGAGTTTCACCTGAAGCAAATAACACCGAAGGATCCGTTCCTCCACTGGCATCGCGAGAGACAATAGTGACCCCCGAGGATTCTACCGTTAGATAAGGGTACTTCTTTCCACTATTTGTATTATTCCTCACGCAACGGAAATAATTATTCTTGCTAACAGATTCGGAATCCAAAAAACCTGCCGACATCTCCATCCAAAAACGGGTAGCAGAGCCTTTAGCCTCATAGTATGATGAAGTCCAGTAATTACCGGTCCAGTTTTGATACCACCCATATATATTCTGGCTATCATGATTATTATAATTCTCCGCATTGCCACCCAAAGCATTTTCATAAGCGAATGACAGCAACAGTTCACTGGCAGTAGGCAAACGCCAACCATCGCCTATATTCCTACAGATATCCTCCGCATCGGCTACATTTTCCAACCGCCCCACACTTTGTTTGGCATCGCCTACTCCCTGATAATATATCCTGTTATCAAACCGAAGCGGATAAAGATAGAAAAGAGGTTCCCCGGCAGTTGTGTAAGATTTGGTTTCGGACACCATCTGAAAGTCAATCGTACGATAAAATGGGAATTCTTCATCCGACACAGTATGCATTACATTTCTGAACGTGATTCTTATCGTTCCGCTTTTTCCCTCTTTCCACTTGCCGGGGTGAAGCTTCAGCCTAAAATCGTATCCGTGGCCAACCACATCATTCCCCTTGCCGTCATCATAGCCTATGATAGACTCAAGATACATCTTGTCGTCCGCATTCTTTCTGCCTATAATTACATCATTATCCGAATCGGTCCGAATCAGTCCGGTACCATCATCGTTCGTTATATTCAATTCCTCAATATCCATAATTTCCCAATTGTTATTGACAAATAATTGCAAGTATTGTTCCGCACCCAGATTGACTTTATAAGTACGGCTATTGACTGTAGTGGGAATATATCGGAATGAGAATTCCAACTCCCCTTGATTGATGGGGAATTGTACATGAGTGAGGTATCCCTCCTTATCGTACAGGCCGAATAAGATGAAGTCCCAACGCCACCACCAGCCTGCACCATCTTCCACAGTACCATCACCTGCTCTTCGCGGATTAGGCTGTATGGTAAACGCCTGCACCCTTTCACTGAATGGTACCGTATTCGTCCTGTCTAATTGCGGTATTAAACCGCCGGCATTGTATTGGATCATACTGATATCGTTAGTGTCAAAAAGTTTGCCTTCTATCTTATCCACGGAAAACATGACATACACCGTCTGCGGTTCAAGAGGGAGTTCGTCACCATCGGGATTTCTAATCGGGAAAAAAAGACCTCTCTCCAACACATTTCCGTATGCATCAACAAATTTAATAATTCCCGGATCTATCGTATACTGCGTCACTTCAATATTGTGAGTCAAGCGCCCTGCTGTCAACGTAACAGTAGCCTTACGCTCAACACCTATAGTTTCATTATTAAAATAAGGAATCTTCAATTTGAGTTGGGTATCGTCGTTCGCAACGCCCGACGCCGCATCGGCTCCACCTTCAAATTTGAGCCAGTCGCTCCCTGCAGTAACAGTGGCCTTCCAGCCGCCGGGACTGTCAGTAAAAACGTCTATGGCATAACTATTATTCTGGTATTGAGTTACAGCGACCTCCGATTCACCCACTCCGAGCATATATTGCCCATTGTAGACTACATCTTTGACCTTATCACGGTCATAGTGTATCAACCGGAACTTCAGGTTGGACATGACTGTATAGGATGCCAACGCCTCTCTAAGACTTGCATAACCGGTTCCTAACGCCTGAGTAATAGTAATGATGTATTTATGGTTTCGCTTCAAAGGCAAATATTCCACCTGCTCTCCTATATTTCCGGTTTTGGTGAAATCCACCCGGTAAAATGTCGATTCACCAGTACCAATCCTTCCTTTCACAATCAGGCAAGTGGCATCCTTACGGCTCGCTTCTCCGTCTTGTCCCACACCACCGGCATCCTCTGCCGCCAGGGATTCAAAGGTATAAATCTCCCCATCGTAGGGTGTGTTACCCTTTACGGAGTAAAGAATTGCATCCCCTTCTTCCGTCATTTTACCACTGTTCGCAGGGAGAACCGGAGTATCCGGAGCCGGTTCAGTAACCTGTCCGTTCGTGTTCCACGGCGGAGCAATGTATCCGGTGGTATTGTAATTGGCCAGATAAACCTCTTCGACCGTGAAATTCGAAGTGGCACTGTTATTATGGATATCGATACGCGCCAGCATACGTTTCATATTTATGCCGGTTATCGGCTCCATCGAAGGAGTGATTTTGTTTATTACCTTCTCCCCGTACATTGGAATCCGCGTATACCCACCAGTCGTCGAGCCGTCTGCCAGCCATTTGCCGGTCTGGGTGTGGAGCATCTTTTCCATTGCCTCAACCTTGGTGGTCACTCCCTTCTTGAAGCCCGACACAATATCATCAAGTTCCCTATTCGCCACAACCACGATGCAGGTAGATGCGGTGGTGAAAGGAAGTTTGGCAGAGAAACTCACAGTGGAATTATCAGCCAAGTCCTGCGTGACTCCTGTAGCGGTGACCCATTCCAAGTATACCGCCGGTGTTTTTGACGCATCAAAAATAAGAATATCCACCGTTTTTATTTCGTCTTCTTTCTTTGCAGTTCCCGTTCCGGTCATCGTACGCGAAGATACGGACGGAAGATTTACATCGGGAACCGTTAATGTAAACCGGATACCGTTTCCTGCCGGAGAAGGTGTTGATCCTAATTCTTCCTGTACGCATCCGGTAAGCCATACCGTCATCAACAAAACAGACAAAAGATAGCACCTTCTTATGATTGAAATCCCATATTGCATATTTCTATTTCCTTTCCTTAAACTTTAATATTGCATATTCGCCATTATGGCGCGGTCAATGTCACCGCTATTGGCAGATTATCACCATTCGTATTGGTTAGTGTGAGTGTAGCCGTATCACCGGACACAGCATCGGCTCTAAAGTAGAAGTAAACCACATCACCACTCACGCCACTTGTTTCAAGCATTGTCTCACTGTTAAGCAGAATTTTATCCGGATCCTGTATCTGGGTTATCTTCCACTCCCACGTTCCCGGATTGCCCGAAGTAAAGACAAGCTTGCGACGTTGTATATTTCCGGTTCCACCATCGCTGCCGTCCAATTCTACGTTCGAGGTCAACCACTCTCCGTCTTCTTTCCACTGGCTCAACAGTACATGATGTCGCAGATTACCGGCATTGATATAAAAGCCTGTTTCCCGCTTAGTTCCGGTTCCGGAGTTAAATCCGGGCATCACAACCCGGATATTATAGGTATATACACCTCCCGAAAAGGATGTCTCGGCCATATTAACCGTTGCCCACGTATCCATAGTACTTTTGTTTAATGACGCACCCGGCAGATAGCCCGTATTCGGATTGGCATCATAATTCGTTTTCGCTTCTATATTGACAGTAACACCATCACCAGCCGTCTGTACCTTAGTCTGCGATAACTTGAGATAATATTGTTTGTCGAAAATCACATTCACCGGGCTTTCCGTCCATTCAAGCGGCGTGGCTGAAAGCTGATAGGTTTCGTTGGATATCGTAAGATTGTAGTTGATGTACTCGCCCGACTCCCAAGAGTGCGGGTTCTTGGCGATAATATCACTGAACAGGAATTCCCGGTCGCCAAAGTTGGTGGTAACAACGATTTTGGCGGTTGCGGAGAAAGCGTCGGTCGGTAGCATAAGGAATGTATCCCCCATCAAGATGGCATCTTCGGTCACCGTTTTGTTGTCGGTGAGAGTAGAAACGACCTTCCCGGTGGCAACATCGCTCCAGACAAACTTCGGTTTGCCGTTTTTCGTCGTGGTGGTCGGAATTTCAGTCACCGCAAGGTTACCGCTTTTTCCTACATTCTGGAATTCTATTTTCTCGATAGTCACCTCATCCGGTACAAGAGCTACTTTCTTGAATGTAAAGGTAACCTTGGTCAATGTGTGGTAGAAGTGTATATTCACACCCTCAACCCATACAGGGCCCGATATAGCCGCCAGTACATCGACATGATTGGCGGCGGATGCATTCGCTGTATAATTCAGCACCATTTTTTCGGGATCAGTGAAACTCGCAGTAGGCGCATTCGCATCGTTGTACGGATACCAGGAGAAGAATTTCATGCTCGCATTCAGCAATCCGGGCCAATATTGCAACGGCGAGATGGTGGCTGTCAGGTCGGCGTTAACCGTGGCACTTGCATTGAAGTATGGTTGGGGAACGGAAGCATTGGGAGTCAGTGAGCCGTAAAGACCGAAAGTCTCTTCTTTCAGATCGGTATTCGAAGAGATTGCCGCACCACGAGTGTAGACATAGCCGCCTTCTCCGATACGTTGCACAACAATTAATTCCTTATCACACGTCATCTCTTCTCTGACACACGAAAAGAGGACAGCCGAAAGGACAGCCATTGCCATAATCATCCTAATATTATTAATAGTCTTTATCATCTTACTTCTTTTCCGAAATTAAAAACAATCAACGAAAGATATTACAAGCCCAGATCCAAGTCAATGTCTTGTCTTTCACCCCAATCTTCCACGCTTATCGTCAGTATCTGAATACCTATTTTTCCGACGCGTGCCGTTACCTGATACACGTTGTTCCGACGGATCTCCGTAAAAGGTTGCGCCGTCGGACTGCCTGTGCCATCAACCTTTGTTACGCTTTCAATTACTTTCTCGGTTATTCCGGTGACGTCCGAAGGGCCTTTCGGGACATTAGCCATACTGATAGACAGTCGGTCGGAATAATCCGACTTGAATAGGCGTTCGGCTGTGTAGAACGAGCAAAGCAACTTCCGGTTTTCAGCTCCGGGAGCCGATGAATATGCCCAAGTTTCTGTAGTCGCAGCTGTCCACTTATGCGTTAACAAATTGCTTTCCGACACGTCTTCCTTCACTTTACCGTAGTTTTTTGAAGGGTCGGCGTTATCACGCGTGCCGTTGCCCACGTTTCCCATCACGAAATAGCTATCGTGAGAGAAATTATGCAAGGTGACACTGGTGCTTCCGGCAGTATATCCGGTCACCGCCCCGCCGTCTATAGCTTCGATAAAAACATCTACTCTGGCTACGGCACGTTCGATCACCATTTGTACTGTTTTGGTTTCATCAGGTGCTATGGATATATCCCGGATCACTCCTGTCATAGGCATTCCGGTTGCCGAAATAATCTGCCCGTCACTATTCAGTATGCTGGAGATATCGTAAATCATCTCCTGCAACGTCAAAAGATTGGCTATACCGTCAAGTTTGCTTGTGAGGCTCTGCGGTTCGTTGGCTATAACTACGACCAGGATATCATTGCTGGACGTCACTTTGAGAAGTTGCGCATCTATATCAGTAGCTGTCTCCGGAGTACTCAACAAGATATGTTCATTCACATCCAGCCTCACGCCACCGGGCGTGCTGCCGAATACGATAAACCGCATGGAGTTTATCTTCTCCTGTTGTTCCACATCCCCATTGTTCACCAAGTCGATGCTAAGTTGCGCCCGGGTAGTATGGGCAGGCAACTCATAAGCTACATCAGCTTCTCTACTACATGAGAACAAAAGGATGGTGGATGCCAGACAAATGATATGTAATAGCTTTTTTCTCATTCTTAAACTTCCATCCCGTGGAGCCAATGAATCCAGTTCCCCACGACAATACCAATCTGAAGGAATCCTCCTCCGGTTTTTTCAACAACTGTAAATATCAGGTTCCATTCACTCTGCCTGTCAAGATATTCCTGAAAGGGAAGCTCCGTTCCGTCGTAACGGGAAACCGGCCGTGCAATACTCAAGAGTGTCATCAGATTATAGCTCCAGACTTCGGCTTCGGTATTCGCATCCCTTATAATAAATTTATAATCCCATCCGCTCCTGTTGAGCAAACGCATCGTGTTCAGGCGTGCGGACATAACCACGTCGGATATTTCACCCGGACCTGTATAGTAAGGCACATAAGTAACCGGCCCTTGTCCTGCGGGTTCGTTTTCCCAGGAATAAACCGCATTTTCCGGTGCCTGAATTTCAAATGTATATTGTGTGCCATCCACTTTATTTTCCTCATATCCCATTAACGCGAGATTAAACCGATTGGTGTCACGTATCAGGTTCACCGGATAAATTTTATGGTCGGTACTGGATGGCAGGTGGTCCACTTCCACAACCTCTCCGAAGTAAAGATGCTGAAACTCGAAATTAACAACATCCGTCTCCCGCTTCAGGGATACAATGACCTGTTGGAGGGTGGTTGTTCCCGGTGCCAGTTTATTACCAGCATTGTCCGAAAGCCGGAATCTGTCAGACAGACTTCCGACGGTCAGTACTTTATAACTTCCGAAATCGAGCTCGTCGGTCAACGACATCTGGTTTCCACCAACCAGCGCAGCAACCTCGGCACTTTTGGTGAAAAGCAATTTATCATCGCTGTCGAACACAAGTACATCCACCGATTTAACCTGCGGATTAAATGCATCCGCATATTCCATATTGTAGTCGAATACAAATTCCAACCAAAGCTCGCACCGTGGCAGGTCTTCGCGTATACTGTCGCACGAAGCCATACATAGCATCGAAGCAACGATAAGGAACAGCGATTTAGTTTTTCCGAACATATCTTTTTCTTTTAGGGGGCAGCCCTATCGGTTTGCCATTTTATATTGTCAGAGATCTCTATTTTGTGACCTCCGGTTATTTCCTCTTTTAGGGGCGCGCTTTGCATTTCATTGCATCTCGGATGCGCCGGTATATTTCAGTGCTGTTTTTGGAAAGCCTGTCACCGGCTTGTTTTTACTTTTTTCGGCGGTCTGTTCCGCACGGAATATCTATTAAAAAAAGTACAGGGCAGGCAGTCCGCACTGCCCTGTTTTCTTTGAAAGCAAAGAGTTTATTTAGATTTCGAAATTTGTAGTCCAGTATATCCACGGAGCAACTTTAATCTCAAAATGAAGATAAGCACCTTTCTTATCGATATCTTCTTCTTCATCCGGATCTTCGGGACCACCACCAGGATACCACGGTGTACCGTTACCATTCACCTTTGTCAGCGTAAGCGTATAATAGTTATTACGTACTACACCGTATTTCCCATACTCCATGTAATCGTTGGCTGCATTGTCATGACGAATCTCATAGTAGTAATAGTTGAGACTCTTTGGATACCAATAGATGCAACCTTCTTTTTTACACAGTTCACCACCATTCTGAATGTTGCTGTCGTCAAGAATAGTCTGCGTAAGAGATGCAAAATCACCCGGATCATTGGCAAGCATAAGTTTTATCTGGTCATAGAATAGTTCACATGCCGAAACCAAGAGTTTCTCCTCCGCATTCATTGGTTCTGAGTTTGTTTGTTTAGCTTTAGCAGGCGTATAAGCAGTCAGCAATTCGGCAAAACTCTTGAAGTTTTTAGAGTTAGTTCCGTTAGGAAGACGATACCAGTCATCTCCTAAAGTAAATTCACCGGCCTTCCAAGGTGCATATTGTCCCTTAAGTACCAGACGCGTAGCCGCACCGAACTTCTGATATCCTTCAGCCATCGTATTCTCGATGCAGTATTTGTAACTTTCACCCACAGTTGTACTTTCAGTAGCCCATTCTACCTTAGGTTCGCGAGTAGTAGCATCAAGTGTATTCTTAACAATGCCTGTAAGATATTCAGTTCCACCTGCAGTCGTAAAGTTCGGGTCAACTGTATAGAAGTTACTTTTGTAGAATCCAGAAGTATGAGACGACTTTGTGGTAGTCTTCTTTGCAAAAGGATAGAACAGAGAGTTGTAGTAATCTATAGTCCAATTTCCAAAATCAAACTGTCCAAGACTTGCATTTGTTCCATCTTCAATAGGTCCAACTGCTAATGGACTGCCAATCATAACTTCCAACTTTGCAGCAAGGCGTTCTATCTCAAGAGTAGCCGGATTACTTTTCGCTGCGTTCTGAGCTTGCGCTTCCGATTTATAGTCGCTGACCAAAACAATCTTGTCCGATACATCGAGCAGACATTCATCTTCCCATTTTGAATTGACATCATCGTAGAATCCGACATTAATCATTGCACAACCTTTGGAGTGCACAACCTCCTCTACCAGATAAGCATTGTTGGGCTTAGTATTGTTTTCAGGAACTGTAACCATTGCATTGATGGTAGCATAGGTTGCATCTGCCGCAATAGCATCCAAGCGACTCTTTAATTGGTAACCCGGATTGGCAACAACAAGCAGATACTTAGTATTCGGGTTCACTTTAACCGGAGTATTCGGAGTCGTAACTCCACTTGCATCATCTGTATCAAAAGAACTTGATCCCAATACCGTGGCATACTTAGTTGCCTTTTCATCCATAGTCACCACCTTACTCGCATCGAACGTAATCAAATAGAGCTCATTAATCGCGCTTTCCTTCTTCAAAGCCGTTTCTTCGCCAGAAGCACGTGAACCAGGCACTTTTGGATTAGTCAGACTAATTGATACGTAAGCTACATCATAACCTGCTCCCCCTTCAACCTCCGGATTTTCCTCCAGATTCTCATTTGAACAACTTGCCAATGCCACAATGGCCAGCAACGAAACTAAAATTGATTTAATCTTTAGCATAATACAAAAAATTATTAGAATTAATACATATATAATTTCCCACTTAATCAGTAAGTTTTACTTACCATTTTTTCTCATTTCGGCAGCATTAGCCTTCTTCCTGACTAATTCTTCCAGATTGCCCCTAGCTGCATCCAGACCTGACTGCTCTGCAACCTTCAAAAACTTCTTCGATAATTCATAATCTTCCTTCATTAACATTAATATTCCCATAGCATTATTATATTCCGGCAAATTCTTATTCGAATTCACCATGCCCAGATAACGTTCGGCCGAAACCAAGTCATTGCGTGATAAAGCGGCAGTAGCAGCATTTATATTTGCAATCTCACTCTGCGGATACATCCGGACAGCCGTTTCGAACACATCAATAAATTCTTGCGAGCCTGTCGGATAGGTATTAGCTACCAAAAACATTTCATTCAAGCTCAAATTCTGCGGACGCGTCTTGATAATCTCTTTCGCTTCCTCCACACTGAAATCCCTCACTTCGTAATTCACTTTACAGATAGCCACACGCAGACTTGGGAAAATATACTTCAACAAGTATCGGTAAGGCGTTCCTCCGTGAAGTTGCATCAGTTTTGTTTCTCTTCCTTTTTCAATAGGTATATTCCTGATAATATCCAGCACTTCGCCTTTATATTCCAATTCGATTGTTTCAAGCGCCTTCTCCAGTCCGTCCCAGTTTTCACCTCCAAAGACAATGTAGTATTGGTTTCTCGGAAAATCGTATCTGTGTGCCAGATAATCCCGAAGTGCCATGGCACGCCCTTCAGACAGACGTTTGTTCGCTACCAATGTTCCTTCCGGAGAAGCATAACCGATAATATCCAGACGGTTCACTTTCACATTCGGATCGGACTTCAGCTCATCGATCATCTTGCGGATTTTAGCTAGTTCCTGAGGATTATTCATGTATTCGGGACGAATATTGACTTTATTCACCTCGAAATCCAGAAAACATTCTGCTTGAATATCTCGTTGTTTGATTTCTTCCGCTTTCGGTTGCAGATAAGCAAACTGAGGAACCACTACATAAGGCGTCCATACACGTTCCAACGTCACTTTGCCAAATTCCTCTGTGTTCATCAATTCCGTTTCGCCGCAACCACATTCATCACGCTGCACGTCCAGACGCGCATCCTTCATCCATGATTCGAACGGAACCAGATATTGATACCGAATCGTATCATTTCTTAGTTTTCCAGCTTTTTCCACTATATATGGCTTCTCGTAGTTTCTCTTCTCTTTGGCACTCATCAACGCAAGCTCACGCTCATACGCCAGATACTCGTCACGACCTTTAATAGAAACTTTCGGAAGATTCTGTGTGTATCCGGGAGTCACCAGTCGCGGAATAAAATCCATTCCCCGGGCAGATTTCACTTTCACATTATTCAAAACAAAATCTATATCGACATGAATAAAATCACCTTTCTGTTCCAACCGCACCGGATTCACAGTAATGCCACCTTCGTAAGAGCGGGATTGAGCCATAGCAGTGTTTATATTCAGGCTGCAAACCACCAACATACACACAAGGAAATCTATTTTTCTTATTATCATACTCCTCATTATTTAATTACATAAATAAGTGACACACTTGCTTTAGTAGGCCCGAAATAGTTTTTGCTGCTTTCCTTTAGTCTCGTACCACAAGTAGCGCAAGGATACTTGTCATATACAATGTGCGCATATCCCACTCCGACAGATGTTTCTATACTCCAGCGTTTTTTCAGAATCCACGAATATCCTACGGAAAAGCCACCACCATAAAGATATCCCTGATAACGCGTATGCTGCATATTGTCACTGATAAAAGACCAGTCGGGCCATCCCCCTACATTGAAATCGGCATAATGTCCATGCATTCCGACAAACATACGGCGAAAACTCTCACAAAACCAGTAACGGACTTCAGGTTGTATTCCCCAATGACGGAGGCGTTTGCCGTCGGAAAGTTTCCACGGATTATAATTGACCAGAATATCCAGCGTCCATTTACGCGCCAGTCCGATCTCCAGCCCCAGATTCATGGTAGTAGTAGCGTCATACAGCAGATTGCTTTTCAGCGCAACCTTCTGGGCATGACCCTCGGAAATGGCACATCCGAGCATGAATAATATGAGTATAGTAACTTTCTTCATTTATATCACATTTACTGTTGTTTATTGCCCCAATTGAGTAACATCTATTTTTATGCGTTGCACATTACTGATACCCGTTTTAACGGAAGACACCATTGTTGTGAGATGTACGATTCCGTTTCTGGAATCCGCCTCTACATTGGGCAATACCTTAATATATATCTTACCGTCTTCAACGATAATGCGTTCTTCTCCTGTATGTCCCTCCGGCATTACGGAAGAATACAGACGAATCCAATTTTTAGCACTTTCATCCACTTCGCCCGTAAGGCAGAAATAATCGATTTCATACACTTCCGAATTTGAATTTCCAGTAGGCATGAGCTGAAGTGTACTTCCCGTAGCAGGAACAGCTTCCCTTTGTCTAATATGAACTTCTTTTTCCAAATTTCCTGTTTTTAATGTTATAAATTCATGGGGATAGTTTCTTGAGTGTCACTATAAGACAGAGAGCCAAGCAAAGGATTGCTCAACGGCTTAGTCAACAACTTGGCATATATATCCGCACAAGTTGTCACCTTCGATGTTAATTGAAAGAGAGTGCCGGTCACATTCGACCCCTGCACACACATCACAGATAATAAAAAAATCAAATATAAAATACTGATTGTAAGTTTTGTTATTTCTCTCATTAATTCTCTAATATACTTTCTTCTACTTCTTGTATATCTCTCTTATTTCTCTTTTTGCTTTTCTCTCAGGACAATATTTTTGTCCAAATCTCATATTGCAAATTTCGGAATATTAAAGGAGATACAAAATTGTATTCATTTCTGTTACAGAGAATCAACTTAGAATAAAGGGGCTAATTATGCAGGTAGCGAACAAGAGGGTTACGAAATTCACAACAAAAATATTTAATATCCTCATTTCTTTCGATATGCGAACATTAAAAAAAACCAAGTTTCTCTCATAAAAACTTGGACAATGGAGGGAAGTTATGGTTTTCTGTGTCATTTAGACACAACTTAGGCACAAATTAGACAAAAGACATAGCTATTTTATACAACAAAATAGCCCAATAACTTGTATAATTTGTGCCTAAATGACAACAAGTTCAATTTCTATATGTATATATAGTTATCAAATTATAAGGTTTTACGCTCTGTTTCCGTAGGTGCCACCTCATCAGGAATACTGAATTCGCGATTAGCAAACAGATCGGCAAGTCCTGAAATTTGTTTCAGACGCAACAATTCATCACGGTCCATACCAATATTTTTCATTATCCATTGATCGGACATACCTGCCTTGTCAAGTTCCGCAACAATGTTGCACATCAATTCAATGTTATGCATTCCACGCGCACGGTTGTGCCGGATGGTCGAACTCATACGGTTAGACAGGTCTTTGTCTATCACCACAATCGGCAATAAGCCGTTTTCACGCTTATAGATTCGTTGGGAAGTTTTCAATACCGTATAGCGATGGTAGCCGTCCACCAGTATATAATGGTCTTCATCTTTATTGTAGTAACATACACATGGCATTGTAAAACCATCTTCCCAAATAGATAGTTCCAGCAACTTCATTTCAGGCGGTGCAACGACATTCGGATTATAATCGTTCGCATATACTTTTTCTACGGGTACCGCTTTTACCTCGTAAACAGGACTTTTATCTACACTCATGATACTATGATTCTATATTGTTCCATAATTTGACTTCTCTTACTCATCTCCTCCTTCGTAGGTGAGAATCCCATATATTTGCAGGCATGGTCATTTTTAAGAATACACACACACATCCGTTTATACGTAGGTATTTCTTTGAATTCCGGAATGTCGATATCATCCTGATATTCCATACGTACCGGTTTTTTCAACGTTTTATAGTTACTGTTGTCCATAACGATAATCGGTACTTTCGCATCAATCAACTTTTGGATGGTAGCATCACTTAGACATCCACCTTTTGTCCGCCAGAAATTCACACTCACTGATAGTTTACGGAGATAGTTTTTCCTCGCCCGTTCCGGCAAAGTGGACAACAAGAAATACATAAATTCGCGCCATGTATATCCTTCGGGAAGTTTCACCGACTGCCATCCCATCGCATGAGTACCGCCATACATACCGGTAAAGTTCACACCGTTCACCCTTCCGACCATTTTACCCCAGGTATTGGGATCTAGCACCCGGTAAAGTTGCAGGCTCTCTTGCGCTTCGTTAATAAAAGGACTCGCTACACGCTGGCGCTCCAGATTGACTCCGGCACGATAGTAAAGGTCATATAAAATATTATAATCCCACTGGAATTTTCCATTGGCTGTCCATACATCCGTTGTCTTCCAGTCGAATATAGGATAGGCATTATAAATATCATTTCCTACTTTTGAAGTCCATTTGTATTTATGATACATCTGGAATTTGCGGCTCATATAGATACACCTCCACCGGTTGAAACTCTCCTGTGTACGGATTCCGATCAGACAACAAGTGCGCACAGCGTCATTTTTAGTATGTATCCATTGCGCAAAGCGCATCTGGAATTCATAATCCCACATGGTTGTATTATAAAAAGGAAAATCATCTTTGGTCATTGCCTTTTTAGGCATGGAACGAACCCATATATTCTTTTTATTATCTTCCCAGGGACGCCAAAAGGATTGATACATCGAGGTGCAGGTAGCCACACGGAAAGGAATACATACCCGGTACACATCCAGAATATCCTTGTTAGCTTCCAGCATCCGGTCTACATAATCGATGGTCATTTTATACTGGATTTCATAATCCATGTGAAAAACTCCCAAACGTACCTTCAGGTTATTCTTCCGGATATAATCGATACACATATTCAGCAGTACCCCGCTGTCTTTACCTCCGGAGAATGACACATATATATTATCAAATTCATTAAATATAACTTTCAGTCGTTCTTGTGCTAATTCATATACATTCTTTGTGCCTGCTATTTTCTTTTTTGCCATAAGTTATCTATACATTTTTACATACCGTGTCCATTTCTTGTCCATGGATATAAATTCAAACTTTTCAAATGTTTCTTTATCTTGTACTAGTGTGACCGAATTAAGCAACCAACTCTCAGGCCCGAATTCCGCAATGACGGCAGGCAACAAATGCGACAGGATTTCCTTCCGTCCAGCGTCTTCTGCCTTTACATAATAATTATTGATTACAGCTTTCTTCCGGCTTTTCTGTTCCACCGGCACGAAGCCCACCACTTCTTTATCTTCAATCGCAATAAACCACACATACTCTTCGCCCGTCTTGAAAGGGTAATTATTGTTTGCGCGTATCACTTCGGGATCCATCACCATCGGCGCCACAAGCCGATATAAATGTTTGTCTTTTCCTTTTAATCGTATTATCTGTATCATATCATTCAAAAATGGACACACAAAAATAAGGAAAAAATATCAAATTCGTCATTTCTGTTCCTAAAACATTTGTTTTTCATGTTATTATCTCTATATTTCGATATTTTTGAAATCACCCGTCCGTCATTCCTCTCTCACGTTTAAAGTAAGTCAGTATGGTGGCAAAGCTTAGATATTCCCGCCCGGGAGTATGCGACCGGCTTTGAAATTGATAACGGGCAAAGATGACTTCACATGCCAGTTTATATTTAAAATGCAGCTTTAAGCGGTGCTGTAAAAACTCAAACACCCGACAGAGATATGCAAACACGTCTCCCACTTTGTCATCGGGACTCACTCGTGGCTCACGATGCGTATCCGATATGTGTTCCATTTCACTAAGAACATATTCCAGCTGCTCTATTTCCTCGCTAGTGTTTTGCATTGTACATTTCATTTGTTCTATTTTCTCTTCCTGACGAATGTACTGTTCACGCTTTCGTTGTAAACGATCTTTTATGACCTCTATTCCTTTTGACATTATAAAATTTAGTTATATATAAACGGTTTGACCTTACTGATTATTAACCGGCAAAAATGCCATATAAAATTTAATTTCGCATGCAAATATAGAGAAGATTGTTTAAATAATTAGATTTTTATTTAAAAATATTCATACTTATAACACATTTAAATTACCGGCATCATAAAATCGGTTTTTCCTTCCAATGAAACGAATCGTACTTTTGCGGAATATTTAAATATTTTAAACAATGGATAATCAATCTTTTGACTGGCTGCTTCATGGCTGCCATGCACTGTCCGAAGTGGCAGTAGCTTATTTTCCGAACTATCAGTATAATTGTTCAGCGGTGAAAGCGTTCCGTCGGATCATCAAAGAACATGCGGTATTACTGAACCAACTCACGGAAGCGGGATTCACCCCGCATACCACAACGCTCACTCCTCAGCAAATTGCGATTATTGTAAGGTTCTGGGGAACGCCTGCATTAGTATACGAAATGATAAAAAAGAATTCATATCTTGCTGTCCCGAAAATGAAGAAAAAGATATAATGTATTTTAATACATTCTTTTTTTCATTTATATATTAATGGATGAAGGGGTGGTCGAAGTGCTAATATAGGCATGCCGGCCTCCCCTTTTAACAGGGCGTTTGAGCAAAAGTAGAGGAAGGCAGACAGAGAGGTCCAAAAATATGGGCAATAATCAGGGGTATTGGACACATGAGCCAATATTAAAATATTTAGCCGTTCATAACCGTAAAATTGTACATCTCAACCAACCGGACTACCTTCGCACCAAATTAAAACAATATAAAGTATGATTAAATCTACAGCAGAAATGCTTAAAAAGGGATATCTCCTCTTCCCTAAAGTCTTATTCGAGGAGCAAATAAAAGTGACTAAAGGCGCAACAGGATATTTCGACGCGTTTATTTTGGTATTAACGCATGTCAATTATAGTACTGTGGAATGTCGCATCCACCAGTACACATTTCAATGCCGGCGGGGTGAATCTGTAATGTCCATGGTTCATTGGGCAGAATTATTCGGTTGGAAACGCAGTCGCACGCGGTATTTCTTCAATAAAATGTACGATGAAGGTATTATCGAAAGATTGTCTAATCCATATATCACTCACATCCGCATACCCGACTACGATCTGTTGGTCGGACAGAAACGTCGGGAAAGTGTCCGTGCCGAAGCTGACGGTATCACCTTCGATACGTTTTGGGAAAAATATCATGATATTACCCGGAAGCCTAAAACCAATGTCGGCCGTGCTCGCCGGGAATGGAACAAGTTATCTGTCAACGAACGTTGTCTCAGTCTAAGTCACATCGATGAATATTATGATAATCTGGCGGATATCAAGTACTGTATGCAGGCTGCCTCCTATTTGTCAAATAAGGCATTTATGAATGAATATGACTATTAGAAAAGAAAATGAGTGAGATAACAAACCCACAGGACGCCGAACTCGAAGAAGTCGTGCTCGGCGCCTGCCTGCTGGAAAGCAAAGCTATTACACTGGTTGCCGACATATTACGGCCGGAAGTATTTTACACTGAAACGAACCGTGAGATTTATGCTGCCTTGCAGGATATGTACCATGCCGGGCAAGTAATTGATATCATGACCATAAAAGAAGAACTTGCCCGGCATGGCAAGCTCGAATTTATAGGAGGGCTTTATACACTGGTGCGTATCAGTTCACGCGTAGTGTCGAGTGCTCACCTGGAATATCATGCCCGGATTCTCAAACAGAAATATATCCGTCGTGAAACGATTTTAGGATTTCACAAACTGCTGGCACTGGCTGCCGACGAAACGACTGATATAGACGATACCTTGGCAGACGCCCATTCCCTCCTCGATCGTTTGGAAAAGGAATGTGGTACTACCGAGCATCTTCGTTCTATGCTGCAACTTATGGAGGATACCATTAAACTAATAGAAGTCCGTGCAGCCTCCAACAAGAATGGTGTCACAGGGTTGCCAACCGGATTTACTGATCTTGACCGCCTGACATGCGGCTGGCAAGCAGGTGACATGATTGTTATAGCTGCCCGTCCTGCAGTAGGGAAAACGGCATTCGCCCTACATTTGGCACGCACCGCTGCTTCGGCGGGATATCACATTGCTGTATATAGTCTTGAAATGCAAGGTGAACGTTTGGGAGACCGCTGGCTACTGGCTGCCACTACGGGAGTTAACCCCGATCATCTCCTCAGCGGACAATTAACTCCCAGCGAATTACGGCAAATACACGAGGCATCAACAGAGTTGTCTCATCTGCCTATTCATATCGATGATAATCCGTCGGTGAGTATGGATTACGTTCGTTCTTCTGCTAAACTGTTACAAAGTAAAGGAAAATGTGACGGTGTCATTATTGACTACCTGCAACTGTGTGACATGAAAACAGACCAACACAACCGCAACCGAGAGCAAGAAGTAGCCCAAGCTAGCCGCAAAGCCAAGATGATGGCAAAAGAATTGCATATCCCTGTGATACTACTCAGTCAATTAAATCGTAATGTAGAGGGGCATCCCGATAACCGTCCCAGTTTGAGTGACCTTCGCGAAAGTGGGGCTATCGAACAAGATGCTGATTTAGTACTGATGCTTTCCCGCCCTGCTCTCTCCGGACGTGCGACAGACCGCAAAAGCACCTACTCTACAGATGGATTGGGTGTGATGGGTATTGTGAAACACCGCAACGGAATGACTGGTGAGCTTTATTTCAGACATGATCCGAGTATGACGAAACTGGAGGATTACGTACCCGGAATAGATTGGATGAAAAAGAATACAACTGCCTGAACGGTAAAATAAGACAGTGTTTTACAAGAGCTAAAGCTTAGCTTTAGAGGTCGTAAAGCGATGCTTTAGGTTATGAAAAGCAATGCTTTACGATCTCTTCTTTTTTTAAGTTTCAACAATCTTATCCCGTGTCTTATGGTTCTCCCAATGCGTCTATAATCACTCTTACCTCCAAAGGTGTGAAAGAACGGCAGTTGGGCTGATAGCCGAGGTCATACAGGCGTTGTAGAAGTCCCGGACATAACAGGATCCATTTCTTCATTTTTCGATAAGCAGCGATGTCGGTTAGTTCGGGAGAATAAAGTGAGGCAAGTTCCATACGGCCATACGCACGTATTGTAAATTCTTTCATGATAAATAAGCTTTGATTTATATCTACAAAATTAACAAAATATTTTCACATATGCAATACTTTTTCAATGAATAACTGACTATTATCATGCATTACTGACAGGTACAAATTGAATAACCGACATGCCATCTTTATGCCAAAACAAGTTGCTCGCAAACTTCTTGGTTACCAATATTGGAATAGCACTCATGATGCTCTATCAATCAAGTATTTACGACAGTCCGTCACTTTAAACAAAAATCGTCTATTAAAAAGTCAGACAAAATTTGGTCAAATATTCCTTTTTATTAATTAAAAAGGCTACAGTTTCACAAACTAATATTGGATTTCAGTCTCTTTTCCATATATTTGCGCCCGCATTTTTATTATTGGATCAACCTCCTTATTCAATTTACCAAACTAGATAAAACAAATGGAAAATATAAACGCAGTAATTACAGGAGTCGGAGGATATGTACCCGATTATATCTTGACCAATGATGAGATTTCAAAAATGGTAGATACCACTGATGAATGGATTATGGGGCGTATTGGTATTAAGGAAAGGCGTATTCTGAAAGATGAAGGACTAGGAACTTCTTACATAGCTCGTAAAGCTGTCAAACAACTGATAAAACGCACCCATACAAATCCGGATAATATTGATCTGGTAATTGTAGCTACAACAACTCCTGATTACCGCCTTCCTTCCACTGCTTCTATTTTATGTGAGAGACTGGAACTGAAAAGAGCTTTTGCTTTCGACATACAGGCCGTTTGCAGTGGTTTTTTATATGCATTGGAAACAGGAGCTAACTTTATCCGTTCCGGAAATTACAAGAAAGTGGTGGTTGTAGGTGCTGAAAAGATGTCGTCAATAATAAACTATACCGATCGGGCAACTTGTCCTATTTTCGGCGATGGCGGAGCAGCCGTCATGCTTGAACCTACTACTGAAGATTTGGGTATTATGGATGCTGTGTTAAGGACAGATGGTAAAGGATTACCTTTTTTACATATTAAAGCCGGTGGTTCCGTATGCACCCCTTCTTATTATTCATTGGATAATCAAATGCACTACATCTATCAGGAAGGACGCACTGTATTCAAATACGCGGTATCTAACATGGCAGATGCCTGTGAATCTATTATTGCAAGAAACCATCTAAGCAAAGACAATATCGACTGGGTGATTCCCCATCAAGCTAATCAACGCATTATCACTGCTGTAACACAACGTTTGGAAGTTCCCGCCGAAAAGGTCATGGTTAATATTGAACGATACGGCAATACCAGTGCAGGCACTCTCCCACTCTGCCTTTGGGATTTTGAAGATAAACTCAAAAAAGGAGATAACCTAATTCTCACTGCATTCGGAGCAGGATTTGCCTGGGGAGCTATTTATATAAAATGGGGATATGATGGAAAAAACAGATAGCGATTAATCGCTATCTTCCAAATAAAAAATCCTCTGATTTACTAGAAACCAGAGGATTTTTTATTTGGAAAGTGCGGTGCGTACGGGACTCGAACCCGTGACCCCATGCGTGACAGGCATGTATTCTAACCAACTGAACTAACGCACCAAAATATTCACTAAAGCATCTCTCTCGATTGCGGATGCAAAGGTAGATATTTTTTTGAAACCTGCAATAGCTTCAGTATCTTTTTTCTGAAAAAGTGGGTTTATTAAGAATTATCGTGTACATTTGCAGCTACTAATAAAATAGAAAATAGAATGAAAAATACACCAATTGAACGACATCTGATTGATGAAACTATAAATGAGTTTCAAATTGTCGATTTTTCAAAAGCTACCATTCGGGAAGTGAAAGCTATTGCTTCGAAAGCAGAAGCTGCATCGGGAGTTGAATTTATTAAAATGGAAATGGGCGTTCCGGGACTTCCTCCTTCCGCAGTAGGTGTGAAAGCAGAAATTGAAGCGTTACAAAATGGTATTGCCAGCCTATACCCTGATATCAATGGATTGCCGGAACTGAAAAAAGAAGCGTCCAACTTTATCAAAGCATTTATTAATGTAGATTTAAATCCGGAGGGATGCGTACCTGTTACCGGTTCTATGCAAGGCACATTCGCTTCATTCCTTACTTGCAGTCAATGCGACGAAAAGAAAGATACGATTTTATTCATCGATCCCGGATTCCCGGTACAGAAACAGCAGTTGGTAGTAATGGGACAAAAGTTCGAAACGTTTGATGTATATGACTACCGCGGAGACAAACTGAAAGAGAAACTGGAAAGCTATCTGAAAAAAGGAAATATATCAGCTATCATTTATTCGAATCCCAATAACCCCAGTTGGATTTGCATGAAAGAGGAAGAATTGCGGATTATCGGTGAATTGGCAACACAGTATGATGTGATTGTTTTGGAAGACTTGGCTTATTTCGCGATGGATTTCCGGCAGGATTTGAGCAAACCATACCAACCTCCTTTCCAGCCATCAGTAGCCCATTATACAGATAAGTACGTATTGTTGATTTCCGGTTCGAAAGCATTCAGCTACGCCGGACAGCGCATTGGAGTGAGCTGTATCTCTGATAAATTATACCACCGAAGCTATCCGGGACTGACCAAACGATATGGCGGCGGTACTTTTGGAACTGTTTTCATTCATCGCGTACTTTATGCACTTTCATCAGGAACGAGTCATTCCGCACAATTCGCCATGGCTGCCATGCTGAAAGCTGCCAACGAAGGACAATATAACTTCCTCAACGAAGTGAAAATCTATGGTGAGAGAGCACAAAAATTGAAAGAAATCTTCCTCCGTCACGGTTTCCACCTGGTATATGACAACGACTTGGGCGACCCGATTGCGGACGGATTCTATTTCACCATCGGATACCCGGGAATGACCAGCGGCGAACTGGCCAAAGAACTGATGTACTACGGAGTAAGCGCGATCTCATTGGTTACAACAGGAAGCCATCAGGAAGGATTACGCGCGTGTACCTCTTTTATTAAAGACCATCAGTATGCGCAACTGGACGAAAGAATGAAACTATTTGCTGAAAATCATCCGATAGCCTGATTATCTGACATAAGATATTCATAAAAGCCATTCTTTAAATGAAAAAAAACGGAAATAACGATTGTTATTCCGTTTTTTTTCTTACATTAGTGGCATGAATATCGACTCTGACATATTTAAGATTCAATCGAATAATGTGTTACCATCAAGAGGAAGGATTTTAATATCTGAACCTTTTCTGCGTGACGCAACGTTTGGCAGGTCCGTAATTTTACTGGTCGATCATACGGACGAAGGAAGTATGGGATTGGTTATCAACAAACAACTGCCATTATTCCTGAACGATATCATCATGGAATTTAAATATCTGGACGAGATTCCTCTATACAAGGGTGGACCGATTGCCACTGATACTTTATTTTACCTCCATACACTATCAGACATCCCCGGCTCTATCTCTATCAGCAAAGGACTTTATCTGAATGGAGATTTTGATGAAATACCTCAAATCCGCAACTAAGCTCTTCAGCGTCCTTCTTGCGTCTAAACGTCCTCTCATCACTGAATTAGCAGATAAATTGAGGCTGAAATACCCACTTCTGCCCACAATATCCCCTTGCCCCACTATGCGACTTGAGGCAATACGCAGTATCATACCCATAAGTTGTAGGCGTTATCCAAAATCAGTCTGAAAAATATCTGCGTAAGCATTATTACA
>NZ_KQ236956.1:1396914-1640277 GCF_001185845.1 Bacteroides sp. 3_1_13
TGATTGAAAATATTCCTCCAAAAGGAGTGAGCTTCTCGGATTTTATTTGCATTTTTGCCATGCCTGATGAGGTTTTGTTTGATTATTTTTTTGCAACACTAAGTTAAGTGAATCCTCTGACATGGCAAAATCCTGAGCAACTTTTTGTTGCTCAGGTACTTAAAAAAAATATTTTATAATAGTGTTGCGGAATTAAGGAAATAAAGAAATATATATTACAAGGGAATAAAATCAGCGAATGTATCCGTTTCTTCCTGGGGTATTCCGGATGGGACAGCGAACAGTTAAATAACGAAATCAGAGAAAACACATGGCTGGTGTCTGAAGAAGAAAAATCATATCTGATGAAAAACAATATCAAGGATATGTGGCGGACTGCTTTAGAGAAGCTAGGCAGCAAGTACGAAACGTGGTCACGCTTCCCACAAGTGCCTACTCTCAACTAATATTTTATTTCTTAGGATTCAAACATTGGAGAAGCAATGCATCTTTGTAGCAGCCCTCCACTTGCAGCCAGTTTTTCAATAATCCGCATTGAACGAAGCCACAAGACGTGAACAGCTTTACACAAACGTCATTATCTGTCGTGACATGTGCATAAAGCTGACTTAAAGACAGAAAATCAAAAGCATATTCACAAAGCAGCTTCAATGCGTCGGTGGCATACCCTTGCTGCCGATAATCCTTATGCACGGCAATTCCTACTTCTCCCCGCGAATGAAGGGGAACGAAATCCGTAATATCAATCGTACCAAGGATACACTGGTCGGATTTGCGTACCATCATCAAACGTAATTGCTTATCCGCAAACACATCACACTGCGAACCTTCAATATATTGGCGCAATACGTAACGGGAGTATGGAACTGTAAAGTTACTGATGTCCCACATCGAAGGATCATTTTCCATCTCATACATTATATCCATATCTTCCGGTTCTACCGCACGAAGATAGATACGTTCGTTCATCAAGAAAGACTGTCTCATAGCTTTTCTTCTTTTGCAATGTGAAGTTCGTTACGCAATCTCTTCTCACTGGGCAGGCAGAAAAGTGACGCCGTAAGGCCAATCAGCATACAGAGGTTACCCGTGCTGCTCAACGTCAGGTAGTAACACAAAAGGTTCACCACAATAGCTACTTCAAGCACTCCCAAGCGAACAATGTTCCATTGCACATATCGCTTCAAGGCAAGCGTGATAGTCATGTGATCTATCTTTTTCTTAAGCACCAAGCTATATAATTTAAGAGAAAGAGGCACACACAAAGCAGTAAGCAAAATGCCGACCGTCTCAAAATAGTAGATAGCCGGTGCGTTATCTACCAAACCTCCTACGGGAAAGAGTTCAAACTCTCCTGCCCCAAGCAAAAATGCCGGGAGCACCCAAAAGAAAACATAACTGATATTCAAATTTCTGACAGCTCGTTTTATCTGTTCTTCCATGTTCGTTCTTAAATGATTAATAATGATTATACAGTTCCGGTAAAAAGCGTCCGGTTCACAATGCTGCGTCCTAAAGTCACTTCATCGGCATATTCAAGTTCATCACCAACCGATATGCCACGGGCTATCACACTTAGTTTAACCCCTAGTTTATCCAGCTTGCGATAGATGTAGAAGTTGGTAGTATCGCCCTCCATCGTAGTGCTCAACGCCAAAATAACTTCTTTGATTCCACCTTCAGCCACCCGCTGCACCAGGCTTTCAATTTGAAGGTCACTCGGTCCGACTCCGTCCATTGGAGAAATGACTCCTCCCAAAACGTGATAAAGCCCGCGATACTGCTGGGTTGCCTCTACCGCCATTACATCACGGATATTTTCCACCACACAGACAGTGGAAGCATCCCGTTGCGGATTAGCACAAATCTGGCAAGTTTCAGTATCGGATATATTATGACACACTTTGCAGTATTTCACTTCACGTTTCAATGTTATGATAGAATTTCCGAAAGCTTCCACCGTAGCCGTATCCTGACGGAGCAGATGCAGAACAAGCCTCATAGCCGTCTTACGCCCGATACCCGGAAGTTTGGAAAATTCGCCGACTGCCTTTTCAAGCAGTATAGAAGGATATTGTTGGTTCATAGATAATATTTGCTGTTCTATCGATAAAACCTTGCAAAGATACAGATTATTGTTTTTAATACCTACAAAAATTGCTACCTTTGCATCTGTTATGATGATACTAGTCACTATTCTTTGCTACTTCGCGGTATTATTACTAATAGCCCGTATCACCGGACGTAAGGGAGGATCAAATGCAGCATTCTTCAAGGGAGAGAACCAATCACCTTGGTACATAGTCTCTTTTGGAATGATTGGCGCCTCCATCTCCGGAGTCACTTTCGTCTCTGTACCGGGAATGGTGCGCGGAATGGATATGACGTATATGCAAACGGTACTCGGATTTTTCTTCGGATACATGGCCGTAGCCCATATCTTACTTCCTTTATATTATAAATTGAATCTGACAAGTATCTACGGATACCTCGGCACCCGCATCGGAGTGCGTGCCTATCGCACCGGTTCCTTTTTCTTTCTGCTGTCACGCATGTTGGGAACCGCAGCCAAACTTTATCTGGTATGCCTCATTCTCCATACGTATGTATTTCAGGAAATGCACGTCCCCTTTTGGCTGATTGCTGTCGGTTCGGTTGCATTGGTATGGATATATACTCATAAAAGCGGAATAAAGACCATCGTGTGGACAGATACCTTACAAACATTTTGCCTGATTGCCGCTCTGATTTTTATCATCTATTTTACGATCCAAAGATTAGACCTTAATTTCAGCGGCATTGTGCAAACAATCCAAAACAGCGAACACAGCCGTATTTTTGTATTTGACGACTGGGTATCCCGACAGAACTTCTTCAAACAGTTTTTCAGTGGTATCTTCATCGTCATCGTAATGACCGGACTGGATCAGGATATGATGCAAAAGAATCTTTCTTGCCGGAACCTCCGGGAAGCACAAAAAAACATGTACTGCTACGGTTTCTCATTCATTCCGCTAAATTTCCTTTTTTTATGCCTGGGAATTCTATTGATAGCGCTAGCGGGACAGATGCAACTCGAACTGCCAGCCATGAATGATGATATACTGCCCATGTTTGCAGCCCAAGGTTATCTGGGACAATCCGTATTGGTACTTTTTACAATCGGCATTATCGCAGCAGCTTTCAGCAACTCGGATTCCGCCCTGACAGCCATGACAACCAGTGTATGCGTAGACCTGCTGAATACGGAAAAAGACACAGAAGAAACGGCACGTCGCAAAAGAGGCAAAGTGCATTTATCGTTATCAGTCTTATTGGCATTCTTCATCTGCCTGGTAGAAATACTCAATAATAAGAGTGTTATTGACGCCATATATATCATCGCCTCCTACACATACGGCCCCCTGCTCGGAATGTTTGCTTTCGGACTTTTTACACGCAGGCAAACGAACGACCGGTGGGTTCCTCTCATAGCCATCTTTTCACCCCTGCTC
This sequence comes from Bacteroides sp. 3_1_13, assembly GCF_001185845.1. Classification (NCBI taxonomy): domain Bacteria; kingdom Pseudomonadati; phylum Bacteroidota; class Bacteroidia; order Bacteroidales; family Bacteroidaceae; genus Bacteroides; species Bacteroides sp. 3_1_13. The sequence continues at coordinate 1,400,409 of NZ_KQ236956.1, forward strand.
TGCTATCTTGCCGACTGGTGGATTGGAAAAGAAACCGGATATAAATTCGGTTATGAATTGCTAATGTTAAATGGAACGCTTACCTTTGCGGGGTTAATCTGCATGTCTAAAAAAGGGAAAAACGATGTTACAAAGAAATAAATGACAAGAAAATGGAAATAACAAGTGCTGAATTTGTGATTAGCAATACGGACGTGAAGAAATGCCCGGCCGGCATTTTCCCGGAATATGCCTTTATAGGCCGTTCGAATGTGGGAAAATCGAGTCTTATCAATATGTTGACCAGCCGTAAAGGTCTGGCCATGACCTCTTCTACTCCGGGAAAAACGATGTTAATCAACCACTTCCTTATCAATAAGAATTGGTATCTCGTCGACCTTCCGGGATATGGCTATGCCCGACGCGGACAAAAAGGGAAAGACCAGATACGCACCATAATCGAAGATTATATCTTGGAACGGGAACAAATGACCAACCTCTTTGTCCTGATAGACAGCCGGCTGGAACCTCAAAAAATAGACCTCGAGTTTATGGAATGGCTGGGCGAGAACGGTATCCCCTTCTCTATCATCTTTACCAAAGCCGACAAGCTAAAAGGTGGACGTTTAAAAATGAATATCAATGCCTATTTACGTGAGTTGGGCAAACAATGGGAAGAGCTCCCTCCTCACTTCGTATCTTCCTCGGAAGACCGCACAGGACGTGTTGATATACTCAATTACATAGAAAACATAAACAAGGATCTCAATGTTAAATGAAAGAAGAATGAAAATGAAAAAGAGTTTTTTATCTATTGCCTTTTTGGCAGTATTTATGCTAACGGCAACTAACAGCCAGGCGCAATCATGGTCCGACTTATTAAATAAGGACAACATTTCAAAAGTAGTAAATGCCATCACCGGAACCACCGAATCTATCGACATGACCGGAACATGGAGCTACAAAGGTTCGGCGGTAGAGTTCGAATCGGATAACTTACTAATGAAAGCAGGCGGAGCTGCCGCAGCTACTATGGCTGAAAATAAGCTGAACGAACAATTAAGCAAAATAGGTATTAAAGACGGCCAGATGAGTTTCACTTTCAATGCCGACAGTACTTTCACCAGCACGGTGGGCAAGAAAACATTGAAAGGCACTTACTCCTACAATGCTTCAACCAAACAAGTTGATTTGAAGTATTTGAAACTTCTGAATCTGCACGCTAAAGTAAATTGCAGTTCCAGCTCACTGGAGTTACTGTTCAACTCGGACAAACTGTTGAAACTAATGGCTTTCATCGGTAGCAAAAGTAGCAGTACCGCACTGAAAACAGTTAGTTCACTGGCCGAAAATTACGATGGAATGATGCTCGGATTCCAACTCTCAAAATAGCAAAAGAGAATCGTTTAATACTATTTCGCACTCCATAAAGTATATTTTAGGGGAAAAGCATTATCTTTGTCGTTTGTAATCAAAAAGAGAAGGAAAAATGAAAAAGATACTTTTTTTAATGACCCTGTTAGTAATGGGCGTAAGCTTTGCATTTGCACAAACAAATGCAGATATCAAGTTTGACAAAACAACTCACGATTTCGGTAAGTTTTCTGAAAACAGCCCGGTTGTCAGTTGCACATTTACCTTTACTAATATCGGCGATGCCCCGCTGGTGATCCATCAGGCTGTAGCCTCTTGCGGCTGTACAGTACCCGAATATACAAAGGAGCCCATCATGCCGGGCAAAAAGGGAACAATCAAGGTGACTTATAACGGAACAGGCAAATATCCGGGACATTTCAAAAAATCAATCACCTTGCGTACCAACGCCAAAACAGAGATGGTAAGATTGTATATCGAAGGCGATATGACGGCAAAAGATGCAAAGTAGGAAAAAATAGACTATTACATAAAGGAGAATCTTTCGGTTCTCCTTTTTTTTTGTTTACTTTGAGGACGGAAATGTAAATTAACACATTAGCAAATTATAAAAACTATGAAACAAGAAGAAGACAAATTCACCGGGTTACCCGAGAATGCGTTCAGAGAGTTGAAACCCGGGGAAGTGTACAACCCGTTGATGGGTCCCTCTAAAAATTATCCGGAAGTTAATATCTGGTCAGTAGCATGGGGTATTGCCATGGCAATCCTTTTTTCGGCCGCCGCTGCCTATCTGGGGTTGAAGGTCGGACAGGTATTTGAAGCAGCTATTCCAATTGCGATCATTGCCGTAGGAGTTTCCGGAGCTGCCAAAAGAAAAAATGCGTTGGGCGAAAATGTGATTATCCAGTCTATTGGAGCTTGTTCCGGAGTAATCGTTGCCGGAGCGATCTTCACCCTCCCCGCTCTTTATATTCTCCAAGCTAAATATCCCGAGATGACGGTTACCTTCATGCAGGTATTCATCAGCTCTTTATTGGGTGGCGTATTGGGTATTCTATTCCTGATTCCTTTCCGTAAATACTTCGTCAGCGACATGCATGGAAAATATCCTTTCCCGGAAGCAACAGCCACTACACAGGTGTTGATCTCCGGCGAAAAAGGCGGCAGCCAGGCCAAACCGTTATTGATGGCAGGTATGATCGGCGGATTATATGACTTCATCGTAGCGACATTCGGATGGTGGAACGAGAATTTTACTACCCGTGTTTGCAGTGCCGGAGAAATGCTGGCAGAAAAGGCAAAATTAGTATTCAAGGTAAACACCGGTGCCGCTGTGCTTGGTTTGGGATATATCGTCGGACTGAAATATGCTTCCATCATTTGTGCCGGTTCACTGGCTGTGTGGTGGATTATCATTCCGGGAATGTCTGCTATCTGGGGTGACAGTGTACTGAATGCATGGAATCCGGAAATTACCTCTACCGTAGGTATGATGAGTCCGGAAGAAATATTCAAATATTATGCCAAGAGCATCGGTATCGGCGGTATCGCTATGGCGGGTGTGATCGGTATTATCCGTTCCTGGAGCATCATCAAGAGCGCTGTCGGGCTGGCAGCCAAAGAGATGGGCGGTAAAGGGAACGTAGAGAAAAGCATTATCCGTACACAACGGGATCTTTCCATGAAGATTATCGCTATCGGTTCTATCATCACACTGATATTAATCGTATTATTCTTCTATCTCGATGTCATGCAAGGGAATCTGTTGCATACATTGGTAGCCATTGTTTTGGTTGCCGGCATCTCTTTCCTGTTCACCACAGTAGCAGCTAATGCCATTGCGATTGTTGGTACTAATCCGGTTTCGGGAATGACATTGATGACACTGATATTGGCTTCCGTAGTGATGGTAGCTGTCGGACTGAAAGGTCCTTCGGGCATGGTTGCCGCATTGGTTATGGGTGGTGTAGTATGCACCGCGCTGTCGATGGCAGGAGGTTTTATCACCGACTTGAAGATTGGTTACTGGCTCGGAAGTACGCCTGCCAAACAGGAAACATGGAAGTTCTTGGGAACAATCGTATCGGCTGCAACAGTAGGCGGTGTAATGATTATCCTGAATAAAACATACGGATTTACAAGTGGCGCACTGGCTGCTCCGCAAGCAAATGCGATGGCGGCCGTGATCGAACCACTAATGAGCGGTGTAGGTGCACCCTGGTTGTTATATGGTATTGGGGCTGTCTTAGCTATTATTCTGACTCTTTGTAAAATTCCTGCATTAGCTTTCGCATTGGGTATGTTTATTCCATTGGAACTGAATGTGCCGCTGGTAGTGGGTGGAGCAGTGAATTGGTTTGTTACAACACGTAGCAAAGATGCATCTCTGAATACGGAAAGAGGTGAAAAAGGAACTTTACTGGCATCCGGTTTCATTGCCGGAGGTGCATTGATGGGAGTAATCAGTGCCGCGATGCGCTTTGGTGGAATCAATCTGGTTAATGAGGCATGGTTGAACAATACTTGGTCAGAAGTGTTGGCATTAGGAGCGTATGCCTTACTGATTCTTTACTTTATAAAGGCTTCAATGAAAGTTAAATAAATCATTATGAGGAGACTATTATCCATTATAGTATCACTTGTAACTGCCATATCATTTGCGCAGCAGCCCGTCGAGCTACCTTTGTGGCCCGACGGTGCTCCCAACTCCAGTGGACTAACCGGAGAGGAGCAGGAAACGCGTCCTCATTTTGTCACGAATGTCACGCATCCCACCCTGACGGTCTACCACCCGGAAAAGCCGAATGGAATGGCTATTATCATGTGTCCCGGAGGCGGGTATCGTGGACTAGGTATGGATGGAGAGGGGTATGATATGGCTCCCTGGTTCTGCGGACAAGGTATTACCTATATAGTATTAAAATACCGGATGCCGAACGGACATTGGGAAGTCCCCGTATCAGACGCCGAACAAGCCATTCGCATGGTACGCCAACATGCCAAAGAATGGAATGTTAATCCTTACAAGGTAGGATTAATGGGAGCCTCTGCGGGAGGGCATTTAACTGCTACACTCGCCACTCACTACAATTCGGAAACACGTCCGGACTTTCAGATATTACTTTATCCGGTAGTTACGATGATGCAAGTCACCCGGGGAAATACAAGAACTGCATTGCTCGGCAAAAATCCAACAATGGAACAAATACAGAAGTTTTCCGCCGAATTGCAAGTAACGCCCGATACTCCACAAGCATTTATCGCTCTTACCTCCGACGACCCTTCCGTAGCACCTTACCACGGAGTAAACTATTACCTTGCTTTACAGAAAAACAAGGTTCCGGCAACTCTCCATGTTTATCCTACCGGAGGACATGGCTGGGGATTTCAGGATCATTTTAAATATAAGCAACAATGGACACAGGAATTGGAGAAATGGTTGCGCGACGGCGTTGTATTCCCGGAAAATCCCGAACCCATGTTACGAATCGGAAAATCTTACTTGGGAACTAAATACGTGGCTAACACATTAGATCAAGACGGAGAAGAATCATTAGTGATCCGGACAGATGCCGTAGATTGCCTCACTTTCGTAGAATACACGTTGGCACAGGCACTCGGTTCTTCCTTTGCCGACAATCTGCAAAAAATACGTTATCGGGACGGCATCATCAACGGTTATCCTTCCCGGTTGCATTATACTTCCGAATGGATAGAGAACGGAATCCGCCACGGATTCCTCACCGATATTACTGCCAAAAACAGTGCGCATACCCAGAAAATCTCTCTTTCGTATATGTCTACCCATCCCAAGCAATATAAAAAATTGGCTGATTCTCCGGAAAATGTACGACAAATGGCCGAATATGAAAAAGCAATCTCCGGAAAAGTCGTACATTGGTTGCCGAAAAGCGAACTGCCGGAAGCCGGATTGCCCTGGATCATGAATGGAGACATTATTGCTATTACAACGAAGATGCCCGGACTGGACATTGCTCATGTGGGAATAGCAGAATATAAAGAGGGAAAACTGCACCTGCTGCACGCTTCTTCTACATTGGGAAAAGTAGTTGTCAGCGACGAACCTCTCAATCACATGCTAAACAACAATAAATCGTGGACAGGCATACGTGTTGTCCGGATGTCTCACTCTAAAAATAACTGATTATGAAACGAGTAAAACATTTCCTTCTCGCCTCGTGCTTATTCCCCACTTTGCTGGGAGCACAAGAAATGGCAAGCGCCTATTTTCTGGAACTTACTCCGGACGCCCAATCGGCAGGTATGGCAGGTACAGGATTAGCTACCACCGACAACGGTAGTACAGCTATTTTTCATAATGCTTCTACCATCGCTTTCTCACAAGAAGTGATGGGTGCGAGTTATTCATACGCTAAGATCAACCAAGATTATGCGCTACATAGCGCCTCCCTTTTCTACCGGATCGGAAGGGAAGGCATACATGGATTTGCTGTAGGTTTCCGGCATTTCAAAGATCCCAAGGTGCTTGATTACCGTCCTCATATCTGGGATTTAGAAGCTGCTTATTTCAGAAATGTAGCCAAAAATCTGTCTCTTTCATTAACGTTCAGATACCTGCAAGCCAAAGCCGCGGAAAACGCAGACAGCAAGAATAGCGTTTGTCTGGACTTCGGCGCGACCTACTATCGCAATATGGCTCTATTGGACGAAATGGCTTCCTGGAGCATTGGTTTCCAAGCTGCCAACTTAGGCAAAAAGCTGGACGGACAAAAGTTACCCGCCAGATTAGGATTGGGAGGTACAATCGACCTGCCATTCAGTATAGAAAACCGTTTGCAGGTGGCGCTCGACTTCAACTATCTGCTCCCTTCTGAAATCCGTCATCTCCAGGCTGGCATAGGAGCCGAATATAATTTCCTGAAATATGGTGTTGTCCGTGCGGGATATCATTTCGGAGACAAAGACAAAGGAGTAGGCAACTACGGCACCCTAGGCTGCGGAATAAACTTCTGGCCGATACGTGCAGACTTCTCATACGCCTTGGCTGATAAAGATTGCTTTATGCGCCGCACCTGGCAACTGGGAGTTGGAATAGTTTTCTAAGCTCCTCTTCGAGGCGTTGCTTCACTTCGTCCATCGGCACATCGTGCTTTAATTCCTGACGAAGAGAAGTGACGCCTTTATCTATAAATCCACAAGGATGGATATAACTGAAATAACGTAAATCGGTATTCACGTTCAGAGCCAGTCCATGCATCGTGACATAATGACTGCTCCTCACTCCGATAGCACAAATCTTACGCGCACGAGGCGTATCACCTTCCAACCAGACTCCTGTCGCTTTCGCCAAACGTCCGGCCTCAATGCCATAAGAAGCACATACCCGAATCACCGCTTCTTCCAACAGATGAACGTACTCTTTCAATCCTAACTGAAATTCTTCCAGGTTTACTATCGGATAACATACCAATTGTCCCGGACCATGATAAGTAATGTCCCCTCCCCGATCAATATGATAAAGGGTGGCATCAATTGCTTTCAGTTGTTCATCACTCAACAGCATATTATTTTCTTTCCCGCTACGTCCTAATGTATAAACATGGGGATGTTCGCACATCACAATACGGTTTTCATAACTCTCGCCCTGAACTTTTGCCCGGACAATGTTATCAAACCATTCTGTCTGCCGTTGCCATGCTTCGGCGTATGGTATCAAATTCCAATCAATAAAAAATGTTTTCATAAAAACAAAATTATATAGAAAAATCGAGTTTTTCTACACCGGCACAATAAAAACCGAGGCCAACCCTCAAACTCTGCTTCATACTTCGTTTAATTGTTACGAATGTCCTATATTTAAGGAGTGTAACTAAAAAATCTCAAATATGGACAAAGACAGAATCGTGGCCGGCCTTGATGTCCACAAAGATACAATTTATCTCTGTGTGATGGATAATACAGAGGCCGTTATTTTTGCAAAAGTTTATGGTACATTGACTCCTGATTTAGAACTTATGTGTTCCGAGATGGTTTCTCATGGGGTGACAGAGGCAGCAATGGAAAGCACTTCGACCTATTGGGTCCCTGTGTGGAATGCCTTGTGCGAGAGCATGTCTCTCAAATTGGTAAATCCTTATTTTATAAAGCAGCTTCCCGGTCGCAAGAGTGATGTGAAGGATGCCCAATGGATAGCGGAATGCTTGTTGAAGAATCTGATTCGTGGAAGTTTTGTGCCAGATAAGAGAGTGCAGGACATGCGCAAGTATAACCGTCGCATCTTCGACCTGAATGAAGACCTGACGTATAACAGCAATAAACAGGACGCTGCTTTACAGCGATGTGGTTTTCGGTTAAGTAACTATGTATCCCGAGTCAATGGAAAAAGCTATCAGAAGTGCGTCCGTGCAATAATAACCGGGATAACAGACCCTGAGGAGCTGGTGAAACTCATTCATGGAAAAACTCTACGGAAATACGGACGCAACATCATAAAGGATGCCGTAACGGGTGACTTTCACCAGGCAGACATCTGTTTGTTAAAGCAATACGCAGAGCTTATAGAGGTAATCGAGCGACAAATCGAAGAATGCAGGAATGCTCTCATTGCCATGTGCCAGGAACACTTCCCGAAACAATTCAAACGTCTACAGAGTATCCCCGGTGTTAAAGAACGCGCCGCTTCGGCTATAATTGCGGAGACCGGGGCTGACATGAAACCGTTTGAAAAAGCAACAAACCTAGTGGGATGGTGTGGATTGAAACCACGCAATGATATAAGCAACAATAAAGTCAAAAGCAACAGGACGACGCATGGGAACCGATTCCTGCGTCAGATATTGATTGAAATATCCTGGGTCGCATCAAGAACCCGAAACTGCTTTTTCTCAAATTTCAGCTACGTGCAATGCACCCAACGCCATAAGAACAAGATGAAGATACAAGTAGCCATCGCCCGAAAACTATTGGTCGCAGTATGGCATATGCTGACAAAAGACGAGGATTTTATAGATGTTTACCTCAAGCGGCTTGAAAAGCAGGCGGAATGGCAAAATGATATTCAAGCATTAGAATCGTTATTGGTCGGATAGACCTTTCCGATATACCTCTATCGACAACATAATTACCTTTGTGCTGCCACATGAGCGCGTTTACAAAATTATTGTATCTATAGAGGGATTGGACACCAGCGTAGTCCTTTTAGGCTGAAGAGGAAAGTAACAAACTTTACTAGTTCAGACGACAAAATACTTGTCGTCTTAGGCGTTTTGTGGGAAAACTTACGGACTATAAGTATAATTAATTAGATACAAGTAAGTTACATGCGAATATAAGAGCAGGAGATTTTTCTTTTTAGAGGAAAGGTAAGAAATAAAAAGAAAATGCGTACATTTGTTGGCCCAATATAACAAACACAACTATGAAAATGGACTTTCCACAGGTAGACTTGCCTACCGAAGTATTAGCATGGACGAATGTAACAGAAGACATTCTCAATATTTACAAGCAATCTTGCCGGTTGCAAGCATGTATTGTTGCCATCTGTACCGAAGGTTCGATGAAAGCCTCCATCAATCTGCTTGATTATGAGATTCGTCCTAATGACCTGATAACTCTGTTACCGGGAACAATCATTCAGTTTCGGGAGAGAACAGAAAAGGTATGCCTTTGCTTTGCCGGCTTTTCCGCACATTGCGCCGGACGAATCAACCTGATGAAGAATATTGGTAACGCATATCCCAAACTGATAGAACAGCCGGTGGTTCCTCTTAATGAAGAGGTAGCCAGTTATCTGAAAGACTATTTTGCTCTATTATCACGGGCCAGTTGCAATGAGAACTTCGAAATGGATTCTGAATTGGTTGAATTGTCTCTTCAGACCATCCTGACAAGCATACGATTGATATATCATAAATTTCCGGGTGAAAACGGTAGTTCGAATCGAAAAAAAGAAATCTGCCGGGAACTGATTCATGTTATCACCGAGAATTATAAAAACGAACGTCGTGCACAGTTCTACGCAGATAAATTAGGTATATCTCTTCAACATTTAAGTACGACAGTAAGACAAGTGACAGGTAAAAGTGTATTGGACACTATTGCATATATTGTCATTATGGATGCTAAAGCCAAACTGAAAGGTACCAATATGACTATCCAAGAAATCGCATATTCTCTAAACTTCCCCAGTGCCTCTTTCTTTGGCAAGTATTTCAGACGATATGTAGGAATGACGCCATTGGAATTTAGAAACAGATAATTTATACGAAGGACGATAGAAAACATAAATGGTGAGTTGTAAAACAATGAACGGTGAATAAATTGCGCATTATCCGCAAAGTATTCACCGTCTATTATTTGTTGTTCACTGTTCATAAATTACAGCTTACCATTCAGTGTTTACTGCTTACAGGTTCCTGTCTTTTTATGGTTCGTTTCTTATTTTCTTCCCAAGCTCAACGAATTGAGCACTACACTCACGCTGGAGAACGCCATTGCGGCACTTGCCAGCATCGGATTTAATAACAAACCATTCAGCGGGAACAAGATACCGGCAGCAATTGGAATACCGATCAGGTTGTAAATAAACGCCCAGAAAAGATTCTGATGAATCAGTTTGACCGTCTGCTTTGACAACTGGAAGGCTTTAGGAAGCAGCAATAAGTCCGATGTCATCAAAGTCACCATAGCCACGTCCATAGCAATATCAGTTCCTTTTCCCATAGCAATGCTGACGTCAGCCAATGCCAGTGCCTGCGAATCATTGATACCATCGCCCACCATCGCAACCTTCTTTCCCTGCATTTGAAGCTCACGTACAAATTCGGCCTTATCGTCCGGTAGAGCGTCGGCAACAAAACGTTCGATTCCTAAACGGGAAGAAACGGCTAGTGCAGTCCGTTGCCCGTCACCCGTCAGCATACAGATGTCAATCCCTTGGCGTTTCAGTTCTTTCACCGCTTCGGCAGAAGTAGCCTTTATCGGGTCGGAAACAGCAATAATAGCCAACAACTCGTTTTCACGTCCAAAGTAAATGATGCCGTTACCGTCCGATTCATAGTGAACCAGCATTTCAGCCATCACATCGCTTACTGTCGCACTGAAATCTTTCAGGAGTTTATGACTGCCTACCCAGTAAGTATGTCCCTCATACGAGGCTTTGATTCCTTTTCCCGTAATGCTTTCAAAGCTATTTAACACGGCAGGTTTTATTTTTTCTTCGTCCTGAAGCGCAGCAACAATAGCGCCGGCAAGCGGATGCTCCGATTTCATTTCCGCAGCTAAAAGTACATCTTTGAAATGTGGTTCCTGCGACTGCGCCCATAACCATCCGGTAGCTGTAGGATGCCCTTCAGTCAGTGTTCCCGTTTTATCCAGAACAACGACATCTACTTTGCGCATTTGTTCCAAAGCCACTGCATCTTTAATCAGAATATGCTGGCTGGCAGCTTTACCTATACCCACCATCAACGCAGTAGGTGTAGCAAGCCCCAAAGCACATGGACAAGCAATGACAAGAACAGAAACAGCCGACAAAATACCATAAGAGATATATTCACTACCACCAATGGTAACCCACAATACAAATGTCAGAATGGCAATGCCCAATACGACAGGTACAAAAATCCCCGTAATACGATCGACAATGCGTTGCACGGGAGCTTTGCTACCCTGCGCTTCCTGCACCATAGCGATAATACGGGCAAGCACGGTTTCGCTGCCTACCTGTGCGGCACGAATGATAAATGAACCACGCTGGTTGATCGTCCCTGCCAATACCTTATCACCTTTCTTCTTTTCTACCGGAACCGGTTCACCGCTAATCATACTTTCATCGACATACGAGTCGCCTTCGGAAAGCTGACCGTCCACAGGTATTTGCTCTCCCGGGCGTACAACCACCAAATCACCTACCTGAAGTTTTTCAATCAAGATCTCCTCCTCCACTCCATTGCGCAGAACACGAGCCGCTTTAGGCTGCATTCCCATCAACTTACGAATGGCTGTCGAGGTATTTCCTTTGGCACGTTCCTCCATCAACTTTCCGGTAAGAACGAAAGCGATAATCACCGCAGAAGCCTCATAATAGACATGCGGTTCCAATCCGCGGTCATACCAGAATTCGGGGAAGAAAGTGTTGAACAGACTGAACAGAAAAGCAATGGAAGTACTAAGCGCAACCAAAGTATCCATATTGCTCCGTCCTAATTTAGCCTGTTTCCAGGCTCCGGTGAAGAAACCGCCTCCGAAAAAGACCATAACAGGGATAGCAAGTACCATTTGAATCTCATTAGAGTATGGCACATGCATCAGTATCATGGAATATACCAATAACGGTACTACCAAAATCCACGCACCAATCACCTTCCACTTCAAACGAGTGTAACGCTTATGCTGTTCCTCTTCCCGGCGTTCTTCTTTGTGGGCTTCTTCCACAATCAGATCATAACCTGCCGCAAGCACAGCCGCACGAATCTCTCCGGGAGTCAGCTGCTCTTTCTCATAAGAAACGGTCAATGTATTGGTAGCAAAATTAACGGAAGCCTCAATGACTCCCGGCAATTTTTTTACTGTTCTTTCTACATTATTGGCACATCCTGCACAATGCATATTAAGCACAGGAAATGCCTTTTTTGTTGTGTTACCCATATAATTATTGTTTACGGCCTTCCCCTCCTCTCGAAAAAGAAGTTGGGGAAGAACCCTTGTTTGTTTATAGAAACAAGCTAATACAGGTATTTGTTCAATTACTTCTTATCAGCCTTCTGATCGTCTTTCTTTGTTTCTTTTACAAATTCGGCTTCATAACTGAACTTATTAAACCCTGCCTGCAACTTCTTTACATTCGTTTTTTCAGCGTCATACGTAATGGTTACCATTTTCGTTTTTACTTCGGTCGAAATATCCTTCAGCCCTTTCTCAAAACGCATATTGTCCTTTACTTTCTTTTCGCATTTCTCACAGTGCATCTGCGACACTTTAAATACAACAACACGAATATCTTTTGCCAATACAGCTGTTACACTCAAAAGAGCCACCACGCAAGTGGCCATCCATCTTTTTGTTCTCATTTTTCTTATCAGTTTAAAATTAATATTCTTTATTATGCGATCGTTTCTTTCATTCGCTATTTCCTGCTTTTACTCACTATTTCTAGCTAAGTTAAAACGTATTCCGATATATCCTTTTGCTCCGTGCACCGGTCCCCAAATCATGATAGAATCAAAGTTGTTCCCCCAGGGATTTGCCGCATCGATAATCGGATTCTTTTGTTTGAAGTTTGTCAGGTTCTCGCCTCCTACGTAGATAGACCAGCGGCGGAAGTAACGGGTCACCTGCAAGCTCAACTGCTCAAAACTGCCATAACGACGTTCCCAGGATAACTGTCCGTCTCCCAGTTCATAAGGAGTAGGCATCCTGCCGCCGCCATTCAGTTGCAGTGTGGCGTCAAACTGCCATATTCCCAGCGGAGTTTGGTAAGAAGCCGTGAGTAGTCCTTTATATTTGCTGGTCAGCGGTTTCTCCATTCGTTCACCTTTGTAGGTCGTTTTCGCATCCGTGAGCCGGTAAGCACCTGTCAGAGTGAATCCTTTGAAGAAAGGATAACTTGCTTCCACTTGGAACACATGCGAATAAGAGCGTCCATCCAAATTGTAGAAAGCTACTTCATGGGGGTTGCTATCCATATCCACTATCACTTGTTTCAGGAAATCCGTATAATAGTATTCTGCATTCACATTCAGCGTTTTGCCGAATATAGGGATATAAGTAGAGACGCTGGCACCGTAGTTCCACGCTTCTTCCATATCCAGGTTCTTTGCTATTTCCACCTTACGACTGCTGGAAAGCAGGTAGTTGTTTTCTGCCAACACATGATTGGTACGGTACCCTTTTCCGGCAGAAAGACGGAAATTCACATAATCATTCGGATTGTACTTAAGATGCGCACGCGGAGTCACGAAGAAACCATGTTCGTTACTGTAATCACCACGCAGACCGGCCATTACCATCCATTTATCATTCAGATTCAACGTATATTGCACGTAAGCACCGGGAACAGCTTCCTTTTCAAAGGCTTTGAGAGGATTGCCCGTTGTATTTTCCAAACGGTAATGTTGGTCATAAGCGTCATAATTGAAGCTCAACCCTGCGGAGAAACTATTTTGCGGATTAAATTCCGTTTCAAACATCAGCGAAGCATAGACGTTGGTTTGATCCACATTATACAGTTTGCGTCCATACGTAGCATCCTGATTGTGTAAAGTGGTGGAAAGAATCAAAGCCAGGTTCGTATTCTTCTCCTTATTAAAGATATAGGCATTCTTGGTGAAGAATTCATAGCGCTCCGTATCGATCCCTACTTTATACAGGTCACCGGAGTGCATTGTCCCTCCGTGATTGGCCTGTCCGCTGGTACGTGTTTCAGAAAGGGCTTTGATACCTGCCTGGAAAACATAATGGTCGCCCATGTATGCCCACCGGTTCCACACATTATACTGTTCTACCTGCGGAATATCCACAAATCCGTCATCGTTGCCATCATGCGCCTTGGTCTCATTTTCGTAATGCGCCAGCAGAGAAGTGCTCCATCGTTTGGAAAGTTTCAATGTAGCGTCCGCATTGGCTTCATATCGGTTGGTAGTGCTTGCAAAAAGATTGGCAGACACCCAATCGGCTTCCGGCAACTGTGGTTTCTTAAATTCTACGTTTATCTGTCCTGTGATGGCTTCATAACCATTCTTCACCGAAGATGTTCCTTTGGAGACCTGTATGCTCTGCATCCACGGACCGGGGACATATCCCAATCCATAAGGAGCGGCGGCTCCCCGATAATTCGGAATGTTTTCCGTCAACATCTGCACATAAGTGCCGGACAGCCCCAACAATTTAATTTGTTTTGCTCCTGTTGCCGCATCGGAATAACTCACATCTACTGAAGGGTTCGTCACAAAACTTTCACCCAGATTACAACAAGCGGCTCTACTCAATTCGGCACTGCTTATCATGTCTTCGTTCATTACGCTACTGCGCAATTTCATTGTTCCCAGTTTACGAGTGACAATATTCACTTCATTCAGCTCCACTCCGTCACGAAGCACAATATCCAGTTGTTGATTTTTACTGCTCACATGAATCGTATCGTTCTGAAAACCGATAAAGCTGACAATCAGCATGTGGCTTTTGGAAGGTTTAGTGATAGAAAAACGACCATCCTCTTTGGTTGTCACTCCTTGTCCTGTATTCATCCAGAACACATTGGCACCCGGAATAGCCTCCCCGGTACTATCTTTCACTGTTCCCCCTACTTGCGCATATATATTGCCGGCAAATAACAGGAACAGTCCTATTATCATATATTTCATTCTTTCTAAAGTTACTTTCGAGATACAAAATTAATTCATTTCTCATGCAACTTAGTTGCATTCAGTGTTGCTTTACTTTCATGTTCTATTGAAAGCAAAGGATTAAATAAGAAAGAAATAGTGGCTAAATAATGTAAGTGGAATATAACGCCAGCATCTGCCTCGAGCAGAGAGGTGGCGGAGAGGTCAGACTATCAAATTCTACCGGTTTATCCGCATAGGTCGGAGTCAACAGATAGCAGAAATGCTCACATAAAAGATCGACTGCCAAAACTGATACGGTCAGTTCGGTAGAGTGTTTCATCAGGTCGAGCTTATAAATCGTAGCCGTACAACCTTTTTCTTTGCAGTTTTTCTTTGAATCGCAAGTATGAGACTTTTTACACTTCGGACAGCCTGTATCACAGCAGCTCTGCACTGTCTCACAACGGGCACAGCAATAACGCACAATAGAGACTCCGCCTCCTGAATAGATAATCAGAAGAGAAAGGATTAGTGCTGTTATGTAGGCTAGTCTTTTCATTTCAGAGGACAAAGATAAGAATAAAAACAGATTTTCCTATCTATTTTCGTAATTAAGATTCAATCATCATTCAAAACGGTAGATTTACGTGCATTTCTTACCGGTTATTCTCCCCATAACCTCGTATTCCATCACCAGTATATTGAATACCAATTCATTGCAGACATATTTCCCGTTCATTATTTGGCTATTTTAGGGTCATATCAGCACTATTAACTCTTTTTACTCAACAATAAAACCTATCTTTGCCACAAATAAATTCACTGTTTTTTTAAGTAAACGCTATGCTTACATATCTACTCCTCATTATTACTTTTTATCTGGCAGGGAATACCTATATATTTATCAGAGCGACGCAGGCTCTGAAAGTAAAACCGCTTGGAGTAAAAATACTCTTAACCGTTTTATTTTGGACATGTGCCCTATCTTTCTTCGGTACGATGCTAGCCCGTAACCTGGAAATGCCTGTTTTTATCTCCCATTCGATGTACATCATTGGAACAAGTTGGCTGATATTTACCCTATACATGGCATTGTTCCTGCTATTGTTTGATATATTGAAATTATTCAAGGTGGTCTGCAAATATCGGTTTTATCTATCTTTTGCGTTCACATTGGGATTGCTGGGATATGGGGTGTACAACTATTATCATCCAGAAACTAATGTTGTCAGTATTTTAACTAATAAACAAAATGAAGATACTTCTCACGCAGTTAAAATCGTCGCGATAAGCGATGTTCATCTGGGAAACGGCACAGGAAAAGCCTCACTGAAGAAGTATGTGGAAATGATAAATGCACAGCATCCCGACTTGATACTGATTAGTGGCGACTTGATTGATAACAGTGTTGTACCTCTTTATACAGAGAATATGGCGGAAGAACTGGCCGAGTTGAAAGCTTCTATGGGCATCTACATGGTTCTTGGTAATCACGAATACATTAGTGGAATCGATGAAAGTATCCGGTATATAAAGAATACTCAAATACAACTTTTGCGTGATTCAGTAGTGACACTCCCCAACGGCATACAACTGATAGGCCGCGATGACCATCACAACCTCAAACGCCGTTCCCTGCAAGAACTGATGGCGAATGTTGATAAAAGCAAACCTATCATCTTGCTGGATCATCAACCCTTCAACCTGAAAGAAACAGAAGCGGCCGGCATCGACTTGCAATTCAGCGGACATACACATCACGGACAAGTATGGCCTATTAATTGGGTGACTGATTATATATTCGAGCAAAGTCACGGCTACCGTCAATGGGGAAACAGCCACGTGTACGTGTCTTCCGGATTGTCTCTTTGGGGGCCGCCTTTCAGAATAGGAACGCATAGCGAAATGGTTGTTTTCAACTTTCAATGAATAATATGCAGTTTTGTCACATATGTTACAGTTTCTAAATGGACGTAGATACCCTCATCATCGAATTTCTGAAAATGAAAGGGAAATTTATGCCTGCTGAAGATGGATTCACCGTAGATATCACTAAAGTTTGCAAGCATTGACGAGTGGATGCTATCCGGTAATCCTGTTTTAGAGGATAAATAGCTGCAAATTTTTCTGTTTTTATTAGCCCGATTCACGAATTTCATCTATATTTGTCAATAGTGAATGATAAAACAAATGTTGAATTTATAGAAAAAACGGGTATGAAAAAACAATATGTCAGTCTGCTTGCAATTATTCTTTCGGTTAGCGGCTTTTTGTTTTCTTGTCATGACAAGATGAACAAAAACACAGGTGCGTTACAGTTTGATAGCATTCAAGTGAATGAGACAGCACACCTCTTCAGTGATACAGCCAAACCGGCCTGCAATATCATTATAAATTTTGCTTATCCGGTAAAATCATCGGATGATATGCTGAAAGACAGTTTGAATTCTTATTTCATTTCGGCCTGCTTCGGTGATAAATACATCGGCGAAAAGCCGGAAGAAGTTGTAAAGCAATATACCGAGAACTATATCAGCGAATACCGCCGCGACCTCGAACCGATGTATGCCGAGGACGAGAAAGACAAAGAAGACGAATCTTCCATCGGAGCTTGGTATTCTTATTATAAAGGTATAGAGAGCCACGTACAACTGTATGATAAAGACCTGCTTGTATATCGTATCGACTACAACGAATATACCGGAGGTGCACATGGCATTTACATGGCTACTTTCCTGAACATGGACCTCACCCTGATGCGTCCGCTCCGTCTTGATGATATTTTTGTCGGAGACTACAAAGACGCATTGACCGACCTGATCTGGAACCAGCTCATGGCGGACAACAAAGTGAACACTCACGAAGCATTGGAAGACATGGGATATGCTTCCACTGGGGACATCGCTCCGACAGAAAATTTCTATCTAAGCAAAGAAGGAATCACCTTCTATTATAATGTATACGATATCACTCCTTATTCTATGGGACCTGTAAAGGTAACAATCCCATTTTCTATGATGGAGCATTTACTAGGCAGTAACCCAATTCTGGGAGAACTGAAAAATTAAATTTCATAAAAAGCTGAACACCAATGAATATCCTATTGTTATCACTCCCGTGTGACAGAATAGGATATTCATCCACATCTATCATTCAAAACTTATAACTCAAAACTCAAACAGTGGAAATCATACTGAAATATTTTCCTGATCTGACGGAAGAGCAGCGCAAACAGTTTGCAGCTCTATACGACCTCTACATTGACTGGAATTCTAAAATCAACGTAATCTCCCGCAAGGACATCGAGAATTTATATGAGCATCACGTGCTCCATTCGTTAGGCATTGCCAAAACAATCCAATTTCGCCCCGGAACCAGCATTATGGACCTGGGTACAGGAGGAGGTTTCCCCGGTATTCCTTTAGCCATCTTATTTCCCGAAGTAACATTTCACCTCGTGGACAGTATCGGCAAAAAAGTACGGGTAGCAACCGAAGTGGCAAATGCTATCGGACTGAAAAATGTAACGTTCCGCCATGCCCGCGCAGAAGAGGAGAAACGAACGTTCGACTTTGTTGTCAGCCGTGCCGTAATGCCTTTGGCGGATTTGATTAAGATTATCAAAAAGAATATCTCCTCAAAACAACAAAATGCATTACCCAACGGACTGATCTGTCTCAAAGGTGGCGAACTGGAGCATGAAACGATGCCGTTCAAGCATAAAACGGTCATTTATAACTTGAGCGATAGTTTCGAGGAAGAGTTCTTTCAAACCAAAAAAGTGGTATATGTTCCGATTTAAATAAGACTATATGTTCTGATAGATGATAAATCATAAAGAAACCATGAAAATAAAGAGATTTGAATTTAATATGTTTCCCGTAAACTGCTACGTATTATGGGATGACACTAAAGAAGCAGTCGTAATCGATCCCGGCTGTTTTTATGAAGAGGAAAAGCAGGCTCTGAAAAAGTTCATTCTTACCAATGAGCTGAATGTAAAGCATCTGCTGAATACTCATTTGCACCTGGATCATATCTTCGGAAATCCGTTCATGCTGAAAGAATTCGGATTATCGGCAGAAGCAAACAAAGCGGATGAGTACTGGATTGACGAAGCACCGAAACAAAGCAGAATGTTTGGTTTTCAGTTGCAGGAAGAGCCTGTACCACTGGGCAAATACCTGCATGACGGAGATATTATCACTTTCGGACATACCAAACTGGAAGCGATACACGTGCCCGGACATTCACCCGGTAGCTTGGTGTACTATTGCAAGGAAGATAACTGCATGTTCTCCGGCGATGTCCTGTTTCAGGGTAGCATCGGTCGTGCCGATCTCACAGGAGGCAACTTCGATGAACTGATAGAGCACATTTGCAGCCGTCTGTTTGTTCTCCCCAACGAAACTGTCGTTTACCCCGGACACGGTGCTCCTACGACGATCGGAATGGAGAAAGCTGAAAACCCATTTTTTAGATAAGAGAAGATTTAATGAGTTATGAATTCTGATTTATGATTTATGATTTGCCGTGCGGATGAAGTAGGTGTTGCGGCTGATTGAGGTTTATAAATCGGGAAAACATAAGAAAGCATAAATCAGAACTCATAATTCATAAATCATAAATCATAAATCATTAAGACATGAAAACCGATTTGTTAGCTAGCCGTCACATCGGCATCAATGAACAAGACACAGCCCTGATGCTCCGCAAAATTGGGGTGAACTCACTGGACGAACTGATTGATAAAACAATTCCCGCCAATATACGGCTGAAAGAGCCGCTGGCATTGACTAGTCCACTGACGGAATACGAATTTGGAAAACATATCGCCGAACTGGCAAATAAAAATAAACTATATACTACGTATATCGGTTTGGGATGGTACAACACGATTACCCCGGCTGTTATCCAGCGGAATGTATTCGAAAACCCGGTATGGTACACTTCTTACACTCCTTATCAGACAGAAGTGTCGCAAGGACGCCTGGAAGCGTTGATGAATTTTCAGACAGCCGTGTGCGACCTTACTGCCATGCCACTTGCCAACTGTTCACTTCTGGACGAAGCAACTGCCGCTGCCGAAGCCGTAAGCATGATGTATGCCATCCGCTCCCGTGCGCAACAGAAAGCCAATGCGAACGTAGTCTTTGTAGACGAGAATATTTTCCCACAAACATTGGCTGTTATGACTACACGCGCCGTGCCGCAAGGCATCGAACTGCGTGTAGGTAAATATAAGGATTTTGAACCTTCACCGGAAGTGTTTGCCTGCGTTCTACAATATCCAAACTCGAATGGAAACGCAGAGGATTATTCCGAATTTACAGAAAAAGCTCATGCCGCAGATTGCAAGGTAGCTGTCGCCGCCGATATTTTGAGTCTTGCCCTGCTGACTCCTCCGGGAGAATGGGGAGCAGATATTGTATTCGGAACTACACAACGTTTGGGTACTCCAATGTTCTATGGTGGTCCGTCGGCTGCTTTCTTTGCTACCAGAGACGAATACAAACGGAATATGCCGGGACGAATCATCGGATGGTCTAAAGATAAATATGGCAAACTTTGCTACCGGATGGCTTTGCAGACACGTGAACAGCATATCAAACGGGAAAAAGCAACTTCAAATATCTGTACCGCACAGGCATTATTAGCTACTATGGCAGGCTTTTACGCTGTTTATCACGGTCAGGAGGGTATCACTACAATTGCGTCGCGCATCCACAGTATCACTGTATTTCTTGAAAAGCAACTGAAGAAATGTGGATACACACAAGTCAACGTTCAATATTTTGACACCTTACGTTTTGAGTTGCCCGAACACGTTTCGGCACAACAAATCCGTACCATAGCGCTTAGTAAAGAAGTAAATCTGCGTTATTATGAAAATGGTGATGTCGGTTTCAGTATTGATGAAACAACAGATGTGGCAGCTGCCAATGTATTGCTCTCTATCTTTGCCATCGCTGCCGGAAAAGACTATCAGAAGGTAGACGATATCCCAGAAAAAAGCAATATCGACAAGGCTTTGAAACGGACAACTCCTTTCCTGACGCACGAAGTATTCAGCAAATATCACACGGAAACAGAGATGATGCGTTATATCAAACGTTTGGATCGCAAAGATATTTCGCTTGCACAATCGATGATTTCTCTCGGTTCATGCACCATGAAGCTGAATGCAGCTGCGGAAATGTTGCCTTTAAGTCGTCCCGAATTTATGGGTATGCACCCGCTGGTTCCGGAAGATCAGGCAGAAGGATATCGGGAATTAATTAAGAATTTAAGTGAAGATCTGAAAGTTATCACCGGATTTTCAGGGGTGAGTCTGCAACCCAATTCGGGTGCTGCGGGAGAATATGCAGGGCTTCGTGTAATCCGTGCTTATCTCGAAAGTATCGGTCAGGGACATCGGAACAAAGTCCTGATTCCAGCTTCGGCTCACGGAACAAATCCTGCGTCAGCTATACAGGCTGGATTTGTGACCGTCACCTGTGCCTGTGACGAACAAGGAAATGTAGAAATGGATGACCTACGTGCCAAGGCTGAAGAAAATAGAGATGAATTGGCAGCGCTGATGATTACTTATCCTTCTACACATGGTATCTTCGAAACAGAAATAAAGGAAATTTGCGACATCATTCATGCCTGTGGCGCACAAGTATATATGGATGGAGCCAATATGAATGCCCAAGTGGGATTGACCAATCCGGGATTCATCGGTGCGGATGTCTGCCACTTGAATCTTCATAAAACATTCGCTTCCCCTCATGGTGGCGGAGGTCCGGGAGTAGGTCCTATCTGTGTGGCCGAACATCTGGTTCCTTTCCTTCCCGGACATGGAATCTTCGGCAATTCGCAGAATCAAGTATCAGCTGCCCCATTCGGTAGTGCAGGTATTTTGCCTATCACGTATGGATATATCCGCATGATGGGTGCAGAGGGATTGACGCAGGCAACTAAGATCGCCATCCTGAATGCTAATTATCTGGCTGCTTGTCTGAAAGATACGTATGGAGTTGTCTATCGGGGAGCCAATGGTTTCGTAGGACACGAAATGATTCTGGAGTGTCGGAAAGTACATGAAGAAGCAGGCATCTCGGAAAATGATATTGCCAAACGTCTGATGGATTATGGTTATCATGCTCCTACCCTCTCCTTCCCTGTTCACGGTACATTGATGATTGAACCGACAGAAAGCGAGAGTTTGGCAGAACTGGACAATTTCGTAGATGTCATGCTGAATATCTGGAAGGAGATTCAGGAAGTGAAGAATGGCGAAGCTGATAAGGATGATAATGTGTTGATTAATGCTCCGCATCCGGAATACGAGATTGTTAGTGATCGTTGGGAACATTCGTACACACGCGAGAAAGCGGCTTATCCGATAGAAAGTGTACGTGATAACAAATTCTGGATCAATGTAGCTCGTGTAGATAATACATTGGGCGACCGTAAGTTACTACCAACTCGTTATGGCACTTTTGAATAAAGGTGATTTATTGTAGAAATCAATTCATTAGAAAAGATTTTTAGAAGCATCTCAATAAGAAATAATCCCGGGGCTCAATGAATGTAAGCCCCGGGATTATTTTTATCAGCCCAGGACTGAATAAACAAAAGCCCTAGAGATGCATCAATTATCCCCAAGGCTCATATTTTGTGATATGGAATGTAAATCCAACTACAATTCTGAATATTTTTTCTACTTGACAATCGTTACCGTATCAGCCTTCACCTTTTTCTCTTTCATTGGAATCTTCGAATCAGCATACCCCAAAGCCACGCAACCATAGACTTTATGATTGGCAGGAACACCTAAAGAGGTAATATATTCACGAACTTCAGGATCATCACACGTTGTGCCCAACTGGTTGATCCAGCAAGAGCCGATTCCTAAAGAATGGGCAGCCAGAAACATATTTTCTATTGCACAAGCACAATCCATACCAGCCCACCATTGTGTAGGTTCATTGGATACAATCACCAAAGTCGGAGCATGATAATAAC
The DNA here is from genome assembly GCF_001185845.1 of Bacteroides sp. 3_1_13. NCBI lineage: Bacteria > Pseudomonadati > Bacteroidota > Bacteroidia > Bacteroidales > Bacteroidaceae > Bacteroides > Bacteroides sp. 3_1_13. Next base: position 1,423,085 of record NZ_KQ236956.1, read on the forward strand.
AACAATAGGTCTTGCTATGTCCACGCTCTTGCAAACGGGAATCATCGCTTTTTGCAAAAGCTCCTTTAATGCGTTCATTCAGTTCTGTCAATTTATCTACATTTTGAATAGCAGTAAAGTGCCATGTTTCCAAATGCATTCCACTGGGTGCATAAGTTGCAGCTTCCAGAATAGCCTGCAAATCTTCTTCTGAAACTTGCTGACTAGTATAAGCCCGTACACTACGACGTGCTTTAATGTTCTCTAAAACTTCATTCGTTTTCATGAATAACAAGTTTTTTATATATATCGAATCAAAATTTCACCACAGAATTCTAATTTATCATTTACCTTTTAACTAGCCCAATCTTTGCATTCAGTTTGAAATAATAGACTCCATTCTCTCTTTCCAAAAATCCGTATTTATCCTTCTCCAAAGATCCTTTTTCCAAACGGGTATTTTGAAACAAAAAGTCTTCCATTACTTGCTTTTCTGATTTATGATAACAGAGCACCTCTCCACTTCCGCCCACTAACAGAATACCTTCCACAGCCGAATCCAATCCATTATAAATCTTTGCGGGACGCATACCTAAAGCTAATGCCATCAAGAACTGCTTCATCTTAAACTCATAAAACTTATGCTTGTTTATCAGTTCATCTTTAATCTTTAACGGATTCATTTGTTTGATAACTTCCGTCAGCTCACTAATGCGAGAGATACCATCCAAATGCATAATACGAACCATTTCTGTCAAGACACGTGGAAAATGCAGGTCAATCATCAGAAGATTGCTACGGAATACCCGGTCGGCTACATCAGAATATTTAAGTACACCGCCCAATCGTTCGATCATCATCATTCGCTCGGCAACCTCATTGGGAGATTCAGGCAAAGCATTGATTTTATTCACTGTGGGAGTGGCAAATTTGACTCCACTCTGTTCCAGTTTTAGATTTGCAGCACGTCCTCCGTCCAGTAACGGATTCATTACACCCAAACGTGAACGAACATTAAAACCTCTCAACGGAGCTTCCGGATGCCAAAATGCAATGGAGAAATCAGTACGATCTTCTGTTTTTGCTTCCAAATCGAAAATGGCTGCTTCGTCTAAAAACTCTTCTACTCCTTCCGGAGAGGTTACGTCATCTTCCGAAGAAGATTTCACAGCCCGTAATATCAAATCAGCTACAATACCAAAGTCTTCGCGAGGCATGGATTTAGTTCCGCTCTCTGCTTCTATACGAATCGTATCTTCCTCAATATAATATTGACGTGTTCCATCATGTTCTTCCCGTTGAATCATTGCAATAGGCCAAGATGTTTCTCCCGCCTTTGCGTCTGCTGTGCCTAGCACTACTTTTCCGTCTGTCAGGAGACGAAAGAAAGAATAGAGTTCGCACCATTCTTTTTTGGTTGCTTCGAATGCCATATATCTTTGTTCTTCTTTATTTTACTAATGTTCTTTTTATCCTAATTTTACTAAGAATATTTCTATCTTCACAATGAATTGCTTACTGATTAATAACCTGCGGTAAGGTTGCAGGCAACGCAACAGGAGGTACTATATGAGTTACCTCCTCCAAAGGAGGAAGCTTGCCTACTTGTGCAAACAGGGAGTTTCGAATCCATTCTTTAGGAGTGACTATGATAAATCGTCCCGTCCAGCAACCATCAAAATAGGAAGGATTGCCCGGCTGTTTCTTTATTGGATAGCAGATATTTTCTCCTTTACTCCGCATCTCCGGCGAACGTCCGGGGTCATTTACCCACACATGTTTATCGTCAATGCCACGAAGCACCATCCAGTGCCCTCTCGGACCGGGACGCAAACCACGAACTGCTCCTGTATATCTCACATTCACAAGCACAGGTATACCACGATCAATATAATCTTTCAATACCCGGTAATCCTTCTGCTGGAAATGTTCGGCACTTATCATATTTTCATAATAACGTGTCAAAGAATCAATTTCAAAAGAATAATATCCTCCCTGTCCTATCGATGTACGACGACGGAAAGGGGCACGTTTTTTCAGAAAGTAGTTGCGTTGATATTCTATCAGTTTTTTTTCTGCATCCTGGGCTGTACGTTGTGTATCGGTCGTCATGCCTTTAAAGTAGTCAAAGACCATTAACGAAGAAGCCAGAGAACAATGCGAGTAAGGACATCCCGTGATTTTCTGCGAATACCACGGAACAGGGATATTATTAGGAGCGAGCTTTTGAGTCTCCTGTGCTTGTACTTGCGTCTGAACGCTTATCAAAGCAAAGAAGCTTAAAAACAAATTGAAAATTATATGATATTTATTTCTCATGCAATATTTTAAATATCTTACTTACAATACATTCTCATCATCAAGAATACGAGCTGTCTCCACCTTTTCCAAACGAGCACGCAATTTAGGCATCATCGAACGACGAATACGTAACGTCATACTACAATCCATGTCATACGACTGATTGAGAATTTCTGGTTCCTCCTCTTTCACAATGCGCATCACGTCATTCATGAAAGGATATTCAAACATTACCGTCACGTCTTCATCTACTGTCTTTTCTATAATTGTAGCGGCAGCAATAGCTTCAGCAGCGGCAGCCTTGTAAGCCACGATCAATCCGCTTGTCCCTAACTTGATTCCTCCAAAATAACGAACTACTACAATCAGGATATCCGTCAGTTCATTTGAATTTATCTGTCCGAGAATGGGTTTTCCCGCTGTTCCGGAAGGTTCTCCATTGTCATTGGCACGGAAATCCTTTCGTGCAGCTCCCAACATATAGGCATAACATACGTGTCGTGCGTCATAATACTTTTTCTGATACGTTTCAAGATGTATTTTTATCTCATCGAGAGTACGCACAGGAAGGGCTATAGCAATGAACTTGCTTCGTTTTTCCGTATAAATACCTTCGGAAGGTTCAATGATGGTTTTATAAGTATCTTCAGCAGTCATGCTGCAAAGATACGGCTTTAATAAGAAAAGTCAATCTATCGTTTGGAAATATTAATGTTCCACTTACCAATGAGATGTAGCTGGGAATATAAAAATCTTTGTTGGCAGATTTTCATCTACAAGATAGTGACGCTATCCAATAAAAATAGTGACGGTATACCACAAGGATACCGTCACCATCCCGGGCATATACCGTCACTATTTTTTTTATCTTAATCGGGTGTTACATTTATTGATATAGCTTACATCAGCAACGTCTTTTTTGCATCATCCGATAGAATTTCCTAATCCAATTTATGAATTACCAACCCCGAACGAAGTTTAGGTTCAAACCAAGTTGTCTTCGGTGGCATGATATTACCTGTATCTGCAATATCCATCAATTGTTTCATAGATACAGGATAAAGAGCCAGAGCCACTTTCATTTCACCGCTATCCACACGCTTCTTGAGTTCTCCCAATCCACGGATGCCGCCCACAAAATCAATACGCTTGTCCGAACGCAAATCCTTTATACCCAAAATTTCATCCAAAATCAGGTTGGAAGAAATGGTAACATCAAGCACACCAATAGGGTCGTTATCATTGTATGTACCTGTCTTGGCTGTCAGACTGTACCATTTACCACCCAGATAGAGTGAGAAGTTATGTAAGCCGGATGGTTTATAGATATCCGCACCCTTCTCTTCTACTATAAAGTTTTTATCAAGTGCAGCCAGGAATTGCTCGGGAGTCAAACCATTGAGATCTTTCACTACACGATTATAGTCGATGATGGTTAGCTGGTTTGCAGGGAAGCAAACAGCCATGAAGTAATTATATTCTTCATCACCCCGATGATTCGGATTTTGCTTTGCTTTCTCTGCTCCCACTAGTGCAGCAGCGGCAGAACGGTGATGTCCGTCGGCAATATAAAGAGCCGGCATCTTAGCAAATTCGGCAGTAATAGCAGCAATATCCTCATCTTGATCGACAATCCAGAAAGTATGTCCAAAACCATCCCCCGGAGCGATGAAGTCATAAACAGGCTTGTTTGCCGTATACTTCTTGATAATAACATCCAACTTCTCATTATCCGGATAAGCAAAGAAAACAGGCTCAATGTTAGCGTTGTTCACACGGACATGCTTCATACGGTCTTCTTCCTTGTCACGACGGGTAAGCTCATGTTTTTTGATAATCCCATTCATATAATCGGGAACGTATGCACCAACTACCAATCCGTATTGCGTTTTCCCGTTCATCGTTTGGGCATAGATATAATAATTTTCCTTATTATCCTGCACCAACCAACCTTTGTCCTGAAACAGTTGGAAATTCTCGGCAGCTTTAGCATACACTTGTTCGTCGTGTTCGTCCGTACCGACAGGGAAATCTATTTCCGGTTTAATAATATGATAAAGAGACTTTTCGTTACCTTCCGCTTCTGCGCGGGCTTCTTCTGAATTCAATACATCATAAGGACGTGAAGCGACCTGTTCTACGAGGTCTTGCGGAGGACGAATGCCCTTGAAAGGTTTAATTATTGCCATGATATTAGTATTTTATATGTAAAAAATTAAAGCCACAGACTTATTGAAAATCTGTGGCTCAAATATACTACTTATTTCTAAAAGAATCTTATTTGTTTACTCTAAATTTCTCGCAACCATCTTTCAGGAAGCCTACAATTTGTTGAGCGGCAGCAATACCGGCATTGATATTTGCTTCAGCAGTTTGAGCACCCATCTTCTTTGGAGTTGAGAAATAACGTCCGGCAAATTTCTCTGCAAATTCTGCGTTAGCAACAGGCATAATATCTGTGATATATTTGAAGTCTGCACGCTCTTCCATCAATTTAATCAGTTCTGCTTCGTTGATAACTTCCTTACGGGCAGTGTTTACCAACATAGCACCTTTCGGCATATCTTTCAGCAGAGCATAATTGATAGAATTTTTCGTTTCGGCAGTTGCCGGTATATGAAGAGATACCACCTGACAAGTCTTATACAGTTCTTCTGCCGAATCAAGTGCTTTCACACCATCTTTTTCGATTACTTCTTTCGGGCAGAATGCGTCGTAAGCATACACTTCCATTCCGAAACCTTTGGCAACACGGGCTACATTACGACCTACGTTTCCATAAGCATGAATACCCAGTTTTTTGCCCATCAATTCTGTACCGGAAGTTCCGTTATAGAAATTACGGACAGCATATACCATCATACCCAAAGCAAGTTCGGCAACAGCATTAGAGTTTTGTCCCGGAGTGTTCATCACACATACGTTGTGAGCAGTGGCAGCAGCCAGGTCAACGTTGTCATATCCTGCACCGGCACGTACTACGATTTTCAATTCTTTGGCAGCATCAAGCACCTCTGCATCAATAATATCACTACGGATAATGATAGCATTAGCATCTTTCACTGCATCCAGCAATTGAGCCTTATCTGTATATTTCTCAAGTAAAGCAAGCTCGAATCCAGCTGCTTCTATTTCTTTACGGATACCGTCTACTGCAACTTTAGCAAACGGTTTTTCTGTAGCTACAAGTACTTTCATAATTTAATTCTATTTATAAAGACTCACCACAGATTACGCAGATTTTCACAGATTATAGAATTTAGGAATCTGTGCTAATTCGTGTAATCTGTGGTGAAAATAATATATTAATGAAGTTTTTCAAATTCCTGCATGCAGTCAATCAAAGCTTGTACGCTTTCTTTCGGTAAAGCATTGTAGCAAGATGCACGAAAACCACCCACAGAACGATGTCCTTTGATACCTACCATACCTCTTTCAGTGGCAAACTTCAAGAAGTCAGCTTCAAGGTCTTTGTATTCGGGAGCCATCACGAAACAGATGTTCATGCGTGAACGGTCTTCTTTGGCAGCAGTACCCACGAACATTTTGTTGCGGTCGATTTCAGCATACAACATATCCGCTTTTTCAATGGCACGACGTTCCATTTCTTTCACACCACCTTGTGCTTTGATCCAACGAAGGTTCAGCAATGCAGCATAGATGGGCACTACCGGAGGAGTATTGAACATAGAACCATTATCAATGTGTGTCTGATAATTCAGCATTGACGGAATGTAACGAGAAACCTTACCTACAGCATCATTCTTAACAATAACGAATGTAACACCTGCAGGAGCCAGATTCTTTTGTGCACCACCATAAATACAGATATATTTAGAAACGTCAATCGGACGTGAGAAAATATCAGAAGACATATCGGCAACCATCGGAACCGGAGAATCGAGGTCTTTCTTCAATTCTGTACCGTAAATCGTGTTGTTAGTAGTGATGTGGAAATAATCTGCGTCTGTCGGGATTGTGTAATCTTTTGGGATATAAGTATATGTAGCTTCAGCAGAGGAAGCAACTTCTACAACTTCACCAAACCCTTTAGCTTCTTTCATTGCTTTCTTAGCCCACACACCAGTGTTCAGGTAAGCAGCTTTTTTTTCCAGGAAGTTATAAGGAACCATGCAGAACTCCATACTAGCACCTCCACCCAGGAACAGTACCGAATAGCCTTCGGGGATATTGAGTAATTCCTTGAATAATGCCTCTGCTTCGTCAACCACAGGTTGGAAGTCTTTGGCACGGTGGCTGATTTCCATCAAAGAGAGACCAGAGCCGTTGAAATCTAAAATAGCCTTCGCTGTATCCTCTATCACCTCACGCGGAAGAATGGAAGGTCCTGCATTGAAATTATGCTTTTTCATTTGAAGTTTGTTTTTGGTTTAACAATTTCGTTACTTTTGTCTTTTGACCTTGCGAATTTACGAATTTATTCCCATCGCACAAATCTTTCCTTATAAAAATACTGTTTTAAAGCAGATTTTCCTTTCTTTTTATTGGTTTATACAGGATATATACACCATATTGTTATCTATAGATGTCAAGTATGGGATAAAAGTCGAGATTGAAATAGAACCGGAGATATTGATGATAAAACAAAAGATTAATGCAATAAAAATGAATATTTATAAACTACAACAGTGAATTCAGCTTAGATTAACAGGGAAATGAAGTGAAAAGTAAAACATCTTTGGAAATAATGTAATCATCCCTATGCTCAATGACTAGTGAACATAGGGACGATTGTAAATAATAAAAGAGGACTTTAAGAGTTCTATATTACAAAAAAAGAGTTTTACTTCGCTTCCTCAATAATAGTCTTCATTCCTTTTATTTTCTCTCCTTGAATCAGATTCAGGAGTTGCTTCACCTTAGCCCGGCGAACGGCAACGAAAGCATAATGTTCTTTGACATCAATCGCTCCGACATCTTCGCGAGTCAGATTTCCTTTTTTATATAAGAATCCGGCAATATCGATCCGACTAAGTTTCTCCTTCTTTCCTTTACCTATATATATAGTAGCCCAGAGCGATTTCGGAGGCCGGGGAGGGTTTTCAGGCAACGCCACTGTTTCCATTTCTTCCGGGATATAAGAAGGAAGTTTCTCTTCGGCATGAAGAATCAGATAAGACGTTCCGGTCGCATCCCAACGCGCTGTACGTCCGTTGCGGTGCGTAAAGGCTTCTTCATTGACCGGCAAATGATAATGGATGATATGTCCGACTTCCGGAATATCCAGTCCACGGGCTGCCAGATCGGTAGAAATCAATACATGACAACTGCCATTACGGAACTTGTAAAGCGCACGTTCACGGTCCGGCTGTTCCATACCACCATGAAAACGTTCTGCGAGTAGTTTTTTATCCGCCAATAACTGATGTACACGGTCCACCGCATCCCGATGATTACAAAACACGATGCTCGAACTGCTCCCCAATGTACAAAGCAGGTTATATAAAGTATCAATCTTATCTTTGGAAGGTGAAAGCACCTTCATCAATTTCAAGCGCGACTCTTGTTCTTCAGAATCGTCCGAAAGGAAGTTCAACTTAACTGTGCGGTTCAATCCTGTAAATTCGGGAATCTCTGCCGCATCAGTAGCTGAAAGCAACATACGTTTTTTTAATCCCGGAAGCTGGGTGATAATCTCTGCCATTTCATCGTGGAAACCAAACTCCAACGATTTGTCGAACTCGTCGATAATTAAAGTTTCAATGGTTTCGGGATTGAAATTTCCTTTAGACAGATGGTCGGTGATACGTCCCGGAGTACCAATGATGATAGCAGGATGATTGCCCAATATACTTTTCTTTTCTTCGGCGATAGGATGCCCACCGTAACAACAGCAGGTTTTCCAGGAAGTCCCCATTGCTTTGAATACAGAATCTATCTGTAAGGCCAGCTCACGCGAAGGAACGAGAATCAAAACCTGCACGCTGTCATCGTTCGGTTTTAGAGTAAGGAGTAAAGGTAACAGATAGGCCAGCGTCTTGCCCGATCCTGTCGGTGACAACAGTATAACGTCTTTTCTTCCGGTAGCTTGTTCAAGTGATGCTTCCTGCATCGGATTCAGCTCCTCAATCTTCAAATTGCGGAGAGCCGACTGTATAATTTCATTTTTCTCTAACATGGGGGCAAAGATACAAAAAGGAAAGAGTACGGAGATAAAAATGCAATCAAACTTTAGCCATGCCGGTCAATATATAATAACCTTTCAGATTATTCTCTTTCATGTAAATGGTTACTTCTGCCCTACAAGCTGTAACTAAGGCATATCCCGTTAAACTTGAACTCATAGCTTTGACAAATGAATACTCTGTATCATTGTGAATAAAAGATATACGATGATATTCCATAACCTATTGTACTTTAATAATTCTATTGTGTAGCCAAATATACGAATATAATAGATAAGTACGGATAAAAAAGGAGAACTATCTTTAAAACAGACATAAAATAGATACAAACCATAACGGAAAGACATTATGAGATAATAGTAAAAAAAAGCGGGAAATCGAAGAAGCATTACTGCTTTTCAGATTTCCCACTCTGTGTTTATGTAACCTTTCCGGTCATTGTTCCGACCGGTTTGTTCTCTTCTGCGAATTATCCTCCGAAGTTGTCGAACATCAGGTTCTGTGCCGGAACGCCAAGATCGTCGAGCATCTTCTCAACAGCTTTCGACATCGGACCAGGACCACACATGTAGTATTCAATATCTTCAGGAGCTTCGTGATTCTTCAGGTAAGTTTCGTAAATTACGTTGTGAACGAATCCCGGAGTGTACTTCACGCCTGCAGCATCAGCAGCAGGGTCCGGACGGTCGAGAGCCAAATGGAAAGTGAAATTCGGGAAGTCCTTTTCGATTTGCAGGAAATCTTCCAGATAGAACACTTCGTTCAGCGCACGGGCACCATAGAAGTAAGACATCTTACGGTCAGTAGTATGCAATGTCTTGGTCAAGTGCATGATTTGCGCACGCAACGGAGCCATACCGGCACCACCACCAATCCACATCATTTCCTTCTTAGAATCGAAGATTGGGTGGAAGTCTCCGTAAGGACCGCTCATTATTACCTTGTCACCCGGTTTAAGAGTAAAGATATAAGAAGAAGCGATACCCGGCATTACGTCCATAAATCCAGGACCTTGTTCTTTCGGTTTGAACGGCGGAGTAGCGATACGTACTGTCAACATGATACGGTCACCTTCGGCAGGATAGTTGGCCATAGAGTAAGCACGGATTGTTTCCTCGTCGTTCTTACACTTCAGACCCAGCAAACCAAATTTCTCCCATGCAGGAAGATATTCATCACCAATCAAGCTCTTATCAATGTCCTTGTCATAGTCCATTGAGAATTTAGGAATCTTAATCTGTGCGTAAGAACCCGGGATAAAGTCCATGTGTTCGCCTTTAGGCAGAGCAACGATGAACTCTTTGATAAATGTAGCCACGTTCTTGTTGGAGATTACTTCGCACTCCCACTCTTTCACGCCAAGTACAGATTCGTCAATCTTGATTGACATATCGCCTTTCACTTTCACCTGACAGCCCAGACGCCAGTGGTCTTGCTGCTGTTTGCGACTGAAGTGAGGAACCTCAGAAGGTAGGATTTCGCCGCCTCCTTCGAGTACTTGGCATTTGCACTGTCCGCAAGATCCCTTACCACCACAAGCAGATGACAGGAATATCCCATTTACAGACAGCGTATTCAACAAAGTAGAACCGGAAGCCACTTCCAATTCCTTTTCGCCGTTGATTGTCAGTTTTACGTTTCCTGATGGTACCAGGAAATTCTTAGCAACCAACAAGATTACAACAAGCAACAGAATAACCACAAGGAATACCCCAATGCTCGCTAATATTAAATTCATATCCATTGTCTTATTCCTTTCTTTTTAGATGTTCAAACCAGAGAAACACATAAATGCGATTGCCATCAGACCTACTGTGATAAATGTGATACCCAAGCCCTTCAATGGAGCAGGTACGTCAGAGTAAGCCATTTTCTCGCGGATAGCAGCCAGACCTACGATAGCCAGCAACCAACCGATACCAGAGCCTAATGCATAAGAAAGGGCATCCCAAATATCACCAATGTATTTCGGATCACTCGGACCCAGATTGATACGTTGTTGCATAAACAGAGAGGCACCCATGATCGCACAGTTAACAGCAATCAACGGCAGGAAGATACCCAGCGAAGCGTACAGTGACGGAGTGAAGCGTTCTACCACCATCTCCACCAATTGCACGATACCGGCAATTACGGCAATGAAAAGAATAAAACTCAAGAAGCTAAGGTCGACACCTTCAATGATAGCATTGGCAGCCAGCACCTTAGTTTGCAACAGGTAGTTGACCGGAAGCGTCACCAGCAACACGAAAGTCACGGCGATACCCAGTCCTACGGCAGTCTTCACATTCTTCGAAACAGCCAGGTATGAACACATACCCAAGAAGAATGCGAATATCATGTTGTCCACAAAGATAGAGCGGACGAATAAACTTAATAAATGTTCCATAATTCTTTTTGATTTATGATTTATGATTTATAATTTATGATTCAGCAGACTTATCATGCGACTATGACTATAAAGCTAGACATAAATCATAATTCAGAAATCAGAAATAATTAATTACTTTGTTCTTGCAATTCTTTATGACGTGCACGTTGATACCAGATAATGCATGCTACGATAATCAATGCCATCGGCGGCATCAACATCAAGCCGTTGTTTACGTATCCGATATTTTGAATCGGTTCATAATTCAGGATATTGAAACCAAGCAATGTTCCCGAGCCAAACAGTTCGCGGAAGAAAGCAACGATAATCAGAATCTTGGCATAGCCTAAACCATTACCTACACCATCCAAGAAAGACTCCCAAGGACCGTTCTGCATGGCAAATGCTTCCAGACGTCCCATCAAGATACAGTTGGTGATAATCAAACCTACATAAACAGAGAGCTGTACGCTTACGTCGTAAGCAAACGCTTTCAGGATTTCACTTACGATAGTTACCAAAGCAGCTACCACAACCAACTGGACGATGATGCGGATGCGGTTAGGAATCGTCTTACGCAACAGTGAAATAACAACGTTGGCAAATGCAGTAATCACCGTTACTGAAAGTCCCATCACGATGGCAGGCTCCAGCTTTGCAGTAACAGCAAGTGCAGAACAGATACCGAGCACCTGTACGGTTACCGGATTATCAATTCCCAGCGGAGCAGAGAATACTTCTTTATTTTTCTTTGAAAACAGTTGTCCCATATTCTATCTTTCTCCTCCTTATTATTTAGTTAAAAAACTCAAGTAACTATTCAGGCAAGACTTCAACATGGCATCTACACCTACTGAAGTGATTGTACCACCGGAGATACCATCCACTTGGTAATCAGGTTTCTCTACCTTGCCATTTTTTACGACTCCCAAAGTGATAGCTCCATTTTCCAAAGTCTTCTTACCTACAAATTCATTTTGGAAATGGTCGGTTGCAATTTCAGCACCCAGCCCCGGAGTTTCACTAGCGTGTGAGAAGTAAGTACCGTAAACGGTATCTTTATCTTCGTTCAGTGCAACATATCCCCAGATAGCGCCCCAAAGACCGGCACCGTAAACAGGAACTACATATTTAGTCTGACCGTCCACTTCGCATACAAACACGTGCAGACGTTGTTGTTCTTTTGCTTCTTTCTCGTAGTTGGTAGCAAATTCGCCCGTATTTTCGGTCAGCGTACCGTCTACGTTCATCAGCATATCCCCTTTCACATATTTCTGATATTCAGCATCCGCATCTTCCACATTCTTAATGTTCAATGCAGCGAGGATTTGTTTCTTAGTGTCCAACTGCACATTCTTGTCTTGTGTAGATTTCAGTGAAGAACTAACGAATGCCAGCAGGAATGCTACGATAATAACCATTACCGAAGCATAAATGATAGTATAACTATTACTATTCGTATTCATTTTCTTTCGGTATTTATTGGTTAGACTTGATAGTGCGTTTCTCGCGACGGCTGATATTGCTTTGTACTACACAGTAGTCAATCAGCGGAGCGAAGATGTTCATCAGCAGGATGGCAAGCATCATACCTTCCGGATAACCCGGATTCAGTACGCGGATAACGATAGCCATCACACCGATCAGGAATCCGAAGATATATTTACCTCTTTCTGTACGTGCGGAAGTCACAGGGTCAGTAGCCATAAATACAGCACCGAAGCAGAAACCGCCGAGAACGAGGTGTTCGTACCAAGGCATTTGAGCCATTGTGTTGTTTTCCATGCCGATTGAGTTGAATACCCATGCCATGAATGCGCCACCTACGAATACGGAAATCATTGTCTTCCAGCTTGCAACACCTGTCCAAAGCAGGATAACGGCACCAATCAGGATAGCGATTACGCTGGTTTCACCAATAGAACCCGGAATCAGACCTGTAATCATATCCATGTTGAACGCAGGAACACTACCTGTTGTAGCAGCCTGTCCCAGTGGAGTGGCAACGGTGAGTCCGTCTACGCTTTGTCCTAAACCGAAGATGCTGTCTCCTGACACCCAAACAGCATCACCGGACATCTTGGTCGGGTATGCGAAGAACAGGAATGCACGAGTAATCAACGCAACGTTGAATACGTTCATACCTGTACCACCGAATACTTCTTTTGCGAAGATAACAGAGAATGCAGTAGCTACGGCAAGAATCCACAGCGGACAGTCTACCGGAACGATCATCGGGATCAGGATACCGGAAACAAGGAATCCTTCCTGGATTTCTTCTTTCTTCCATTGAGCTACGACGAACTCAATGCCAAGACCTACTACGTATGATACGATTATTTTAGGCAGTACTGCCAGGAATCCGTAGATAAACATTTCGATGAAGCTGCCAGTAGCACCTGTATGAGTGAAATGCTGGTAACCTACGTTGTACATACCGAACAGCAAAGCCGGTATTAACGAAATAACCACAATCGACATGATGCGCTTGCTATCGATTGCGTCATGTATGTGCGTTCCCGTTTTCGCAGTCTTGCTAGGCACGAACAGGAATGTTTCGAAGCCGTCAAACACCGACTGGAATGCGTGGAATTTGCCGCCCTCCTCAAAGTTCGGCTTTATCTTATCGAGATAATTTCTTAACGCTTTCATTTATTTAATTGAAAATTGAAAGTTGAGAGTTGAAAATTGGCTGTACTGGGTTTATGCTGTATCCACAGAGAGCCGTTTCGCAAGATTTCAACTATCGCTTATTTTAATTTTTATTATTTAATCTCTTATTCGATTACGCCATTTCTGAACGGAGCATATCGAGTCCGGCACGAACGATGCGTTGCAGTTCCATCTTTGAAGAGCAGACGAATTCGCAAAGGGCGAAGTCTTCGGGAGCTACTTCGTAGATGCCGAGTGCTTCCATACGGTCGATGTCACCGGCGATAATTGCTTTAATCAGATATTCGGGCAGAATGTCCATTGGGAATACCTTATCGTATTCACCCGACATAATCATGTGACGTTCGCCACCTTTGATACGGGCATCCAACGTATATTCCTTCTTACCCATCAACCAGCTGAAATAAGAACGATTGGCACTGAACTGGTTGAAACGCGGCATGATCCATCCAAGCATTTCGTGAATGTCGTCACCTTCGGGGATAACAGTCAATTGGCTATGGAATGCGCCCAAGAATCCGTTCGGAGATACTTGCTTTCCTGTCAGCACGTTACCGCTGATGTAGCGTAAATCTTTGTCTTTTGTTACATTGTCGGCAAACACGTTGGTGAGCAATGCACCTACCTGTAGTTTGCAGTATGCAGGTTTCAACACTTCGGAACCTGTCACAGCTACTGTACGGGTGAAATCTACATGGCCTGTATTGAAGAGGCGACCGATGAAGATTACGGCTTGCGGATCAATAGTCCATACCGTTTCGCCCTTGGATACGGGGTCGAGGTGGTTGATCTGAACGCCTACATTACCTGCAGGGTTCGGTCCGTCGAATGCGGTGATTGTAACGTTCTTAGCCTGTGTCAGTGCAGCAGCGTTCTGTTTCACACTGATGTTCAGGTAGGTTTTTGCCAGTTTGGCAAGAGCATCAAGCCCTGTCTGGAAGTTTGCTTCTTCGCCTTTGAGGGCGAACTCGAAATCCGGAGCCAATGGATTGGTATCGAATGCGGAGATGAAGATTCCTTTCGGGGTTACCGTCGGATCTGCAATGATGTCATAAGGACGCTGTTTGATAAACGCGAAAAGTCCGGCTTCTAACAGAGCGGATTTCACAGCTTCAGCATCCATCGAAGCAACATTCTTTTTCCCAAAATCTTCATAGTCCTGCTCTGCAGCAGCTTCTACTACGATGTTCAATACCTTACGACGAGCACCACGTTCTACACTCGTCACCACGCCGCTCACCGGCGAAACAAATTTCACTTCAGGATGATACTTGTCGATAAACAAGGGTCCACCAGCCATTACATATTCCTGCTCTTTCACAACTACCTTAGGCGTCACTCCAGGAAAGTCATCGGGTACAAGTGCGTAGAATCCCGGTTCTTTTACTGTTGCGTACGTTTCAGCAGCTTTTCCTTTCAGGTTTATGTCAAGGCCTTTACGTAACTTTATTACATTTGCCATGCTATATAAAATAATGGTTTCATAAATTTGCCGCAAAAGTAATAAATAAGATTGGGATTCGGGAGGAAAAAAGAAAGGAATTACGGATATATTTCCGTAATTCCTTTCGTGTTCGTACACGTAAATCATCTTTCTCGTAATCATCTTTCTTTTGTCTTGAAACAAAAGAAAGAAGCAAAGAAAAATTCAAGGCTGACTTTTTTCTCCTACTCGCTTCCTTCACTTCGCTAAAGGGCAGAAACTCGCTACGCTCAAACAGTCTGCCCTTCTTAACGCTACGTTACGGGCGCTCGCCTGACGGAGAAAAAAGTAGGCCGGAGAAAGCCGCCGGCTGGTTCGCTGTATGATGTTCGTGAGGGGTATTAGGAAGGAACTCTCTGTATCTTTCTATTTTTCTATCTCTACTATCTCTATTATCTCGTATTCTATATCTCTATTATATATTATTCAGCTTTGCTATATTTAGTCGTATAACGTCTACGGCTTTTATATAACAAAGCATTTTTATTAGTAGCATTTGTAATATGTAAAGTTCTTTAGATAATGTGCTTTTTATGCTGAAAGTTCTTCATGCTGCAAAACCTCTTATTTAGCGAAGTTTTGTATGCTATGAATCCTTCCACACTGCAGAACTAAAACCTTTTATTTAGCAAAGTTTTCCATGCTATCCGTCCTTTAAAACAATGCAATCCTCCGTATACCAAAGGCCGCCACGCCGCACGGGTTCCCCGGCCTCGTTTTTCCGGCGTCAAGCGCAGGTGTTTCCTTCGGCGTTAAGAAGGGCAGACTGTTTGAGCGTAGCGAGTTTCTGCCCTTTAGCCGGAGGAAGCACCGGAGTAGCCGGAAAAACGCAGCCTTGATTCTTTCTTTTTGGTTCTTTTTCTTTCGTATCAAGACGAAAGAAAAAGAACTATTCAGCAAACATAGGATCCCAAGCAGGAAGTCGGATAGGCTTCTGTTTCAACACCTCGAGAGCTTTTTTCGATGCATATTTCGTTTCTACTACTAGGCGGAACATATATTCGTTAAACCAATCATCTGTCATAATGAGATAACCCTGATAACCGGCGGCGGGTCCCCAACTATTTTCAACCATCCATTTCGTCGGTTTTCCATTTTTGTCAAGATCGACAGCCATAAGAGTCATGGCGTGACTGGAGCCACTAGCAAAACTTTGGATACGTTGCTTCTTGTTCATGCCAAAAGAAGTACCCATAAGAGATTCGTAGTCGTAGTTTTTGACATCCAGCAGACCACGGTCAGAGTTTAGAAACTTACCTACATCGCAAGAAAAATACATCATCGTGCTATCCTTGAGAGAAGAAATAGCCATTTCTTTGATATCCTCGATGGGAAGATTGACATAAGTCCAGTTTTTGCCGTCGTAACGGTGGCGGTCGTAATCTATCTCATAACACTTATAATATTCACGACTCGGATCGTTCATTAACATGACATAATTATCAATCAGTTTTTCGTCACCATACTTTTTCAGGAAAGAAAGCGGAGTGTAAGTTTCGGTAGACACAGGCTCACCCTTAGCGTTATATTCAGTCCAGGTAAATTCAGTAGGAGGAACACCGAGATTCAACACTAACATGCGGTAGATGGTGCTCAACATCTCTGTTTTTGTTTTCTCAAGGGCAGCAGGCTTGACACCTTGCGCGGCAAGATCACGGAGTTGAAGCCCCTGTTCACGAAGTTTCAGGGCGATCAGACCTGCCATACGGGAGGTATTTTCACTACTGTTGGTTTCCGGCATCACATCTTTGGGAACAAGCCCGTATTTACTGACAATATCGGCTACACCGGTGAATGTTCCACCGTCACTCAAAGGATTACGGAAGAGCCATTCCACCATTTTATCATCCATCGGCTTACTGCTGGTGTCGATAATACCTTGTAGAAAGAGGTTGGCTTTCTCCAGTTGGTCGAAGAAGAAAGGATAAGTTTGCGAGAATTCGAAGGAACCGAGGTTATGCTTGGCGATCGCTTTGGCACGCATCACATTCAAACCTGTAAAAAGCCAGCAACGACCAGAAGATTTTTGGTCGGTGATACCTTTAGAAGACACTTTGATAGAAAAATGCGTATCCATGCCTTTCAGATTATCCTGGTTGAGAGCCAGTTTACGGATGTCGTTGTTGCCGATGGCGTTGCGGATAGCCTTGTCGGTGGGAGTGTTTGCATAACTCTGCTTGATTTGTTGCATCATGGAGTCGCTGATGCCACCTTTCAGTTCTTGCGCTTGTGTAGAATAAGAAAAAGCACATAAAACAAAAATTGATAAAATCTGTTTATTCATTTGATATAAATAATTAATTAATAGGCTGACGGATCATAATATGCTAACAAATATTGTTTTGGTGTATGGGGGTAAATCATGCAGTTTTATTTATCAGCATATCGAGAAACATCTTATTCCGCAAAAATACGATTCTTTTTTAGATTTATTATCTAAGAACATCAAAACTAATCGGAATAAAATAGTTTTCTTTGCAGTCGAATTCCTCAGAGAGAAATATGAAGAAATATATAATAGGAATATTGATGATGCTTCCATCCATCAATATGATGTCAGCTACGGCTGATAGTACGGCAGTAAAAAGCGATGAACTGCAAATGTCTACAACTTCTATCAGTGATACTACTCCTACAGAAATTGAAGGCACCCCATCAGACACCATTCCTGCCCTTTCCAAGCGCGAGTTGCGTCGCCAGCGCGTGGCAAATCGGAATTTGCACTATAACATATTAGGTGGTCCCAGTTATACGCCGGACTTCGGTTTGTTAGTAGGCGGTAGCGCACTGATGACGTTTCGGATGAATCCGAGTGATACCACTCAACGGCGTTCAGTAGTGCCAATGGCCATCGCCTTGATGTTCAAGGGCGGCTTGAATCTGATGACGAAACCACAGCTCTTCTTTAAAGGCGACCGTTTCCGTATCTTCGGAACCTTCTCTTATAAAAATACAATCGAGAATTTTTATGGCATCGGATATTCCACCAATAAAGATTACGAACGTGGAGAAGATACCAGTGAATACCGTTATAGCGGCATTCAAGTAAACCCCTGGTTCTTGTTCCGTTTGGGAGAAAGTAATTTCTTTGCAGGCCCTCAAGTCGATTTGAACTATGACAAGATAACTAAACCGGCTGCCGGGATGGTTAATGAGCCCTCGTACATTGCGGCAGGAGGTACGGAGCACGGATACAAAAATTTCAGTTCGGGACTCGGCTTCCTATTGACGTATGACACACGTGATATTCCCGCCAATGCTTATAACGGAACTTACCTTGACTTCCGGGGAATGATGTACAATAAAACGTTCGGCAGTGATAATAACTTTTACCGTTTGGAAATCGATTACCGCCAATACAAAACAGTAGGACGCCGCAAAGTGATAGCCTGGACAGTGCAAAGCAAAAACGCATTCGGAGATGTACCCCTAACAAAATATGTACTTAGTGGAACCCCCTTCGATCTTCGCGGTTACTACATGGGACAGTTTCGCGACAAGTCCTCGCATGTCATGATGGCCGAATACCGCCAGATGATAAATACGGACAAAAGCACTTGGATAAAAAAGATGTTAAGTCATATAGGATATGTAGCCTGGGGAGGATGCGGTTTCATGGGACCCACTCCGGGCAAGATAGAAGGTGTGCTTCCCAACCTCGGATTGGGATTACGTATCGAAGTTCAACCCCGTATGAATGTACGCCTTGATTTCGGCAGAGACATGGTGAACAAGCAGAATTTGTTCTACTTCAACATGACAGAAGCCTTTTGACGCCATTTACGCGACAAATTGTGCACAATTTACAAGAAAGATTGTAAAATAGATAATAAAAGACTGCACATAAATGAAATTAATCCTTATATTTGCGCAAGCTATAACACAGCAAGAGCAAATAATAGGATTTTTTTATGAAGCAATTTATATATTTTTTTTCGGGGTTATTACTTCTGTTCATCTCTACCACCCGTGTAGTTGCACAAGAAGTGTCTGACTATTCTCAACTAAGTGAAGAAGATTATAGTAAAATAGTTCTCCCCCCACTATCAGTTTTATTCGAAAATGCCAAGAACAGCCCCATTTATGAGATGGCGGACGTAAAGGCGAGAATTGAGCGCAAATTACTCCAAAAAGAGAAATGGTCATTTCTAGGTTTCTTCAGTTTACGGGGGAGCTATCAATACGGAATGTTCGGTAATGAGTCCACCTATACGGACGTGGCAGTCGCCCCATATCTTACCTACTCCACTCAAGCGCAAAATGGTTACACAGTAGGTGCAGGTCTAAGTATTCCATTGAACGATTTATTCGACCTCAAAGGACGTGTCAGTCGGCAAAGACTCACACTGCGGAGTGCGGAACTAGAACGAGAAATGAAGTATGACGAAATCAAAAAAAGTATTATTGAAATGTACACAATGGCAATTTCGCAGATGAAAGTTCTTCAAATGAGGAGTGAAAGTTTGGTGCTAGCTAATGTGCAATACGAAATTTCTGAAAAGAACTTTGCCAATGGTACTATTGAGTCTACCGATTTATCTACAGATAAGGAAAGGCAATCTCAAGCCCGTGAGGCATATGAGAATAGCAAGTTCGAATTAACAAAGAGTTTAATGATACTCGAAGTTATTTCACGCACTCCCATCATACGAAAATAAAAGATTAAGATATGAACTATATCATTTCTATCATACGAGCCCTATTTCGTCATCGCTGGCTGATATTGCTAGGAACCACTTTCTTCACATTGCTGGTTATTTACTACACACGACATATGCAAGGAGGATATGATGTAAAAGCCACATTATACACAGGGGTAGCTTCAGGTTATAATCTAGAAAGTGACAAACGCACAGACTGGGCAACAGTACAAAACTCAATGGACAATTTGATCAGCATCATGCAGGCCGAAAGTACGTTGAAGAGAGTATGTCTACGATTATTTGCGCGAATTCTTATTCAGGGTAACCCGGATAAAGAAAATAACGGTATTACCGCTTCCAGCTATAACTATACCTACAATCACTTGAAAAATAGTCCGAATGGAGCTGAAATTCTAAAACTAATCGACAAGTCGAGTGAAGATAAGACAGTAGCTAATCTGGAAAAATATATGCGTCCACATAGAGATAACTATATCTATGGATTATTTTACTACAATCACCCTTTTTATAGCTATAATGCCCTGAAAAACATCAAAGTACAGCGTCGATTGACCAGTGATTTGTTGGATATCAGCTATTCATCCGGTGATCCAGGCATCGTCTACAATACAGTGAGTATCTTAATGGACGAATTTGTAGAAGAATATCGTCGCATTCGTTATGGAGAGACGGACAAAGTAATCAAATACTTTGAAGAAGAGTTGAAGCGCATCGGAAAGAAACTAAACTTAGAAGAAGAAGACCTAACAAAGTATAATGTAGAAAAACGCATTATCAACTACATTGACGAGACCAAAGAAATAGCCGCCATCAGTAAAGAATACGAGCTGAGAGAGCAAGACGCACTTTTTGCTTTTAATAGTAGCAAATCCATGCTTGAAGAACTAGAAAAGCATATGGACAGTAATGCAAAACAGGTGCTCAAGAACATGGAATTTGTAGACAAACTGAGAGAAGCTTCCAGCATTACCGGCAGAATATCGGAGGCTGAAGCGATGACTGTTTCCTCAAAAACAGACGATCAGACCTTGATAAATGAAAAGAAACGGCTCTCTGAAATCAAACAAGAATTAAATGACTTAACATCCTCCTATATCGGCCATAAATATACCAAAGAGGGCGCTTCGAGAACCAATATCATCGACCAATGGCTGGAACAAACGCTACTATACGAGAAAGCCAAAGCTGAATTACAGATTGTACAGAATGCACGCAGTGAATTGAATGACCGATATGTTTTTTTCGCACCGGTAGGTACTACCATCAAGCAAAAAGAGCGCATGATAAATTTCACCGAACGCAACTACCTCACTGTACTTCAAAGTTATAATGAAGCCTTACTGAGAAAGAAAAATCTAGAAATGACTTCTGCCACTTTGAAAGTACTCAACGAGCCGACTTATCCGATTTCGTCCAACTCAACCAATCGGAAACAGATTGTTATAGCTGCCTGTGCAGTCAGTTTTCTCATCATAGTCGCTTTGTTGTTACTAGTCGAAATGCTTGACAGAACTTTACGAGATGCCAGCCGTACCAGGCGAGTCACCGGGTTTAAGGTAATAGGCGCTATTCCCAATACAAGCCCCTCTCGCTATGGAGGTCTGACCAAGACTTATGTTCAGCTTTCCGTAAAAGAATTGAGCAATTCGCTACTTCGCTTCCTGACTAAGCGCAAGTCTCCCGGCGTATTCATCATCAACCTTTTCAGCACCAGTGACAATTCCGGAGAAGAAGAATTGGGAAATTTAATCTGTGGATATATGCAAAGCCGGATGTTAAATGCCAGGTTTATCACCTATGGAGTAGATTTTAATACAGACTCGACCCAATTTCTGCTAGCCAAGAGTATTACAGACTTTTACACTTTGCAAGGAGAAGATGTGCTGATAGTTGCTTATCCGCCATTATCGACCAGCAATATTCCGAGTGCTCTGTTACATGATGCCAACGCCAATATTCTAGTAGCTTCGGCAGACCGTGGCTGGAAAACTATTGATAAACAGCTTTGCGAACAACTTACGCAGCAACTGAGTAAGACGGATGTCCCATTCCGTATATGCCTCACAAATGCGAACCGTGACGCAGTAGAAGACTTTACCGGACAACTTCCACCCCATACATTACTGCGTAGAATCGGCTATCGTCTCAGTCAGTTATCATTAACAGAAAAAATCATATTCAATCTCAGAAGAAAAGCCAAAGAAGCAGCAGACGAGGACGATGACGAATAAAGTAACCGCTTTCCACCTCCTGCTTGCCGCACAGTTCGCGCTAATCGCAGCAAGTATGTTCGTAAACATCAAGATAGGATTATTCTCAATGGTGCTTATCTTATTGTTTACTACGATCTGTCTGATACAACTCGGCAATGACGAGCGCACTAACTGGAAACCCGGACAAAATATAATGACCTATTTCTTCATTGTCTGGTTATTGTTTTATATACTGGAAATACTGAATCCAAACAATGTTATGGCAGCCTGGAATATTAACCTCACTCCATACGCTCTCACCCCCTTGATCTGTGCATTCGTCGTTCCGATCGTAATACGTACCAAAAAAGATATTGAACTATTATTAATTATATGGTCAATATTTGTTTTGATATTCACCCTAAAAGGTTATTGGCAGAAGAATCATGGATTCAGTTCTAAAGATCTTTATTTCTTACACGTAGTGGGAGGTGCACGTACTCACATTATCTGGTCAGGCATTCGCTATTTCTCTTGTTTCTCTGATGCAGCCAATTATGGTGTTCATGCTGCCATGTCTACTGTGACCTTTGCCATTGCCTCATTCTTTGTTGACTCCAGATGGAAACGCATCTACTTCCTTTTTATTGCTTTTTGCGGCATTTATGGAATGGGAATCTCCGGAACACGCTCTGCCATGGGCGTTCTTATGGGTGGCATGCTGATGATAACCGTCATAGCAAAGAATTGGAAAGCATTACTGGGAGGTATATTCATATCTATCAGCATTTTCGCATTTTTCTATTATACCAACATCGGGAGCGGAAACCAATACATTCACAAAATGCGTTCCTCTTTCCATCCTACCGAAGATGCTTCATACCTCGTACGTGTCGAAAACAGGATGCGAATGAAAGAATTGATGGCAAAGAAGCCTATCGGATATGGTGTTGGGCTTTCAACCGGAAATTTCGAACCGAAAGAGCAAATGCCCTATCCTCCGGATTCATGGTTAGTCGGCGTATGGGTAGAAACAGGAATTGTCGGACTCATTCTTTATCTGGGTATACATGGCATTCTATTCGCTTGGTGCTCATGGCTACTGATGTTTAAAGTACGCAATAAGAGCTTGCGCGGATTAGTGGCAGCCTGGCTTTGTATGGATGCCGGTTATTTCATAGCGGCCTATGTCAACGACGTAATGCAGTATCCCAATCCATTGACTGTATATATAGGATTCGCACTCTGTTTTGCCGCTCCTCATATAGACAAGCGCATCAGTGAAGAAGAGAAAGAAAAAGAACTAGTAGCCACTCAAAAAAACTGACGAACAAATATGACAAACAATATTCCAGACATATCATTTATCACAATCTGCTACAACGGATTCAAAGACACATGCGAACTAATAGAATCACTACAGAATAAAATACATTCTGTAAGTTATGAAATCATCGTCGTAGACAATGCTTCACATGAAAACGAAGCAGCTAAAATACATCAACTGTATCCCACCGTTGTCGCTATCCGCAGCAATGAGAACAGTGGTTTTTCCGGTGGAAATAATATCGGCATCCAGGTAGCAAAAGGTAAATACATATTCCTTATTAATAATGATACATATATTGAATCAGACCATATCGCCTATCTCGTAGAACGCCTTGAAAGTCGACCGGAGATTGGAGGTGTATCCCCCAAGATACGCTTTGCATTTCCACCCCAGCATATACAATTTGCCGGATTCACTCCCTTGTCGCAAATCACCCTACGTAACCATATGCTGGGCTTCGATTGTCCAGACGATGGAACATTCGACACTCCCCACACCACCCCCTATCTGCATGGGGCAGCAATGATGTTTAAACGGGAAGTCATTGAAAAAGTAGGAATGATGCCCGAGATATTTTTTCTCTACTATGAAGAACTAGACTGGAGCACAAGCATGACCCGTGCCGGATATGAACTGTGGTACGATCCCTGCTGTACCATTTTTCATAAAGAAAGCCAGAGCACTGGGCAACTTAGTAAATTGCGTACTTATTATCTGACACGCAACCGCCTGTTCTATGCCCGGCGCAATCTGAAAGGGTTCAACCGCATCGCCTCCATTATTTATCAGAGCACCGTAGCTGCTACAAAGAATAGTTTGGCTTTCATACTCAAAGGGCGTTTCGACTTGGCGGCAGCCATATTCTATGGAGTAAACTCCGGACTTCTTCGCCCGTCATCCGACAAAAAGAGCGTTGTCTCACCCGATAAATAAAACGTTGTGTCATAAATTCCAAATACTATGAATATCGTCGACTGGATTCTTTTTGTACTTTTCGCGCTTTGCGTATGTTATCTGTTGCTATACGCCATTGCTTCCAAGTTCTACCGGGTCCCTGAATTTCCGGAAGCCCGCACCCTACGACGTTTCGTCATACTCTTCCCGGCTTATAAAGAAGACCGGGTAATCGTCTCTTCCGTACGCAGTTTCCTGAGACAGGAATATCCGAAAGAAATGTTTGATATCATCGTTATCTCCGACCAGATGCAGTCTGCCACCAACGAGCTCTTGCGTTCCTTGCCTATCCGATTGTTGATAGCCGACTATAAAGACAGCTCCAAAGCCAAAGCACTGACAATGGCAATGGATGCCATTGACGGAATACCCTACGATGTAGTAGTTATCATGGACGCCGATAATCTGACTTCCCCGCACTTCCTGACAGCGGTAAACCGTGCATTCGACAGCGGTGTGCGGTGCATACAAGCCCACCGAACCGGCCAAAATCTGAATACTGACATTTCTGTTCTGGATGGCATCAGCGAAGAAATTAATAATGGCATCTTCCGCAGCGGACACAATGCACTAGGACTTTCAGCCGCATTATCCGGTTCAGGAATGGCTTTTGAAGCCGACTGGTTCCGGAAAAACGTCCGACTTCTTGAAACGGCAGGCGAAGACAAGGAATTAGAAGTACTTCTTCTGCAACAGCGCATTCACACCACCTACCTACCGGAAATACCAATTTATGACGAAAAAACGCAGAAAGAAGAAGCCATCAGCAATCAGCGAAAACGCTGGATAGCTGCACAATTCGGCATTCTCCGCAGTTCATTGTCCGGATTACAGAAAGCAATCCGCCAAGGTAACATTGACTACTGCGACAAGATAATTCAATGGATGCTACCCCCAAGACTGATCCAAATAGCAGGTGTTTTCGGACTGACATTTATTTTCACAGCCATCGGTATCTGGCTAAGTCTGAAAGGCGATTCCGGAAACGAATGGATGATAGCCATAAAATGGTGGATATTATCCATAGCCCAGATAGTAGCAATGATATTGCCCATACCTGGAAATCTGCTAAACAAACGATTGGGTAAAGCAATTATAAAAATCCCAATACTGGCACTCACTACCATCGGCAATTTGTTCAAGTTGAAAGGAGCTTATAAAAAATTTATCCATACAGAACATGGAGAAGACCATTTTTAAAGAAAATTTTCTTGAAAAGCAAGAGAATATTTATAAAAAAATGAGACTCCCTAGAAACAAAAAACTTATATAAAAGAGAAAACATCACCACCACTAAAAAAGAAAGAATATGAAAATAGCCATTGAAGCACAGCGCATTTTCCGCCCCAACAAGCATGGAATGGATTTTGTTGCTCTTGAAACAATTCGGGAACTACAAAAAATGGATCATGAAAATGAATATTTCATTTTTGTCAGTCCCGGTGAAGACAAGTGTCTGGAAAGTTCCGATAACGTACATATCATCGAGCTGAAATGCCCTACTTATCCATTGTGGGAACAGGTAGCACTCCCGCGTGCAGTAAAAAGCATCAAGCCCGATTTGCTGCATTGCACCAGCAACACGGCTCCTCTACACTGCCCTGTGCCTCTGGTTCTAACATTGCACGATATAATCTATCTGGAAAAGCGCCAGTCGTCCAGCCTGTCGTGGTATCAAGAGATGGGATGGCATTATCGCCGGTTAGTCGTTCCGCGCATACTCCCCAAGTGCGAGAAAATTATTACCGTTTCGCAGTTCGAACGGAAACGGATTCTTGAAGCGTTACATCTGCCGGAAAAGCAATTAGTAGCTGTATATAACGGGTTCAACAGTCATTTCCATTTGCAGCCCAAAGCTCCGGAAATTACCCGGAAATATATCGATGCAGACGAATATCTGTTTTTTCTAGGAAACACGGATCCGAAAAAGAATACTCCGAGAGTACTGAAAGCGTACAGCGGATATTTGAAAAAATCGGCAAAGAAGTTACCATTACTGATTGCCGACCTTAAAGAAGATGCCATTGACCGGATATTGGAAGAAGAAAAGATAATGGATATCAAAAGTTATCTCAGCTTCCCCGGCTACATTGAGAATACCGACCTTGCAGCGCTCTACAGTGGTGCATTCGCATTTCTATATCCCTCACTTCGCGAAAGTTTCGGTATCCCGATGCTGGAAGCGATGGCTTGCGGAACACCAATCATTGCAGGAAATACTTCAGCAATGCCCGAAATTGCAGGTGATGGGGCTTTATTGGTTGATCCATTCAGTCCCGAAGATATCACAGCAAAAATCTTGAAACTAGAAAATGACGGGACATTCTACCAGCAACAAGTGGAATACGGGCTTAAGCGCAGCCAGATGTTTTCGTGGAGAAACACAGCAGAATCGTTATTGAGTATATATAAGGAACTTTCTTTATCAAACATCTGCCCCGTGTCTAAGTAAAACTCACCGGAAAATAACCTAAGAAATGATAAAACGAGAAAAGACTTGTGACAAGTATTTATGTACTCGGTCACAAGTCTTTCTATAGAGTACATTACATTTTTGAGCAGAATTCTTTCACTTCGAAGCACGGACACGCTTTAATCCACTCTTCGGGTTCGATCTCTCCGTTTCCGTTCAGGTCCGGACTTAGATCCCGATGTCCGCACACCCGGCAACCGGGATAGTCGCGCAGGAGTGCAAGGATCAGCACCCGCATCGAATGAATCTGCCATTCGGTACGTGTATCGGCGGGATGACCGTGGCAGTCAAGTCCGCCCTCATAACAAATGCCAATACTGTTCTGGTTGTGTCCTTTTGCGTGCGCACCGATTCGTTCAATCTCACGGGTGGTCTTTATATCTCCATTTTTACGGATATAAAAATGATAACCCGTCCCGTTGAAACCACGCCGACGGTGGCACACTTCCAAATCATCTTCCGTAAAATCCCTGTCCGCCCTTGTGGCGGAACAGTGGATCACAATCAAATTGATGGTTCGCATAAATTCATCCCTCCGTTTCAGTGACCATCTGTACTCGTTGCACACATTCCTTGCTACTACACTGCAGAGCCGCAGCTTGCGTCAGCTGTCCTCTCAACGAGAAAATCTCCGCGTGCATCTCTTTCACTTTCGAACTAAGGTCGAAATAATCCTTCAACACTTTCTCCAACTGCTGCATCAGAAAAGTATACTGGTCTTTCACTAGTTCACTGAACTCTTTCACTTCTTGCGCCATCATCTGGCGCTTCTTGCGGCTACTGCCCAGAAAAGGCAGAATCGTCATGATGATTTCGATAATTTTATCTAACATTTTAATAGATTGAGATGATAAATTAATAAATTGAGAACAGAGTCAATCAAAGCGGTTTATGCTGCCGGATCCGGAGCTTCTCCTCCACCGCTACCACCACCGGGTTCTCCCCCATCGCCTTTACCATCATCATCGGAGCCGTCACCGCCGTTTCCTCCGGCAGCAGACTTCTTCTCCGTATACAATTCGAACATCATGTTATTATCCCCGCCACGAGTAGTTGCCGTGCTGTCATTGGCAAGACGCAATGAGTTGTCGACTTTGAAACGGAGATTGATGCGAGTGATATTTTTCACCGTACAATCCTTTTCCTGTTCCACACCCGGACAGGTCAGCGTGGTATAAAAAATACCCAGTCCATCCACTTTCACCTTATTCCCTGCCACAAGCACTTTTTTCATCGCACGGACAAAGGATTTCATCACATGCGACACGTCTTCCACCGAAAGCGACCCGATAGACTCGATTTCCTGTGCCAGTGAATCAATTGAATAGATTTTCGACTCTCCAGCCTTAGGCTTGAGAAGATACATCATCGGTGATTTATCATCACCGAGCCGTTTTCTGCGCTTGTAGCGCACAACTGTAACTGTTGCCATATTTAAAAATTGTTTCTACGAAAAGAAGTACATTCTCCCTTTCTGTTGATGAAACAAAGATACGACAACACATTGACGACTTACCGGATTGCACCGGACTACACCGGATTATGCCGGATTAAAACGGATTACACCGAATTATACCGAAATATGTGGAAATATGTAGGAATATGTAAGATTATTCCCTAGTTTTCAATGATCCATTCTCCAATAGTTCGCGTACTACTGTCGAAATTAACTCCCACTTTGATAACTTTCCGATGATCTGCCTGATAAGGAATCGCATACTGCTTACTATTGATCTGTGCCAACGCTTCTTCAGGAGTACCGTCTACTTTGAATTCAAATACATAGATAGCCTCCTGCATCTTTATCACAACATCAGCCCTGCCAACAGCGCTCTTTACTTCTGCATCCACATATTGCCCCATCAACCGGAACAGGAGGTAGAAGATGGTCTGATAGTGTTTCTCCTCCTTATTATTCATATCATTGGGGATAGAGGCGAAAAATGATTTGATCCGCTCCATACATTGATCCAGATTGCCGACCCGTAAGTCTTTGATAAACGATACTACATAAAATGTATTCTCGCGAGCAGGCAAATGCACATAAGCCGGCATTAATGATTCGATAAAGCCTTTCCGAACTTCTTTGTTAGGATAAGCCAACGTATAGATCTGAAAATCCCGATCATATTCTTTAATAGTGAGATAACCGCTTTGGTAAAGTACCGGAAGCGGGTCTGTAATGACATTGGTAGGTGCATCAAACTGCTCGGCAGTAGCCGAAACGCCATCCAGTTGACGAATATCGAAATCGCTTTGCTGCAAGATGTCTATCAGGAAAGTGGGAGTGCCGGTAGAGAACCAGAAATTGGCATATTTCTTTTGAGCAAATGCATTAAACAAACTAAACGGATTGTAAATGTCTTCACTATTTTCACTGAAATGATACCCATCATACTGTTGTTTCAAATGTATACACGCTTCATCATACGTTTCACCGTTCGCCTCGGCCATCCTTCTTATATCTTCTTCCAACTGTGTACGCAATTCATTTTCCGTTATACCGCAAATGGCACTATAAGCATCTTGCATACTTATGTTCTGAAGATTGTTCAATTCACTAAAGATGCTCATCTGACTAAATTTACTGATACCGGTCAGGAAAAGAAAACGAAGATATTCTCCCTGCGCTTTCAACGGACTGAAAAAGTCGCGCATGATGCCACGTATTTCAGCTTGCAACTCCTCATTGTTGTTGCTATCCAACATAGGAGAATCATATTCGTCTACAAGTAACACAACCTGACGCCCGCTCTGCTCGTAAGCACGTTTGATAATACCTTTCAGACGGAGACTGAAAGTGTCTTCGCTCGTGTCACATCCGTAAATTCGTTCCCATTCCACCAAGCGATTGTTGATAGCGGAGCGCAGCATCCCCGCATTCATATACTTACTGATACTGAAATCAATATGCAACACGGGATAAACCGTCCAGTCTTTCTCCAACTGTTCCATCATCAGCCCCTTGAACAGGTCTTTTTTACCAGAGAAATAGGCTTCAAGAGTGGAAACTAACAGACTCTTTCCAAAGCGTCGGGGACGGCTAAGAAAATAAGTCGTATGTGTATTTACCAAACGATAAATCAACTCTGTCTTATCAATATACACACAATTATCATTGCGTAGTCTCTCGAAACTCTGTATCCCTATCGGATAACGCCTGAATATTCCTTCCATCCTTTTTCTATGCTTTTAACGTGAAACGTAAACAAAGATACGATAAATTTCAAGAATCGGTATTCTATTAGTATCAATTCTTTTATGAATACGCCCGAACATCCGCTCTCAAAATTTGCCTATTCCACTAAAAATGAGTAACTTTACTTCAAATATAACAATCTAAAGGCACAACTATAAATGAAAACAAAAAACAAGATTCTCCCCGAACAAGAAGAAGAAAAAACATTCCAATACCGCACCTATGGGAAAGGCGAGCTCGCCTTGTTGTACCTCCCCAATATCCTGCAACAAAGCGCAGTAGACCGATTCAACGAATGGATTGAAGCTGCACCCGGACTAAAAGAACGGCTCCTGGCCACCGGCATGAATCCACGCAGCAGATACTACACTCCCGCACAAGTAAGGCTCATCGTCGAAGTACTCCAAGAACCCTAATTGAAGTATTAAGTATTAGGTATCAAGTATGGTAAACGCATCGCAACAATGGATAACATCATAATACTTAATACTTGATACTTAATACCTAATACTTTAAAACAGCTCTTTTTCAGGTAGCCAGCAGGAGTTGTCGAACATTGTATTTCGGACACGCTGGTCAGCGGAGAGAGAAGGGTCGTGAGATTCTTCACAGGGCAGGTATCGTCCGCTTACGGGATCGTAGACAAAGGATGCCATTCCACCGACACCAAGATGCTTGAATTTCACCTTGTCCACGTATACGCGTGTGGCACCAACCTCCTTGTCACGTTCCACAATGATACCGTAATCCGCTTTGTTATAGAAATCGGCAGAGCCGTTGATGTCGTACATTTCCACACGAGGGGTAATGCCCGTGACAGGATTACGGTTCATTTTACGAGGATGGACTACGACCACGAGCAGGCAATTATGTTGCACGGCAAATTCTGTAAATTTATTCAACAGGTTCGAAATATATTGCGTTTCCGTCTGTCCAGGCTGCGGGTTATGGTCGAAACGGTTGAGCGGGTCGAAGACAATGATGCGGCAGCCACGGCGGACAACGAGTTCATGAGCCTTGGCCAGTACACGATCCGGAGAAACATTACCTTTCAGAGAGATATGAGAGACGTTTTCAGTCAGAAAATCTTCCGAGTTCGCAAGGAGTCCCTCCGTCATGCCACAGCCGTTTTGAAAACGGTGTCCGGTGAGTTTCTCAATCAGTTTGCGGAGATGATAGACGATAGGGGTATTTTCCGGGCTAAAAAAACCTATTTTCCATTGATGCCGCAGGCAGAGACGCAACACCAATTCGTCCACCCACTCGGATTTTCCTGCACCGGGAACTCCGGTGACGTAGACACTTCGCCCACGTTCATACGTGCAGATCTTATCCATCTCCTCCCATCCCGTTTCCGCTCCGGGACCGAAGCCGTTGTCGAAAAGAGCCCGCAGATCGTCATGCAAGTCGGCAGCGGTGAAGATACCTTCGAGCGGAACTTCTGCTGCCTGTTCGATGGCGATACGGAGACTGGCGATACCATATTTGCAGAGATGCTCGTTGGCATCTTTACACTCCGGACCGTAAGTCACCACCCGGCAGCGTTCAGCTCCCAGCCGGTTGATGAGTTCATTGCGCAACCGGATTCCGGCAGAATCAGCATCAACGGCAATGATGATTTCTTCCAGGTCCTCGAAGTGCGTCTCCATAAAACGGTCGAGCCAGGAGAGGTTCGAATTGGCTCCGGCCGGCACGGAGATGGCACTTTTGAATCCGGCGGCGATGGAAGAAGCAGCATCCAGTTCCCCCTCGTGGATGATGCAGGAGGTTTGCCCCAGGATGGAGTCGATGTTGTAGGGAATCAGTTCGGCACCCTGCACCATTTTGAAAAGTTTCGGGAGAGCGCGAAATTTGGTGTTTATCAGTTGTTCCCCTTCAAAATAGTTGAAGCAGATGCAACGTTCCTTTTTGCCGGATTGCGGCATAAATTCTTCCTGTTCGGTGATGCGTAGGGCGGCTATGACGGACTGCGGGATGCAACGCGTCTCCACCAGCCAACGCTCCGTGTCTTCGGAAAGCGTGGTTTTCGAGGCATCAAACACTGGACGCTGAAAATGCTGCGGAATGGCTGCTGCACGACGCTTGCGGGCTGCCACACGTTCGGCATTCTTGCGCTCTTCCACATCATCGGGAACATAAAAATCAGCGCCACAATGATAACAGTGACAGTGGCCCGTGTCGACGTTGACACGTAGCGAACGGTCGCGCTTATTCTTGCGGGTAGGAAGACATTTTTTACAAATCGTCTTGAGGACTCCACTCGATTTACCGTGGATGTCGACATCATAGTTGGCAAAATTTCTCATATTTTTTTCCTTTTTTCTAATTAAAAAATAGTTTAAAATAATCATTCACACGCAGAGGACTTACCTGCCGGACGAGTGTCTGCCACCTGCCGGACGAGCTTCCGTTACCTGCCAGACGAACATCAACAACCTACCAGACGAACATCGGCAACCTACCGGACGAAGCCAGTCATCTGCCGGATTAATGCGCCCATCTTTTCTTCACATCATCCCACACAGCTGATGCATCGGGACGTGGCGGCGCATCAACCGGAATAAGATGTCCCAGATACGTTCGCCGCCCGTCGACGACGCTTTCAAAGCGGTTTACATCCTTGTCGACCGTATTCTCAAGCTCTTTCAGCAAGGTTTCCCTCAACGTGCGACAAGTAACGGAACCGGCCGCGATATAATTTGAAAAATACCGTTTCACGTCCTCCGGAAAAAGCAGTCCCGCTCCTTTGTCATAAAGGCGGATATGTTTTTTGAAGATTTCCAAAATAAGTTTTTGATGGTCTACAAAAAGCTTTCCCAAACCGGAATGCTGCCCGGCCAATTCCATATATGACTGGAAAGTAGAAAGTTGGTCCACCAACTTTTCCCAAGGCAACACGGGTTGTAACGGGCCATGATTGCCTTCATCCGCCAAACGGCTCACAAGAGACGGTGTTTCTATATTACTCCTATTATTGTTTACAACAGAAACACTTCCTTTACTCTCCTCTTCTTTACTTTCCTCTTCTCTCCTCTTCTGGTTTTCAGTGGGTTTTCTCCCTTTACTGACGGGCGTTTCAGCACTTTTTGCCACCTTTTTCGGACGCCCTCCTTTTTTACCGTTTTCGATGTCCATTTTCCGCTTCTCTTCCAAGCTTTTCATCACCCTATCCAAGTAAGAAGAACGAAACATCTGTCGTTCCTCATCCAGTTCGAAGAGATCGAATTCGCGAAGTACCCGCTCCACCGCAACTTCATCCACATCATACCGCCGGGCCATGGCCTTCAGTAAAACCGGTTTGCACGACGCCTCATAAGCATCTTTAGTGCGCAGATGCAACAGCAACATCACGTAAATTCCGAGTGCTTCCGCGGCATTCATCTCTGACATCATACAGGCAATATTGTCGTCATTCAACAAATTTACCTCCAAATTGAAATACTGATCTTTCTTCATTTTCATTTATCATTTATTATTCCACATTTAATACTTCCGGGGCGCAAAGGTGCAAAATGTATTTTATTCCAGCTATCGCAAAAATGAGAGAGGGATTATATATTTTTTATCCGACCTTTGCCAAAAATTATTAATAATCCCAAACAATATGGACACAAAACGCAACCAAACGTTGGAAGAAATAGAAGAAAATAAAATAGTGAACGAGCATTACCAGAACAGAGTAATGCTGATAAAAAAGCTCTTGAAAACGTCACGGCTAGCCACAGTAGACCTCTGCGTGCATATCGACATCAGTGAAGCCTCCTACTACCGTTACATAAATTTCACCAGCTATATGAAAGCAGACATTTTCATACATGCTTGTCTCTTCCTCAAGCAATATATTGAAAGTCACCACATTCCTTATACCCAAGAAGAAAAACGGCTTATAAAAACATTAGACCTGTTTCAGATTTCCTCAAATAGCAACTTAAACTGCAATTAAAACACAGAAAAGGAGAAACTTATCATAAGTTTTATTACATTTGCAATGTAATAAAGGTCTTTAAAACTTAAAAAATGAGTGATAGCGAAACAGACAGCCCATCAATAAAAGCACTGATCGTTTTCAGAGAAAACGGAGAAACCGACAATCTATTTGTTCCTATCTTATGCGATGCTATCAGAATGGCTGGAATCAATGTAAGATACTCCCAAAAAGAATTCTGGGAATCGGATACGACTTATGACATCATCCATTTCCAATGGCCGGAAGAACTGGTGGGATGGACATGCAAAGACCCCGACGTCATCCGCCGCCTGAAAGAACGCATTGATTTTTTCCGCTCGCGAGGAACTCATTTCATATACACACGGCACAACATTCACCCCCACTATGCAAATGATATCATCAGCCGGGTCTACGACATAATCGAATCGGAGAGTGACACCGTAGTGCACATGGGACATTACAGCCAGACAGAATTCATACAAAAATATCCCGACAGCAGGAACGTCATCATCCCGTACCACATCTACCAACACACCTACAAAGAAGATATCAGCATAGAGCGCGCGCGCCAATATCTGAACCTGCCACAAGAAGCATTCGTCGTCACCGCCTTCGGGAAATTCCGCAACCGGGAAGAAAGACGTATGCTGCTCGGAGCGTTCCGCGACTGGGACAAAGAACGGAAACTACTGATAGCCCCTCGCTTATGCCCCTTTTCAAGGCGCAATAACTATGGCGGAAATATCCTCAAACGATGGGCTTCCCGAATTGGCTACTATGTCCTCATGCCGTTGTTAAACCGTATGTTCAGACTACAAGCGGGAGCCAACGACGAACCGATAGACGAGTGCGACCTCCCTTATTATATGTCTGCCTCTGACGTGATATTCATCCAAGAAAGAAATGCACTAAACTCCGTAAATATTCCTCTTGCTTTTCTTTTCCACAAGATAGTCGTAGGACCAAATACCGGCAATATAGGCGAACTATTAAAAAACACAGGCAATCCGACTTTCAATCCGAATCATAAAGCCGATATCATACGGGCACTGAAAATGGCCTGGCAGTTATCTACTTGGGGAAAAGGAGAAATGAACTATACCTATGCACTAGAAAACATGAGTATAGATAAAGTGGGCAAACAATATGCCGAAGTATATAGAGATTTGAACAGCAGATTGTAATGCTGCTGCCAGTATCAATAATTTATCAGAATACGAAATGCATGAAATATAATGAAATAAAAGTCAGTGTCGTCATTCCTGTCTATAACACTGAAAAATATGTTCGTCAAGCAGTAGAAAGCGTGATGTATCAAAGCTTGAAAGAACTGGAAATAATAGTTGTAGATGACGGATCAACAGACAAAAGTTTAAGTATAGTAGAAAAACTGGGTGACACTGACAAACGTATACAAATATATACACAAGCGAATCAGGGACAATCAATTGCGCGTAACAGAGGGATCTCACACGCACACGGAGAATATATCTATTTTATGGATAGCGACGATCTGCTGGAAGAAGATGCTTTGGAATTGTGTTATCATAAATGCAAAGAAGAAAAACTTGATTTTGTATTTTTTGATGCTTTAGTTTTCTTTGAAAACAACGTTGAAAATGCTCCAACACTGAATTACAAACATACAGAGAAATTAGAAGACAAAATCTATACCGGCCAGGAAGCACTTGAAATTCAATTACAGAATAAAGAATATACTCCTTCCGTTTGCCTGCACTTTATTCATAGAAACGTGATAGAAAAACATAATCTATCATTTTATCCCGAAATCGTACACGAAGACCAACTGTTTACTACCTTGCTTTATCTACAAAGCACGAAAGCAGCTTGCATTAAACGAACTTTTTTTCATCGTCGTATGAGAAAAGATTCTACAATGACGAGTAAATTCGCAATGCGGAACATAAAAGGATATCTTGTCGTCACAGAAGAGATTCTTAGCTTTAGAAGACAGACTACCGAAGATAAAAATAAAGAAATTATTGATTTATATTTATCTCAAATGCTTGACGCTGCCATGTGGCAAGCACATTCACTAAAATTACCGGAGCGGATCAAACTCGCACGGTTGTGCCTGCAAAAATATAAAAAGTATGTATCGACAAAAACGATAGGGGCATTACTTTTCAAATTCCTATTTATAAACCATAAAAAAACGGTCGACAATGGCTAGCAACATTAAAAATCAACTCTTTTCAGGAGTGTTCTATACCGCACTGGCCAAATACAGCGGCATTGTCATTTCTCTTGTAATAGCAGGAATACTGGCCCGCCTCCTATCTCCGGACGACTTCGGAATCGTAGCCGTTGCCACCGTAATCATCGCTTTTTTCAGCCTCCTCACCGATATGGGAATATCTCCCGCTATCATACAGCACAAATCACTGACAAAAGATGAACTATCAACTATTTTCTCGTTTACCGTATGGACCGGCATCGGAATCAGCATCTTGTTTTTTGCAGCTTCATGGATGATTGCCGACTATTACGAAAGCGAAATCCTGCGGACACTGTGTCAACTGCTGTCCGTTAATCTATTCTTTGCCTCCGCCACCATCGTGCCGGGAGCACTATTCTATCGGAACAAGGAATTCAAATTCATCGCTATCCGTAGTTTCGTTATCCAGATTTCCGCAGGTGCGGCAGCCGTGACTGCCGCCCTCTGCGGAGCAGGATTATATGCACTGATTATCAACCCAATAATATCCAGCATACTCATATTCGTCATCTCCTACCAGCGCTATCCGCAACGACTGCGTTTCACGCTGGGGCTGACGGCGCTCCGGAAGATATTCTCCTATTCCGCCTACCAGTTTCTATTCAACGTCATCAACTACTTCAGCCGCAATCTGGACAAATTACTGATTGGCAAATACATGAGTATGTCCGACCTCGGATATTACGAAAAATCCTATCGCCTGATGATGCTTCCCTTGCAAAACATCACCCAGGTCATCACTCCTGTAATGCACCCCATCTTCAGTGATTTCCAAAATGACAAAGCAAAACTAGCCACCTCTTATGAACGTATTCTCCGATTCCTCGCTTTCATCGGATTGCCTCTTAGCGTGCTGCTCTTCTTTACAGCAGAGGAAGTAACGTTGATTATTTTTGGAGTCCAATGGCTGCCCTCCGTACCCGTTTTTCGGCTACTCTCCCTGTCCGTAGGAATTCAGATCATACTCTCCTCGTCCGGTTCCATCTTTCAGGCGGCAGGCGATACACGGAGCTTATTTGTATGCGGAGTGTTCTCGTCTGTGCTCAACGTGACAGGCATACTGCTCGGAATCTTCTATTTCGGAACGCTGACAGCAGTGGCTAGTTGCATTGTGGTGACGTTCTCCATCAACTTTATACAATGTTACTGGCAAATGTACCGGATAACCTTCCGTCGAAGTGCGTGGCCATTCATTCGTCAGCTTATTTCTCCGTTCATCATTAGCATTTTGATAGCATTAGCCCTCATTCCCATGCAGTATGCACTGGAAGGGATGAATATTTTTGTGACAATTATAGCCAAAAGTATCGTTAGTTTTATTATCTTTGGCATTTATATACAAATGACGCATGAGTATGACATTATCGGCAAAGTGCGAAGCATCCTGTGTAAGAGATAATAAAAAGAACAGAATAAACAATATATAGAGATTTGAGCAACCAATGAAAGCCTTATTCCTTATATTCCACGGCTTCGACAAAGCCAACGGAATTAGCAAAAAAATACACTATCAGGTAAAAGCCCTCAAAGAATGTGGGTTAGATGTTCGTTTATGTTATTATGACATAAGCCCTTCCGGTGAACGCCGCTGGATGGCAGACAATGCAGTGATTGCTGAATTGGGACAAGGAGTGTTTGCGAAAATTCGGAAACGGTTGGGCCTAAACTGCATAGCAAACTACGTACTTCGCGAAAATATACATTTTGTCTACATCCGTTCATATCATAATGCAAACCCTTTCACCATAAATATGGTGAAACGTATGAAGAAAAAAGGAGCAAAAGTGGTCATGGAGATACCGACTTTTCCTTACGATCAAGAGTACATCACATGGCCTATGAAATTCAAAAGGCTCACAGATCGTTGTTTTCGTCATCGCCTGGCCTCTTTCCTTAATGGAATAGTCACCTTTTCAAACGCTAAAAATATCTTTGGCGAACGAACAATCCGCATATCTAACGGAATTGATTTTGATGCCATTCCTATGAAGAAACAAATGAATGACACGACACATGAGCTACATTTAATAGGAGTAGCTGAAGTACACTATTGGCATGGATTCGATCGACTTATCCGTGGATTAGCTGAATATTATTGTACGAATCCTGACTACAAAGTTTATTTTCATATCGTGGGACCATTATCCGGCGAACGTGAAAAGCAAGAAATCCTTCCCGTCATTCGTGATAATAAACTAGAATCTTATGTTATCCTCCATGGACCACAGCATGATCAGCAACTTGACGCCATGTTTGAGCAGGCAGATTTTGCTATCGGTAGTTTAGGCCGACACCGCAGTGGTATCACACATATCAAAACTTTAAAAAATCGCGAATATGCT
Source organism: Bacteroides sp. 3_1_13 (assembly GCF_001185845.1). NCBI lineage: Bacteria > Pseudomonadati > Bacteroidota > Bacteroidia > Bacteroidales > Bacteroidaceae > Bacteroides > Bacteroides sp. 3_1_13. Next base: position 1,461,380 of record NZ_KQ236956.1, read on the forward strand.
GCACGAGGATTGGCATTTACTTATTCAGAAATCGACGAAGATTTTGATAAGATGCCTTACATTTGGAAAGCACCACCAGATGAATCACCTATTAATATTCAACAGTTAATCAGCTTTCAAAAGTCTCTGACTATGACTCCGCAGAATATTAGAGAATCTATCCGTCCATTGTCCTGGACAGCGCAAATGAAAAAAGTCATCGATGAATTGGACATCAGACCACAGCATACAATACTTGAAAAGTAATCCGATGAATAAAAAAGTAAAAATAGCCTATTGCATCCCCTCGCTCTATTATCCTAGTGGAATGGAACGTGTACTTACACTAAAAGCAAACTATTTTGCAGAACATTTAGGGTATGACATACACATCATATTGACCGATGGAAAAGGAAAAGAACCTTACTATAAATTGTATCCATCCATCACCACCCATCAGCTCGACATCAACTATGACGAATTGTATGGCCTTTCCTTACCGAAACGAATTCACCGATATTGGAGCAAACAGAAATTGTTTAAAAAAAGGCTGGAGACATGCCTCAATGAGATTGAACCGGACATTACCATCTCTCTCTTACGACGTGATATAAACTTCATCAATAAGATGAAAGACAAAAGCATTAAGCTTGGAGAAATCCACTTCAACAAGTCCAATTACCGGGAATTCAGCGACAACTGTCTTCCTGGTATCATTCAGCGTGCCGTCAAGCAATACTGGATGTGGCAACTCATCAGGCAGGTGCGACAACTCAAAAGTTTTGTCGTCCTTAGCCATGAAGATGCTGCCGAATGGACAGAGCTCAATAATGTAACCGTAATCTACAATCCACTCCCGTTTTTGCCGGAACAACAATCGGATAACACCCCCAAACAGGTCATTGCCGTAGGCAGATATGTCCCTCAAAAAGGATTTGACCGTTTAATATCTGCTTGGAGCATTGTCAATAAAAAACACCCGGACTGGATTCTCCGTATCTATGGTGATGGTATGCGGGAACAACTTCAGAACCAAATCTACGAACTAGGAATTAGCCCCAGTTGTATTCTGGAGCATAGCACACCGGATATTGTCGATAAGTACTGTAAAAGTTCTATCTTCGTCCTTTCTTCGCGTTATGAGGGATTTGGCATGGTTATTATAGAAGCAATGGCATGTGGAGTACCTCCCGTCTCATTTACATGCCCCTGCGGACCGCGTGATATCATCAGCGACGGAATAAACGGACTATTAGTAGAAAACGGTAATATAGAGGGATTAGCAGAGAAAATCTGCTATCTGATAGAAAACGAAAATGTACGACGAGAAATGGGACGGCAAGCTCGAATGGATATAGAACGTTTCAGGATCGAACCAATCGCAGAACAATGGAAAACATTGTTTGAAAGTATCATTGAAAAAAATAAAGATTTATGAAATGGTATACTAAATATCTGCAAGTTTACGAACAACCTTTCGATTCAGCACCAAAGGAAGCAGTAGATTTCGTAAAAACTAAATTGCAGAAATTATCGGAAAACAAACAACCCTTAGCATCTGTCATTCTCATCTGCTATAATGAAGAAAAGCGTTTGCTAAGTTGCTTATGGTCGCTTTGTGACAACATCTGTGACTTTCCGATTGAAATTCTGGCTGTCAACAACAATTCTTCCGATCGAACTGAAAGTGTGCTCCAACAGTTGGGAGTCACTTATTTCAATGAGCTTAAGAAAGGACCGGGACATGCCCGCCAATGCGGATTAAACCAAGCAAAAGGAACATACCATATCTGTATTGACACCGATACCATGTACCCGAACAATTACATCAAGACACATGTAAAAAAACTAATGCAACCAAACGTAGTCTGCACGTTCAGCCTTTGGAGCTTTATTCCTGATGAGCAACACTCTAAATGGGGATTATGGTGGTATGAATCATTAAGAGACTTTTACCTGCGCATTCAAGCCATACAGCGTCCGGAACTTTGTGTACGCGGCATGACATTCGCATTCAAAACAGAATTAGGCAAGCAGTTAGGATTCCGCACAGATATCATTCGTGGTGAAGACGGCTCACTGGCTTTAGCGATGAAACCTTACGGAAAACTCGTCTTTATCCATTCTTCAAAAGCACGGGTTATAACCGGATATGGAACAGTAGGAGCAGATGGAGGACTGTTTAAAAGCTTCAAAGTGCGTTTTATCAAAGGATTAAAAGGTATTGGAGGATTATTCACCAGAAAGAAAAAATATAAAGATAAAGACAATAATTTAATCAAATAAGCAAATGAAAATAATAAGAAAAATTATTCTAGTTGTTATTTGTGTAATATTAGTTGACTATATATACCAGTATAATCAATTTCAAAAGTATAATCAGGCTCCATTAATTATCAAGACTCCGGAAGGTAGTAACCAACCCTATCACCCATCAGTAATATACATTCCGGAAGGATGGAATGGATATAAATACTGGATGGCGGAAACTCCATATCCCTTAGGTGAGGATGGTGATTGGAAAGGATTGCCTCCATATAGAGAACGATGGGAAAATCCATGTGTGCATGTATCTAAAGACGGAATACATTGGAACGATTTTGAGGACTCTCAAAATCCAATAGATGATTTAGACGAAAACAATATTATAAATAAAGATTATTTTTCAGACCCACATTTAGTCTTTTATAAAGATACTTTAGAGTGCTGGTACCGCATCAGCCATCAAAAAAATAATGCTACTTATATATTACGCAAATATACTCTCAATGGAAAAGACTGGTCTCCCCGAGAGGTGATGATAAATCTACAAGATACCTCTATCATAAAAAATGAAACAGGTAATATGGTTATAAGCCCTGCGATACATAAAGGTACTAATGGATATGTAATGTGGTATGTGAACAGTATAGAAAAGCCAAGAGAAATCTGTAGAAGTTTTTCTACAGATGGGAAAAAGTGGAGCAAAAAAGAAACATGTCATCTACCTGACAATTCTGTTACCCCTTGGCATATTGATTTAGCATATATAGACAAAATATATTATCTAGTTATATATGATTATGATACTAATAACCTAGTATTATACTCCAGTTCCGACGGCTTATCATTTAACAACAAAAAATATATATTATCCAAAGCTCCAATGCTGGGTTCTTTTTATTCCTATGGTTTATATCGAAGTTCACTTATTAAGGACAATGAAAAATATAAGCTATATTTTAGTGCTTTTGAGAAAAAAACTGCTATAGGACTAATGGAAGGAAATTCAATAAGTACATTACATGCTACTTCTGCAGAGGGAAATTTTATATCTTTCTGCAAATTTCCAATTGTATATTTGAGGAATAAAAAACAGTCGCTAAAGGAATTATTTCAATAGCATAGTTGAAAACAAACAATATAATTATGATTGGCGGCACCTTAAGCGTATTTAAAAGTATTTGCAGACAAAATAGTGAGATAGAAATATGAATATAAAATTATTAATCAAACAATTTACATTCCCCTTGTCGTTAATATTACTATGCTATATTAATTTACAATACATGCACTACTCAATTCTTATTGATAAATATTCTCTTACTCCATTCTCATATCTGGAGAATATCATTCATGCTTTTATCGATATATGCCTATTATTCTTTATTCCACTTTATCTAATTGGAAAAAAGACTTATTTATTTTTCATTCCATATACTATCATTACAATACTGGTAATTGTAAATGTATCTTATAGTAGATTCTTCTACACATATATGCCTCCAATATTATATGGAGAATTCAACAATCTTGACGGACTATCAGCTAACGTATTTGCAACTATTAGGTTCTCTGACATTACAATACTAATAACAACTCTTGCAAGTATCTTATCTTATAAACAATTTCATAGAGCTTATTCTGAAATAAGAAGAAAGACACGAAGAATCTTTTCCCTTTACATATTAGGAATTGCATTTATTTTATTAGGAGGATTAATAGCTACAGCAACAATACATTGGTCATCATTAAACTACAAGTATGTTCACCCTTTTAAAAATAGTCCAACAGAAAGTATATTCAAATTCGGAATAATTTATGGGACCATTATACAATGTGCATCAAACAACAAACAAGACTGTAACCCAGAGGAAGTGGCAAAACTGGAACCATTCTTTTACGAATCAAAATATAGTATTGAATATCCACCAAAAGAAAATATTATTCTCATTATAGTAGAATCCCTTCTTTCGTTCCCTACAGATCTAAAAATAAATGGAATAGAAATTACTCCTACCCTCAACAAATTAGTAGAAAAAGGAGCATACTACAATAATAACATGACTTCTCTGATACAATTAGGCGAATCGAGCGACGGACAATTCACATACCTCAACGGACTTATACCCAAAACAAAAGGTGTTACCATTTACGATTATTTTAATAATACTTTCGTGTCCTTGCCCAAACTTTTAAAGAAACAAAAACCTGGAATCGAATGTAGAATGGTTATTCCTACTTCATCTAAAACATGGAGACAAGATGGAGTATGTATCCAATATGGGTTTGATAAACTCTATTCACGAAAGGAATATACATTGAGTAATTATAAAGAAAATTGGTTAAATGATAAGCTTCTTTTTGAATATGCAGCAAGCATAGACAAAAATAGCAAACAACCTTTTTTCTCACTTATCCTCACATCATCAACGCATTCTCCATATACCAAAGCAGTTGAAGACTACCTCATTCCATTCCCTGACACATATTCAGAAGAATTAAAAAATTATCTATCTAATGTGCATTATATGGATAAATACTTAGGTAAGTATTTGAATTTCTTAAAAGAAAATCATCTTTACCACAATTCTCTAATTATAATAGCCAGTGACCATTCCATTTCAAATGACTGGCTTAAATCCAAAGAAGAAGATAATGTTTCTTTTCAAATCCCATTGTATATTGTAAACTCTCCACAAAAGATCGACAAAACAAGCGATTATGTTATCACGCAAGCTGATTTATTTCCAACCCTTCTTGATTTGGGGGGTATTCATTCTGAATGGAGAGGAGTAGGAAATAGCTTACTTTGCCCTGATTCCATTTTGAACACCGAAAGAGAAAAAAAACGAATAATATATAGAGAAAAAATTTCTGATATTATATTAGATAGTGATTATTTTAAAGGAAAGAAAATATCTAAATAAATACAGCTATGAACGAAATCATCACTCTTTGTCTTGAAATAATTTTCTGGTTTGCCTTGTTCATTGTGTTCTACACATATCTGGGCTACGGAATCGTGCTTTACGTTCTCGTCAAGTTGAAAGAACTTTTCGTGAAGCCTGTGAAGCGTTCGTTGCCGGCATCGGACGCTGGTTTGCCGGAAGTGACTCTCTTCATTACAGCATTCAATGAAGAAGATGTTATAGACGAAAAGATGGAGAACAGTCTTGAACTGGACTACCCTGCGGACAAACTGCATATCGTATGGGTGACAGACGGAAGCAACGACGGTACGAACGAACGACTGAAAACCCGTTGGCAGGGAAAAGCGACCATACACTTCCAACCCCTACGACAGGGTAAGACAGCCGCAATGACACGTGGAATGACGCTGGTGGACACTCCGCTCGTCGTCTTTACGGATGCTAACACTATGGTAAACCGGGAAGCAATACAGGAAATCGTACTTGCTTTCCAAGACCCGAAAGTGGGCTGCGTGGCCGGCGAAAAACGGATCGCCGTACAGACCAAAGACGGAGCCGCTGCCGGTGGGGAAGGTATTTACTGGAAATACGAATCAACACTGAAAGCACTTGACGCCCGCCTCTACTCTGCTGTAGGAGCAGCAGGCGAACTATTTGCCGTGCGTCGTGAACTATTCGAAGCAATGGAACCGGATACGTTGCTCGATGATTTTATTCTTTCGCTCCGGATCACCATGAAAGGTTATACCATTGCTTATTGCACCAATGCTTACGCCATCGAAAGCGGTTCGGCAGATATGCGCGAAGAAGAAAAGCGGAAAGTGCGCATCGCTGCGGGAGGATTGCAGTCCATCTGGCGACTTCGTCCGTTGCTGAATCCTTTCCGCTACGGGACACTTAGCTTTCAATATACGTCTCACCGGGTATTGCGATGGTCTATTACTCCGTTCCTGTTGTTTGCTCTCTTCCCGCTGAATATTGCGATTCTGCTGTTAGGTGGTTCCGCGATATTCTACGGAGTGCTGCTTGCCATGCAGGTTCTTTTTTACGGGTTGGGATATTGGGGATATTATCTATCCACCAAACAGATAAAAAACAAGTTGCTTTTTATCCCCTACTATTTCCTATTTATGAATGTCAATGTGCTGAAAGGCATCCGTTATCTGAAAAAGAAAAAAGGAAGCGGAGCCTGGGAAAAGGCAAAGCGCGCTGAAAAGTAAAACAAATGCTATTATCTTTTGTTATCCTTACTATAAGACATTAGTCTCTATCATCTAATAAAAAACAGACATGAACAGAATATTACATGATGCGAATAACGCACAAAGAATATTGAAACTGACGGCAGATACAATGCTATTGGTTGACAGGCACGGAGTCTGCGTAGACATTGAGCCTCATTGTGATCTATGGTTTCTGCAAGAGGATATACTTTTAGGAAAAAATATATTTGAGCTTTTACCAGAATATACGAGAGAGGGGGTGATGCCCATCTTCCAGATTGTACTCGAAGAACAAAGAAGCATCAGCAAGAACTTCAAGTTGGTGCTGAAAGGCGAAACTTTTTACTTCAAATGCCTCATGTTCCCTTATGACGGTATGGTGCTTTGCCAATATCGCGACATCACGCAAAGAAGCAACGTAAAAAGACAGTTGGAACAGGCAAATCTCACCCTGCGGGCTATCCAAAAGGTAGCCCAGATAGGACAATGGACGTACAATACGAAACAGAATATTTTTCATTATCTTGGATATACCGGTGTTTTGTGCGAGGAAAATGTGCAAAACCTTGCCATTGAGAAATATGTGGAACTGATTGTAGAAGAAGACCGTCAGAGTTTTATGGAATGGTGTCGGGTGAACGAAAAAGAACTCAACATGGAAAGCATCAGCTACCGTGTCCGCCTGAACGGAGAAATCTTCTATATGCGTATCCAGACTTATCTGCGTGAACAACGCTCCGACGGTAGTTTCAATATCGAAGGCTATATCCAGAACATCACGGACATACAGCATCGTAGAAATGACATCAATACACTGACTCATGCCATCAACAACGCCAAAGAAAGTATCTTTGCCGCCAAGCCCGATGGCACGATTATCTTTGCCAACCGTCGTTTCCTGTACAATCATGGTATTTCAGAAAACGAAGACATCAGTCAATTAAAGATTTACAATGTCGCCGCAGATATGCCTACACAAGAGGCTTGGAACGAACGTTGCAAAGATGTCATACACGGTGGCAGCAGTAACTTTGTGGCTCATCACCCATCTAAAATCAATAAAGGTATATTGGCTTATGAAGGCACGATGTACAACGTGACCAATGATTCCGGAGAAGAAAGTTACTGGTCGTTTGCCCATGATATTTCCGAGAGGATTCGGTACGAAGCCCAAATCAAACGGCTCAACCAAATCATGGATACAACCATCAACAATCTCCCTGCCGGGATTGTAGTGAAGGAAATCAACAACGACTTCCGATACATTTACCGGAATCGGGAGGCCTACAACCGCGATCTTTATAAGAACGACCCTGTCGGCAAGAATGACTTCGATTTCTACCCGCCTATCGTAGCCGAAAAGAAGAGACAAGAAGATATCCAGGTGGCCACCACCGGAAAAGGTCTGCACTGGACTGCTGAAGGAAAGGACAGAAACGGAAACATGATTATCCTCGACAAACGGAAAATCCGGGTGGACGGTGACGAATTGTCTTCGCCTATCATCGTCAGCATCGAATGGGACATCACGGAGCTGGAAATGATAAAACGGGAACTTCAATCGTCGAAAGAGAAAGCGGAAATGTCTGATAGCCTGAAGTCGGCCTTCCTCGCCAATATGAGTCATGAAATACGTACGCCGCTGAATGCTATCGTAGGTTTCTCGCATCTCATTGCCGAAAGCGACGATGCGGAAGAACGGAAGACGTATTATAACATCGTAAACGCGAACAACGAACGTCTCCTGCAACTTATCAACGAGATTCTCGACCTCTCGAAGATTGAATCGGGAACCATCGAGTTTTCCTTCGGACCGGCTAGTCTCCATAATCTCTGCCGGGAAGTGCACGATGCTCATATATTCCGTACTCCGCAGGGAGTAAGCCTTGTCTATGAATCCTCGGACGAAAGTCTGATGATTGAAACGGACAAGAATCGAGTATTCCAGGTGATTTCAAATCTGATTGGAAATGCTGTCAAGTTTACGAAGGAAGGAAGCATCAGTTATGGTTACAAACTGGCGGACAATCAGATTGTATTCCACGTAACGGATACCGGAACAGGAATTGAACCGGAGAAAGTGGGGCGTGTGTTCGAGCGTTTCGCAAAGCTGAACAATCATGCACAGGGCACTGGGTTGGGATTATCTATCTGTAAGTCTATCGTTGAACGTCTCGGGGGCAAGATTTCCGTCAGCTCCGAATTTGGTAAGGGAACGACGTTTACATTTACTTTGCCATACACGATTGCAAATCCTGCAAATGTGGATTCTTCAAAGAAAGAGAATGGTGAAGGAAACATCGCTGGAATAGCATCTGCCGGAAAAACTGCTGATTCGAGTGTTGACAATTCTGCAAATACACGGCATGCCTGTATTTTGGTTGCCGAAGATACGGACAGCAATTTCGACTTATTGAAGGCTATTCTAGGTAAAGACCATCAGCTTATACGTGCGCATGACGGAATGGAAGCTGTCACGATGTTCGATGAAGTGAAACCGGATCTTATCTTGATGGATATCAAGATGCCGAATCTGGACGGACTGGAAGCTACAAAAATCATCCGTGAACTGTCTGCCACTGTTCCTATTATTGCTCAAAGTGCCTTTGCATACGAACAGGACCGGAAAGCGGCTGAAGAAGCGGGGTGCAATGATTTTATAGCTAAACCAATAGCGGATGATAAGTTGAAAGCAATGATTCATAAATGGTTGCTTCCTTCGTAGAGAGCTTAATCCCTCATGATATAACCAGCAAATAATTTAGATTAAATGAAAGCCTTTTACAGACTGTTTTATTACATATCCATCGTGCTGACCAGTATTTTGGCAGGAGTTACCATTGCGGGTGCTTTCGTAGGCAATGCCGCACCGGATAGTTTCAAATTTATGCCTTTCATCGGTTTGGTACTACCGATACTTTTATTGGCTAATCTTGCTTCTGCTATCTACTGGACGATTCGTTGGCGGTGCTGGGTTTTCATCCCTCTGATTGCTATATTCAGCAATTGGGGGTATATGAGCTGTGTATTACAATCGCCTTTTTTCAGTCCGGCTTCGTCACCGATGGTTAAAATGAATGTATATACTCCGGGGGTGTTGACGGTTGCTACTTACAACGTCGATGCCTTTAACCACGAGCATACCGGCTACTCATGCAAGGAGATTGCTTCTTACATGAGAAACCTGCAAGCAGATATTCTCTGTTTTCAAGAATTTGGCATAAACGATGAGTTTGGCATCGATAGTATATCCGCAGCTCTTTCTAATTGGCCGTATCATTATATTCCTTCTTCGCCCGAAGGGAAAAATCTGTTGCAACTGGCTGTTTTCAGCCGTTATCCTATCAAGGAGGAGCATCTTATCATCTATCCTGATTCGAAAAATTGCAGTCTTGCATGTGATATTGAAATCAATGGTCGCACCATCCGCCTGTTCAACAATCATCTCCAAACAACGGAAGTAAGCCAGAACAAGCGCAAACTGGAAAAGGGACTTCGTACGGATGATTCCCAAAGAGTGGAACATGCTACCCTGGGACTTATCGACGGCTTACATGAGAATTTCCGGAAACGGGCCGTACAAGCTGATCTTCTCAAGCAACTGATAGCCGCCTCCCCCTATCCAACTCTAGTCTGCGGTGACTTTAACTCTCTGCCGTCTTCGTATGTTTATCACACTATAAAAGGTGATAAGTTGCAGGATGGCTTTCAAACGAGCGGACATGGGTATATGTATACTTTCAAGTACTTCAAGCATCTGTTGAGAATCGACTATATTCTCCATTCACCGGAACTGAATAGCACGGATTACTTCTCGCCGGATCTTAATTATAGCGACCATAATCCGGTGGTGATGAGGATGAAATAAAAAAGATGCTCCGTTTATTGAACGAAGCATCTTTTTATATAAATATTCTAGAATGTAAACTTAACGCCTAACTGCATCTGCCATGCACTACCTGTAGAAGCAGTATAATCCCATTTAGAATTTTTCTGGAACACCTCGCGAGAAGATGCATTCATCTGATAAGTAAGAGGTTCTCCTACCTTACTTGCTGTTTTTAACAACCTTACATTATCATAACTCTGCAAACCGCAAGAGCGATAAGCCCCCCACTTCGAATTTAATAAGTTACCAATATTCAACATATCAAGACTTACTTGAATACCGTACTTACGGCTACCAATCTTAGCATAAAAATCCTGTGCTATCTTCATGTCAAAACGGTGAATCCACGGTTCTAAAGAAGAAGCACGTTCTACATACTGCCCCTTGTGATCATTCAAATAAGAGTCATTATTTACATAGTTCCAAAAATCTTCTTGTTGGTCTACCGCCGAATAAGTCACATTATTTTGTTTATCTTTAATATCCACAAATGTCATTTCTTCTTTAGAAGCAGGCACATACATCAAATCGGAATAGTTTCCGTCACCGTTCATATCATTAGAATAGGTATAAGAAAAACGTCCTTGTTGGTAACCTGTATAGAACAAAGAAACAGTCGTTTTCATATTCGCATAAGCAACTTCATAAGAAGCATTAGCTATCAAACGATGCGGGGTAGAAAATAAAGAATAAGAGACACCCGGATCATTCAATGAATTAACTGCAACATTATTCTGCCATACTGAAGCCGCCGATGAACCTGGATTTGCCGTCATATCTTTAGCCATTGTATAAGTGTACCCAAATGAACCTGTAAAGCCAAAATCAAATTTCTTCGTTAATACTGCATTAAAAGAATATTGATAACCTTTTTCATCCCCATTAGTCAACTGTATAACGGTTTTCGTCTTAGGATTGTCATAGTAATTATTCTTAGTCCAATATACACGTCCCGGTTGTTCATTATAGGTTCCAGAAGGGGCCTTTTCGTTCATATTCTTCTGAACAACATTATATATATCACGTGTATACATAGCACCAACAGAAAGCATAAATCCATAAGGTAACTGAAACTCTGCATTTACATTACTACGCCAAACTTGAGGCATTTTAAAATTCGGATCCACATAAGCTATAGCACCGGGGACCTCATTTCCCGGAGTTGATGGAAACATATCCGGATTTTGGGTAAGAGTTTCTTTATAATTTGGATTAAAAGCAAAGTTTGCCGGTAATTCCGAAGTCTCAAATTCGACCATATTTTGCATCTGACCTGCATTTGTCGGTTGGTTAGTGAACCATACAAATGGTAATAACCCTGTAAACAAGCCTGTACCTCCAGTCAAAACAATAGAACGGTCACCTTTTATATCCCAATTAAATCCTAAACGAGGAGATATTAACAATTTACTTTTCGGCCATTCGGATACGTCAACATTCGTTCCATTAAATGACTGTTCTTTGATAGCCGCATTCCCTAACAAATCATCAAAATATAACGGTAAATCAAAGCGTAATCCATATGTCAATTTTAAATTAGGTGTAATAGAATATTCATCTTGTGCATAAGCTCCCAACATACCAAATGTCAGTTCAGCTCCCGGAGCGTCTTTTCCATTATATCCATAAGTAATGCCATACAGCATCGGTTTTTCTCCCGTCATAAAATCGTCCATTGAAGCATAACGATAATATCCATAAGGAGCACGTAAATATGAATTCATGAAATACTGTCTTTCAAATGTTGCACCGGCAGTTATCAAATGGTTTCCTTTATTAATAGTTACATTGTCAGTAACACTAAATACATTATTCTCGACATCATTAAAAGGAGTAAACAATTCTGTACCCAATGTCATATACTGCTTACCGTCCTTGTAAATATCAACCATTGGAAACGCATCTCCCTTAGTTGTACGAGAATCTCGGATATGGGTATAAGTCACTAATAATTTGTTTTGTACTGAAGAAGAAAAATTGCTATTCAACTCACCGGAAAGAGACGTTACAATATTTCTAAAACCATAGTTGGAATTTCCAAATGCAAATGCATCAACCCCATAACGGTTTGAATTAGCTTTAGTGATTACCGAAGAAGTTGAACTAATACTAGCATCATTTTCTGATTTCACTGTGTTAAAACGTAATGACAGTTTATGACTTTTATTAATATTCCAATCCAAACGAGCCATAAGCTTCCAATTTTTACTCTCGAAATCATCAAATTTATCATAACTTCCCGGATCATATCCATATTTATCCTTTACAAAATCACTTATTGTCTTCAAATCCTTTATCCAAGTTCTAGAAATATGATTTTGATTATCCCCACTTCCACCTTCTTCTTGACTAGGAGTCCACAAAATACCAGGGCTAGTACTATTTTCTAATTCTCCATTTACAAAAAAGAATAGTTTATTTTTTATTATCGGAGCTCCTAATGTAAAGCCATACAAACTGGATTTATAACTTTCCACATTAGGAACGTCAACATCGTTAATAGATTTTCCTATAAAATTCTTTGGTTTCTGATATGTATAAACTGTTCCCTTTAATTCGTTTGTACCACTCTTGGTTACAGCATTAATAGAAGCTCCCGTAAAATTGGAATACGTAACACTATAAGGAGAAACATTAACGCTAATTTCATCAATTGCATCAAGTGAAATAGGCTGCGCATCTCCACCCGGCAAATTATTAGTACTCAAACCAAAATTATTGTTCAAAGCTGCACCATCCACAGTTATTGTATTATAACGTCCATCACGTCCGGCAAAAGAATTACTGCCACCCGCATAAGGAGAAAGTTTAGTAAAGTCAGTAATACTACGATTAATAGTAGGCAATGTCGTTAACTGACGCTCACTCACATTCGTTACAGTCCCCATCTTCTCTACTGTTTTCTGTGCTGTTACTATAACTTCATCCAATAATTCAGAACTTTCCTTTAAAACTACATTTAAAGTGTATACTTCTCCTAACGATAAATTTACACCTTTATAAATAGCAGTCTGATAACCAACATAAGAAACTTCAACTTTGTAAGGACCACCGGTACGCATACCTTGCAAATTAAATTGACCACTGATATTAGTCACTGTACCATAACGTGTACCTGACGGCTCGTGGATTGCAACCACAGTCGCTCCAATGATAGGTTCATCTTGTGCTGTAACCTTACCACTCATACTAGAAGTGGTAACCTGCGCACTAACGGTAGCAATGACCATGAGCATCGCCGCTACTAAAAAAGATCGCATTCTCTTTAACATAAATGTAGTTGATTAGTTAATATAAATTGTTTGCTTTTAAAAACTGTGCACAAATATAATTAATAATATTTAGAACTACATTACGATTATACTACAATTTTTTAAGAGAGATAAACGTTTTCCCTTGTTATAAAACGATAAAGGCTCCACAATATTTGCAGAGCCTTTTATTTTGAAACAGAAAGCATTATAAATGCTTCAATCTATTACTTTATACTAGTCAGTCATTAACTTTCTATAACGAACACGTTTTGGTTCTTCATTTCCCAAACGTTTCATTTTGTTTTCTTCGTATTCTGAATATGAACCTTCAAAGTAGAATACATTGGAATCTCCTTCAAAAGCAAGGATATGTGTACAGATACGGTCGAGGAACCAACGGTCGTGCGAGATAACTACTGCACAGCCGGCGAAATCTTCCAAACCTTCTTCCAAAGCACGTAGTGTGTTTACGTCGATATCATTGGTAGGCTCATCGAGCAACAGTACATTACCTTCTTCTTTCAAAGCCATCGCCAAGTGTAAACGGTTTCTTTCACCACCGGACAATACACCGCAGAGTTTTTCCTGATCGCCTCCGGAGAAATTGAAACGGGAAAGGTATGCACGCGCATTCACGTCACGTCCACCCATGCGGATCAACTCATTACCACCGGAAATTACCTGATATACGCTCTTATTCGGATCAATATCTCTGTGTTGCTGGTCTACATACGCCACCTTTACAGTCTCTCCTACTTCAAATTCTCCTTTATCCACTGTTTCCAATCCCATAATCAGGCGGAACAATGTCGTCTTTCCCGCACCATTAGGACCAATCACACCGACAATACCATTAGGAGGAAGCATAAAGTTCAAATCGTCAAACAACAATTTATCACCGTATGCTTTAGCCACATGTTTGGCTTCAATGACCTTATTACCCAGACGGGGACCATTCGGAATAAAGATTTCAAGTTTCTCTTCTTTCTCCTTCACGTCCTCATTCAGCAATTTGTCATAAGAGTTAAGACGTGCCTTACCTTTCGCCTGACGGGCTTTCGGAGCCATGCGTACCCATTCCAACTCACGTTCCAGTGTTTTACGACGTTTACTGGCGGTCTTTTCTTCCATTTCCATACGTTTGGTCTTCTGTTCCAACCAGGAAGAGTAGTTACCTTTCCAAGGGATACCTTCACCACGATCCAGTTCAAGAATCCATCCGGCAACGTGATCGAGGAAGTAACGGTCGTGCGTCACAGCAATAACCGTACCTTCATATTGTTGTAGATGTTGTTCCAACCAGTCAATAGACTCTGCATCCAAGTGGTTGGTAGGTTCGTCCAGCAAAAGCACATCCGGTTTCTGCAGCAACAAACGGCAAAGAGCTACCCGGCGACGTTCACCTCCGGAGAGATTTTCTACCGGCTGATCTTCAGGCGGACAACGGAGAGCATCCATTGCACGCTCCAACTTGCTATCCAGATTCCATGCATCAGTTGCATCAATGATATCTTGCAATTCACCCTGGCGAGCAAAAAGAGCATCCATCTTATCCTGATCCTCATAATACTCCGGCAAACCGAATTTCTGATTGATTTCTTCGTATTCTGTCAGTGCGTCAACAATGGGTTGCACACCTTCCATCACTACTTCTTTTACTGTCTTTGTGTTGTCTAAATAAGGTTCCTGTGCCAAATACCCCACGGAATATCCCGGAGAAAACACGACTTCTCCCTGAAAGGATTTCTCCAAACCGGCGATGATCTTCAATAACGTTGATTTACCAGAACCGTTCAAACCGATAATACCGATTTTCGCTCCATAGAAAAACGACAGGTAAATGTCTTTCAGCACATTCTTATTAGGAGTGAAAGCTTTGCTCACTCCTACCATTGAGAAGATAATTTTTTTATCGTCAGCAGCCATAATGTATGATTATATATTGTTGATAATGGCACAAAGATAAGAAAAATGTTTGAATTCTTTTGGAGTTATAAAAAAATGTTCTACCTTTGCACCCGCATTCGAAAGAAAGCACTGAAGGATTGATTCGCTAGCTCAGCAGGTAGAGCACAACACTTTTAATGTTGGGGTCCTGGGTTCGAGCCCCAGGCGGATCACGAAACATAAAATTAATCCCTTGATAATCAGTCGTTATCAAGGGATTTTTATTTTAATATTCTTCACATATACTTATTCTACAAGCATAGAGCGACACGGTAATTCGATTATAAAAGTAGTACCTATCCCCAGTTGGGAATCGACTAATATCCGCCCGTTCATCTTCTCGACGATCAGTTTGCAGATAGGTAAGCCCAGACCGGCCCCTTGAGCAAAGGAATCCAATTTCTCAAACCTTTCGAATATCTTTTCAAGCATATTCTGTGGGATGCCCCGACCGGTATCTTTAACACCGATTCTGACAGATTGGTGATCTACCTCATAGAAGACTTCCACGTGTCCGGTGGTAGTGTTCTTTAAGGCATTCGAAAGGAAATTACTCAAGATCTGTTTGATACGCAATTTGTCCAGTTCTACCAGAGAATCATGTGCCGGATAGTTAGTCAGAAGTTCAACGCCGGATGGTACTTGATGAACATACTCCGCTACACTCTCGTCAAGAAGCTCGGTAAGGTTAACCCAGTCCGGACGCAATTCCAGATAACCGGATTCTATTTTAGAAAGATCAATTACATCATTAATCAGATTTAATAATAGTTTGTTGTTATGTCCAATCAGAGAATTATATAGTTCCTTTTCCGCTGCATTTTCCGTACTAGTCAACAGGCTTGAAAAGCCGACAATAGCATTTAAAGGAGTACGGATTTCGTGACTCATATTAGCCAGGAAAGCAGACTTTAACCGATCGGACGCTTCAGCTTTATCACGTGCCTTGACAAGCATTTCTTCTGTCCTTTTCAGTTCTGTGATATCATAATTGATGCTGATAATCTCGATAATCCGGTCTTGCGGGGCATATTTCTTTACTAACAGATTGACATGCGTCCATGTGTATGTGCCATCCTCCCTAAGAACACGCATCTCTTTGCTAAGTTTGGTAGTAAGTCCCTTTCGTGCGTCGTCCAAAAACCGAATCAACAAGGCACGGTCATCGGGATGGAAATGCCGGTATGTGCCAAAGATGTCGGACAACGGAGTTTCATCCGCTTCACCCACATTTCTGTACCAGCTTTTTTGAGCATAGCCGTGTCCACTCAAAATATTGAAGTGGGCATAACCGACCTTGGCATAATCACCGACCAGTTCAAAGAACTCCTCAAATTCCTGAATCTTATTATAGGCTACCGTTGTTTCTGTCTTATCCGCATTAATCAATAGATAGTTTATTGGCTGATGCTCACTATTATATAATGTAGTCACTTTAGTCATCAGATCAATCGTACCCTGTTTTTGGGTATTCTGATAATACGATCCAACCTTCGAGAAGTCATAACGGAAAGTAAAGTCGGCATCTTCATTTTTCTTCAGCCGTTCTTTCATTTCTTTCGGAAAAATAGGATTATCAAAAATATTGATACCCAATACGTCTTCTTTCTTCTCTATATGAAACATTTCTAATTCCTTATCGTTCAAATCCACTAATACCCCATCCATATCGTATAATTCGATACCAATAGGCAAACACTTGAAAATGTTAGATAAGAGACGCTCACTGTATTGCAAAGCTTGGTAAGCAGATGCCATATCAGGACCATCTTGCACTTCGGATATACCATAAATGATTTCGTTTCCGTCTTCATCCGTTTCTTGAAAGCATACCTTGCTACGTACCCAAACAGATCCTTTCACCGTATCAAGCAAATACACCACCTCCGGCCGTTGATACACACCATAAGAATGAACAGTTGTAGAAAGTTGTTCCTCTTTCTGAATACGTTTATTGAAATCTTCAAAACTAATAACTCCGGTCTGATCCAGACCTAATAACTCTACTATAAAGTCAGAACATTCATAATTCGCAGTTGATAAATTGGCTTTCCACCATCCCATATTAGCGTTAGCCATCAACTGCGAGAAAAAGGTAAAATCTTGTAGTCTATTCATAACGCTATTTATCATTTTATTATTTTTCGGGCGCAAAAATACAGATTGGTAACAAATCTAACTTTCAGAAAGACACTTTTTTAGCATATTATAAGAAGATTATTTGTGATTAAACTAAAAAATTTCCGGTTAAAACTTTCTCTAAAAGAGATTATTTCAACCGGAAATTTTACAATCGTCAAGTTCCTTATTTTACTTTTTCAAGGACTGATAAACAGCTTTTGCCATCACTTTAGCCCCTTCTTCATTCGGATGGATCTTATCCGGAAACAATTGGGGCATTCCGTCCATTGCTGCGTGAAGATCGATGACAGACAAGTTATTTTTCTTGGCAACCTTCTTTATCATCGGAATGATTTGTTTAGAGATGATATCATCGTTGATATTATCACCGGTCTGATAGGCTTTAGAAGGATAACAAAGATAAATCTTCGGTTGAGCTGGCAGCGCTTTGAAAGCATCGACCATTGTTTGCAAATCTTTCGTGAAGTCGGCCTTATATTTCCAGTTGAATGATTTACTGTCATTCGTACCCAACTTGATAACAACGATATTAGGATTGAAAGCCAGCGCATCCTGATAAGCTTTTTCATTCATATAAGGATGATCGCCCTTGTTCAGCAGAGTGCGGGCACTGACTCCGAAATTCTTTACCCAATAAGCCTCTCCCAACATACGGCTCAACACAGCCGGATAACTGTCACGATCACGATTCTTGATACGTGCTCCATACGTAATACTATTTCCAATGCAAGCTACACGGATAGCATCTTTATGAGGTACTTTGAAACTACGGAGCCAAGACGTCAGTTCGTCCAACATTTCATTCTTATAGAGGAAACCCTCGCGAATTCCCCATCCATGTCCACCGGAAGGATAAATATGAAGCACTGAAGGAACATTGTTCTTGTTCAGCGCCAAATAATAATTAACTCCGTTAGCAGGCGGAACAACTTTATCATCATCACTATATACGATAAAAGCACGCGGTGTATCTTTCGTCACTTGCTTTTCATTAGAATATTCAAGTTCCAATTCAGCAGAAGCATCTTTTCCCAAAAGGTTGTCGTGAGAGCCCCTATGGGTATAAGATTTATCCATCGTAATCACAGGATAGAAAAGAATCTGAAAGTTCGGACGAAGTTCGGGCTTGGCATGAGTGGCAATGGTAGAAGCCAGATGGCCACCGGCAGAAGAGCCCATGATACCAATGTCATTCGGGTTCAAATTCCAGACATCGGCACTGTCACGCACCAATTTCATTGCTGCTTCAGCATCCGAAATGGGTACTGTACGATCACCGTTCGGCATCCGGTATTTTAGCACAATCAATGCAATACCTTGTTTATTGAAATAGGGAGCCCAATCACAGCCTTCGTGTTCGAATGCCAAATGTGAATATCCACCTCCCGGACACGCAACCACAGCACGTCCTGTAGCCAGTTCCGGCGCAGGAAGAAATACGCGAAGTGAAGGTTGTTCAATATCAAAAGGTTTCGGAGCATTTTGCGCTACCACTCGTGAACCAGCAAAAAAGAGAAGCAGCAAGATAAAAATAGTAGAAAATTTCTGTTTCATAGTATCTATGTACTTTGATTAATGAATAATTAGATGCGCGAAGATAGTAATTTTGCGTATCTTTGCACCCCATTTTGATTAGAAAAATTATATGCAAGGAATAAAGAATCTGACACAAGGCCCTATCAATCGTCAACTGTTTAATCTGGCAATGCCGATCATGGCAACGTCGTTTATCCAAATGGCATATAGCCTCACAGATATGGCGTGGGTAGGACGACTGGGAAGTGAAGCCGTAGCCGCCATCGGTTCTGTCGGAATCCTGACCTGGATGTCCGGTTCTATCTCCTTATTAAATAAGGTGGGATCTGAAGTGAGTGTCGGACAATCCATCGGTGCGCAAAGCCAGGAAGATGCCCGCAGTTTCGCATCTCATAACATCACGATTGCTTTGATTATTTCCATCTGTTGGGGCACACTCCTTTTTATATTTGCAGAACCTATCATACGCATCTATGAACTCGAGGATCATATTACGGCCAATGCCATCCAATACCTGCGGATTGTTTCTACCGGATTACCTTTTATTTTCCTTTCCGCTGCTTTCACCGGAATTTATAATGCGGCAGGGCGCAGTAAAGTCCCGTTCTTTATCAGCGGCACAGGATTGATACTGAACATCATTCTGGACCCGCTCTTCATTTTCGGTTTCGGGCTGGGAACCAATGGTGCGGCATACGCTACCTGGATTGCGGAAGCAAGTGTTTTCCTGATTTTCGTCTATCAGTTGCGTTGCCGGGATGCCCTGCTTGGCGGTTTCCCTTTCTTCACGCGGCTAAAGAAAAAATATACACGGAGAATCTTTAAACTGGGATTGCCCGTGGCTACTTTGAATACGCTGTTTGCCTTCGTCAACATGTTCCTTTGCCGCACCGCCTCGGAACAGGGAGGACACATCGGCCTGATGACTTTCACCACCGGAGGGCAAATTGAAGCAATCACCTGGAATACCTCACAGGGATTCTCCACCGCACTAAGTGCCTTCATCGCCCAAAACTACGCCGCCGGACGAGTGGAACGGGTACTTAGAGCCTGGTATACGACTTTATGGATGACGGGAATCTTCGGTACATTCTGCACATTACTATTCGTTTTCTTCGGGAATGAAGTTTTTGCCATATTCGTCCCCGAACAGGCGGCCTACGAAGCCGGAGGTGTGTTCCTCCGTATCGACGGATATTCGCAACTTTTTATGATGCTCGAAATCACCATGCAGGGAGTATTCTACGGCATCGGACGCACCATCCCTCCTGCCATTATCAGCATCAGTTGCAACTATATGCGTATTCCGCTTGCCATCCTGTTTGTACGGATGGGCATGGGAGTGGAAGGAATCTGGTGGGCAGTCTGCATCACCACGGTTGCCAAAGGGTTAATTCTTTTGAGTTGGTTCATTATTATTAAAAAGAAGTGTTTGAGTGTTCCTTCAACGATAAAAGGATAATTATCATTTCCCTTTATTAACAAACAAAGGGGCTCTTCCGAGTTATTTTAACTTAAAAAGTACACGCTTGCCAAATAATATGTATCTTTGCATTGTTATTAATAATGCGAAGTGATTCGTATAAAAACATTTTTTATAAACCAATTAAAAAACATCAACATTATGAACAAGATGAAATTTATGGTTCTCTTCATGAGTATTGCCATGATATTTGGTAGCTGTGGAAGTATGAACAACACTGGTAAAGGTGCTGCTATCGGTGGTGGTTCGGGCGCTGCACTAGGTGCGATCCTGGGAGGTGTTATCGGTAAAGGTAAAGGTGCTGCTATCGGTGCTGCTATTGGTACGGCAGTAGGTGCAGGTACAGGTGCTCTTATCGGTAAAAAGATGGACAAAGCAGCAGCAGAAGCAAAACAAATTGAAGGCGCACAAGTAGAACAGATAACAGACAACAACGGATTGCAAGCCGTGAAAGTAACATTCGACTCGGGTATTCTTTTCACTACCGGTAATGCAAATCTAAGTGCTGCTGCTAAATCTGCTTTAAGCAAGTTTGCCAACAATGTGCTCAACCAGAACCGGGATATGGACGTGTCTATCTACGGATATACCGACAACCAGGGCTGGAAGAACAGTACTGCTGCACAAAGCCAGCAAAAGAACCTAAACTTATCACAAGAACGTGCGCAAAGTGTGTCCAGTTACTTGTTGAGTTGCGGTGTTTCCACCAATCAGATCAAGAGTGTACAGGGAATGGGTGAAAGCGATCCCGTTGCAAGCAATGACACTGCTGCCGGTCGCGAACAAAACCGTCGTGTAGAAGTATACATGTACGCAAGTGAGCAAATGATTAAAGATGCACAAGCAGCCGCTAATTAAAAAATTACTGCGCTATACGCGCAACCTGCTGATTTTCTTCTTTGCATCAACACTACTGGCAGTGATTATTTATCGTTTCATGCCGGTTTATGTAACTCCGTTGATGGTTATCCGAAGCGTTCAGCAAGTTTTTTCAGGAGATAAACCCACGTGGAAGCACACGTGGGTTTCTTTTGAAAAGATATCTCCCAACCTGCCGATGGCGGTCATAGCCTCCGAAGACAACCGTTTTGCCGAACACAACGGGTTCGACCTCGTAGAAATCAAGAAAGCGATGAAAGAAAACGAAACACGCAAACGGAAACGGGGAGCAAGCACCATCAGTCAGCAGACAGCCAAGAATGTGTTCTTATGGCCGCAATCGTCGTGGGTACGCAAAGGGCTCGAAGTCTACTTTACGTTTCTCATCGAACTCTTCTGGTCGAAAGAGCGAATCATGGAAGTCTATCTCAACTCTATAGAAATGGGAAATGGCATCTACGGCGCACAAGCAACCGCAAAAAATAAGTTCGGAACAACAGCCGACAAGCTGACCCGGGGACAATGTGCACTCATCGCCGCCACCCTACCCAACCCGATACGATTTAACTCGGCGAAACCTTCGTCATACATACTAAAACGACAAAGTCAGATATTACGGCTGATGAATCTGGTTCCTAAATTCCCACCGGAAGAGAAAGCCGTTGAAAAGAAAAAAAGCAAAAAAAAGAAAAGCAAATAACAAGAAAGAATTTATAACCTAGTTTAATTTACGATTAGACGATTAGGTGATTTACGATTAAGTTATAAAAAAAGAAAGGAGCAATGAGAATCTATCTCTTTGCTCCTTCTGCTAATAAACTTGTTTATATGTGTTATCCCCCAATTATACAAAATCTTTCAATTCCTGTTGCAGACGTTGCCGCGTGAAAAATATGCGACTTTTCACTGTACCCAACGGTAATCCTAATTTCTCTGCAATTTCGCGATATTTAAAACCAGATACGTGCATAGAGAAAGGAATCTTATACTCCCGGGGGAGTGCGTTGACGATGCGGTGCATTTCTTTCAGGTCGTAAGCACCTTCCGTACTTTCAAATCCTGAATCTTGTGGCAGATTTAAGTGATAATAATTATCGGTTGTGTCAACAAAAGTTTGATCGCGTACTATTTTACGGTAGTTATTTATAAAGATGTTGCGCATGATAGTGTACATCCATCCTTTGAAATTTGTGTCCGGAACATATTTTTCTTCATTATCTAATGCTTTTAAAGATGTTTCCTGCAATAAGTCATTTGCTTCTTCACGGTTGGCCGTCAATTTATAAGCAAAACGAAGCAACTCTTCCTGTACTCCAATTAAATCTTTTCTGAAACTTAAACTTTTCATACTTTAATGGTTTTATGGTTAATATTTCGTTTTTCTCGATGTTTGCAAGTTTAAAGGTATTTTGCTTATCAAGCAGGGTAGGATCCGTTATTTTTTAGGGTGAAATTCTATCAATTGACAGATTTTAGGTGCTTTCTGACAGTTTTTAGGTGGTATTTGCGAAATTTACCCCCTACTACTTGGTTAAAAGAACCAAATAGATTACTTTTGATTTTATATTATTAAATAAAACAAAAAGCTATGACCATACTTATTATTGTAGGGATTATTGTATTGCTGGGCATCTTCTTTGCTTCCATGTACAACTCATTAGTGAAATTGAGAAACAATCGTGAAAATGCGTTCGCCGACATCGATGTACAGTTGAAACAACGCCATGATCTCATTCCCCAACTGGTAGACACCGTGAAAGGATATGCCGCACACGAAAAGGAAACGCTCGACCGGGTGATTCAGGCACGTAACGGTGCAGTCGGCGCAAAAACGATTGATGATAAGATAGCTGCCGAAAACCAGTTAAGCTCTGCTCTTGCAGGATTGAAAATCACTCTCGAGGCTTATCCCGATTTGAAAGCTAATCAGAATTTCCTGCAATTACAGGAAGAAATTGCTGATGTAGAGAATAAACTGGCTGCTGTCCGCCGTTACTTCAACTCGGCAACTAAAGAATATAATAACGCCGTACAGACATTCCCATCGAATATAGTAGCAGGAATGACCGGATTCCAAAGAGAAATCATGTTCGACCTAGGGAAGAATGAACGTGCGAATCTGGATCAAGCACCTAAAATAAGTTTCTAAACTCATTATTCACACCGTCCACTCAATTACAAAAGTTGAACACGCATGCAATACGTCGGAATCCAAACACAGCAGAGCCGGAATAATCTGCGCTCTGCGTTTCTACTGTTCCTGTTTCCCTGTCTCGTGGCAGCACTCCTCTATTTATCCTGCTACCTGTTGGTTCTTTTTGGATACGGAAAGAGTATGGAAATAGAAATAATGCCAATGGTCAATCATTTCTTCCTCTCTTCGTTGCCATACACCATGGGAATCGTAATCATCTGGTTTCTGATTGCCTACTGGGCCAACACAAGTATTATCAATTCTGCCACCGGTTCCAAACCGCTGGATCGTATAGAGAATAAGCGCGTTTACAACCTGGTGGAAAACCTATGTATGTCGCAAGGCATGAAGATGCCGAAAATCAATATCATCTATGACAGTTCTCTGAATGCATTTGCAAGCGGCATCAATGAACGTACATACACTGTTACCCTCTCGGAAGGTATCATCAAAAAACTGAATGATGAAGAACTGGAAGCAGTGATTGCGCATGAGCTAAGTCATATCCGCAACCGTGACGTGCGCTTGCTGATAATATCCATCGTCTTTGTCGGTATCTTTTCCATGCTGACAGAAATCACCCTATATACCATCACACACATACGTGTACGCAGCAACAGCAAAGGTAGTGGCGGCATTTTTCTTTTCATTCTACTCGCTTTAGTGATAGCCGCCATCGGTTATCTTTTCTCAAGCCTGATGCGTTTTGCCATTTCACGCAAACGCGAATACATGGCAGACGCGGGATCGGCAGAAATGACGAAGAATCCGTTGGCACTGGCCAGCGCTCTCCGCAAAATATCAGCAGATCCTGCCATAGAGGCAGTAGAAAGGAAAGACGTGGCGCAATTATTTATACAGAATCCTAAAAAGAAATCGAAAAGTATATTCAGCGGAATCAACGGATTGTTTGCCACTCATCCTCCCATTGAAAAACGAATTGAAATACTGGAACAGTTCTAAAAGCCTGTTCTAATTTTCTTCCCAAGCGTTTTTATTCAAAAGTTGATTATGCCCTTAATTGGTCTAAACTTATAAATAACAGGGATTTCTGTTTAATTTTCATTAAAGGAAACAGAACTATCCCTGTCTTTTTCTTATATTTGGTTGTTATACATATATACATCAACCTAAATACAACTGATATGAGAACGAAGAAACAAATCTTTATGCTGTTACTAGCCTTGCTAGTGGGCATCCCTACCCTTTCGGCTCAAAGTAAAAAGGAAAAGAAAGAACAGAAGAAAGAAGCCGTAAAGAAGCTGATTGAATCTGAAAACTACAAGATAGATGTCAACACCGCCATGCCGATGCGCGGACGCTCCATCCCTTTGACATCTTCCTACTCACTGGAAATCAGAAACGATTCGGTCATTTCTTATCTGCCTTATTATGGACGGGCTTACAGCATCCCCTATGGCGGAGGCGACGGGCTAAATTTTAAAGCTGTGCTCAAAGAATACAGTATGGAAATGGATAAGAAAGGAAATGCCGTCATCGAGTTTATCGCACGCAATCCCGAAGACAGGTATGAATACAGAGTCAAAGTATTCCCCAATGGTTCGGCAAGCATTGATGTCAATATGCAAAACCGTCAGTCCATTAGTTTTCAGGGGGAGCTGTATATAAAGGAAGAGAAGTAAGAAACAGAAAACAAGTAAGAAGAACGGGCTAAATATTTTTGTATTATTAGGCGTGGATTGCACGGATTACACGGTTGTTAGAATGATGATTACCATACAGCAACCGTGTAATCCGTGCCTAATTTTATAATATAAACTATTAATTCTTAGCTATCCGATAGAAACAATATGAACACATTCACTCGGGCAATATCTTTTTTATTCTTCCGGCTCTTCCCCACCTTTTAATATAGGCAGGCAAATGTGATATTTCACAGCTAAGATGCGAGTCAGAAATACGGCTGATCCGCCAATCAACTGACAAGCGTAGGACTCCATACCTGCGAGATCGCAAATCCAATATGCAATACCGCCTACGACGCAAGCCATTGCGTAAATCTCCTTTCGGAAGATAAGAGGTATTTCATTGATAAATACGTCACGAATCACCCCACCGGCTGCTCCCGTAATGCTACCCATGATAATCGCCACCCAAAAAGGATACCCCAGAGCAATGCTCTTGCCTACACCTACCACGGTAAACAGTGCCAGACCGATGGTATCGAAAATGAAGAAAGTATTATTGAGCCGGATGAGCCAGCGTCCGAAACAGATGACCCATAACAAAGCCAGTCCTGTACAAATCAGATAGATAGGGTCAGTCATCCATCCCGGTGTCACGTCGAGCAGTACATCACGGATGGTACCGCCGCCGATAGCCGTAGCAAGTCCTACCACATAAGCGCCGAACCAGTCGAAACGTTTCGCCGAAGCTAGCCGGATACCACTAATAGCAAAGGCAAATGTGCCTATAAAATCAAGAATTTGAACGAATGTGGGCATATATTTGTTATTTTGTATGCAAAGTAACGAATAAATTCCGTAAGAAAATGTACTTTTGCTTCACGAATTAAACCGAATTAGGTAGAAACAATATGAAAATAACAATTGTTGCGGGGGCACGCCCCAATTTTATGAAGATAGCTCCCATTACACGCGCTATTGAAGCCGCACGGGCGCTGGGTAAAAGTATCTCTTACCGACTGGTTTATACAGGAAGGAAAGACGATACGAGTCTGGATGCTTCTCTCTTTTCGGATCTCGACATGAAAGCTCCTGATGTATATCTGGGAGTGGAAAGCAGTAATCCAACGAGTTTGACAGCCGGAATCATGGTAGCCTTTGAACAAGAACTGACGGAGAATCCGGCACACGTAGTCCTTGTGGTAGACGACTTGACCGCAACCATGAGTTGTGCCATCGTTGCCAAGAAACAAGGTATCAAGGTAGCACATCTCGTAGCCGGAACCCGTTCTTTCGATATGAAAATGCCGAAAGAAGTCAACCGTATGATTACAGACGGACTATCCGACTATCTGTTCACAGCCGGCATGGTTGCCAACCGCAACCTGAACCAGACGGGAACGGAAAGCGAAAACGTATATTATGTAGGCAACATTCTGATTGATGCCATCCGCTATAACCGGAACCGCTTGCTCAAACCGATATGGTTCTCCGTCCTGGGACTGCAAGAAGGAAATTATCTCCTATTTACTCTCAACCGTCGTGTATTACTCGGCAATAAGGAGAATCTGCGTCAGTTGATGAAAACAATCATCGACAAGTCCGCCGGTATGCCTATCGTTGCACCGCTACATACCTACGTACGTAATGCCATTAAAGAGTTGGACATCGAAGCTCCGAATCTCCATATCATGCCGCCGCAAAACTACCTGTTCTTCGGTTATCTGATAAACAAGGCGAAAGGAATCATAACAGATTCAGGAAACGTAGCCGAAGAAGCGACCTTCCTGGGTATTCCTTGTATCACGCTCAACACGTATGCCGAACATCCGGAAACGTGGCGCATGGGAACCAACGAACTTGTCGGAGAAGATCCTGCCCTGCTTGCCAAAACCATGGATACACTGATGCACGGTGAATGGAAACGTGGCGAACTTCCCGAACGTTGGGACGGACGTACCGCAGAGCGTATTGTACAGATACTTACGAGCAAATAACATTTACCCGGCATGTTCCATTCCGTTTCCCGGCATGGGACTGTTAGTTTCACGCCTTGAAACTAATAGTTTCACACCGGGAAACAAAGTGTTTCACACCGAGAAACCAACAGTTTCATGCCGGGAAACAAAAAGTTTCAAGGGTCGAAACAAAAAGTGTCCTACAACGGGAGCAAAGGTTTCAAATACCGAAACCGGGAGAACGAAATGCGGAAACGGTCTTATCAAAAGGATTAACAGCGGGATGTTCTTTGAATTATCGTACGATATATGCTTGTAAACAACAAAAAACGATGGGTAAAAAAAGTTATATATTCTGTTATCCTTAGAGTTATTTGTTAACTTTGCAGCCCTACTACAAACGTTATGATACAACGATATAACAAAATACTTATACTGTTCTTACTCGTATTGGTAGCTTCCAATGCTTTTGCGCAGCAAATTAAAGGGGTAGTCACTGATTCGGTTACCCACGAGCCATTGATGTATATCTCTGTTTACTACCAGGAAAAGAGAGATATGGGTACCATCACCAATATTAACGGAGAATACAGTCTTGAAGCCCGCAGAAACGGAGGAACACTGGTATTCTCCGCTGTAGGTTATATCAGTAAAACGGTTCGGGTTGGTTCCAACAATCAGACAGTGAACGTTAAGTTAGCTCCGGATAATGTGCTCCTGAACGAGGTTGTCGTGAAACCTCAAAAGGAGAAATATTCCCGCAAAAACAATCCGGCAGTGGAATTCATGAAGAAGGTAATCGAACACAAAAAGGCACAAGTCCTCGAAGTGAACGAGTACTATCAGTACGACAAGTACGAGAAGATGAAAATGTCTATCAACGACCTCACACCGGAAAAGCTCGAAAAAGGTATCTACAAAAAATATTCATTCTTAAGAGACCAAGTGGAAGTGTCGGAAACAACCAATAAGTTGATTCTCCCTATTTCCGTACAAGAAACGTCCTCGCAAACCATCTACCGCAAAAATCCCGAAAACAAGAAAACGATTATCAAAGGAAAGAACTCCAATGGTATAGAAGAATTTTTCTCTACGGGAGATATGCTTGGCACCGTACTGAAAGACGTATTTGCCGACATCAATATCTACGATGATGATATCCGGTTGCTTCAGCAGCGTTTCGTCAGTCCGATCGGTAACAATGCCATCTCATTTTATAAATATTATCTGATGGACACATTGATGGTAAACAAACGCGAATGTGTCCACCTCACTTTTGTTCCGCAAAACTCGCAAGACTTCGGATTCACCGGACATCTGTATGTATTGAATGATTCTACATACGCCGTTCAGAAATGTACAATGAACCTGCCTAAAAAGACCGGAGTCAACTTTGTCAACCGCATGGACATCACGCAACAGTATGAGCAACTGCCCAACGGCAACTGGGTGTTGGCGGATGATGACATGACCGTAGACCTTTCCTGGAATTCCAACAAAACAGCAGGTGGATTGCAGGTGGAACGAACCACGAAATATAGTAATTATAAATTCGATCCTATTGAACAACGACTGTTCCGGTTGAAAGGCAGCGTAATAAAAGAAGCGGATATGCTCTCGAAAAGCGATGAGTACTGGGCGAGTGTCCGTCAAGTACCATTGACAAAGAAAGAAAGTTCGATGGACGTATTCGTCAACCGTCTCGAACAGATTCCGGGATTCAAATACATCATCTTCGGAGCGAAAGCACTGATTGAGAACTTTGTAGAGACAGGAAGCAAAGAGCATCCGAGCAAAGTGGACATCGGCCCTATCAACACCATGATTTCGAGCAATTACATTGACGGTACCCGTTTCCGGTTGAGCGGTATGACTACGGCTCATTTCGACAAGCACTGGTTCTTGAGCGGATACGGAGCGTACGGTCTGAAAGACGAACGCTGGAAATATAGCGGAACGGTGACTTATTCGTTCAACAAACGCGATTATGTGGTTTGGGAATTCCCGAAACATTATCTTTCGGCAACGTACAGTTATGACGTAATGTCTCCGATGGACAAATTCCTGTTTACGGATAAAGATAATATCTTCTTGTCAGTCAAGACAACGACAGTAGACCAAATGTCGTATATGCGCGACGCCACCATTAATTATGAACTCGAAACGCTGACCGGATTCGGAGTGAAAGCCATGTTGCGCCACCGTAACGACGAGCCTACCGGCAAACTGGAATACCTGCGCAATGATGCCGCACAAACCCGTGTGCACGATGTCACAACTTCCGAAGCAAGTCTGACGCTGCGCTATGCGCCGGGCGAATCATTTGTCAACTCCAAGCAACGCCGCGTGCCCGTGTCGCTGGACGCTCCTATCTTTACGCTCACTCATGCTATGGGTTTCAAAGGAGTATTGGGCGGGGATTATAACTTTAACCGCACGGAAGCAAGTGTGTGGAAACGTTTCTGGCTCCCGGCTTCCTGGGGAAAGATTGATTGCAGCGTGAAAGCAGGTGCAGAATGGA
The DNA here is from genome assembly GCF_001185845.1 of Bacteroides sp. 3_1_13. NCBI lineage: Bacteria > Pseudomonadati > Bacteroidota > Bacteroidia > Bacteroidales > Bacteroidaceae > Bacteroides > Bacteroides sp. 3_1_13. The sequence goes on from NZ_KQ236956.1 coordinate 1,491,223, forward strand.
ACACAGTTCCTTTCCCGTTGTTAATCCTGCCGGAAGCCAACTTGTCCTACATCACCCAGCGCGAAACGTTCAACTTGATTAATAACATGGAATTCCTGAACGACCGTTACGCTTCCATGTCATTATCCTACGACATGAATGGAAAACTCTTCAACCGTATTCCTCTTATCAAGAACCTGAAATGGAGGGAAATGTTCCGTGTACGTGCTTTGTGGGGAACATTGACGGACAAGAATAATCCGTTCAAGAGCAACAATCCCGATTTGTTCCGTTTCCCGACACGCGACGGTAAGTTCACCAGTTTCGTGATGGACCCGAAAGTGCCGTATGTCGAAGCAAGTGTAGGTATCTACAACATTTTCAAGTTGCTGCACGTTGAGTATGTACATCGTTTCACTTATCGTGATAATCCGGGTATCAACAAAAACGGTATCCGCTTCATGGTATTAATGGTATTCTAAAAAATTATGCAACCACTAGCAGAACGGTTACGGCCAAAGACTTTGGATGATTATATCGGTCAGAAACATTTAGTTGGACCGGGGGCTATCTTGCGGAAAATGATTGACGCAGGACGCATCTCTTCGTTTATTCTCTGGGGACCTCCCGGAGTGGGTAAAACAACCCTTGCGCAAATCATTGCCAACAAACTGGAAACACCTTTCTATACGTTAAGTGCCGTGACTTCCGGTGTGAAGGATGTGCGCGAAGTGATAGAACGTGCCAAGAGCAACCGCTTCTTTTCACAGTCCAGCCCGATTCTGTTTATTGATGAAATCCATCGGTTCAGCAAGTCGCAGCAGGATTCTCTGTTGGGAGCGGTAGAGAACGGAACAGTCACGCTGATTGGCGCAACAACGGAGAATCCGTCGTTTGAGGTCATCCGCCCTCTCCTGTCCCGCTGCCAGCTTTATGTGCTCAAATCTTTGGAGAAAGAAGATTTATTGGAACTTCTGCAACGTGCCATCACCACGGATGCCGTATTGAAAGAGCGCAAAATTGAATTGAAAGAAACAACAGCCATGTTGCGCTTCTCCGGTGGAGACGCCCGCAAGCTGCTTAATATATTGGAACTCGTTGTGCAATCGGAAACGGAAGAGACTGTCGTCATCACCGATGAAATGGTGACCGAACGGTTGCAACAAAATCCGCTGGCATACGACAAGGATGGAGAGATGCATTATGACATTATCTCCGCTTTCATCAAGTCTATTCGTGGCAGTGATCCCGATGGAGCGATCTACTGGCTGGCCCGTATGGTGGAAGGAGGCGAAGATCCTGCTTTCATTGCCCGCCGACTGGTGATTTCGGCTGCCGAGGACATTGGTTTGGCAAACCCGAACGCACTGCTTCTCGCTAACGCCTGCTTTGAAACATTGATGAAAATCGGCTGGCCCGAAGGACGGATTCCTTTGGCTGAAACAACGATTTATCTGGCTACCAGTCCGAAGAGTAATTCGGCATACAGCGCGATCAATGACGCACTGGAGTTAGTCCGTTCAACCGGCAATCTGCCTGTCCCCTTGCATCTGCGCAATGCTCCGACCAAACTGATGAAGCAACTGGGCTACGGACAGGAATATAAATATGCACACAGCTATGAAGGTAACTTTGTCAAACAGCAATTCCTTCCGGACGAACTGAAAGACAAACGGATATGGCAACCGCAAAACAATCCGGCAGAGCAGAAACATGCCGAACGGATGATACAGTTGTGGGGAGACAAATTCAAGAAATGATATTTTCAGGCATAGATTACACGGATTACGCAGATGCTTCATGCAAAGCATATTTTAAGAAAACGTGAAATCCGTGTAATTCGCGCCTATAATATCAATATATTGTTAAGAAAACACGTATAACTTATTATTAATATTGAAATTGAAATGAAGATTGTAGTTTTAGACGGCTTTGCCGCCAATCCCGGAGATTTATCCTGGGAAGGTATGAAAGTTCTTGGAGAATGTACAATTTATGATCGTACAGCTCCGGAAGAGGTATTAGAACGTGCAGCCGGTGCAGAAGCAATTCTGACTAACAAGGTAATCATCAATGCAGACCACATGGCTGCACTGCCCGAACTGAAATATATCGGTGTATTGGCTACCGGATACAACGTGGTAGACACAGCTGCTGCCAAAGAACGGGGAATCGTCGTTACTAATATTCCTTCATACAGCACCGCTTCCGTTGCTCAAATGGTATTTTCGCATATCCTGAACATCACTCAACAAGTGCAACACCACTCCGAAGAAGTGCACAAAGGCCGTTGGACAAACAACAGGGATTTCTGTTTTTGGGACACTCCGTTGATGGAACTTCGGGATAAGAAAATCGGTCTGGTAGGACTGGGAAACACCGGATATACCACAGCGCGTGTTGCTATCGGTTTCGGTATGCAAGTATACGCATTGACTTCTAAATCTCACTTCCAGTTGCCACCGGAAATCAAAAAGATGGATTTGGATCAATTGTTCAGCGAATGCGATATTATCAGTTTGCACTGCCCGCTTACACCGGATACACGCGAAATGGTGAATGCACGCCGTCTTGCTATGATGAAGCCGACAGCTATCTTAATCAATACCGGTCGCGGACCGCTTATCAACGAACAAGATCTTGCAGATGCTTTGAACAGCGGTAAGATTTATGCAGCCGGCGTAGACGTGCTTTCTACCGAACCGCCTTGTGCCGACAATCCATTGCTGACAGCAAAGAACTGCTACATCACTCCGCACATTGCCTGGGCAACCATAGAGGCTCGCGAACGTCTGATGAATATTGCAATCAGCAATCTTCAGGCTTACATTTCCGGCAAACCGGAGAATGTAGTCAATAAATAATTAACATTAGTGTAATTCATAATGAGGATATCATAATGCCCGAATTGAAAGATTTACCTCTGCTACACATTGAAACTGAACTGCACCCCAAAAGTTAGTCACAAAACTTTAGGTGTGCAGTTCAAGTTATGTGTGGCAAGGGGATTTTTCTAAAGAAAAGTGTTTAGGCACACCGCTGAATATAATATATAAAAAGCTCCCCTTATTTTATCTCTCTACCATGACTTAGAGTGATGTTAAATAAGGGGAGTTTATTTGTTCCGACTAGAATCTCTATTTCGAAATTCTATATGGACAAAGTATGAGTGTATGGACAAAGTTATTAGTACACAGACAAAAGACTAATATACAAATGATATATTAGTATGAGTGTCCTCCTTCATCCATTTCTTTCTCGGTAATCTTATGCCGGTCGATACTACGCCAAGCGTAGAAGATATAAGCAATCACAAACGGAACAAGAATGGAAACATAAGCCATTGTTTTCAGTGTAAATTCACTGGAGCAGCTATTGGCTAATGTCAATGAGCTTTGCAGGTCAGTGTATGACGGATAATAGGCAGTGTTGTTGTACCCTGCTACCAGTAGCAAAGACAAAACAGTCAGCACCGTACCGATTCCTGCAAACCAGATACCTTTGTCAAAAGTCTTTTTAAGCAAAGTCTTTCCGATACCGAAAAGAACCAATACCACCCCAATCAGGAATAAAGCCAGCACTATCGGCATTTCGATAAAGTTTGTGAGATACTTGTATGGCTGCATATAAATCTCCTGTGTTTCCGGGTTAACGGCAAAACCTTCGGACACCAGTGTACGAATGACAAACGACAAAAAGAATACAAGGAACAAGACTGTGTTATTGCGTACTGCACGACGACATTTGTCGGTCAGTTCTTTGTCATCAATATTATTAATGAAATAGAGTGCTCCCAATACACGGGCAAGGAAGAAGACAGCCAATCCGAGAATTACATTCCAGATATTCGTCAACGCATCCAATCCGTGCCAGCCATTTCCCCAATGACTGATTACCGGCATAATAGTGTCTGTCATATTGGCCTTATTAATATAGAAATCAGAACCGGTGAAGAAAGTAGCCACCGCCCCGCCAAGCAACACAGGACCCACTACCCCATTAATCACCAAGAAAGTCTGATATGTCTTTTTACCTAACAGATTTCCTGCCTTACTCTGAAACTCATAACTGACAGCCTGCAATACAAAACTGAAAAGTATAATCATCCAAAGCCAATAAGCACCACCGAAACTGGTACTGTAGAACAACGGGAAAGAAGCAAAGAAAGCTCCTCCAAACGTCACCAACGTAGTAAACGTAAACTCCCACTTACGCCCGGTAGAATTCACCATCATCTTACGATGCTCTTCGGTTTTACCCAGACAGAACAATAATGAATTACCTCCCTGCACAAACAATAAGAACACGAGTATGGCTCCCAGCAAGGAAACGACAAGCCACCAATATTGCTGCAAAAATATATACATAAGTTTCAAGTATTAAGTAATAAGTATTAAGTATTATGCGTCCGGTCCTTTCTTGATAGCTTTCACCATAATTCCGACACCTGCAATCAGCATCACTGTAAACAGGAGCAGGAAGATAAAGAACGTAGTTTGCACGGAGCTTACATCCAGTTTGGAGATAGCAGCCATCGTAGGCAACATATCGCGGATAGCCCACGGCTGACGACCACATTCGGCAACCACCCATCCGGCTTGTCCGGCGATGTAACCCAAAGGAATTGTCAGCAGAGCAATCCAGTGCATCCAGCGCATCTTACTCAAATCCTTTTTATAGATAAAGAAAAGAACGACTATAAAGAACAAGATGAAATATCCGCCCAAGATTACCATTATACGGAATGCGTAGAAGTTAAGAGGAACATTCGGAACCAGTTGGTTCACGTCTTTGATATATCCGTAGCCAAAATAGGGAATATTTTCCTGCAATACATTATATGCAATCTTCGCATCCTCCTCGTGTCCGGCACTCTTTGCAGCACGATAGGCAGCTAATGCGCCGATAGCCGTTTTACCACGTTCTATCTTCTCGACAGCAGAGAGAGCCTTCGATCCGTCTTTCAACTGATACCCACCTTCGATGATATTCGTAATGCCCGGAACGTAACCGTCCACATTACGCTCGGCAAGGAAAGAAAGCATACTTGGGATTTCAAAACGGAAGAGGAAAGGATCTTTTCCATCGTTGTAAGTCTTCTTTTCAGGGTTCAATACTCCTATTCCGACCAGACCGACATTCGTTCCGCCTTCATACAGACCTTCCACAGCAGCCAGTTTCATCGGTTGTGTCTGGGCAATCTGATAACCGGAACCGTCACCCGTCCAAACAGAAAGCAACGATGCTACCAATCCGAAGATTGCACCAATCTTGATGCTGGCCAGTGCAAACTCACGATTACGTTTCTTCAACAAGTACCAACAACTGATACCGACTACAAAAATAGCACCCAACACCCAGCCGGACAATACCGTGTGGAAGAACTTATTGACTGCTACAGGCGAGGTAGCCACCGCCCAAAAATCAACCATCTCATTACGGACAGTGTCAGGATTGAATTCCATGCCTACCGGATGCTGCATCCATGCGTTGGCAACGAGAATCCACCAGGCAGAAATCGTAGCTCCCAATCCCGTCAGCCAGGTGGAAGCCAAGTGGAAACGTTTACTTACTTTTCCCCATCCGAAAAACATAACCGCGATAAACGTAGCTTCCATAAAGAATGCCAAAATACCTTCAATAGCCAACGGAGCACCGAAGATATCCCCTACAAACCACGAATAATTGCTCCAGTTCGTACCGAATTCAAACTCCAGAATCAACCCCGTTGCCACACCGATGGCAAAGTTAATACCGAAAAGTTTCATCCAAAACTGGGCAGTCTTTTTCCAAAATTCGTTGCCTGTTTTATAATACAGCGTCTCCATGATTCCCATCACCACTGCCAGTCCGAGTGTGAGGGGAACAAAAATCCAGTGGTACATGGCTGTCATCGCAAATTGGGCTCTCGACCAATCGATCAGCGAGGTGTCAATACTTTCAATCATAATCCTATGTAGTTTAAGAGTTAAAAATCAGTAGATTTATCGGGGATGGCACGTTCTATCAGTTCATTTCCCACGTATGTACCTTTGTCGGCATCCGTTGGGTGGTCGCCGAGGAAATCAGGGAAAAAGAACATTTTGAGGATGAAGAACATGACGAATAATTTCAGCAAAATAATAACCCATAGAGTACGTCCTAAGGTCATACTACGGAAACCCTCCAAATAGAAGTTCCAGATCGTAAGCAGTGTATTCTTCATATGTTGACGTTATAATTTGTAATGAGTACAAATATACATTTTTTATAATTAAAACAAACAAGTAGTCAAAAAAGTTGCAAGATTTGTCGTGTTTTTCTTCAAAAACCTACCTATCGACAGAAAAAAATCATTTAACGGCGAAATAACGTCATCCGTCTATCGTTTTTGCGGCATATATAATATGTACGTACCTTCGCTAACAGTAAATCAATAGAAGTATGAATATGATAAATGTAAGAAGATTGACAGTGATGACATTTCTTGGAGCAGGTATGCTGTCCAGCATATCTGCCCAGGTTTCTCCGCTGCAAGTCGATACGCTGAAAGAAACGAAAATCCCGGATCAATGGGACTTGCAGTCATGCATCGACTATGCAAAGGAGCAGAACATTACAATTCGTAAGAACCGGATCACTGCAGCCAGCACGCAGATTGATGTGAAGACAGCTAAAGCTGCCTTGTTCCCCAGTCTTTCGTTTTCTACCGGCCATCAGGTGGTGAATCGTCCGTACCAGGAGACAAGTAGCCGGGTGAGCGGTAGCGAGATTATCAGTAGCAACAGCAAAACGAGCTACAACGGTAATTATGGACTGAATGCTTCGTGGACTCTATATAATGGTAATAAACGACTAAAAACGATCCAACAGGAAAAGTTGAATAATCAGATGGCCGAGCTGGATGTGGCGACTTCCGAAAATAATATTCAGGAGTCCATCGCTCAAGTATATATCCAGATTCTTTATGCAGCCGAATCTGTGAAAGTAAACGAAAACACCCTGCAAGTTTCCATTGCACAGCGCGACCGAGGACAGGAACTTCTGAATGCCGGAAGTATTGCCAAAAGCGACCTCGCGCAACTGGAAGCACAGGTGAGCACCGACCGATACCAACTTGTCACAGCGCAAGCCACTCTTGAAGATTACAAATTGCAACTGAAACAACTACTCGAACTGGATGGGGAGAATGAAATGAACATCTACCTCCCTGCCCTGTCCGACGAAAATGTGCTGGCTCCGCTGCCTACCAAAAGAGATGTGTACATCAGCGCATTGAGCCTTCGTCCGGAGATTGAAGCGAGCAAACTGAATGTAGAGGCTTCTGAACTGGGTATCAATATCGCTAAATCGAGCTATTTCCCTACCATCAGCCTTAGCGCAGGAATCGGAACCAACCATACCAGCGGTAGCGACTTCACCTTCGGAGAACAAGTGAAGAACGGATGGAACAACTCTATCGGACTGTCTGTCAGTGTGCCTATCTTCAATAACCGTCAAACGAAAAGTGCCGTACAAAAAGCTAAATTGCAGTACGAAACGAGCATGTTATCCTTGCTTGACGAACAAAAGGCACTGTACAAAACCATTGAAAGCCTTTGGCTGGATGCCAACAGCGCGCAACAGCGTTATGCTGCCGCAAACGAAAAGCTGAAAAGTACACAAATCAGCTATGAGTTGATTAGCGAACAGTTTAATTTGGGAATGAAGAATACCGTAGAACTCCTTACTGAAAAGAATAATTTGCTGCAAGCACAGCAGGAACAGCTTCAGGCTAAATATATGGCTATACTGAATACACAGTTGCTGAAATTCTATCAGGGAGATCAATTAGCTTTATAAAGAGTATAAAATCAGCATTATAAATAAGTAAAAGCATAATAAACGAATGAAAACGAAAAAGATTATTCTAATCGCCGTAGTAGTCGTTGTGGTTGTAGGAGCAGGAATATGGCTCTTTGCCGGTTCACCGGCCAAACACAAAGTGACGTACGCCACCGCTACTGTCAGTAAAGGCGATATTTCAAATTCGGTGACTGCTACAGGGACCATCGAACCGGTGACGGAAGTAGAAGTCGGTACGCAGGTGTCCGGTATCATCGACAAGATTCACGTAGATTACAACTCGGAAGTAACCAAAGGACAGCTGATAGCTGAAATGGACCGCATCACATTGCAAAGTGAACTGGCCTCACAGCAGGCAACTTACGATGGTGCGAAAGCCGAATATGAATATCAGAAGAAAAATTATGAACGCAGCAAAGGCTTGCACGAAAAGTCACTGATTAGTGATACTGACTTCGAACAGGCTCTCTACAATTATCAGAAAGCGAAAAGCAGCTATGACAGCAGCAAGGCATCGCTCGCGAAAGCGGAACGTAACCTGTCTTACGCTACCATTACTTCACCGATTGACGGAGTTGTTATCAGCCGTGATGTAGAAGCAGGACAAACCGTTGCTTCCGGATTCGAAACTCCGACCCTGTTCACCATTGCTGCCGACCTGACACAGATGCAGGTAGTAGCTGATGTGGATGAAGCGGATATAGGCGGTGTAGTGGAAGGTCAGCGTGCCAGCTTCACGGTAGATGCTTATCCGAATGATGTATTCGAAGGTGTGGTTACACAGATTCGTTTGGGCGACGCAAGCAGTACGAGTAGCACGAGCAGCACTACCACCGTAGTTACCTACGAGGTAGTCATCTCTGCCCCCAACCCCGACTTGAAACTAAAACCGCGTTTGACGGCTAACGTAACGATCTATATTCTTGATAAAAAAGATGTACTGTCTGTTCCGAACAAAGCCTTGCGATTCACACCGGAAAAACCGTTAATCGGCAATAATGATATCGTGAAAGATTGCGAAGGCGAACACAAACTTTGGACTCGCGAAGGAACTACATTCACCGCTCATCCGGTAGAAGTGGGAATCAGCAACGGCATATCCACCGAAATTATCAGTGGTATTCCTGAAGGGACAAAGGTGGTAACAGAAGCTACTATAGGTGTAATGCCCGGTGAAAACATGGGACCTGAAGGAAATATGGAAAATGGCGGAGAAAGAAGTCCGTTCATGCCAGGCCCTCCGGGAAGTAAGAAGAAAAAATAATTATTCAATGTGCCAATAACGAATTGGCGCATTAGCACATTATTTACGATGAAAAAAGTAATTGAAATACAAAATATCAAACGTAACTTTCAGGTAGGCGACGAGACCGTTCACGCATTGCGGGGCGTTTCGTTCAATATCAATGAAGGGGAGTTTGTCACCATCATGGGTACTTCCGGTTCGGGAAAATCCACGCTGCTTAATATATTAGGCTGCCTGGACACCCCGACAAGCGGAGAGTATCTGCTCGACGATATTCCAGTACGTACGATGAGCAAGCCTCAACGTGCGGTACTAAGAAACCGGAAGATTGGATTCGTGTTCCAAAGCTACAACCTGTTGCCTAAAACAACGGCAGTGGAAAATGTGGAACTACCGCTGATGTATAACTCTGCCGTCAGTGCTTCCGAACGTCGTCGTCGCGCTATCGAGTCTTTACAGGCCGTAGGATTGGGGGATCGTTTGGAACACAAATCCAACCAGATGTCCGGCGGACAGATGCAACGGGTGGCCATTGCACGTGCATTGGTCAACAACCCGGCAGTGATTCTTGCCGACGAAGCGACCGGAAACCTCGATAGCCGTACTTCCTTCGAGATACTTGTACTGTTTCAGAAACTTCATGCAGAGGGACGTACGATTATCTTTGTGACACATAATCCCGAACTTTCGCAATATAGCAGCCGGAATATCCGTCTGCGTGACGGGCAGGTTATTGAGGATACTGCCAATCCGAAAATTCTGTCTGCCGCCGAAGCGCTGGCTGCATTGCCGAAGAATGACGAGGATTAATCAATGTGATAAGGAGTAATGAAGTTATAAGAAGCAATTCATGTGATAAGGAACAATGAAGTTATAAGATGATATGCTTAGAGCATCACGCCAACATTTTACAGTCTCATAACTTTATAACCTTATAATAGCCTTATACCTTCAGAACCCCATTAATAACTCCATAACTTTATAAACATGAATGGAACTAATTTATTTAAGATAGCTCTCCGGGCATTGGCGAACAATAAGCTGCGTGCTTTTCTAACCATGCTCGGTATCATTATCGGTGTTGCTTCCGTCATCACGATGCTGGCTATCGGACAAGGTTCGAAGAAAAGCATCCAGCAGCAGATTTCCGAGATGGGATCGAACATGATTATGATTCATCCGGGAGCCGATATGCGTGGAGGTGTCCGGCAGGACCCGTCTGCGATGCAGACTTTGAAGCTTGCCGATTACGAGGCCTTGCGCGATGAGACCAGTTTCCTGTCTGCCATCAGTCCCAATGTCTCGTCATCGGGACAGCTTATTGCCGGTAACAACAACTATCCGGCTTCGGTGAACGGTGTCGGAACAGAATATCTCGATATTCGCCAACTGACTGTTGAGAATGGAGAGATGTTCACAGAAGCCGACATACAGAGTTCGGCCAAAGTGTGCGTGATCGGAAAGACCATAGTAGACAATCTTTTTCCGGACGGAAGTGATCCGGTAGGTAAGATTATCCGTTTCAGCAAGATACCTTTCCGTGTGGTAGGTGTGCTCAAAGCAAAAGGGTACAACTCTATGGGACAAGACCAGGATGCCGTAGTGCTTGCGCCATATACCACCGTAATGAAACGTCTGCTTGCCGTTACGTATTTGCAGGGAGTATTTGCCTCTGCCCTCACCGAGGATATGACGGACTATGCAACTGACGAAATCAGTACAATCCTCCGCCGCAACCATAAACTGAAGGCTTCGGATGATGATGACTTCACCATCCGTACCCAACAGGAATTGAGCACGATGCTCAACTCAACCACCGATCTGATGACCACACTGCTTGCTTGCATCGCAGGTATTTCGCTGGTAGTGGGTGGTATCGGGATTATGAATATCATGTATGTATCCGTTACGGAGCGTACCCGTGAAATCGGTCTGCGTATGTCTGTTGGCGCACGCGGGGTCGACATTCTAAGTCAATTCCTCATCGAAGCCATCATGATTAGTATCACGGGAGGTATTATCGGAGTGATTATCGGCTGCGGAGCCAGTTGGATTGTCAAGAGCGTAGCGCATTGGCCTATCTATATCCAGCCGTGGAGCGTATTCCTCTCCTTCGCAGTATGTACAGTTACAGGGGTCTTCTTCGGATGGTATCCGGCTAAGAAAGCAGCAGATTTAGATCCGATAGAAGCCATCAGATACGAATAAAATGGATAATTACCAATAAAAGAATTATCTTTGTCTTTATGAAACAAACCTTTACATCCGCACGTCGTCCCCTGGAAGTACTGATACACATTATCAGCTGGGGGATTATGTTCGGTTTCCCGTTCTTCTTCGTCGAACGTGGGAACGGGAACATTAACTGGATGGCTTATACACGCCATCTCGCCGTACCACTCTCTTTCATGATTGTGTTCTACGTGAATTATTTCATTCTTGTGCCGCGCTATCTTTTCCAGAGTCAGGCCAAAAGATATGTGGTCTACAATATTATCTTTTTATGCGCCATCGGTGTGTTGCTTCATCTCTGGCAAAGTCTGACGTTCGATCCGTCATTCGCTCCCAAATCAAAAAGACCGGGGATGCCTCCGGGATGGTTGTTTTTCCTTAGGGATATGTTGAGTCTCGTATTCACTATCGGACTAAGTGCCGCTATCCGCATGAGTGCCCGATGGACACAGAATGAAGCTGCCCGAAAAGAGGCGGAACGGAACCGTGCGGAAGCGGAACTGAAGAACCTGCGGAACCAACTGAACCCTCACTTTCTGCTGAATACGCTGAATAACATCTATGCATTGATTGCATTTGATTCGGACAAGGCGCAACAGGCAGTTCAGGAGTTGAGCAAACTGCTTCGTTATGTGTTATATGATAACCAGCAGACATACGTTCCTCTCTGTAAGGAGGTCGATTTTATCCGCAATTACATCGAACTGATGCGCATCCGTCTGTCCGCCAACGTGCAGATGATTACTAAATTCGATATTCAGCCCGACAGTCAGACGCTCATTGCCCCGCTTATCTTTATCTCTTTGATAGAGAACGCTTTCAAACATGGCATCTCTCCTACTGAATCGAGTTTCATCAGTATTCATATTTTGGAGAATGATAAGGAAGTGATTTGTGAAATCCGCAATAGCAATCATCCTAAGACAGTGGAGGATAAGAGTGGCTCGGGCGTGGGATTGGAACAAGTCAGCCGCCGGTTGGAGATACTTTATCCCGGAGCTTATACGTGGTTGAAAGGCGTCTCAAAAGACGAAAAGGTATACGAATCGAGATTGAGTATCAAGATTAGAGAGTAGAAAGAAAAACGTTCAGTATAAAATGTCAAGTACCAATGTTTAGTATAAAGCGTCAAGTACAAGATTTTGGATATAAAACTTTAGATATAAAATAGTATGATGTTACGTTGCGCAATCGTTGACGATGAGCCTTTAGCTCTTAGCCTGTTAGAGAGTTATGTGAATAAGACTCCGTTCCTGCAACTTGCAGGAAAGTATTCCAGTGCGGTTCAGGCGATGAAAGAATTGCCGGGCGAAGAGGTCGACCTCCTGTTTCTGGACATTCAGATGCCGGAGCTTAACGGTCTGGAGTTCTCGAAGATGGTAGATCCGCATACCCGTATTGTATTTACCACCGCTTTCGGACAGTATGCCATCGACGGTTATCGTGTCAACGCACTCGATTACCTGCTGAAACCAATCTCATACGTTGATTTCCTGCAAGCTGCCAACAAAGCTCTCCAATGGTTCGAACTCGTGCAGAAACCGGAAGAGATAGACAGTATCTTTGTGAAAAGTGACTACAAACTGGTACAAGTGGACTTGAAGAAAATCATGTATATCGAAGGACTGAAAGATTACATTAAAATATATACGGAAGACGCTCCCAAACCTATCCTGTCACTGATGAGTATGAAAGCCATGGAAGAGCTCTTGCCATCCAGTCGTTTCATACGTGTGCACCGCTCCTTCATCGTACAGAAAGATAAAATACGTGTGATTGACCGCGGACGTATCGTGTTTGACAAGACATATATTCCTATCAGCGATAGTTACAAGCAAGTTTTTCAGACTTTTCTTGACGAAAGGAGCTGATTATTCATTATTTTATCGGTAAAAAAGTGATTTTTGTCGATTATAGTTTGCCAAAATCCGTTTTATATCTACCTTTGCAAAGAACAGAAAGGGATTGTGAAATTCCAAGAATAGAATAGTTTAGTTAAGTCTAGTTTAGTTTTTGTGTTGATAGCTCCCTCGTCGGCGGACGAACTAGGGAGCTATTTTTATATATTACAGGAATATTATTGCACAAAATATACATATTTTCCATAACTTTGCAGCGATAAAGTCTCACACAAATGGAATATAGCGTAGAAGAACTAAAAAATGCATTAATTGAGAGATGCGAAAAAGAGGGTATTCTATATGCAACGGTGGCAATGGATAGACGTACCAAAGAGATGATTCTTCCTGATACTTTAGAAGGAGCCCTGAAACATCCGGAATACTTTGTATGTACCTGCAGGAGAGTGAAAGATCAATATATAGTGGAGGAGATTACCAAAGTGTAATCCTCCTCCAATCTTTTATTCTTATTTTTCTTTTTTTATTCGCCCAATTCTCCCAGCAAATCGTAGGAAGGAGCAAAGAAAAGCGTTCCTGTTACAGCTGTGCTGAAGTCAAGCAAACGATCGGTATTCCCTACCGGATTGCCGATGAACATACTTTCCAACATCTGCCGGGTCGTACTGAACGTACTTGCATAACCGATGAAGTATGTGCCATATTCTCCCTTAGACGTATTGGCAAACGGCATGTTGGCACGTACAATTTTCAGGTCATCACCAATATTAGTGACGGCATTATGCGCATTTTGAGGTTTCTCCTCGTCAGACAGCTCGACATCGTTAAACTTACGACGACCGATCACTTTCTCCTGTTCTTCCACAGGCAGAGCGTTCCATGCAACCATATCGTGAATGTACTTCTGTACAAAAACATAACTTCCTCCTGCAAAATCAGCATCCTCCTCTCCTACCACCGCAAAATGATAAGGATTCTCATCAACTGCCGGATTCTCTGTTCCGTCTACAAAGCCGATAATAGCCTTGCCGTCCATATATCTGAAACCGTGAGTTTCATCGACAGGTTCAACTACGCCCTGGAGCTTCTCGTCAATGATGGAAGCAAACTCAAAACACAACCCCATCTGTTTTGCACGGATATGAAACAAGATGTCGCCCGGAGTAGAGACTGCCGTGTGCTTTCCGCCTTTGATCTCTTCAAAAGTGTTCAGTTCTTTCGGCTTTCCCTTTTCCGGGAAAAGACGGCTCCAGGCATCGGCGCCAAAGCCCATCGTACAACTGAACATCAGTTCGGGGAAACGATTACGCATGCTGCGAATCATGCCCGAGAAATTAGCGCATACATCTTTTACTTTATCAAGAGTTTCGGGAGTATCTTTTAGAGTATAAACAATAAAAATGACATTTTCACCTTGTTTCCCGGCTACGTCCTGCGGGATATTACCTCCAAATGAATTTTGATAAGGATTCATATTTTTCTTTTTTTCTGTTAGTTTCGTCAACGAAACAGTTCTAATTCATTTTTTATTACTATCGTCAATATATGCGGCAGCCGCTTTATCCACAAATAGCTCTACATTCTGCGCGTGATGAGCTATATAGGCTGCGGGACCAGTGTCTCCCGAATTACAGATTTCTTCTACTACGTCGACTTTATTTTTTCCGGTAATCAGGAAAATGACATAGCGGGCATTCTGAATGGGGTATCCCGTCATTGCGATGCGCTTCTGCCCGTTACGGGGATGAGCGCTGACTACATAAATAGAGTTTGAAGTCAGCAAATCTTCTTGTCCGGGAAAGATGGAAGACGTGTGTCCGTCGTCTCCGGCCCCCAACAGTACAATATCAAATTCGGGCCAACCACGCTTCAGCGGCACTTGCTGCCGGACTAACTCCGAATAACGGACCGCTTCTTTCGCAGGCTTCGCCTCTCCACGAATACGGAATACATTTTCATACAAAATAGGAGTCAAACCCAAAAGGAGGTTGCGCATCATTCCGTAATTACTGTCCGAATCATCGGGAGGCACACAACGTTCATCCACCCAATAAATCCGCATACGATCCCACGGGGTAATTTCCATGTATTCATTCGCCCACAAATCGAACATCAGAGCAGGTGTGTTGCCACCGCTGACTGCGATATTGAACACTCTGTCCGGCTCTTCATTCATGATTTCCACCAAGCGGAGTATCAATGCTCGTGAAGTTTCAATAGATGAAGGAAAAACTGATAGTTTCATAATTCACAATATTGATCTGTATTCGTCAAATTCTTACAAGGATTCGTCCAGTCGGCCCCATGTTCGTGCATCATCGCTTCGCTTTCCAAAGGTCCCCACGTACCTGCGGGATAACCGTAAAGAGGTGCGTCGGGGTTGTCTTTCCAATAACGGAGTACCGGATCGAAAAATTTCCATGAGGCTTCTACTGCGTCACTTCGAGTAAATAAAGTCGGATCACCCTGGATGCAGTCGTCTATCAGACGGGCATAAGCGTCGCCACTGGGTACGCCGCCCAACTGCGCGTAACTGAAATCCATCGTCACCTGGCGCACTTCAAAACCTGCGCCGGGTACTTTCATTCCGATTTTGAGCACTATTCCTTCATTCGGTTGCAAACGAAGAATCAATTTATTAGCCCGCGGACAGTTGCCACCGGCACAATGAAACATCTGATGAGGTGTCTCACGGAAATGAACGACGATTTCCGTTACTTTCGTCGGCATTTGTTTACCTGTACGAATGTAGAACGGAACGCCACTCCAGCGCCAGTTGCTAATGCCCAGTTTCATGGCAATATAAGTATCCGTACGCGAATCGGGAGCCACTCCTTTTTCTTCACGATAGCCTTTTTTATTGCCGGAGGCTGTATATTGTCCACGAACGATATGTTCGTTCAAATCCACTTCATTCAACGGGGTGAGAGATTCGTAGACCTTCACCACTTCGTTGCGGAAATTGTCCGCGTTGAAAACAGCGGGCGGTTCCATAGCCGTAAGGGCTACGAGCTGTATCAGGTGATTTTGCACCATATCCCGCAGTGCACCTGCCGTCTCATAGAATCCGCCACGTTGTTCGATACCCAGATTTTCTACGGCTGTGATTTCTACGTAGTCGATATAGTTACGGTTCCAGAGAGGTTCGAAGATACCGTTGGCAAAACGGAAAGCCAGTACATTCTGGGCTGTTTCCTTACCGAGAAAATGGTCGATACGGTAAATTTGATGCTCATTGAAAACAGAAGCATACGTTTTATTCAGTTCACGTGCCGATTCGAGATCATAACCGAAAGGTTTCTCGACGATGATACGTGAATGGGGAGTGTTGAGTCCGGCAGCTTTGAGGTATAAGGGCACTACTCCGTACAGTGACGGCGGAGTGGCTAGGTAGAACAGCAGGTTGTCCGGGTCTACCTCACCAGTTAAGTCGACCAGACGTTGGCGGAGTTGCGGGTAACCTTCTTCTTTTGCCGGGTCCATCGGTAAATAGTAGAGATGGGAGACAAACGAAGCCATCAGAGCTGTGTCCTGTTCTTCGGACTTTACGAACTGTTGCAGTTCTTCTAAGATATAGGAACGGTAGTTATCGTCAGAGTAGACCGTACGCCCGATACCCAATATAGAATACTCTCCGGTCAACCGCTTTTCACGGTAGAGGGAGTAAAGGGCGGGCATCAGCTTACGCTTGGTCAGATCACCCGACGCACCGAAAATTATCATTGCAAATTTATCCATTTTTCAAGAGTTGTTTTAATTTCTGTTTTGAGATGGTAAATGATAATTTTGCGGAGTGCCCTGAAAGGGCTTAATTATATAGCGTAGGGCAACGCCCTACGTAAAAACGATAATCTGAATTTGCGCCCTGAAAGGGCATAATTGTATACAGTTCCGCCCTTTCAGGGCTTGTGGCTGGTGTGTCTTTTTCGTAGGGCGTTGCCCTACGCTATGTAATTAAGCCCTTTCAGGGCACCCCAATAAATATATAATTGTAAGGCTTTCAGCCTAACCGATAAATTCTCATTCAACCGATAAATTCCCATTTAACCGATAAATTCCCATTTAACCGCTAAATTCCCATTTATCATTTCAAATTCCCATTTATCATTTCAAAACTGTTTTCTATTTAAACATTATATGTACCCGATTTCGTATCTCCTCCGTGACCTGTCCAGTTCTCGTGGAAGAACTGTCCACGCAACTCGTCTTTGCGCTCGAAAGTGTGCGCGCCGAAATAATCGCGTTGTGCCTGCACAAGATTGGCGGGCAGATCGGCAGATGTGAGCGAATAGAAATAGTTCAGCGCAGAAGAGAAAGCAGGAACAGGAAGTTCTTCTTTCATGGCTTCCGCCACCAGGTTTTTCCATCCGAGAAGCAATGTTTTCATTTCTTCTTTAAAATAAGGAGCCAACAACAAGTGTTTAGGCTTGTCGGTGGCTTCGAAGGCGGCAGCAATGTCGTTCAGGAATATACTGCGGATGATGCATCCTCCACGCCACATACGGGCAATGGAAGCCAGGTCGAGATGCCAGTCGAAAGCGTCGGAAGCACGTTGCAACACGGCGAATCCCTGGGCATAAGAGACGAGTTTGGAAGCATAAAGAGCAGAAAATATATTCTTTACGAGTTCCACCTTATTATATATAGGTTGTGTATGTTGACACTGATATTGTCTGGAAGCCAGATGACGCAAGTCTTTCTGTGCAGAAAGGCTTCGTTCGAATACCGCTGTGGCAATCAATCCCAACGGCATGCCGAGTTCCATAGCGTTGATAACCGACCATTTGCCGGTTCCTTTCTGTCCGGCCGCATCCAAGATTTTATCAATCAGATACCCTCCGGATTTGTCTTTATGCCGCAGGATGTTGGCGGTGATTTCGATCAGGTAGCTGCGTAGTTTGCCTTCGTTCCAACGGGCAAAGACATCAGCCATTTCCTCATTGGTCAGATCCAGCAACTTTTTCATCACCCAATAGGCTTCAGCAATCAGCTGCATATCACCATATTCGATACCGTTGTGAATCATCTTCACAAAATGACCCGATCCGGCAGGGCCTACCCATTGGCAACAGGGAGTGCCGTCCGGTGCTTTTGCCGCAATGCTTTGAAGGATCGGTTTCACTTCCGGCCATGCTTTCTCCGAACCGCCGGGCATGATAGAAGCTCCATTCAAGGCTCCTTCTTCACCGCCAGACACTCCGCTACCGACGAAGAGAAATCCTTTCGACTCCGCCAGTTTGACGCGGCGGTTGGTATCTTCATAATTGGAGTTACCACCATCAATAAGAATATCTCCCGGTGAAAGCAACGGGAAAAGCTGATCCATCAGTTCGTCAACCGGACTTCCGGCACGAACCATCATCATTATCTTACGGGGAATAGCTATCGAATCTACAAATGCTTTTATATCTGTGAATCCTTCGATGTTTTTACCTTTTGCACGACCATTCATAAAGCGATCTACCACTCCTTCCTCTACTCCGGGAACTGTACGGTTATAAACCGATACATGCCATCCCTTACTCTCCATGTTTAAAGCAAGATTCTCGCCCATCACAGCCAAGCCGATAAGTCCGATATCTGTTTTATTCTGATTTGCCATAACTTATATATTTTGAATATTCTTTATCTTAGTAACAGTTGAAATGCACATTTGTTCGCAATATTTTAGATTAAAATATTATTTTTGTGGTCTACAAATAAAATCAAGGATGAAGAAGATCAAAATCGGTTTGTTGGCACGCATCGTAATCGCCATCATTTTGGGTATTGCCATCGGCACTTTTTTCCCGGCTCCGCTAGTGCGAATATTCGTTACTTTCAACGGCATTTTCAGCGAGTTTCTCAATTTCTCTATCCCGCTGATTATCGTCGGACTGGTAACGGTGGCTATTGCCGACATCGGAAAAGGTGCAGGAAAAATGCTGCTCGTGACGGCTCTGATTGCTTATTTCGCCACCCTGTTTTCGGGATTCCTCTCCTACTTCACAGGAGTCACCGTGTTTCCGTCACTCATCGAACCGGGAGCGCCGCTTGAAGAAGTGAGTGAAGCACAAGGAATCCTCCCCTACTTCTCCGTCTCCATCCCACCGCTGATGAACGTCATGACGGCCTTGGTATTAGCCTTCACCTTGGGCTTGGGACTGGCGTCACTGAACAGCGACGCATTGAAAAACGTGGCACGTGATTTTCAGGAAATTATCGTACGAATGATTAGCGCAGTCATTCTGCCTTTGCTGCCGCTTTATATCTTTGGCATATTCCTCAACATGACACATTCGGGACAAGTATATTCCATCCTGATGGTGTTTATTAAAATTATCGGAGTCATCTTTGCTCTTCACATCTTCCTGTTAGTTTTTCAGTATTCCATTGCGGCACTGTTTGTACACAAAAACCCGTTTAAATTACTTAATAAAATGCTGCCGGCTTACTTCACGGCAT
Organism: Bacteroides sp. 3_1_13; assembly: GCF_001185845.1. Lineage (NCBI taxonomy): Bacteria > Pseudomonadati > Bacteroidota > Bacteroidia > Bacteroidales > Bacteroidaceae > Bacteroides > Bacteroides sp. 3_1_13. Next base: position 1,510,807 of record NZ_KQ236956.1, read on the forward strand.
TGGGCACACAATCTTCGGCAGCCACCATCCCCGTAACGCTGGAACAGACCAAAAAGAACGGGGTATCTGCCGAAGTGGCCGGTTTCGTGATTCCGCTCTGTGCCACCATTCATCTGTCGGGCAGCACACTGAAAATCGTAGCCTGCGCACTGGCATTGATGATGATGCAGGGAATACCGTTTGACTTCCCCTTGTTTGCCGGATTTATCTTCATGCTGGGCATCACAATGATAGCCGCTCCGGGGGTTCCGGGCGGAGCTATCATGGCCTCTCTGGGAATTCTTCAATCCATGCTCGGCTTCGACGAATCGGCACAGGCTTTGATGATTGCGCTTTACATCGCAATGGACAGTTTCGGCACAGCCTGCAACGTGACGGGCGACGGAGCTATCGCTTTGATTATCGACAAAATAATGGGGAAAAACCGTGCTGAATGACTGTGCTGAAAAATAATTGGGTAGTAGCTTGGCTGGCTCACAAAAAATGCCGACATTTGCACCCACATTTTCAATTATATTAAATAATAGCGTATGAAAAAAGCCCTAATTTCAGGCATCACCGGGCAGGATGGTTCTTATCTTGCCGAATTTCTATTGCAAAAAGGTTACGAAGTACACGGTATACTCCGTCGTTCTTCTTCGTTCAATACAGGACGTATTGAACATTTGTATTTTGACGAGTGGGTGCGCGACATGAAACAGAAACGTACGATCAATCTGCATTATGGGGATATGACAGATTCTAGTTCGTTAATTCGTATTATTCAACAGGTGCAACCGGATGAAATCTACAATCTCGCTGCTCAAAGCCACGTGAAGGTTTCATTCGACGTTCCGGAATACACGGCCGAAGCGGATGCTATCGGTACGTTGCGTATGCTCGAAGCGGTACGCATCCTGGGACTGGAAAAGAAAACCCGCATCTATCAGGCTTCTACTTCCGAATTGTTCGGTAAGGTGCAGGAAGTTCCACAAAAAGAGACAACTCCATTCTATCCCCGTTCTCCGTATGGGGTAGCCAAACAATATGGTTTCTGGATTACTAAAAACTACCGCGAAAGCTATGGTATGTTTGCCGTAAACGGAATCTTGTTCAATCACGAGAGTGAACGCCGTGGCGAGACATTCGTTACCCGTAAAATTTCGCTTGCTGCCGCACGTATCGCACAGGGCGAACAGGACAAACTGTATCTGGGTAATCTGGATGCACGTCGCGACTGGGGATATGCCAAGGATTACATCGAATGTATGTGGCTGATTCTGCAACATGACGTTCCCGAAGATTTCGTAATTGCTACCGGAGAAATGCACACAGTGCGCGAATTCGCAACGCTGGCATTCAAGGAAGCAGGCATCGAACTTCGTTGGGAAGGTGAAGGCGTGAATGAGAAAGGTATCGACGTAGCTACCGGAAAGTCTTTGGTAGAGGTTGATCCTAAATATTTCCGTCCGTCAGAGGTGGAACAACTGCTGGGTGACCCGACTAAAGCAAAAACATTGTTAGGATGGGATCCATGCAAAACATCATTCGAAGAACTGGTAAGTATCATGGTGCGCCACGATATGGAAAAGGTGAAGCGGATGATTGCTACCAAACATTAAATGAATTTCATTTCACCACAGATTAACACAGATTTCCACAGAGTTTTTTTATATCTATAATCTGTGGAAATCTGTGTTAATCTGTGGTGAAAATAATAAAAGATAGAATGGAAAAGAATGCAAAGATATATGTAGCAGGACACCGCGGACTTGTGGGATCTGCTATCTGGAAGAATTTGCAGGATAAAGGATACACCAATCTGATAGGCCGCACGCACAAAGAGCTTGACCTGCTGGATGGAATGGCTGTCCGTAAATTCTTCGATGAAGAACAACCGGAATATGTATTCCTTGCCGCTGCCTTTGTGGGTGGTATCATGGCGAACAGCATCTACCGTGCCGACTTTATATACAAGAATCTGCAGATTCAACAGAACATTATCGGAGAGAGTTTCCGTCACAACGTGAAAAAGTTGCTCTTCCTCGGTAGTACGTGTATTTATCCACGCGATGCCGAACAGCCGATGAAGGAAGATGTATTGCTTACTTCACCGTTGGAATATACCAACGAGCCGTATGCAATCGCCAAAATTGCCGGACTGAAAATGTGCGAGAGCTTCAACCTGCAATATGGAACGAACTACATCGCCGTGATGCCGACAAACCTTTACGGCCCGAATGATAATTTCGATTTGGAACGCAGCCATGTATTGCCTGCCATGATTCGCAAGATTCATTTGGCACACTGTCTGAAAGAAGGAAACTGGGAAGCTGTACGCAAGGATATGAACCAACGTCCGGTGGAAGGTGTCAATGGCGACAGCTCGAAAGAGGACATTCTGGCTATTCTGAGAAAATACGGAATCAACGAAACAGAGGTCACTCTCTGGGGTACGGGTACTCCTCTCCGCGAATTCCTCTGGAGCGAAGAAATGGCGGATGCCAGTGTCTTCGTTATGGAGCATGTGGACTTTAAAGATACCTATAAAGAAGGTAGCAAAGATATCCGCAACTGCCATATCAACATCGGAACCGGTAAGGAAATCACCATCCGCCAACTGGCCGAACGGATCGTTGAAACAGTAGGTTATCAAGGTAAACTGACCTTCGACAGCAGCAAACCGGACGGCACAATGCGCAAGCTAACCGATCCTTCAAAACTGCATGCACTGGGCTGGCACCACAAAATTGAAATCGAGGAAGGCGTACAAAGAATGTACGAATGGTACTTGAAATAAGAAATGAAGTTACTGTAAATATGCTATTAGCTGAATGTTTTTTGCTAATAGCATATTTTTTTTAGCTATAATGATAATTAAATTAGCTATAATGATAATCAGTTTTGCTATAATGATAATCCTATTAGCTATAAGCATAATCTGTTGAGCTATGAGCATAATCTTTTTTATACTACGAGTCAATCTATTTTATTATAAGTTAATCCCTTTTGTGATAAGCCTTCATCCAACTAAGCATCATTTATTCAACCATAAGCACCATTCATTCAATTATAAGCCTCATCCATTGTATTTATAACGTATCGCCACACAAATTCCCCCACTACTCTCTCCTCCATTTCCAAAAAATCTTCACTCTTAATTCTTCATTCTTAATATAATTGCTATATTTGCACAATTTAATACCAAATGTGCAAAAAACAATGGAACAAAGTTTTATAGCCTATATTGAGAATAGTATCAAGAATAATTGGGACCTGGATGCCCTGACCGATTATAAAGGTGCAACTTTACAGTATAAAGACGTAGCTCGTAAAATCGAGAAACTCCATATCATCTTTGAAGAAAGCGGAATCCGCAAAGGAGACAAGATTGCCGTTTGTGGAAGAAACAGCTCTCACTGGGGAGTTACTTTCCTTGCCACACTGACGTATGGAGCCGTTATTGTACCTATTCTCCATGAATTTAAAGCAGATAACGTGCATAATATCGTCAACCACTCCGAAGCTAAATTACTGCTTGTAGGAGATATGGTATGGGAAAACCTGAACGAGTCGGCAATGCCGCTATTGGAAGGTATCCTGATGATGAATGACTTCACCCTATTAGTGTCACGCAGCGAACGACTCACGTATGCACGCGAACATCTGAACGAAATGTTCGGCAAAAAATATCCGAAGAATTTCCGTAAAGAGCATGTCGCTTATCACAAAGACGAACCGGAAGAACTGGCAGTTATCAATTATACTTCGGGAACAACGAGTTATTCCAAAGGAGTAATGCTCCCCTACCGCAGTCTGTGGTCGAATACCAAATTTGCTTTTGAAGTGTTGGAACTGGAAGCCGGAGATAAAATCGTTTCCATGCTTCCTATGGCACACATGTACGGATTGGCTTTTGAATTCCTTTATGAGTTCTCCGTAGGTTGCCACATCTACTTCCTCACCCGTATGCCAAGCCCTAAGATTATCTTCCAGGCTTTTGAAGAAGTGAAACCCAGTCTGATTGTTGCCGTACCACTCATCATCGAAAAGATAATCAAGAAAAGCGTACTTCCGAAGTTGGAAACTCCGGCGATGAAGATATTGCTGAAAGTGCCTATTATCAATGACAAGATAAAGGCAACAGTGCGCGAAGAGATGATTAAGGCATTTGGCGGAAACTTCAAGGCAGTCATCGTAGGAGGTGCAGCGTTCAATCAAGAAGTGGAACAGTTCTTGAAAATGATTGATTTCCCTTATACGGTTGGATATGGAATGACGGAATGTGGCCCGATTATCTGCTACGAAGATTGGAGAAAGTTCAAACCGGGTTCTTGCGGAAAGGCTGTGCCACGGATGGATGTACGGGTATTGTCATCTGATCCCGAAAATATTGTTGGTGAAATCGTATGTAAGGGCCCGAATGTGATGCTGGGCTATTACAAAAACGAAGAAGCCACTCAAGAAGTCATCGACAAGGACGGTTGGTTGCATACCGGCGACTTGGCTTTGATGGATGAAGAAGGTAATGTTACAATCAAAGGACGCAGCAAGAACCTGTTATTGAGCTCCAGCGGACAGAATATCTATCCGGAAGAAATTGAGGATAAGTTGAACAACCTGCCATACGTGGCTGAAAGCATTATCGTTCAGCAAAACGAGAAACTTGTCGGACTTGTTTATCCCGACTTTGACGATGCGTTCGCCCACGGCCTGAAGACTGAAGACATCGAACAAGTAATGGAAGAAAACCGCGTGACACTGAACACTATGTTACCGGCATACAGCCAGATATCCAAGATGAAAATCTATCCGGAAGAATTTGAAAAGACACCGAAGAAGAGCATCAAGCGTTATTTGTATCAGGAAGCAAAAGGCTGATAGATTGTCAGCTGCATAGAGAAAGATATAACTTAAACCGAAAAAGAGAAAGGAATGAAGATAAAGAAAACAATACTTACGGCAGCTATACTAATGGCTGCCGTTTCTTTACCGGCACAGAACAAGAGTGCAGGGATCAATATATCCATCTGGAAAGATATATGCACGCAACCGCATGATAGTACACAGACGACATACATAAACATCGGCCTCCTGTCTACCATGAACCGTCTGAACGGTGTGGGTATCAATGCGTTGGGAAGCGTGGTTCATGATGACATGAACGGAGTACAAATCACCGGATTAGCCAACTTGGCAGGGGGCACTATGCGAGGCGTTCAGCTGGCCGGTATCAGTAATATCAGCGGCGATAACACCGTAGGGCTTTCTGCTGCCGGATTGGTAAATATCACCGGCGACAAAGCACAGGGAGTAGTCATATCCGGGCTAACGAGCATCGGCGGAGACAACAACTCGGGGTTAATGATTAGTGGTTTCATGAATGTGACGGGCAATATGGCTTCGGGCTTACACTTTTCCGGAGTAGCAAATATCACCGGACAGAGCTTCGGTGGTCTGATGGCTTCGGGACTTTTAAATGTAGTAGGCGAACACATGAACGGTTTGCAGATAGCAGGAATTGCCAATATAACCGCATCAAAGCTGAATGGAGTGCAAGTAGCATTATGCAACTACGCTACGAAAGCGCGCGGACTTCAAATTGGTCTTGTCAATTACTACAAAGAAGATATGAAAGGTTTCCAACTTGGTTTGGTGAATGCAAATCCTGATACAAAAGTGCAAATGATGGTATACGGTGGAAATGCAACGCCTGCCAATATCGGGGTACGGTTCAAGAACCAGTTGTTTTATACAATATTGGGAGTGGGTTCCATGTATCAGGGATTGAATGATAAGTTTTCGGCCAGCGCATCCTATCGTGCCGGTCTGTCTTTCCCCCTTTACAAGGGGTTATCCATCAGCGGAGACCTCGGATACCAGCATATCGAGGCTTTTGACAACAAAGATGAGGTCATCCCGAAACGCCTGTACGCATTGCAGGCACGTGCAAATCTGGAATATCAATTTACCAAGAAGTTCGGCATCTTTGCAACAGGTGGATATGGGGTAACCAGATTCTATAATAAATCGAGCAATTACGATAAGGGAGCTATTATCGAAGCGGGTATTGTTCTTTTCTAAACTTATTCACCACAGAGGACGCAGAGGACACAGAGGTTTACTATTTTTTATTTACTATAGAGTAACACAGAGTCTCACGTATTTAGAATCGTATTTATCGCTCTGTTTTACTTGCAGAAAAAAAACTCTGTGTCCTCTGCGTCCTCTGTGGTGAATAAATTCAGAAACGTGCAACTTTGAGCATACTGATTACTAATTATACCTTTTCTTTTATCAGACCGGTACGATAAGCAACGAGCAATTTCTTCAAATCCTGTATTTGAGTCACCAGTTCTTTTCCTTTATCGGTATCTTTCACCATCATCCGTTGCGAATTGAACTCCAGGACAAAGTTGGTAGATTTGATATCAAGTCCCTCTTCGATAGCTTTCTGACGAGACTGGAACGGCTCGTGCTGCACAAGCTGCATACCATGAGAGTGATAAACAAGCGTATATCCCGCAATTCCCGTTTCCGGCTGATAAGCTTTTGAGAATCCGCCATCAATAACGAAAAGCTTGCCATTGGCTTTCATTGGCTGTTCTCCCTGAATTGTTTTCACAGGCACATGCCCGTTGATGATATGCGAGTGAGGGCCGGAAGCTCCAAACTCTGCCAAAATCTGATCGCAGACATCTTCCCGGTTACGCAATGTATAATAATAACCTTTCTTCTCTTTATGCAATTCTTTATCTTCTACGAAATAACGCTCAAAGGTCGCCATCTTATCCTTATCGAACAAGGGAGCTTCCGGACCACACCACATATACCAAATGTAATCCATAGCAAATTCCTTATCCTCCTCCCCTTCTTCATCGAAGTACGCAGTACGAATCAGTTGATCGGCTTTATCCAGCAATTTACGCCCCCAATACTCCTTACCACGTATTTTGACATGCTTAAAGCTGCCATCCTCATTCAGAGGGACAGAAGCGTGATAAAGAAGATTTGAATTTGAAACCAGATACATTCCGCCATAGGTAAACAGGCAACGCATGTGTTTCTTCAGCTTTTCACTATTCATAAATGAATAATGAATCTTTTCTACCAATTCGCGTTCTTCTTCCGTCAACCGGTAAGGATCGGCAGGATCTACGGTAGGGAAGTTGGTATCGCGCAAAGCATATTCTTTTCCTTCGTATACAAAGACGCCACGCTCAAAATCAATCTTTTCCAGCAGTTTGCGGTTGGTCATCCCAAACTCCGGACGACGGTCGATGATTTCGGCTTCCAGTTTAAACTGGATAATGGTAATGGCCTTATGCATTTGAGTGATCAAGCGCAGAGTCTTCTCATTATAATGAGCGTCGGCAAAATTCATCTTCGGCATGAAGATGGTGCAAGGATCATCGGCATACGTATCCATTGCAAAAGTAGCCAATGGAAGCAGATTGATTCCGTATCCGTCTTCAAGCGTGCCCAGGTTGCCGTAGCGCATGGACATACGTATCACGTTGGCAATACAGCTGTCGTTACCGGAAGCTGCACCCATCCAGAGAATATCATGATTTCCCCATTGAATATCGAAGTTATGGTAATTGCACAACGTATCCATGATGATATGCGCGCCAGGACCACGGTCGTAAATATCGCCTACGATATGAAGAGAGTCAATAGTCAGACGCTGAATCAGATTGCACATAGCGATAATGAAATCGTCGGCACGCTTGGTAGTGATAATCGTACTGATAATTACATTGATATAGGCATGCTTGTTCGGCTCGATGGAAGATTCGTGCAATAATTCCTGAATAATATATGAGAACTCGGCAGGCAGCGATTTACGAACCTTCGAACGGGTATATTTGGAAGATACATTCTGACAGACCTTCACCAGTTGGTTCAGGGTAATCAGATACCAATCATCCAGATCCTTTTCACGGGCTTTCACTAATTGAAGTTTCTCTTCGGGATAGTAAATCAACGTGCAGATTTCTTTCTTTTCAGCCTCGCGGAGAGTGTTGCCGAATATTTCATTTACTTTACGTTTTACCGCACCTGAAGCGTTTTTCAGTACGTGCTGAAAAGCCTCGTATTCTCCATGAATGTCAGTCAGGAAATGCTCTGTCCCTTTAGGTAGATTTAAGATAGCCTCCAGATTGATTATTTCCGTACTAGCATCGGCAATCGTAGGAAAACTTCGGGAAAGCAGTTGCAGGTAACGGAGATCGCCCACAATGCTTTCAGGAGTTATGTTACTTTGAGCAGTCATTTTATTTACTATTTTACTATTTACAATTTACTAGTTACTAATTACGATTCAGCAATGTACCATTCTCAATTTAACAAGAACATCAACAACACTTGGGCGATAATTACCCGCAAGAACATACATAGCGGATAAACAGTCGCATAGGCTACGGATGGGTTGTCGCCGGGGATTGTATCGTTTACATAGTTCAGTGCCATCGGATTTGCCATACTTCCGCACAACATACCGGATACAGAACCGAAATCGATCTTCATCATCTTGAAGGCCACGAATCCAACCAACACTGTTGGAATGATAGTCAATCCGGCTCCCAAACCAATCCATAATAAGCCTTCCGGACGGAATACGGTATCGAAAAAGTGAGCTCCCGCATCCAGTCCCAGACAGGCAAGGTACATGGAAAGTCCCAAGGCACGCAACATCAGGTTCGCGCTACGGGTGGTATAGGTAATCATGTGTATCCGTGGTCCAAAAGTACCCAGAAGGATACCGACAATGATCGGTCCGCCCGCTAATCCCAACTTCACAGGAGTACTGACACCCGGAAAAGAGAAAGGAATAGCCCCCAGTGCCAAACCAAGCACGATACCGATAAATATAACAACCAGATTGGGTTCTTTCAGGCTTTTCACGGCATTTCCCAATACTTTCTCCACATTCTGGATAGCAGCAGCCTCGCCCACCACTGTCAGGCGGTCGCCCAACTGAAGTATCAATCCCGGAGTAGCAAGCAGTTGCACCCCCGACCGGTAAACACGGCTGATGTTAATACCGTAATGGTTTCTCAACCGGAGTGCACCGAGTTTCTTACCATTCAGTTCGGGACGGGTGACAACGATACGCTGCGAGATCAATTCGCTGTCAATCGCATTCCAGTCAATGTCCTCTTTATTCCAATCCGTATTTTCCTGTTCACCAAAAAGCACTGTCAGGGCCAAAGCGTCTTTTTCCGCAGTTACCACCAGCAGACGGTCGCCTTCTTTCAGAATCTTGTCTGAAGTCGGAATACTGACATGTCCGTCACGCCACAAACGGGATATGACAAACTTCGGGTAACTCATACGAGCTATATCCTTGATACTTTTATTGAAAATAGCAGGATTGTGTACTTGAAACGCTGCAATATAAGTTTTGTTCGCATCGTCTTTCTCTTTTATCTCCAAATCTTCTTTGCGAACCAATACTTTACGGATTAATAAAACGGCAAGGATTACGCCGACTACTCCCATCGGATAGGCCACCGCACATCCTAAAGCAGGCGTACTGCTGTTTATTCCCATCTGTTTCAGAGTTTGTTGCGCAGCTCCCAATGCCGGAGTGTTTGTCGTTGCTCCACAAAGGATGCCCACCATATCAGGAAGAGAGACACCCGTTGCATAACTAGCCACCACCGTCAACAACGTTCCCAGCAGAACGACTCCCAACGCCAACATATTCAGCGTTACCCCACCTTTACGGAAAGAGCTAAAAAAACCGGGACCGACTTGTAGCCCGAGGGAATAAACGAAAATGACCAGTCCGAAACTTTCTGCGTAGTTTAACATCTGCGGATCGACCGAAAGCCCGAGATGGCCGGCCAGGATACCCGCAAAAAAAACAAAAGTGACTCCCAGGGAAACTCCCCAGAAATGCACTCTTCCCAAGCCCAAACCAATGGCAGAAATCAGTGAAAGTACCACAACAGCCTGTAAGGCAGAATGTTCGATAAATAGACTATATAACCACTCCATGTATATAAAAACTAATAGGGCGCAAAGATAAAAACTATTTAGTCCGGTTCAAAACTTTTAAGCTTTCATTTCGCGCCCTAATTATACCCTGATTCATATATCCTGAAATCTTATTGATTACCCTTTTACACTGTTACCTGTTATTTTGTTTCTAATATCTGTTATATTTCTATCTTAACAATCTTATCCTTTCTCTTTTTACCCGCATCTTGTTATCCTTCCAACGATGCTTTTTTACCTGTTTCTTCCTTTACGCTTACCTATCTCTTTATCTTTTTCTAATTTCTTTATCTCTCCTAATTTCTTAACCTTTTCTTTTTTCTTCCTGCTTCACGTTTCTTCCTGCTTTACGCTTCATCTTGTTTCACGTCTCATCTTTTCCCTTGAAACTCCACAAAGTTATTTCGTCCGTCCAGATAACCGCTCAATCTGTTTCCACCGATATATACATCATCCAAGTATGAAACATCATTCGGTCCGTATGACATACGAATGGAAGTCTGTGCATAATTTTCCCAACTCCAACGGAAATTATATTCATATTGATCGACTGTTCCATTAGGATATTCCACCCGTATATAGTCGATTCCGGTACGGTCTAAAAAGAAGTCCAGTTCCTGACGGCAATAGTTACCGTCCATGTCGCGGTAGAAACTAACCCAAGTACGGCTACATAAATCAGCCGAACGGTTATAGTACCCTGCACCATTATTATCATCATCATAGAAACTGTCTATTTCCACTTCGCAAGAGGTAAAACTTACCATCAATATAGCCATCAACGCCAAACCGAAGTATTTAAATGTGCTCGTTTTCATATTCCTTTATTTTTAATGGTTCTCTAATTATTATATATCATTTATCTTTCGATAGAACAAAAGTAGAGAATGAATTTTCCCCATGAAACTGAAAACTCCTACTTATCGGGAGGAAATTGCCTAAATCTAGGAGTAAATCCCTCCGGTGAAGTCTATTTCAAAGAATTCTTGTATCTTTGCCTCTTGCTAACAACACATGAAATTATCCGTCACATGAAGTCTATCAAATCACATATCACCCAATTATTGAAGTCCCTCAATGAGGGAGTATTCGAAAAAGAGCATACCATCGCACTGTCTCTGCTATCCGCCATGGCAGGGGAAAGTATCTTTCTGCTGGGCCCTCCGGGAGTAGCTAAAAGTTTGGTAGCACGCAGGCTAAAACTGGCATTTAAAGACGCAGATGCTTTTGAGTATCTGATGTCCCGCTTCAGTACACCGGACGAAATATTCGGCCCCGTCTCCATTTCAAAATTGAAGGATGAAGATACGTACGAACGCATCACAAAAGGATACCTGCCGACAGCATCAATTGTCTTTCTGGATGAAATATGGAAGGCCGGCCCTGCTATCCAAAATTCCCTTTTGACGGTAATCAATGAAAAGATATACCGCAACGGACAATTTACGGTGCGTGTACCCCTGAAAGCATTAATTGCCGCTTCCAACGAACTGCCGGCAAAAGGTGAAGGACTGGAAGCCTTATACGACCGTTTCCTGATCCGTCAGTTTGTCGGATGTATCGAACAGGAATATGCGTTCGATCAGATGATTTCTTCTACGCGGGAAATAGAACCTGAAATCCCTGAAAAGCTCCAGGTGAACGATGAATTATACAACCAGATACAAGCTGAAAGCGAAAAAGTAGGTATTCACTATACCATTTTTGAGCTGATTCACAATATCAAACGAGAAATTGAACAATACAACACAGGACGGGATGAAAACACCCCTCCCATCTATGTATCCGACCGCCGCTGGAAGAAAATAGTAGGTCTACTCCGCACATCAGCCTATCTGAATGAATCTCCGGGAATTCATTTCTCCGACTGCCTATTGATGAGCGCCTGCCTATGGGATGAAATTTCGCAGCTCCCCATTATCGAAGAGATTGTAGAACAGTCGATAGCACGAGGCATCAACACCTATCTGTTAGGAGAAAAACGACTGGAGCAAAAACTGGACACACTGAAAGAAAACATGAAGTCCGAACACAGCCTACGTGAACTTAGCGATCCGGGAATCCAAGTCGTAGACACCTTCTATCATCGCATAGAAGGTTATCACATTGCCGGAAATCTACTCATTTTTGCTTCCGATTACCAGTCTTTGAAGAAAGACAGCAACCGACTGTTTTATATCCAACAAGATAAATTCCGTCCGGTCAACAAAATCCTAAAAGCCTACGATTTTGTAAAAAACAGAAATATCGCGCAAAAGAATATCTATTCCCTCCGAAAAGGAAGACGGTCTGTTTTCGTCAACAATCAGGAATATCCGTTACTATGTTATGACAATTGTGATCCTTTGCCTGCACAACAGGATGGCAACACTCCGTTCGAATTTACATTGCAGGAAGTGATCGACTTGCTGCATCAAATGGAAGTGGAATATAAAACAATCTCCGAGCGGGAAACAGCATATACAAAGGAGCATCTTTTCTTAAGCTCATCGCAAAAAAGCAAGATCAAACGAATTTTAGGAGAGACTGCACATATCATAGAGAATTACCGAAACGAACTCCGCATCATCGCTCACGCCCATGAACAAGAGAACAGAGAGTATTAGGCTCAAACACCTGCAAGACATTTATTACGAAAAATTGCAGGGAATAGCCTACGATGTGTACGACGAACAACTGCACAACCTGGTTATCCGTCCCGAAGAACTGGATGCGGACATTCACCGGTATTTTCGTCACACGCAACCCTCCCTGCAAGATTTCTACTCCCACTACGCGTCGCAATGGGAATACTTTCATGAAATGAATGAAGCATCCGACACCAAGTTTCTCCATTTCCTGAAAAACAGCGCCTACACGTTCTCAATGAAATATCACCTGGTAGACCTCAACGTAAAATACTACCTCCAGCGTTTTGACGCAATCAGCCCGCGCTCTAAAGAATGGAAAGCGTTGCGGACTCTCTTCTTCGACAAATGGCACACACTGCTCTCGAACAACGAGTTCAACTATCAGATGGAACATATCGAGCGGCTTTGTGATGATTTCTACCGTCTTCAGCTATCACTTGCCAAAAACCTTCCGGTGCGTGGCGGCTCACGCCTCGTCTGGTTACTCCGCAACCATAAACAGATAGCAGAACAGATTTTAGAATACGAAGAAACGATCAAACGAAATCCCGTTATCCGTGAACTGGTAGAAATCTTGGGCAAGAAACACCAAAGCAGCCGGAAACGTTTCAAAATGACTGCCGGTATTCATCGGGAACAAATTATATCTCATGCCACCCGAAGCGATATTACAGGTATTTGCGAAGGAAACGACTTAAACAGCCTTCTTCCCTTGGAATATTGTTATCTGGCCGAAAAAAGTCTGCAACCCATTTTCTTTGAGCGTTTCATTGAGAAGAGATTGCAAGTCATCGACTATCAATCACACGAAAAGCAAACCATCAACGACAAGAAAACAATAGGGAACGAAGTTTCCGAAGAAGCCGAAGGCCCTTTCATTGTTTGTCTGGACACTTCCGGTTCCATGGCAGGCGAACGGGAAAGAATCGCGAAATCCACCCTACTTGCCATTGCCGAACTGACGGAAGTGCAACATCGAAAATGTTACGTCATCCTGTTTTCCGATGATATCGAGTGCATTGAAATCACAGACTTAGGCAGCAGTTTCGATCGCCTGGTCGATTTCTTATGCCAATCCTTTCATGGCGGAACCGATATGGAACCTGTCATCACGCATGCTTTGCGAAAGATCAGCGAAGAAGGATATATGGAAGCGGACATTATCACCGTATCGGACTTTGAGATGCGTCCTGTCGATCAACTACTATCCCGGACCATCGAACACGCAAAAGCGAAACAGACAAAGATGTACGCTATTTCTTTAGGTGGCAAGAGTGCCGAGACCAGCTATCTGAAATTATGTGATAAATATTGGGAATATAGCATTCAAAACGCCGAAAGTCTTAATAAAAATAGAATCGAGGAATCAAATATTTAATCAATGTTATAAAACATCTCTTTTTTCTTGTTTTATTTGCAAAGTTGACAGAAGTCCGTATATTTGTACTGTGTTTTTCATAGTATTAGATTTAAGGTTAACAAAAAGATTGGCTGTCTGGGATAGATAGCCTTTTTTTATGTCCTTTTCTTACGTCAAATATACCGTCACTATCCCATCCGGATGTTTACCCTATCCCATGAAGATACCGTCACTATAATAAGCGGATAGCGTCAATATGTTTCAAGTTCCCATTCCATCGATAAAAATTAAAAGCTTTCGAAAAAAAAATTCTTCCGTTTAACATTTGAAACATAGCAGGTTATCTCATTTTACAAAAAACAGGTAAAAAAAATCTTGCTAAAAGATTTGCGTAGTCCAAAAGTTCCCCCTATATTTGCACCGCATTTGAGAGAGAATGCGGGTTCAAGGAAGTTTGGGTGAGTGGCTGAAACCACCAGTTTGCTAAACTGACGTACTCGTAAGGGTACCGGGGGTTCGAATCCCCCAGCTTCCGCAAAAAATCTCAATATAAAAAAGAGCTAAGTTTTAAAGACTTGGCTCTTTTTAATCTATCAAACTCCGGTGGGTTCGTCTAACGGTTAGGACACATGCCTCTCACGCATGTAATACGAGTTCGATTCTCGTACCCACTACTATCTGATTATCAGCCTCTTACTAACAAGTAAGGGGCTTTTTTATTGCCTTATATTTATCTCAAAATATCGTTTTTAAGCGATATAAAGAGGTATTTTCAAAAGAAAAATGCAAATTTTGCGCAAATTTTCATCTCGCATAGTTATCGTGCTATCCCATTAATGTACCTACCTACAAAGAAAAAGAGGAAATGCAGCTAAACTACATTTCCTCTTTTTCTTTATAGATCTCAAAGTAAGATTCTTTATCTATTCTCAACCGGACTCTTTCTTCCCTCTTCTGCCCAGCCAGGTTTACGAACAAGTTGAAATACAGTTGGCTGAAAGAAAGGTTGGAACGATCATAGGTTATATCAAACGTCCAGGTTCTACGGAAAGAATCGAAAGTAGCGAATGGTTGCTCACCTCCTTTACACATAAACACTTCCGGGAAAGACGTAGGCGGATAAGGCTGGAATAAGCCCGCTAATTGGGCATACACATAGTCAATCATCCATTCGTCTCCCGTCAAGGTCAGTTCCCCTTTCAAGCGGAGTTTGATTGCATAACTGGCAGTCACATCAGACGAGGTATAAACAGGGACTTGGCTTTCTACCGGATAGTTACCGTCTTTATATCCAAGACTCATCGTTAGTTTAGACCGGCCGACGCCATTAAATCCATCTACTTCCTGATCCGCCGACTGATTTTTCAGGTTAATCATAAATGTCAGTTTACCGAGAGTCGGGTCACCCGGATATTGCGCAAGCGTGTCCAACACATAATCTTCGGTATTATAACTTCGGGCTATCAAATCTCCCTTTCCTGCCTCCAAAGCCGGACCGCCTCTTTCCACATCCACGTTGCCAACCGGATAATAAATAGCATCATTATCCCTAACGCAACCACTCAAACAAAACAGCAACACTGCCAAGCCTATTATCTTATTCATAATCACCTTACTTCTTGATTTTGCGGACAAAGATACATCTTTTTTATACCACCCTTGATTTATGTCAACCGTTTTTAGTATTTTTGCACACATCAAGACAGAAAAGACATGGATACACTATTAAGAGAGACTGTAAATGCTGTTGTCAATTCCCGCTTTCCGGAGATGAGTATAGAAGGAAGACGGCAGATAGAAAGCATACTGATTCGTGAAGAATTTCCCAAAGGAGCCATAGCGCTCAACGAAGGAGAAGTAGCCCACGAACTTGTTTTTGTAGGAAAAGGCATGCTTAGGCAGTACTATTACAAAAACGGGAAAGACGTGACCGAACATTTCTCATACGAAGGATGTATCGTGATGTGCATTGAAAGTTTTCTGAAACAAGTACCCACCCGGCTAATCGTAGAAACTCTTGAACCTTCCATTATTTACTTATTCCCCCGCGACATGATACAAAAATTAGCGAGGGAGAACTGGGAAATCAATATGTTCTATCAAAAGATATTGGAATACTCTTTAATTGTATCACAGGTTAAAGCAGACTCCTGGCGTTTCGAATCCGCTCGCGAACGCTATAACCTCCTGCTCGAAACACATCCGGAAATCATCAAACGCGCGCCTCTGGCACACATCGCTTCCTATCTTCTGATGACACCGGAGACACTAAGCCGTGTACGCTCCGGTGTCCTATGATTTTAGCGGCTTTTCCGGTATTCTTTTGGAGACATACCGGTGTAATGCTTGAAGTATTTCCCAAAGAAAGACTGGTTTGCAAAATTCAGCTGGTCGGCAATCTCCTGTATATTCATACTTGAAGAATTCAGGAGGGCTTTCGCTTCCAGAATCACCAACTCGTCAATCCACTCTCCCACCGTTTTTCCGCTGACTTCTTTCACTACTCCCGAAAGATGCTTCGGCGTCAGACACAGTTGATCGGCATAGTATTTTACGCTGCGTTCAGACTGGTAAGACTCCACCAGAGACTCATAAAAGCGTTCGAAGATATACTCTTTCCGGCTTTTATTCTTCATCGTAGTAGCGTTTGCGGGTGCATGATTAGTGAAAATAGTGCAAAGCTCGAAAAAGAACCCCTGCATCAGTCCCATTACCACTTCCCTACGGTATAAAGCCTCCTTATTCCTCAACCGTTTCCTGATAAACGCGTGATACTCCTTCACCACCTCCTGCTCGTGCGGAGTGAGGTCGAAACACGGATAATCTTTCAGATAGAAAAACAAAGAAAGCACATTTCCGATCTTAGGCAACGTCTCCAGCAAGTTCTTCGACACAGCAAAGAAAATGCCTTTAAAATCGTGACTGAAATACCGCTGCTCGATAATCTGATTAGGCAGTGCTATCACCATCAATCCGGGACACAATTGAAATTCACGCAGACTGATCTTAAAAGTACCGGTACCCTCCAGACAAAGCCCCACCGTCAACACTTCCAGTTTGGTAGGCCCGTTATACAACGATATAACGCTCTCCGTATCGAAAAGCGCTATATCATTATCAACAACATCAATGTTGTCGGCATCTATATGTTTAGAATGAACTACCGAAGAAATACCTACTTTCGGAACACTTTGAATATCCATACTCTCTCTTTTTTTGGCGACAAATATACCAGCATTTAATCAGATATACAAGCCAATCGGGAGCATTATCGGACATAATGAACACTTTTAGATACTTATCGAACAGACCGGAACAGATATTCATAATCACGTTTGGCAGCCGGCACCGTCCACTTTTCCGGGACAAACTTCCACTGATTGAGCGCTTTCGGGTCCATCGTTCCTTTCTTCTCAATATAATTCATCAGATAGAAACGGAGGTCCTTATCCGTAGAGAAAATAATGCGGTCTTTCAATTTCTCCTGCGGGATGCCCGACCCTTTCGTCAGCAATTCTCCGCCACCATTGCCACGGTAAGAATTCAAGGCCACCTTATATATCTTATCCATGCGGAAAGGAGAACCATCGGCCATGCTTGTAATCGTTATTTTTTCACCCTGCGGTTTAGTGACATCCACCGTATAAATAATGCCCGAAGCCGAGTCGAAATTAAAACTGTAATTCTGGAAAGACGATCTATCCTCCGCACTTTCACGACGCTTCTCCTTGAACCAGAGCAGATGATCCTCCGGCGATTTCATCCGGTTCGTCCACATATAATAAGACATCTCCAAGAAATCCTTAATCTCCTTTCCGGACAGAGTCATCACATACAGCATGTTCTCATACTTATATAAATTGAACATATCACTCACGAATACATCCCCCTTCTTTATTTCCGAATCAAACGAAAGCGGAGCGGCAAACGAGATGTCGGCACCGGTGATGTCGAGCTGCAAGGTATGTATCAGGTCGATAAAGGCAGAAGGGCCGAAGAAAGCAGGATGAGTGGAGATACTTTCGGTAAAAGTGCCGATCTTCTTCGAAACGAACTTCTGCACCGTTTCATATTGCGGGGCAAAACGCTTCATAAAGTCCTCGCTGATTCCGTAAGCCTCCGTTTCCGTCAAGACACCCTTGATATCCTTGCTCTGCACCTTTCCATCTTTCAGTTTCAAGGTCACATCTACGTTAGACAAAACAATCCCATTGCTGGCCGGATCGATAATCAACACCGAGTCTCCGGCAACATTCATCACCTTCTTACATTCGCGGGAATGATCGTGCCCCATCAATACGATATCGAATCCCGGCACATTCTTCGCTACGTTGAGAGAAGCGTTCTCGTTGTATTTGCCCGACATTTTGAAAGCCTCCTGTCCGGCATGGAACAAGCCGATCACCAAATCCGGGTTCTCTTTTTCACGGATAACCTTCATCCATTTGCGTGCCGTCTCTTCCATATCATCGAAACGCAATCCTTTCCACAGATTTTCAGAGAGCCATGCAGGGATGGCAGGGGTAATCATTCCCAATACCACGATCTTCACGCCCTCACGTTCCAACACTTTGTAAGGAGCCAGATGGGGCTGTCCCGTAGATGTATCTATGATGTTGGCACCCAACACTGGGAAGTCACAAGTGGCGATCCAACGGTCGAAAACGGCACGTCCCGTTTCCACGTCATGGTTACCCATGTTGCCGGCATCATACTTCATATAATTCATCATTTCCGAGCAAAGATGGGGAGACACCGTATCTATATAATTATAGTAATAGGCAGTGGGCTGTCCCTGCAAAATATCACCGTTATCCAGCAATATCAGATTCTCCTTATATTGCTCGCGCTCTTTCTGCACGAAAGAATAAATCCGTGCCAGACTCCCCTTCCACTCGTGGCGGGTTATAAAATTATAAGGATAATAATTGCCGTGTACGTCACTTGTTTCTACAATCTTCAGTTTCACCACCTTCTCCTGCGCCGCAACAGACAGAGCGAGGCAGAAAAGCAAGCCATAAATTAATACGATTCGTTTCATTCTTTTTCTATATTTAGATTTAACGGATGAGAGAATACAAACCGCGCCCCACCGGTATAGTCAGGGTCGATCCATATACTTCCTTTCCATTTGTGCACAATCAATTTACAGATAGACAATCCCAGTCCGGTACCCTGGGCATATTCATTCAGCTTCTCAAAACGCTCGAACACAAGTCCCTGTTTTTCTTTCGGGATACCGCATCCGGTGTCCGTCACCGAGAAGACAGCCATTTGCGTTTCCTCGTTCACAGAAAAGTCCAATGTGATCTTACCGCATTTCGTAAACTTGTTGGCGTTGGACAGCAGGTTAATCATCACTTGCTGCATACGCTGCACATCCGTCACCATCCGGAAAGATTCGAAAGAAGTGGTAAACAAGAACTGGTTTTCCGACGACTGCCGAGAAAAACTAACAGACGCCACCACCTGGCTGCACAGCTGCACCACATCACATTCCTCCCAAGTCAGCGTCACCCGGTTGGCCTCCAGACGTGAAAGGTCGAGAATATCGTTAATCAGTCGAAGCAACAAATCCGAATTGGTTTTGATAATCTGATAATAAGACTGCTGTTCCTCCTCCGTGCTACCGCCAACGGCCAATACATCCGAGAATCCCACAATCGAATTCAACGGTGTGCGTATCTCATGGCTCATATTGGCAAGGAAAGCACTCTTCAGACGATTAGACTCTTCCGCCCTGTCTTTTGCTACGCGCAAGTCCTTCTCCGATTTCAGCAGCTCATCTTTCAGGCGTTTCGTACGGAAATAATAGAAGAGAGAGATGCACAAGCCGAGCACCAGTATCACAAACAAAGCACAGGCAGACCATATTTGATAAGTATATTGCTGATAGAACGAAACCGGCTGGTTGACAAGCTGCACTTTAAAAGGCAATACCGCCGGGTCCAGCCCCCATTCCTTCACCTTCCGGCTATCCAATACCGCTTTGCAGCCGATTACCGAAAGATGTTTCGCCGTATCCTGCGGGTGCGTATCCATCCGTACAGACTCCATAGCCATTTCTCCACCCACTTTCCGGTAGTCGGGCAACACCCCTCCTATCGCCCAATGACCGAGACTCACCGATGAAGGGGTAAAAGCCGGAATGGTAGGGGTAACTTCCATCATGGCATACGTGGCATTTCTCATGAAATACCCCTCATTCATATCCACCCGCCACGTTCCTACCAGGATCACCGTATTTTCGGGCAGTTGCCTCAACTCCTCAACGATGGTATAAATAGAATGTTTCCGTCCATCCATCAGAATCAAATCCAGATCGGGGAATTTCTTCATTTCTTTTCGTACCAATGCTTGCATGGTTACTCCGCCATACGTGTTGTCCGAAATAAAGGCAATGTGTTTCGTTTTCGGATAGAAGGCTTGAATCATCTGAATATTACCCTCTATATCATATTGGTTGATAAATCCCGATTTGAGTTCGGGGATATTCAGATGGTCGTCGAAAATATCGACAGATTCGGGCATCCAGCTGTCCAGGCTTCCCA
The DNA here is from genome assembly GCF_001185845.1 of Bacteroides sp. 3_1_13. Taxonomy (NCBI): domain Bacteria; kingdom Pseudomonadati; phylum Bacteroidota; class Bacteroidia; order Bacteroidales; family Bacteroidaceae; genus Bacteroides; species Bacteroides sp. 3_1_13. The sequence goes on from NZ_KQ236956.1 coordinate 1,531,332, forward strand.
CGGTATCTTCCGGCAATATCACCACGTTGCTACTGGCCAGACTGCACATCACGGGCACTTTCACCTGCATTTCATCCCGCTGAGACAAATAAGCGGCCCATGCTTCCTGACCTAACAAGATAATCTGCGCCGGATGCTTTTCCCCCTGGTATTTAGCAAGAATCTGTGTCATCATTTTGCTCCATAGCGGAGCTTCCGAGAAGCTTTTACAGTTCATATTCTCGATGATGATGTCGCGCTGTCCTCCCAACTTGCTATATTCATCCATATAATCGGAAATAGTGACCGATGTTTGGTGCGCTGCCGGATTATAAGAACAGATAATCAGAATAGGTTTCTTATCGTTAGAGACAGCCAAGACCTTCGATGACTGCAGGAGCCAAAGAAAACAGATAAAAAAATACCCAAGACGTCCCAGCATAATAATGCAGTTTTGATGTGTTAATTCATTAATTGAGTTGCAAATATAGTAAAACTTGTCGGGTTTAACAGATTTATATGTATTTTTGTCGCTCATTTACTGTCAAAAAATACAAATTATGGAATTATTTCACAAGATGATTTCCGGATTTCTGGGCATACCGGAAAGACAAATAAGCAGCACGCTCCATCTTTTGGGCGAAGGTGCTACGATTCCTTTCATCAGCCGATACCGCAAAGAAGCCACTGGCGGGCTGGATGAGGTGCAGATAGAGCAGATAAAAGAGCAACACGATAAGTTGTGCGACATAGCCAAACGGAAAGAAACGATTCTCGGCACCATCACCGAACAGGGCAAACTGACTGCCGAACTGGAAAAGCGCATCAACGACACCTGGAACCCGACGGAACTGGAAGATATATACCTCCCTTACAAACCCAAACGGAAGACACGTGCCGAAGTGGCCCGCCAGAAAGGACTGGAGCCGCTTGCCACCATCCTGCTGTTGCAACGGGAAAACAACCTTAGCGCCAAAGCTGCTTCCTTTGTAAAAGGTGAAGTGAAAGATGTGGAAGACGCACTGAAAGGTGCGCGTGACATTATCGCGGAGCAGGTGAACGAAGACGAGCGTGCCCGTAACGCGGTACGTAACCAGTTCGGGCGCCAGGCAGAGATTACGGCCAAACTAGTCAAAGGAAAAGAGGAAGAAGCAGCGAAATACCGCGATTATTTCGATTTCTCCGAGCCACTGAAACGTTGCACGTCCCACCGTTTGCTCGCCATCCGCCGGGCAGAGTCGGAAGGGTTGCTGAAAGTGTCTATTAATCCCGACGACGAGGCCTGCATCGAACGTTTGGAACGCCAATTCGTACGTGGCAACAACGAATGTAGCCGGCAAGTGGGCGAAGCCACGACGGATGCTTACAAACGGTTGCTCAAACCTTCCATCGAAACAGAATTTGCCGCCCAATCCAAAGAGAAAGCCGACGATGAAGCGATTCGCGTATTCACCGAAAACCTCCGCCAACTTCTTCTCGCTCCGCCATTGGGACAAAAACGGGTGCTCGCCATCGACCCCGGATTCCGTACCGGATGTAAGGTGGTTTGTCTCGACGCACAAGGCAATCTGTTGCATAATGAGAATATCTATCCGCATCCTCCGATCAACAAGACCGGCGAGGCTGCTTCGAAACTTCGCAAGATGATTGAGGCCTACCAGATAGAAGCCATCTCCATCGGCAACGGAACGGCAAGCCGGGAGACGGAAGATTTCATCAACAGTCAGAGTTTCGACCGTCAGATACCCGTGTTTGTAGTCAGCGAGCAGGGGGCTTCCATTTATTCGGCTTCCAAAATTGCTCGTGACGAGTTTCCGGATTACGACGTAACGGTGCGTGGGGCAGTCTCCATCGGACGCCGCCTGATGGATCCGTTGGCAGAGTTGGTGAAGATAGATCCAAAGTCTATCGGCGTGGGCCAATACCAGCACGATGTAGACCAGACGAAGCTGAAGAAAGCACTCGATCAGACGGTAGAGAATTGCGTGAATCTGGTCGGGGTAAATCTGAATACGGCAAGCAGTCATCTGCTCACCTATATATCCGGTCTGGGCCCCCAACTGGCACAGAACATTGTCAATTACCGGGCGGAGAACGGAGCTTTCAGTTCGCGGAAAGAACTGATGAAAGTGCCGCGCATGGGCGCCAAAGCCTTTGAGCAATGCGCAGGATTTCTTCGCATCCCCGGAGCTAAAAATCCGTTGGATCATACCGCCGTGCATCCGGAAAGTTACCACATCGTAGAGCAAATGGCCAAAGACCTGAAATGCACCATCGACGAGTTGATAGCCGACAAGGAACTTCGCCGGAAGATCAATATTTCCGACTACATCACTCCTACCGTCGGCCTGCCTACCTTACAGGACATTCTGCAGGAGCTCGACAAGCCGGGACGTGACCCGCGCAAGGCTATCAAAGTCTTCGAGTTCGACAAGAATGTACGCACCATAGCCGATTTGCGCGAAGGGATGATTCTTCCGGGCATTGTAGGCAATATCACTAATTTCGGGGCGTTTGTCGATATAGGAATTAAGGAGAACGGTCTTGTACACCTTTCTCAATTAGCGGAACGGTTCATTTCCGATCCGACAGAAGTGGTGTCCATCCATCAGCACGTCATGGTGAGGGTGATGAATGTAGATTATGACCGGAAACGGATTCAACTTAGCATGATCGGGGTACCGCAAGACTGATTGCTTCTCTTTTCTCTCCCCACCACACGATCAGAATCGTAAATACAATCATAAGTACTGTGCAAATGAGCGAGCCTTCAAAACCGAAGGCTCCGCCATTCAGTACGTTTTCTTCGGGCATACGCAAAGTCAGCATACTGGTGGTGAAGTTGTTTCCGCTTACCTGATAACCGAGGATGGGGCCTTGAATCCAATTCCAGAAAAGATGAAGCGAGATAGGGAAACACAGGTTCCGCGTATATAGATAGGAAGCTCCCAGCAGCATACCTGCCAGCAACAGGTTGAGCATAGGCAGGAAAGCTATTTCGGGATTGAAGATGTGCATAAAGGCAAATAACGCTGCCGAGACGAAAAGCGCCAGGAATTTATTCATGGTGGTATGCAATAGGCGTCCGAGGATATAGCCGCGCATCAGTATTTCTTCGAACAAGGCGACCAGCAGGAAAAACACCCACGAGCCCAGCAGATCCAACGGCTTGAACTGGAAACCGGTGACTTCTATCTCTCCCAAGACGAACGAGATTCCGAAGCCGAACAGATAGAGCAGGATTGCCATCAGGAAGCCATACCACAGTCCCTTAACGTGTCCTTTTAAGGAGAGCCCCAAATCAGAAAACGGACGGCGTTCGAAGCGGAGCATAGGAATGGCGGCGGTCAGAACGGCGAGCAGCATACTGGCTTCGAGGATAATGTATCCCATCACTCCCGGATGGCGGGCTTCCACACCCAACACCAACGACAAACATCCGCGGGCCAGCGTACCATACAATCCAAGAAGTATGAAAAGTATCACAATAAACAGCGGGATACAAGCCCACACAGGAAGTCTTTTGGGTTCTTTGCCCCCAGCAATGTTGTCTGCCTCCATTTTTACAATTTGTTAATCCGGCTACAAAATTAGATATAAAACATAAAAAAACATCATGTATTCTCTATTTTTCCTATATTTGTCAGAACAAATCTACAAAATTATGAAAATAAAACTACTATTGATAAGTTTCTTATTGGCCGCTAATGCGTTAGGAGCAGCCGCCCAAGTGAGTAAAACGTATTATGTGAGTAAGCCCGGTACGCTGATTTCCATGATGACTGAAGAGGAAGCCAACAGTGTCACCCATCTCACACTGACCGGAAAACTGAACGCGGAGGACTTCCGCCATCTCCGTGACGAATTTGATAATCTGAAAGTATTGGATATTTCGAACGCTGAAATCAAGATGTACAGCGGAAAAGCGGGCACTTATCCCAACGGGAAATTCTATATTTATATGCCGAACTTCATTCCTGCATACGCATTCTCGAATGTGGTGGACGGAGTGACCAAAGGCAAAGCCACGCTGGAGAAAGTGATTCTTTCGGAGAAAACAAAGAATATCGAAGATGCCGCCTTCAAAGGTTGCGAGAACCTGAAAATCTGCCAGATCCGCAAGAAGACAGCTCCCAACCTGTTGCCGGAAGCGTTGGCAGACAGTGTTACTGCTATCTTCGTCCCCCTGGGCAGCAGCGACTCTTACCGCTACAAGGACAGATGGCAAAACTTTGCGTTTATCGAGGGGGAACCGGTAGAAACTACCCTGCAAGTGGGCGCCATGGGCAAACTGGAAGAAGAGATTCTGAAAGCGGGACTGCAACCCAGAGACATCAACTTCCTGACCGTTGAAGGTAAACTGGATAACGCCGACTTCAAACTGATCCGCGATTATATGCCGAATCTCGTCTCTGTCGATATTTCCAGAACGAACGCAACGGCTATCCCCGACTTCACTTTCGCACAGAAGAAGTATCTGTTGAATATGAAATTACCTCATAATCTGAAATCTATCGGACAGCGTGTATTTAGCAACTGCGGTCGCCTTTGCGGTACGTTGGAGCTGCCGGCCAGTGTGACGGCTATCGAGTTCGGTGCTTTTATGGGATGCGATAATCTCCGCTATGTGTTGGCTACCGGAAATAAGATTACGACGCTGGGTGATAATTTATTCGGGGAGGGAGTTCCGAGTAAGTTGGTTTATAAGAAATAAATATACGATTTATTTTATGAGTAATAAAAAATAGAGAGGGTGGAATAGAAAATCTATGCACCCTCTCTAAAATAAACTAATCCTCTGTTTCTTACAGACTCATCGCATTAGCTCCAAATACGCCTGCTACTGCTGACGCCACCGCGATGACTACTTTCAAAATCATATCCCAAAGGGATTTCTTACTTGCCATAACTCTACACACCTCCTTTCCGAACTCTTTAAATGATTCATTACTTCCTATGACCTGCGCACTACTTCCTAAAAAAACGATTCTCACTACATGATGTCGTTATCCGGCTGAACGCATATCAGCGTTGTCTGGTTGGACACATATTGTTGTTATCCTATTGATAACTAAGATTTTACTCATCAGGAGTTCAAAATTCCGCTTTCACCTCAAAACACGGACACGCTTTGATCCATTCTTCCGGTTCAATCTCCCCGTTTCCGTTGCGGTCGGGACTTAAATCCCGGTGACCGCACACCCGGCTACCGGGGAAAGTCTCAAGTAATTGATGTACCAGCAGTTTGAGTGCCGCCCGTTGTTCCGATGTCCGCGTGTCTGCCGGACAACCGTGGCCATCCAAACCGCCTTCGTAGCAGATACCGACACTGTTCGAGTTAAATCCTTTCACGTGCGCACCGATACGTTCAATCGGTCGGGTGAGGTGCACTGTTCCATCCTTGCGGATGTAGTAGTGATAACCTGTTCCGTTAAATCCACGCCGACGGTGTTGCATCTCCAAGTCATCCAGGGTGAGAGAACGGTCGGCACGGGTGGCGGAACAGTGGATCACGATCAAATCAATCTTTCTCATCATAGTGCCACTATTTTTCTTATCAGTTGTAAACATTATCTGCACTCTACGAATTAAGCTGCCGGATCCGGAGCTTCACCACTACCTCCACCGGAGTCTCCGCCACCTTCATCACCGGGATCTTCACCATCGGTTTTCTTTTTCTTGGGCGCGTCGAGATCCAGAAACTCGATTTTCTCACCGGCACGGGTAGACGTCAGATTAGGACGGACACTGCTCGAAGGACGGAAATTGATGTTCACCGTCTTGATGTTCTTCATCGTACACTCATCTTTCGTGTCCACTCCCCGCGTGGTAGCGGAAAGGCTGAATACACCAAAATCATGGATATTGACGGATTTACCGTCGAACAGCGCCGTACGCATCGCTTCTACGAGATTAGTCAGCACACTCTGAATGTCACCCAACGACAGGGAACTTTTCTCTTTCATCGTGTAAGCAAGTTTATCCAGGTCTACACTCTGTCCCTGCGTCACAAGTTGCGGATGATACTTCACCACCCCATCAACCTTTCTCGGGTCTTTACGACCCATTCTTTTAAATGGTATTGCCATGATAAATTAAAAATTGAGAATTAATAATTGAAAAATAAATATTACAGATTGCGGTTGTCGCAATCAATATCGGAAGAGAGGAACGAGCTCTGTTTCTTTTTCTTTCGATACCTCAAAGGTAGTGTATTATAAGGGGATGAAATGACGTACTTTGTCTTACTTTGACCTAGTTTGTCTTACTTTCATTCAGAATGTATTTACTTTTATTCAGAGTGATTTTATTTTACTTATATACTTGGACAAGCGGGAGATTTTCCGTATATTTGGAATACGATAAAATTAATTTTCCGAAGATATGAAAGCAGAAAAAGAAGAGATAGCAGAGGAGCCGTTTGTCATACGTCCGTATTTGAAATCGGAGCTGGCACATTTATATAATCCGTATGTACCGTTGGTGTATGCCATGCGAAAAATGAGGGAGTGGATCAGAAATAACAAGGAATTATATGACGCAATGTATAGCGGCGGCGAAGGAAAAAACGACCACGCTTATAGTGCAAGGCAGGTGCGGCTCATCGTGAGGTATCTCGATGAGCCATGAATCTCTTTAGGGCAAGTGCTGATTAGCTATAACGAAAATAAAATTAGCTATAATGAAATCGAGATTAGCTATAATGAAATCAGAATTAGCTATAATGAAATCAAGATTAGCTATAATGAAAACAAAAGCGGTTATGGGGGTATTCTGTCCAATATCTGTTTTATAATGCCAGCCCTGCAACTGTGCCCTGTCGACATTATGATAGGACTCCGTATAATACATGGTATCTTGAGGACAAACAGGCTGTGTGTTTTCTTATTGAATGCTGTTAGTTTTCTTATTTAATAATGTACACGTGCGCAGGCGCGAGAGAATATTCTTTTTATATAGAAAAAGCGTGTAATTGAGGTGGAGGGGTTCCACCTCAATTACACGCTTTTTCCATCAAATAAAATATATAAAGAGAATAAAAAGTATAAGTAAACGATAGAAACAAAATAAAACGTACCTTTGCGTCTTTTTAGACCAACATTTTTTAACATTAATCAAATAACACTTAAAATCATGAGAAAAAAGACATTTTTTCCGAAGGCTTCGTTTACCAGAACAAACAGGCTGTAACACTCGAAAAGGGAGAATTTCCCCAAGTATCCCAGTTTATCACGCAAATGCTTGGCACTGTCAACAATTTGTATACCAACAGAATAGAGGTAAGTCCAGGCGACCGCAAGAAGTTTCTCCTCCCCTTTGTCCATCTCTGTTATGACCATGACTCTGTTTTTAACATTAAAAGCCCCAAATACTTTGCAGAGTTGTTGTTTATGGCTGTTGATTTCAAGAAATCGGATGATTCGGACGAATCATTAAGCGTGGAAGAGATTGATTATGAGATACAAAGAATGAAAAGAACGCTTCTTGAGGATTAACACGAAAGAGCCGACTGTTAAAAAACTGCTTTTTGAGTACCAAAAGCAGTTTTTTTATTCTACATGAAAAGCCGTCCTTTGCAGTGTGTTAATATTGACACGACTTACATTCATATCAATAATTAAAATGGAAAATATCTCAATAACGACATACAGGGGATTATCACTCGTATCAGGAAGTATCAGTATCCGGCAAATGTTCGAATTTATCCGGGGAGATATCTATCGCGACAGAATCCGGAGACTCCGGGAAGCAATGGATGCAGGAGAAACGGTGAAAGCAGACCACATGAAGAAGCAACTGCCCTACTGCACCATCACGGCTACTTACGCCAAGGAAAGGCTGGCTTACAGTCTGGACACGTATCAGGACATCATCACGCTCGACTGTGACGATATGCCGGCAGAAAAGATCCCGGAATTCCGCCAACTAGTGAACGATTGCCCCGACACGCTAGGCAGCTTCGTCAGCCCCCGGATGCACGGGCTGAAGATCTTCGTCTATCTTACCGGCAATGAGGCGGAAGCCTTACGCGCCGAACTGAACGCATTGGGAACCGTAGACTTCCTCACCCTCGAACGCTACCACCACCGCATGTACGCTCTGGCAAGCAGCCAATATGAAAAGCTGCTCAATACCAAAGTAGACACCAGCGGAAGCGACCCGGGACGCGGATTCTTCGTGTCGCACGATCCGGACGCTTTCCTCTCTACCGAACGACTGGAAAACGTGAAGCCGCTGACCGTAAAAGTGACACTGCCCACTGAAGAAGAATGTAAAAACAAGAAGCGCAAGAATCCGGGAAAACGATCCCCGCTCCTCCCCGTGCAGGAGAATGCGTCGCCCATCGACCTGCAAGTGCAACTCGACTTCCGCAAGGCACTGGAGTACACCAAACGCAAAGAACGTCTCGAGATAGGCAACCGGGACAATTTCTTCTATTGTCTCGGCAATCAGTGTTACCACCGCCATATCACGGAAGAGGAATCCGTCAGTCTGGCACACAGTCATTTCGGCGACCTACCCGACTTCGACCTCACTCTCCCCCTGCACAATGCCTACCAATACACCTCAAAGACCGACCAGGCAGAAGAAGAAAGCCAACAACCGAGAATATGCCAGGTCATCAAATTTATGGACGAACACTACGAAATCAGGAGAAACGTGGTGAAAGAGCAAATCGAGTTCCGGAAAATAATACCTGATCTCCCTAAAACAGAGCAGCCGCCTTTCAGCACACTGCGCACAAAGGATGTCAACACATTCTATATCAACGCACAGATGAAGAAGATATACAGTTCGCAAGCTAATTTGAAAGCACTGGTGGACTCGGACTATGCAAAGCCGTTCAACCCGTTTGTCCATTATTTCACCTCACTCCAGACATGGGACGGGAAAACAGACCACATCGGCCAACTGACAAAAACAGTGAAAGCGGCAGACCAGGCTTTTTTTGAAGACAGCTTCCGCCGCTGGCTGGTGGGAATGGTGGCATGTGCCATCGACGACGAAGCGCAAAACCACCAGTTGATGCTGCTCCACGGCGCACAGGGAAAAGGCAAGAGTACTTTTGTCCGCCATCTCCTCCCACCGGAGCTGAAGGATTATTATCGCAACGGCATGATTAGTCCCGACAACAAAGACCATCTCCTGCAAATGTCGTCCTGCCTGCTCATCAATCTGGATGAGTTTGATACGCTCTCTCCCGCACGCATGCAGGAGTTGAAAAGTCTCATCACGCAAGATGTAATGAACGAACGGAAGGTTTACGACATCCAAAATTATACGTTCATCCGCCGCGCATCATTCATCGCCAGCACCAACAATCCGCACTGTCTGCCGGACATCGGCGAGAACAGGCGCATCCTGTTCAATACGTTGCTGGAAATAGATTATCACACGCCTGTCAACCATCAGGGGATATATGCACAAGCATACGCACTCTACCGGCAGGGGTTTCAATATTGGTATGAGAACCAAGAGATTACGTTTCTCAACAACCGCAATGAGGCGTTCCGCCAAAAAGATCCGGTAGAGGAGAATCTTTTCTTCTATTTCCGGGCAGCCAGACCGAACGATATTCAGGCGCAATGGTATCCTGCCTCCTACCTGCTGTCGGTATTGAGCATGAACGGGCGCACACAAGCCAACGCACAGATGAAACAAATGCTGGTCACGGTATTGGAAAACAACCATTTCCACTCACGGAAGACCTCCAACAATATCACGGAATATTGGGTGGTGGAGTATTCGGCCGAAGAGCGCAAAGAAAATTCAATACGCCCGCAGCTCCCGGTGCAGACGGGGTTGGAGTTGTAGTTTTCCCGCGAAATGGCAGTTTTCACACGGATAGTCGTTTTTCCACAAAATAGCTTTTTCCTCCAAATAGTCGTTTTTGCACGAAATAACAGATAAACGGATAAATTAGTGGCATTAAACGTGTCACTTTCATCCGTTTTTCCGTATATTTGCTCGATATGAATGATGAATAAAGAAAGGAATCGCAATATGATGAAGCAAATACCATACGGATTGACGGATTTCGGTCGCATCCAAAAAGAAAACTATTATTATGTGGATAAGACGATGTTTATCGAAAAGATAGAAATGCAACCGTCTTATCTGTTCCTGATCCGTCCCCGGCGCTTCGGGAAAAGTCTGACGCTGGCGATGCTGGAGGCTTATTATGACGTTCGGTATGCCGACCAGTTCGACGAATTGTTCGGCAATCTGTATATCGGGCAGCATCCTACGCCGATACATAACCAGTTTCTCATCATGAGATTCAATTTCTCGGAGGTGAGCTCGAATATCAATGAGGTGGAGGAATCTTTCCGGTTGCATTGTTGCGGGAAACTAAGACATTTTCTGCAAAAGTACGAACATATTTTGGGAAAGGAGATCTGGAACGTGCTGAACGAAGAAACGCTCGAAGAGCCGGGAGCACTGCTATCCGCCATCAATTCGTATGCCACCCTCAAGGGAGACATCAAAATCTATCTCCTGATTGATGAATACGATAATTTCACGAATACCATTCTTTCTACTTACGGCACGGACTTATATCGAAAAGCGACGCATGGCGAAGGATATATCCGCAGGTTTTTCAATGTAATCAAAGCCGCCACGACGGGAATGGGTTCTGCCGTCAACCGTTTGTTCATCACGGGAGTAAGCCCGGTGACGATGGACGACGTGACAAGCGGATTCAACATCGGAACGAATATCACCACCGACCCGTGGTTTAACGACCTTGTAGGTTTCAGCGAGAAGGAATTGCGCGAGATGCTGACGTATTATAAGGAACAAGGCGCTCTCCCGATGTCGGTAGACGATGCGGTGACAATGATGAAGCCTAACTATGACAATTATTGCTTCAGCGAGAATAAATTAGCAGATTGTATGTTCAACTCGGACATGGTGCTCTACTGCATGAAGTCATTGATATTGCACGGAGTGAAACCTAAAGAGATTGTAGATCCCAATATCCGTACGGACTTTAACAAGCTTGCCTACCTTGTCCGTCTCGACCATGGACTGGGCGAAAACTTCTCCGTCATCAAGGAGATTGCGGAGCAAGGCGAGATAGTGACTGAAATAGTCACCCATTTCTCCGCACTGGAAATGACGGACGTGGGCAACTTCAAATCTCTGCTGTTCTATTTCGGACTGCTTTCTATCAAAGGGGTGGATATGATGGGACGCCCCATCCTGCACATTCCCAATCTGGTGGTTCGCGAACAGCTATTCAATTTCCTGATTCAGGGATATGCCCGTCATGACATCTTCAAGCTCGACGTGAACCGTCTGCGCACTCTGTTTGAGAATATGTCCTTCAAAGGAGACTGGAAACCGTTGTTCGAATTTCTAGCAGAGGCCATTCGGGAGCAGAGCCGGATAAGGGAGTACATAGAAGGGGAAGCTCATATCAAAGGATTCCTCCTCGCCTATCTAAGTATGTTCCGCTATTATCAACTATATCCGGAATATGAGATGAATAAGGGTTTTGCCGATTTCTTCTTTAAGCCCAGTCCGGCGGCACCTGTATCTCCACCGTACACGTATCTATTGGAGGTGAAGTATGCGAAAGCAGGAGCGTCGGAGAAAGAGATACGCGCACTTGCCGATGATGCACGGGAACAGTTGATTCGCTATAGCAAGGATGAATGTGTGGCAGAAGCTCGTGAGAAAGGGGGATTGAAACTGGCAACGATCGTATGGCGCAGTTGGGAATTGGTGCTGATGGAAGAGGTATCATAAAGTACTTGTCACATCACAAACACCGATTTAGGTATGCACTCACCTCCACATCTGATATTGGGCTAAATAAATAATCTCATCAGAACAGGTGAATGGAATCCTATCTATAAAAATCAGGCGCGGATTACACGAATCGCACGATTTCTTTAAAATCAGAAACGTGTTATCCGTGTAATTCGCGCCTAAGTTTTATACGATGGCTACGACGTCCAAGACGGGAAATTACTTGTCCCCGTACATCTTCGCTCTCAATTCCTTGATGTGATCGGACGTGATATATTCGTCATACTCCATCATCTTGTCGATGATACCGTTCGGTGTCAGTTCGATGATACGGTTGGCAACCGTCTGGATAAACTCGTGGTCATGAGAAGAGAAAAGGATGTTTCCCCTGTACGTCTTCAGGTTGTTGTTGAATGCCTGGATAGATTCCAAATCCAAGTGGTTGGTCGGAGTGTCCAGAATCAGACAGTTCGCATTGCGGAGCTGCATACGGGCAATCATACAACGCATCTTCTCACCTCCGGAGAGTACGCTTACTTTCTTCAACACCTCTTCGCCGGAGAAAAGCATACGGCCGAGGAAACCTTTCATATACACTTCGTTTCCTTCACCAAACTGGCTCAACCAGTCCACCAGGTTGAGGTCGGTATTGAAGAAATCGGTATTATCCAGCGGCAGGTAAGCAGTGGTAATGGTTACCCCCCAGTTGAAGGTACCGGCATCCGGCTTCATGTTTCCGTTGATGATTTCGAAGAACGCAGTCATCGCACGCGGGTTGCGCGACAGGAATACCACTTTGTCACCTTTCTCTACGTTGAAATTGACGTCGTTGAAAAGCACTACGCCTTCTTCCGTCTTCTTGCTCAATCCGGAAACTTCCAGAATCTGGTTGCCCGGCTCGCGTTCGGGAGTGAAGATAATGCCCGGATACTTACGTGAAGAAGGTTTGATTTCTTCTACGTTCAGTTTCTCCAACATCTTCTTACGGCTCGTGGTCTGCTTGCTCTTCGCTACGTTGGCGCTGAAACGGCGGATAAATTCTTCCAACTCTTTCTTCTTCTCTTCAGCCTTCGCCTTCTGGTTCTGCTGCTGACGGAGAGCCAACTGGCTGGATTCGTACCAGAAACTATAGTTACCGGCAAACATATTGATTTTTCCGTAGTCGATGTCTACGGTGTGCGTACATACAGAATCGAGGAAGTGACGGTCGTGGCTCACTACCAATACGGTATGCTCGAAGTTGGAGAGATACTCTTCCAACCAAGTCACTGTCTCCATATCCAAGTCATTGGTAGGCTCATCGAGCAAGAGGTTGTCCGGATTTCCGTACAATGCCTGCGCCAGCATGACACGCACTTTTTCCTTACCGCTCAACTCACCCATCAATACATAATGCTTATCTTCTTTCACGCCCAGTCCGCTCAACAGCATGGCTGCGTCGCTTTCCGCATTCCATCCGTCCAACTCGGCAAATTTCTCTTCCAACTCGGATACTTTCAGTCCGTCTTCATCTGTGAAATCTTCTTTCGCATACAATTCTTCGCGTTGCTTCATGATGTCCCACAACACAGTATGCCCCATCATCACAGTATCCATAACGGTATAAGAGTCCCACTTAAAGTGGTCCTGGCTCAACACCGAAAGGCGTTCGCCCGGTCCGAGCGCAATGGTACCCGTTGTCGGGTCCAAATCTCCGTAAATCGTACGAAGGAAGGTAGATTTTCCCGCACCGTTAGCACCAATAATACCATAACAATTACCACTCGTAAACTTCAAGTTTACGTCATTAAACAACACTCTTTTACCAAACTGTACCGAAACGTTCGAAACTGTAATCATCTTCTTTATTTACTATTTTACTAGTTACTATTTTACTATTTTGCTAGCTACTATTTTACTATTTCGTTAGTTACTATTTTAGTATTAACTATTTTAGCGTGCAAAGTTAGACATTTAAAATGAATTATGAGCTATCTGATATGTGCCAATCTGACATAAAAGCGTTACCTTTGCTGCGTTTTTTGGCAAAACAGCCAACTTGGCAAAGTTTTTGCAGACAAAATCAATGACATCCGGTCAGCCCGGTATGTTTATTGGCGTTATTCTACCAAGTAAGATAACGTGTGTGTTAAATAGTAAATAGTAACTAGTAAAATAGTAAATACCAAGATGGATCCGAAAGAAAAAAAAGTGAAGGAAGAAGAACTGAACGTTGAGGAAACTCAAAACCATGCGGAAGAACAACCGCAAAACGAACAAGCGGAGGACGCCACTCCCCTGACTCATGAAGAAGAGTTGGAAAAAGAACTGGAAAAGGCCCAAGAGGAGATTGAAGAGCAGAAGGATAAATACCTGCGCTTGTCTGCCGAATTTGACAACTACCGGAAACGCACCATGAAGGAAAAGGCCGAACTGATTCTGAACGGTGGCGAAAAGAGCCTTAGCAGTATTCTTCCGGTGGTGGACGACTTCGAACGTGCCATCAAAACAATGGAAACGGCAACAGATGTCAATGCCGTAAAAGAAGGAGTAGAACTGATTTACAATAAATTTATGGCTGTCCTGGCACAAAACGGTGTGAAAGTCATCGAAACAAAAGACCAACCACTGGACACTGATTACCATGAAGCCATCGCGGTAATCCCCGCACCGTCGGAAGCACAGAAAGGTAAGATTCTGGACTGTGTGCAAACGGGATATACACTGAACGACAAAGTGCTCCGCCACGCTAAAGTGGTAGTAGGAGAATGAAAAGAATTATGATTTATGATTTATGATTTATGGCTGCGCTATCCTACTGCAGAGTAAATCATAAATCATAAATCAAAAATCATAAATCAATAAATGGGCATGGCAGAAAAAAGAGACTATTACGAAATATTGGAGGTGACGAAGACAGCCACAGTAGAAGAAATAAAGAAAGCATACCGTAAGAAAGCAATTCAGTATCACCCCGACAAGAATCCGGGCGACAAGGAGGCTGAAGAGAAATTTAAGGAGGCGGCCGAGGCATACGACGTGTTGAGCAATCCGGAGAAGCGTTCGCGTTACGATCAGTTCGGTCATGCGGGAGTGAGCGGTGCGGCAGGCAATGGCGGTCCGTTCGGTGGTTTCGGTGGCGAGGGAATGTCGATGGATGACATCTTCTCTATGTTTGGCGACATCTTCGGTGGCCGCGGCGGCGGTTTCGGGGGAGGCTTCGGAGGATTCAGCGGATTTGGCGGCGGTGGCGGTTCACAGCAACGCCGGTATCGCGGCAGTGACCTCCGTGTGAAAGTGAAGCTGACATTGAAGGAAATCTCTACCGGAGTAGAAAAGAAATTTAAACTCAAAAAATATGTGCCGTGCGACCAGTGTCATGGCACGGGTGCCGAGGGTGACGGCGGATCGGAGACTTGTCCTACTTGTAAGGGTAGCGGCTCGGTGATTCGTAACCAGCAGACCATTCTGGGCACGATGCAGACTCGCGTCACTTGTTCTACGTGTGGCGGCGAGGGAAAGATTATCAAGAATAAATGTAAGAAGTGTGGTGGCGACGGAATCGTTTACGGCGAGGAAGTGGTAACCGTGAAAATCCCTGCCGGAGTGGCAGAAGGGATGCAGCTCTCTATGGGCGGCAAAGGAAATGCCGGCAAGCACAACGGTGTGGCAGGCGACTTATTGATCCTCGTTGAGGAAGAACCGCATCAGGACTTGATTCGCGACGAGAATGATTTGATTTATAATCTGTTGCTTAGTTTCCCGACGGCTGCACTGGGCGGTGCTGTGGAAATTCCGACAATCGACGGCAAAGTGAAAGTGAAGATTGATTCGGGTACTCAACCGGGTAAAGTGCTTCGTTTGCGTGGCAAGGGGTTACCGAATGTAAACGGGTACGGTACGGGAGATTTGCTGGTCAATATCAGTATCTATGTGCCGGAAGCTCTCAACAAGGAGGAAAAGAACACGCTCGAAAAGATGGAAGCTTCAGACAATTTCAAACCTAACACGTCGGTAAAAGAGAAGATTTTCAAGAAATTCAAGAGTTTCTTCGATTAGTCTTTTTGCTATCATATTATCATATATAAGGTATAAGTGGGCTGCAATCTTTTTGTGGCCCACTTTTTTTATGATATTCTCTAAATAGCCCCCCCTCTCGCACAATCTTTTCATATAGTTTACCTAAATAAGGCGCAATATAGGGCTATCCTAAAAAAAATGGCATATATTTGTATAACAAACAAATAGATCGGCATAAAATAATTATCAACACTTTAAAATTCAAATTATAAAAAACGAATTTATCAAAGAAACATTATTTAGTCGTTCCATAAAAAAACAATAACTGTTTAACTAAACTATATATTTAAAGAATGGCAGAACCTTTTAAAAACATGTTTAACGAGCAATTTTTCGATCTGTTTACGAAAGATTTGAAACTTGTTATCGACGATTTTGATGCTTGCGAGTTTGTATCTCAAGTGATGGACGATGAATGGGAAGGCAGGGAACTTAAACAACGCTGCATGCACATCACAACGGTGCTAAGAAAGTTTTTACCGGCAGATTACAAAGAGGCGATCGCTAAGATACTTGAATTGTTGGATCATATAAAAAAGACACGGCCTGATTTCTCGGTGATAGACGACACGAAGTTTGGTTTGACTTTGGAGTATGGGGGAATTCTGGATAATTATGTCGAACAATATGGGCTGGACGATTACGAAACTTCTGTCAAGGCGATAGAGAAAATCACGCAGTTCACAAGTTGCGAGTTTGTGGCTCATTCTTTTATTATCAAATATCCGGATCAGATGATGAAACAGATGTTGGTTTGGTCGAAACACGAACATTGGGGAGTCAGGCGGCTTGCGTCAGAAGGTTGTCGTCCGCGTCTTCCCTGGGCGATGGCGTTGCCGAACCTGAAAGAGAATCCTGCGCCTATCATTCCTATTCTGGAAAATCTAAAAAATGATCCGGCAAGATTTGTGCGGTTGAGCGTTGCCAATAATTTGAATGATATCGCGAAAGATAATCCCGAAATCGTCATTGATTTAGTGAAGAAATGGAAGGGAGAATCGAAAGAGGTGGATTGGATTATTAAACACGGCTGCCGGACGCTCTTAAAACAAGGCAATCCGGAGGTGATGGAGTTGTTTGGCTTCAACTCTACTATCAGCAATATCTGTGTGGAGGATTTCCAAATTTCAAGCCCGGAAGTGAAAGTCGGGGATTCGTTGGAGGTTAGTTTTAAACTGTTGAACAAGAACGATCAAACAACCAAGATACGACTCGAATATGGAATCTATTACCAAAAAGCAAATGGAACGTTGACGAAGAAAGTGCATAAAATCAGCGAGAAAGAATATGTCAGGAACTCAACCACGCGAATCACCCGAAAACATTCTTTCCGGGTGGTTACAACGAGGAAGCTCCATCTCGGACTTCATCAAATTGCTATGATTATCAACGGGAATGAATTTGAAAAATATAGTTTTGAGTTGATTGAATAATAACTGCTGTTAATAACCCGGATTCTGCTTCAACTTTGTATTCATCACCCGTATTTTCTCCGGTATAGGGAACACGGTAGTATATCCGTTTCCCTCATCCGGCAATTGCGGACGGCTACTGTAAGCTCTTGTAAACTTCCCGAAGCGAACCAAGTCTTGACGTCTCCAACCTTCCCAAGCCAGTTCCAGTTGGCGTTCGGCAAGGATATTCTCTAAAGTGGCAGTGCGGGAGGAGGCATTGACGCGGCTACGGACTTCATTCAGTTCTTCATCTCCACTGGCTCCATTGCGCACTTTCGCTTCACTCTTCATCAACAGAGCATCCGCGTAGCGGAACAATACAATATCATTCTCCATCAACTTACCGTCTTTTGTGGCAGTCGGGTCAACTTCGTACTTCTTCATACGGGCTCCTGCTGTTTGTTCATACGGGGTATCTGTAATATCCAGAGCTACTTTCCAGGGCAGATACTCCAATACGGTGCCATCATCCAGCTTGATGATGTTTCCTTTCAGGTCGCGCACTACTCCCGCAAAATAGCAAATATCAAAGCGGGGATCTTGTTCGGCTGTTTCATAACCGAAGGTTTGGAGGGCTTCAATAGTTGCACTGGGGCCGTTCTCACCGCTTAGGCCGTACGCCTTGGCATGGTTGTAGTGGCGGGAGCGGAATAGATATTGCATTTGATTGGTGTACAAGGTTTTATTCATCGGAATGGTAAAAATATTCTCTATCGATGATTCATTAAAAATGGAGAAATTGGTTTCGTATTTTGGTTCCAATTCATTGTAGCCCATCGCCTTTAGCTGGTCACAGTAGTAGATGACTGTTTCCCACGCATTGAGTTCGTTGCCGTTCACTGTAAACTTTATGTTTTTTCCGTCCGGACGTTGTCCGTCTGTCCAATCATTATCCGTATAGACTTCGGAATTCAGAGCCAGTTTAGCCAATAGGAAAGTGACTACCGGACGGGTGATACGGCCATAATAAGGACCGGACTGGTTACTGTGCGCATCGCTCAACAGAGGAGCCGCTTCCTGCAATTCCTTGAATACAAACTCAAAAACCGTTTTCCGTTCACTCTGGACAACCTCTTTCATTGCCACTGAAGAGGATTGAACCAACGGGATGCGTCCGAACAAATCCATCAGATAATAATAATACATGGCTCGCATGGCCTGCACTTCCGCCCGGTATGCCGGAAGTACAGCATCGGAATGGGTTTCGGCAAACTTGTCTATCCGTTCGAGCGATTTGTTGCTTAGCATGACGACTTTGTAAAGATATTCCCATGTAGCTTGGATAGCGTCATTCTCTACTCCCCAATCGTGCAGGTAAAGTCCTTGCCAAAAGCCGCCATCGTACCAGTCGCCTCCACGGGTGGGGATAATGGCTTCGTCGGAAGTGAAAGTGTTCAGGTCGTAGACTCCCCTACCCGTTCCCTGCAATCCCTGACTGTCGCTATAACCGCCTATGTAAGTATAAAGTGAAGCTACCGCATTGAGATATACTTCCGAGATCGTATTGTAGACATCCTCTTCCGGTAGTTTGTCTTTCGGATTTTCCTGTAAGAACTTATCACAGGAAAATAAGGTTAGACTCGTCACCAGAAAAAATAATAATATTCTTGAAGGGTAGATTATTTGCTTTGAGAGTCGTTCTACTCTCCTTAAAATCGGCTCTGTATTTTGTACTAATTCTGTTTTACTCTGCAAAAGAGATTCTGACTTTTGCGACAACTGTTGACGACTTTGTATAAACAGTTCAACCTTCTGCAAAAACTGATTTCTATTTTTCATATATCGTTTCATCCTCTCCTCCTCCATTAAAAGTTAATACTCAATCCTAAGGTGTACGTCCGTGCCAACGGATACCCCCGTTTATCGTCCACGCCCAACGTTGAGTTCACCGTGGAACTGTTAATCATGGGCGAAAGTCCCGAATAACCGGAGATGGTTGCCAGATTGTTGACAGTAAATGCTAAGCGCAGGGAACGGACGTATTTCTTTAGTTTCTGCACCTTCTCAATCGGCACGTTCCAGCCCAGCGTCACATAGTCGAAGTTGACGTAATCTCCCTTTTCCAGCCAATAGTCGGTGGCAGTCTGATCCTTGATGTTCTGTTGCGGAGCTTTCTTCATTACATTGTAGTCGGGGAAGATATTCATGTTCATATAGGTCAGGGAAGTTCCGTTGTAGATTTTATGTCCGAAAGCTCCGTTGATCTGCAAAGACAGGTCGAAACGCTTGTAACGGAAACTGATGTTAGATCCCAGAATCGTTTTGGGTACGGCTTGTCCTGCCACGTAGCGGTCTTCACCATCTTCCAGACTGACGCCTCCGCCATTCAGGTCGGCAATGCCATAGGTATATCCACCGTTTCCGTCGGACTCCAGTCCGGTGCTGTGAGGGAGATAGAACACGCCCAACGGTTGCCCCACCATCTGATAAACGATGTGGTTGTAGCCGCCGTGGAAGCCGGCTCCATCAAGGCTGGCAAGACTTTTATATTCGGAAGCGGAAAGCATTTCGCCGTTATACATACCGCTCAATGAAAGCAGTTTGTTGCGCTGAAAGGTGATGTTGGCATTGATATTCAGTTCCATGTCCTTCGTTTTCAAAGGGGTGATACCGATGGCGATTTCCGTACCCCAGTTGCGCATGGAGCCGATATTGGCAAGCAAGGTGTTATAGGTGAAAGGGGGCACGCTTACGTTGTAAAGGTAAAGCATATCCGTGGTGCGGGAGTTGTAATAGTTGGCGGAAAGCAACAGGCGGTTGCCGAATAAAGCGATGTCGAAACCGGTATTAAAGGTATGTTTCACTTCCCATTTCAGATCGGGATTCGTATTCCGGAGATCTCCCAAAGATACAATGGCGGAGTTTCCGACGGGGACGACACCGTTCGGCTTGACAAGATTCAGTGTTGTGTATGAGTCAATCCCGCTTTGGTTACCTGCCAGACCGTAACCGATACGGAATTTCAGATTGTCTATCACGGGGAATTGCTTCATAAATTCTTCTTCACTAATCACCCATGCCGCGGATGCAGAGGGGAAAAAGCCCCATTTATGGTTGGCTCCGAATTTGGAGGAAGCATCTGTACGGGCGTTCAACGTCAGTACGTAGCGGTCGGCGTATGTATAATTGAAGCGTCCCATGAAAGATGCCAGGCGCGGTTGCTCGTAGTAGGAATTAGTGCCTTCCCACAAACGGAGCGCTCCTGCCTGAAGGTTATTATACCCGAACTTATCGGTGCTGAAATTGCTGACTGTGGTATAATAGCCTGTGTAAGTCTCTTTCTGAAGTTCGGCAAGTGCCAGTACGTCAAAGAAATGCTTTTTCCAGTTTTTCTTATAGGTCAGCATCATGTTTCCCAATAAGGATTCGCGCTTTTTGGTTCCTTTGTATGCCTGACCGTTCGCCCAGACGGAAGTGGGGAGGTATTGCGAATTTTCTACGATATTGTAAGTATAAGCTCCGAACAGGCTTAGTTTCAGTCCTTCCATCAGATTGAAAGTGAGACGGGCGTGCGTACTGATGTGCGAAGTGGCATCATCGTCCTGCACTTCCATCCATGCCAATGGATTGGTGATTTGGCTGGCGGTCGTTATTCCGTCCCACGAATTGGTGACAGGGTCTTTATGATTGGGATAGGTAGGATTGAACGTAGCTGCCGAATAGAACGTTTTCTGATAATCTACCAGGTTATGATTCTTCTGAATGGAGCCGAACATTCCCAGTTCGCAGTTCAGGAAGCCGTCGAACATTTTCTGATTCATGTTCATATTTGAAGTGAAATTCTTCATGTCTTCATTCAGAATCACTCCCTGACGATCCATAAAACCGAGGGAAACACGATAACTGGACTCACTGGAACCGCCATAAAAGGCGATATGATGATTCTGTTGCAGTCCTGTCTGCTCAATCTCTTTCTGGAAATCGGTATTGTTCCCTTTGTCCAGAATGGAAATGCCTCGTTCCGATGCTACGCGGCGGAATTCATCACCGGACAGCATTTTCAAATTCTTGTAGACGGTGGAAATCCCGAAGCTACCGTTGTAAGCCACCTGTGTCCTGCCACTCATCCCTTTTTTGGTGGTGACTTCTATCACACCGGATGCACCTCGCGAGCCGTACTGTGCGGTTTCGGAAGCGTCTTTCAGGATGGTAAAACTCTCAATATCCGTAGGGTAAATGGAGGTAAGCATACTCAAGTCGCCAAATACTCCGTCGACGATAATCAAAGGGTCGTTGCCGCTGGTCAGTGAGGTAGTTCCCCGCAGGCGCACCGCATCCAGAGCCGCCGGTCCGTTGGAGCCCCGCTGGATGGTCAAACCCGGCACACGTCCACGGATTGCTTCCAAAGGGTTCGTTATCTGGTCTTTGTTCATCTGTGTCTCCGTGATTTTCTCTACGGAGCCGGACAGGGTTTTCAAACTTCCGGTGGCATATCCTACGGTAATCAATGAATCTATGGGCGCGACGGAAATCTTCTGTGCCAACGTGCCCTCGCACGGGATTACCAGAAGAAGAAGGCTGTAGAAAATGAGTCTAGCGTGTTGTACCATATTCTTAGTTTTTAAGGTAATAATACAAATATAACAAAAAAAGAGGGAATCTGGTTGAGTAGATTCCCTCTTTTATTTAAATGATATTGACAGGTTGAAATCAGCAAGTCCGGATGATACGGATTACACGGTTGCTTTAGGCTGGAATAATCCTAAAAAAGCGCATCATACGTATTATCCTTATGCCTGCAATATTTATTTCACAATAATCTCATCCGTAAATATCCAGCCTCCGAATTCACTTCCGGCCTGTGCCTGATAGCGTACGTATCTTCCTTTGGCTTCGCCCTGCCATGAAATATCCGTAAAGCGGATGGGTGTTTCTTTGCTCACTTCAAAGTGTTGTTTGCACAACTCGGTGAAATGGGTTCCGTCATCGGAAATGGAAATCACCACAGTCTCCGGCAGGAATACTTCCGCTCCTACCACCTGCATAAAGGCGGCAGTGACGGAATGGATGGAGGTTTCTTTTTCCATATCAATCGTCACATCGAGGCGGTTGTCCGAGATGAATCCTTGCCACGAGCCATCACCATAGGTCCAATCGCCGCGTATGCCGTCCGTCAGAGCAGTGTTTCCCTGTGCCGGATAATGGGAGCTGTAAGGTGAATTATAAATCACCTTTTTACCCAATGCCAAATGGCTGACCGGTTGAAGCGACTCGGGACGGCTGCCGATTTCTTTTTTCAAATCGAAAGGATGGTATCCTTTTGCCTGCAAATCGGCCACTGCCGACAATGCACGGGTATGGAAATCCGGCCATGACTTACGTTCCGGAGCCGACCAGGCTGTTTCCGCCAATGCCAGGATTCGGGGGTAAATCATATACTCCACGTGTTCGGGAGTGGGAATGTATTCCACCCATAGGTTGCCCTGCACACCGTAAACCAACTTCGCCTGTTCCGCAGTTAAAGAAGCGGGAACGGGATTGTAAGAATATACTTTCTTCAACGGCAGGTATCCACCGATGGCTTCCGGCTGCGAATATGGGGCATCCTGATAACTGTCCAGATAGCAGTAGGCACCCGGCGTCATGATGGCACGATGGCCGGAGGTTACGGCAGCGATACCACCCTCTTCTCCACGCCATGACATGACGGTTGCGTTGGGGGCAATGCCTCCTTGCAGAATCTCGTCCCATCCCAGCAGATGACGTCCATGATTGTTTAGGAACTTCTCAATGCGGTGTATCAGGTAGCTTTGCAGCTCGTCTACATTGGCAAGATGCTCGTCTTTCATTCTCTTCTGACATTTCGGGCAGGTCTTCCAAGCCGACTTGCCGACCTCATCGCCACCGATATGAATGTATTCGGAAGGGAAAAGTTCCATGACTTCCGTCAACACATTTTCCAGAAACGTGAAGGTTTCTTCATTGCCGACACAGAAATCGGAGTTCTTGTAAGGTTCGCCCGAACAGGATAACTGCGG
This sequence comes from Bacteroides sp. 3_1_13, assembly GCF_001185845.1. Lineage (NCBI taxonomy): Bacteria > Pseudomonadati > Bacteroidota > Bacteroidia > Bacteroidales > Bacteroidaceae > Bacteroides > Bacteroides sp. 3_1_13. The sequence goes on from NZ_KQ236956.1 coordinate 1,554,562, forward strand.
GTAGGCTGCCAGCACTTCTTCCGAATGGGAGGGCATCTCAATCTCGGGAATCACCGTGATATAATGCTGACGGGCATATTCCAAGATTTCACGAATATCATCCTGGGTGTAATAACCGCCGTAAGCTCCGGGAGCATCGAAACGGACATATTTACGTCCGCCGTTCCACCATTGCTTCCAGGTGGGATCTGTACGCCAGGCTGCAAATTCGGTCAGCAAAGGGTATTTCTTGATCTCTAGCCGCCAGCCTGCCGCATCGGTCAGATGCAGGTGCAGACGGTTGATCTTGTAATACGCCAGTGCGTCTATCTGTTTCTTTATAAATTCTTTGGTAGAAAAGTGGCGGGACACGTCCAGCATCAGTCCACGGTAAGCAAAACGGGGAGTGTCTTCTATCTCGACAGAGGCTATGGAATAGCTGCCTGCCCCCGAAGGTTGTGCCAACTGCAACAGGGTTTGCATACCATAGAATAATCCGGTTCCCGAAGTGGCGCGTATCAGGATTTGTTGCGGAGTGACGGAAAGGGTATAGCTTTCCGGCGATGGCAACTGGTGGTTCTTGGGGGTTATCAATAAGAGAAGCATCTGTTTCCTTTCTTTCTTTCTCGCTTCCTTTAATTGAACGGGTAATGCCTTCAGGTAATTCTCCCAGAGCTTCGCTTCTCCACCTTGTAGGTTTGTATAAAGTCTTGTCTTTTCTGACAGTAAAAAAGAGCCCGTCCCCTTCTCCATTTTTAATGGGACAGGTATGACGGACTGTGCCAGAATGGGATGTGCATGAAAGCACATCCCCAGTATACATAAGAAAAGACAAACTTTAGTGTATTCTTTTCTTATATTCATTAATCAATTTTGATTTCGTCTACAAATAAAAATGCGTTTTTGCCTTTTCCACCATGCCATTCCGGAAGCGTTTTCTCCGGTGAAGCAATGACTCTCACGTATTGGGTAGTCACAGGAGCAAATGTAAGTTGATGGTCAACAACTCCGTCTTTGTCCGTCTCTTTCATTGCCGGATATTCTTCGGAAGCAATCTTTTTGAAAGTCTTTCCATCGTCTGAAACTTCTACAGACAGGTTTCTGGCGTCAAACACCCAGTCGCCCTTTGCAATATTGACAGAGATGGCCACACTCGAAATTTCAGTAGGTTGCTGAAGGTCGATCGTCATGTCCATGTCGTTTCCGTTGAAGGCGATCCAACGGCCTGACCGGTAACTGCTATTTCCTTTCAAACCATCGTTTAACGTGGAAGCTCCTTTGAAGAGGTATTGTTCATTGATAGGTTGATTGGCTACAATCGGCTTCATGCTGGATTTGCTGAAGTCAATCTTCTCTGTCAATGTCTGGCTCTCGCCGGTAGGACGAATGGCTTTGGCGGACAGAGTGGCATTTTCTTTAATTTTCAACACTCCTTCGTAAACGGGAGAAGCAGTAGTGGGTTCTGTGCCGTCCAAAGTGTAGTGGACAGGGGCATTGTCGATAGTAGACAAAGTAACGTCCATCGTTCCTTCTGCCGGATTCGGTTCAAACTCGGCTTGTACGCCGAACGCGTGTTTAGCGTAGTTGTATCCTTCGGCATCATACCACTTAATCAGTTGAGGAAGACGAGACAGGAAGTCGGCATAGTTTTTCTTTTCAGGGCTGGACCACTGAATTTCACACAATGCAGCCCAACGAGGCAATACCATGTACTGCGCGTGAGGGAAAGTAGCGATGTATTCTGTCCAGAGGTTGGCTTGCACACCCTTGATATATTTCTGTTCTTCCGGAGTCAGAGAAGCCGGCATCGGTTCGTAGCTGTACACTCTTTCCAACGGCAGGTAACCACCGATACCAAATGGTTCGTTATCTACGTCTTTAGCTTGGTAATAGTCGAAATACAGGTATGTGTTCGGTGTCATGATGACATCGTGTTTCTGTTTCGCTGCTTCGATACCGCCCTTTTCACCACGCCATGACATAACAGTAGCGTTTGGAGCAAGTCCGCCTTCGAGGATTTCATCCCAACCGATAATCTGACGTCCGTGGTCGTTGAGGAATTTCTCGATATGGTTGATAACGAAGCTCTGCAGACGTTCTTCCTTGCTATGCTTATCATCCGACTTCAAGCCCAGCGCCTTGATACGTGCCTGGCATTTCGGACATTTTTCCCAACGTACTTTCGGACATTCGTCACCACCTACATGAATATATTCTGAAGGGAAGATTTCAATCAGTTCGCTATATACATCTTCGAGGAATTTCAAGACTTGATCGTTTCCGGCACAAAGCACATCTTCTGATACTCCCCATTGTCTCCATACTTCGTACGGGCCACCGGTGCATCCCAATTCGGGGTAAGCGGCAAGGGCAGCTTGCATGTGTCCCGGAAGGTCGATTTCGGGAATAACTGTGATATAACGTTCGGCAGCATACGCTACTATTTCTTTCGCCTGCTCCTGGGTATAGAAGCCACCGTAAGGTTTGCCGTCGTATTCACCGGAGTTACGTCCGATGACTGTTTCTGTCCTCTTGGAACCTATTTCTGTCAGCTTCGGATATTTCTTGATTTCCAGACGCCAACCTTGGTCTTCGGTAATATGCCAGTGAAAACGATTCATATTGTGTAAAGCCATCATATCAATATAAGTTTTCACTTCATCTACTGTAAAGAAATGACGGCTGGTATCGAAGTGTGCACCACGATAGCCAAAGCGGGGAGCGTCATTGATTTCTACAGCGGGCATGGAAATGTCTGCGCCGACAGCCACAGGCAATGATTTGCGCAGGGACTGGATGCCATAGAATACGCCGGCCTCGGTAGGACCGGCAATCGTGATTCCGTCACCGGTTACTTTCAACTGATAGGATTCCGGATTTTCGTTTGCCGTGCCCAATGTCAGTACGATTGCATTCTTACCTTCCGTTCCGGCTTCGATAGCGAAATCTTTTCTGGTAGCGGTTTTCAGATAGTCGGCTAGAAATTGTGCGTTGCGCTGCATCTTCTCGTTTCCTTCCGGATAGAGGATTTTCACACCGCTCTTCAGAATGAAGGGATTTCCTTGAGCTGTTACAATTTCTTGTGGCATGGGGATAATCTGGTAGTTGGCTTCCTGTTGCGCCGATTGGCAAGAGGCAAAAAGTCCTGCTAGTGCCAGACATCCGGTTAACTTTAAGAGTTGTTTCATAAACTAAAAAATTAAGTGTTAAGTTATTAATAAATTAATTATAGGTTTCACGAATATGTTTGATTGTCAAAGGCAACTCCTCTCCTTTCTTTATTTGGGGAGAAGTGATGACAACTGTCTTATGCTCTCCGGGAAGGAGGTCGAAAAAGTTGTCACTGAAACGGGCTCCCTGCAAAGGGATTTCAATAAAGACGTCTTTGGCTAGACAGGGAGAAAGCAGGGTCAATTCGCATACGCCGTCTTTCTGTTTTATCTTGCAGGAAACGGTTGTCTTGGGCAGAAGCAGGTCTTTCGTCTTTCTAAAGAAGTAGACTGTTTCGGCTACCGTATGCCCGGATTTGTCTTTCAAGGTCAGTTGCATGAAGCAATGGCGCAGGTCATCCGCAAGCGGGCGCTTTGCAGGAAAAAACAAAGTGGTGAGCGAAGTGCGATATACACATTGGGAAGTGTTGGCCGGAAGAGTCAAAGAAGGAAGGACAACCGTTCTTCCGACTTTCTTTCCTGCAAAATTCGTCAGTCTCATTTCCAGCGTCAGTTTCTCCCGGGTGTCAAGATGATCGGAAAGCAGGTAAACACACAGGTTGTCACCTTCCAGCAAAGGGTTGATATGAACGGGAGCAAATGCACGCTTTGCCTGATAATGCAAGGCTTTCCAGTTACCGTAGTAATCAATACCCGACCATGACACTACCGGCCAACTGTCATTCAATTGCCAATATAATGTACCCATACAATAGGGACGATTGCGGCGGTGCGCTTCCAGACCGTGACGTATGCCATGTCCCTGCAATACTAGTCCGACATAGACAAAGTCTTCAAATTTTTCGGGAATGATATAGTCACGTTCCATATAGGTGCGAATCAGGGCATTGCCGATGCTGCTTTTCTGATGGGCATTCATCACCTCCGATTCGATTTGATAATCTTCAGGAGCCGCAAAGGTGGCAATAGTCTTCATCTCCGGGAAAGACTGGAAACCGAATTCGCTCATGAAACGAGGGAGGTCTGTATCTAGTGATTCGAAAGTTTTTTGGCCATACCATACTCCCCAGTTGTGGCTGTCTCCTATCCCCCATGATTCGGGGCGTCCCCAATTGGCTAAATATGGGGAGCTGTGTATATAAAAACGGTCGGCATCCAGCTCTTTTACCTTGGTAGGAAGGAGTTGGTGGAACAGTTTGTCATAGCCTTGGAACATTTCCTGATAGATTTCCGGCGTGAATTTCTTGTCGAATCCCCAATATTTCAAGGCTTCCAGTATTTCATTATTGCCACACCACATCGCCAGGGAAGCATGATTGCGAAGACGGCGAATGTTGTAGCAAGCTTCTGCTTCTACTCTTTTCAGGAAGGTTGGATCGGACGGATAGGGAGTGCAGGCAAACATAAAGTCCTGCCATATCAGTATTCCGTTTTCATCTGCCAGGTCATAGAAACGGTCGTCTTCGTAGGTTCCGCCTCCCCACACACGAATGACATTCATGTTGGCTTCTTTGATGTCCCGGAATAAGGTTTGGTAGCGTTCGGTAGTGACGTTGGTCAATAGGGCGTCCTGGGGAATATAGTTGGCTCCTTTGGCAAACATCGGAACGCCGTTTACTTCAAAATAGAAGGATTCTCCGTCCTGATCTTTTTCATTGACGAGGCGAACGGTGCGCAGTCCTATCCGGTGGGATTGTTGAGCTACGACTTTATCTTCTACGATTATTTGAGCAGAGAAATCATACAAGGCGGGCTTTCCCCAGCCATTCGGCATCCAACGTACCGGCGACAGCACTTCGGAAGGAATAGATATATGATTGATTCCGGGCTGTAGGGTGATTGCCTGGCTAATGCCTTTTTCTGTGTTTCCTTCGAAGGAGGTATTGATTCTCACCTCTGCTTGAAGTGCTTGAGGGAGTATATTATTTATTTCCAATTCGTTGGATAGTTTTGCCAGTTGGTCGGTCAGCGAAAGTTGCTTTACGTGGTAGTCGCTGATAGAGGCTGCGTCGTAATAACGGATGGTTACCGGACGCCAGATACCACTAGTCACCATGCGGATTCCCCAGTCCCAACCATAACTGTAAGGGGCTTTACGGGAGAATACGCTTACATGTTTTTCGTGATGGTCGTTGTCTGCCGGATAGTTGAATCCGTTAGAGTTATATTGAGGCATTGTCTGCCGGATGGGTGAATGAAAATAGATGTGAAGAAGGTTTTCTCCGAGACGGAGTTGTGACTTGACGGGTATCGTATAGCCGACGAACATGTTATCGGCTTTCAACAACAGTGCTCCGTTGAGGTATACATCGGCGTATGTATCAAGACCTTCAAAGACTAATTGGGCGTCGTCCCGTTTCAGTTGCTCGGGGGTAACTGTAAAAGCAGTCCGATACTCCCAGTCTTCATTTTCCACCCACTGAATCTTCTGTTCATTGATACCGTAAAAAGGATCGGGAATTTGTTTATGATAGATAAGATCCTGATGAACGGTGCCGGGAACCTGTGCCGGTCGCCATAGCTCCGTGCCTGCCTGGGAAAATTCCCAACCTGCATTTAAAACCACAACTTCGGAATTGTCATTGCTCTGCGCATATGCCATACTGCAACAGCATAGTAGTCCACATGCTATTTGAGTCTTTTTTCCGATTAAATTAATCATCATAGTGGGGGCATTAGATATTAACGGTTTCAAAGATATTACTTTTTCAGCAAATTTCACTGATAATTTAACAAAATATGTTGTTTTAGCGTGAGCTATCCAGAAAGCCACAATTAAATCGCCTAAAGTTTCAGTTTATAATTAGTTAAATAAAGAGTAGTATTCTGTCCTCAAATGTATGCTAAAATGGCGTTTTTTTTTATTATAACGATATTCTTTTTCATTATAGCTAAATCTTGCTACCTATAAATCGTAAGCATAGATTTAAATCTTCGGACTTTCGGGACAGACTCTTTATTCCTTTATTATATCTGTCAATTTTATCGCTTGAAAGGTTATATGTGCGACGCTACTCTCATATAGTATACCAATTGTCTCTTTATCAATCATTGTCAGACAACTATACCCCCATCCTTCTGCCTCGTCGAGCATTAATTGATGTTCCGGCAACCAGGTAAGTCCTTTGTCCAGACTTGCTTTTATTGTTATATGATTACGTCCTTTGGTCGTATTCGGGTTCGAAAACAGCAGGATATCTTTATTTAATATGTTGTCTTTGGCATCTACATGAATCAGACTAGCCATGCATACCGGTTCCTGAAGTGCTTGGCGGGAAGATGGGTGTTCTGTCCATGTTTCTCCCAAATCTTTCGTTATGGCAATAGCCCGGCTTCCTCCTCTATTATCACGCATATTCAGCATCAATACTCCCGGTTCTATTTCCGCCACTTGCGCTTCCGTTGTATTGGTTCGTGCCATATTGTGCATTTTCCATGTTTTCCCCCGGTCTTTACTATACATGATTCCTGCATTCGGAACACGGGTAGAGTCTATAAATTGCGTTGGAAATACCAATGTGCCATCACTCATCGTTATTCCACGTCCGGGACCTTGAAGCAGGAAGTACCAGGAAGGATCTTTCACCTGCTCTGTTATATTGATAGGCTTCGACCAGGTTTTACCATCGTCTGTGCTTTTAGCCAATACCAACTGTGCCGTATGATTCAGATTCATTCCCGGATGGGAATTCCACCAGGCGCGTTGATTACCCATACCATGTGTCCATGCGGCAACCACCCAGACGGTATTCGTCTTAGTATCTACTAAAATAGAAGGGTCTCCTACCCCATTCTGTGCTTTAGGCAGACCACCATACTCGCCAAATGAAAGCGGAAGACGCATCTTCTCCCAATTCTTTCCTCCATCGATGCTACGGCTCAAACCCACGTCAACATATTCCTGTAAATCGACACTACTGTTGTATCGAACATCATACACGCCTAATAAGGTTCCTTTATTGGTAGTCACCAACCCGGGAATACGGAAAGAAGCAGAACCGTCATCACCGGCATGACGAACTCCAACTGCCATCCGGTGAACAATATTCTTTGGAGAAATAGATTTACAACATAGTTCTTTCCCATCTACTTTAACGGCACATAAGTCAGAGAGTATCTTAGTCTGCAAAGAGGCATCTTTTTTCATCTGCAAACTGATCCAAAAATAATTTACACCCGGAAATAAATTGTAATTACCTTTTAATACTACTTTTTCTGATGATTCCACCTCTGCACATTTGATCGAATAGGAAGGAATAGCCGCCAATGTCCCACCCGGACGGTGGCTGGATATGTACTCTACTGGAGCAAAGCGATTTTTGTCTTTGTCCTGCAACGCCTCTGTTCCTCCATAATAGAGTTTGATTGCCTGAATATCAGTCAGATTCGTATTTTTACTAAAATCTAAAATGATTTCATCGAGCTTCTTACTTTCTTTTGCATCCAAACGAAGATAGAACAGAACATTGTCTTGCCGCTCTATCAAAACCGGAATTTGTGTTTCATGGATAAATACTGTGTCTGAAGCTTTTACGTCAAAAGAATATCCTAAAAGGATAAGGAAAAGTAAATAATAAATTCTTCTCATAATGGGGGTATTAGTTAGTTTAACGCGATAAAGATAAAACTTTTCTACTATAATATTACTATGCAAACAGTAAACTTTGATTTTACCAAGTTCTGGTAGGACTAGTCAATACTTTGACCACGGTTCTGGCTCTTGTCATCATCGATAAGGTGGGCCGCAAGAAGCTGGTTTATTACGGAGTTTCGGGCATGGTGCTCTCTCTGATCCTTATCGGTCTTTACTTCCTCTTCGGAGATTCCCTAGGAGTATCCAGCCTCTTCCTGCTTGTTTTCTTCCTGTTCTATGTATTCTGCTGTGCCGTATCCATCTGTGCCGTGGTGTTTGTACTCCTCTCGGAGATGTATCCCACCAAGGTTCGCGGACTGGCCATGTCGATAGCAGGATTCGCTCTGTGGATCGGAACGTACCTGATCGGACAGTTAACCCCCTGGATGCTCCAGAACCTTACCCCCGCCGGAACATTCTTCCTGTTCGCCGTTATGTGCGTACCGTATATGCTGATTGTCTGGAAACTCGTGCCGGAGACCACCGGGAAGTCGCTGGAGGAGATTGAAAGATACTGGACCCGTTCGGAATAAATATAAAACAGACCTTGATTATTTTAATGTACTAACAAGTGGGATTGTAGAAATGGCAGAAGATGTTTTTTTGTATGGCCATTCAATAAACGTTTATCATCTGAATAGCTGTCGATACAATCCAGATAATAGATTATATTATGGATTTTAAGAATTTAGCAAATCAATATAAGGATGAATTGTTACACAATGTTCTTCCTTTCTGGCTCCAAAACTCTCAGGATAAAGAGTTTGGTGGCTACTTCACCTGTATGGATCGTGAAGGCAAAGTCTTTGATACAGATAAGTTTGTTTGGTTGCAAGGGCGTGAAGTATGGATGTTCTCTATGCTCTACAATAAAGTGGAGAAACGTCAGGAATGGTTGGATTGTGCCGTTCAAGGTGGCGAATTTCTAAAAAAATATGGACATAACGGAGAATATAATTGGTATTTTTCCCTTGACCGATTGGGTAGACCATTGGTAGAACCATATAACATTTTCTCCTATACTTTTGCAACGATGGCTTTCGGACAATTGAGTCTAGCAACTGGTAATCAGGAGTATGCCGACATTGCCAGAAAAACATTTGATATTATCCTTTCCAAAGTTGATAACCCTAAAGGAAAATGGAATAAGCTTCATCCTGATACACGCAATCTAAAGAATTTTGCCCTTCCGATGATTCTCTGCAATCTTGCTATGGAAATAGAGCATATTTTAGGAACAGATTATTTGGAACAGGCGATAGATGCTTGTATCCATGAAGTAATGGACGTCTTTTATCGTCCCGAACTTGGTGGAATCATAGTTGAGAATGTAGATGTAAGCGGTAATCTTGTGGATTGTTTTGAAGGTCGTCAGGTAACTCCGGGACATGCCATTGAAGCCATGTGGTTTATCATGGACCTGGGTAAACGTCTGAATCGTCCGGAATTGATAGAGAAAGCGAAAAAAACTACTCTTACCATGCTTGAATATGGTTGGGATAAAGAGTACGGTGGTATTTATTACTTTATGGATCGCAATGGTTGCCCTCCACAACAGTTGGAATGGGATCAAAAACTTTGGTGGGTACATATTGAGACACTTATTTCTTTATTAAAAGGATATCAATTTACAGGTGACCGTAAATGTTTGGAGTGGTTTGAAAAAGTACACGATTATACGTGGGCACACTTTAAGGATCCCGAATATCCTGAATGGTTTGGATATCTGAACCGAAGAGGAGAAGTGTTGTTGCCACTCAAAGGAGGAAAATGGAAAGGATGCTTTCATGTGCCAAGAGGATTATTTCAATGCTGGAAGGTATTACAAAATTTGAGTGAAATAAAATAATTAATGAAAAATGTCACATATGAAAAGGATATTTATAATAGCATGTATTATTTTGACCACTGCTTCTACAGCTTTTGCTGAAGAATGCAGAGTTGGGCTAACCCTGATTCCTCCAGGCACAATTACGAATAAAGTAGATTTGGACATACGTGCAGGTATTGTCAATAAAGGGAATACTCAACAGGAATTTTATGTCTCTATTTATTTGAATGACGTAAGTCAAGATTCATTAATTCATTTTTCTCGTATAACATTGGCACAGGGGAGTGCTCGGGAAATAAAGTTCTCTTTAAAAACAACTGACAAAATTGGTAGGAATCGCATCATCCTTAAAGTCAAAGAGAAAAATGAAGAATTTACAATTTCTAAAGACTTTGAAGTTATTAATTCAGAAATTCGATCTACGCGTCTGATAGACGGAGCATGGGCAGGCCTTTATCATTGGAGCGAGACAGAAGGAAAGCATTGGAATCCTGATATAAAAAAGATGACTGATGATCAATGGCGTGAGTTAGTGCGTTCTATGCATAGTATAGGGATGGATGTTATAGTTCTTCAAGAAGTTTTTCGCAATCAGGACTATGTAGGAAAACATGATTTGAATATAAACAACTACCAAGGAAAAGCATTTTATCCTTCCACTCTTTATTCAGGAAGGATGCCTATTTCTGCGAAAGACCCAATAGGAGCTATTCTTTCTGAAGCAGACAAACTAGGAATGTCAGTTATGATGGGAGTAGGAATGTTCGCTTGGTTTGATTTTACTGTAGAGTCTCTTGAATGGCATAAGCAAGTTGCCAAAGAATTATGGGATATGTATGGAGATCATCCTTCTTTCTATGGCTTTTACGTATCCGAAGAATGTGCCGGTAATCTGTATAATTCAGAATCGACCAATGAAGGACAGATGATACGTAAGAAAGAGATTGTGAATTTCTTTCGTGAGTTTAAGAAATACACCTCCCAATTTGCTCCGGAAAAGCCCGTAATGCTTGCTACCAATAGTATGGAAGTACTAAAAGGTGCAGACACTTATCCCGCTTTATTACAAAATCTCGATATATTATGTCCATTTGGTTTTGCACGTATGCCAAAAGGAGACCTTACAGGAAAAGAAGCAGCCGATATTTTGCAAAAATTCTGTGATGATGCCGGTGCGCACTTATGGTTTGATCTTGAAGCTTTTTTATTCAATCCGGATAATTCTCTTTATCCTCGTCCGATAGATGAGATCATCTGTGATTTGAACTTGCTTGACAATTTTGAGAAAGTACTATGCTATCAATATCCAGGAGTCTTTAATAATCCAAAGATGTCGATACGTATAGGAGAAGAACGTACAATTGATCTGTATAATGCCTATAAGACTTACATGAAGAAAATAAAAGCAGATCGTTATAACAAAATCAAATAACCTTTTCACTTAATAAATTCATTATTATGAAAACTATCGCACAATCTATTTTTATTATTTTGTGTTTATCAGGTAAGATATTCACTTCATGTGCTGATGGTGATTTCGGAGCCAATCCGTATGATCCGAATACCCCAATTACGGTATCACAGCTACCTAAAGTACTTTCTTTCACTCCTACAGAGGGAAAGGAGGGTGATGTAATTACTATTACAGGAGTAAATTTTACAACTGCCACTAATGTCGCTTTCGGTGGGAAAGGTGCGTCTAGTTTTGAAATTATTGATGATGCTACTATTGAGGCCATTGTTAGTTCGTATGGAGGTACAGGTGCGGTAGCAGTTACAAATCATAAAGGTACACGTTCATTGGAAGGTTTTCTATTTATCAAAGAAATTGACCCAACAGAGAACCCGAATCTGGCATTGAATGGCTACGCAACAGGTTCGGCTGCTATTAGCGGAAGTATCTCGAACATCAATGACGATAATGATAAATCCTGGTGGCAAGCTGCAGGTAACGACAATGAATGGGTGAAAATAGACCTCGGGAAAATGTATAGCATTAACACCGTAGTGATGACATGGGATATGAACGCAGCAGGTACTGATTGTGACCTTATGATTTCGGAAGACGATGTTAATTACACAACTATCTATTCTATCAAAAATTGGGATGCTGTCTCTAATGATGGAATTAACAAAGTCAGCTTTGACAATGCCAATGCCCGCTATGTCAAATTAGCAAATATGAAGAATTCTGCTACTCCATATAATATGACATTGTTTGAGGTTGAAATATATAATACTCCACCGGCAGAAAATTTGGCATTACAGAAGATTGCATCCGCTTCTTCTAATAATGCGGCGGCTTTCAATGCAGTCTATGGAAATACTTCATTTATGTGGCAAGCAGAAGGTAATGATGACGAGTGGTTCAAGGTAGATCTAGGAAAGACATATACTATTAATAATGTTGTAATACAATGGGATGCGGGTGCTTATGCCGCTGATTGTGAAATCCTCATTTCTCAAGACGATGTAGAATATACTTCGGTTTATTCTATTACAGGATGGGACTCTGCTACAACAGAAGGTGTTCAGGATATGAGCTTCGATAATGTGGATGCTCGTTATGTCAAGGCTTTACTCAAGAATGGAGCTACACCTTGGCGAATGACAATCAAGGAATTTGAGGTATATAAACAGTGGTAATATTTATAATTTAATAATATGGAAAAAATAATATCAATTCTGTCAATATTAATAGTGCTTCCTATACTTACACTTTCATCCTGTGATACAAGCACTGCTCCGCCTCCTACCAATGAGGAGAACTTGACAGAACAGACTATGGATGTAGTATATGATAATGTGATGACTTATCAGCTCTCTTATATCCGTTCTTTGCAGCTTTCCAGTGGAGCTATAAAAGATACAGATGCTTCGAACAGTAAGATTACTCCTTATTTTGCTCATTTTGCAGTTCTGGCTTTGCTAAAAGATCCTACAAGCCCCAATATAGATGCAGTAAAGAAATACATTAAATGGTATCTTGGCAAACTGAATGGCATTACGAATCCTTATAAAGGAGGCGCAGAAATAGAAGGTTCTATCTATGACTATTTTGGTGATTCGGAAACTACTCAAGGAACGTATGACTCTGTAGATTCTTATGCAGCTACTTTTTTGGAAATCATCATGGAATTTGCTCAAACATCTGGAGAAAATAAAAGCTGGCTTGAACAGTATAAGAGCAAAATCTCTTTGGTAGCAAGCGCAATGGTGAAAACGATCGATACCGATTTTAACCAGTTACCAGGCACTATCACAGAAGATGAAAATGATGGTCTTAGTGTTGCTTCGTATGTTTACGATGTAAAATACCTGATGGACAATTGCGAAGTAAACATAGGACTTAAGGCTGCCAAGTGGCTCAAAGATAACAGTCTGATCGATAATGATTATGATTTTGCGGGCCTATTGGCAAAAAATACGGAAGGTATAGGTGCATTATGGAATGGAACTACTTATGATTGGTGGAAAAGTAGCTCTGTAACCACCGACTGGAAACAATTCTATCCTGACGCAACAGCTCAACTTTATCCAGGCATGTTTAATGTGATTGAACCGAATAGTCAGACTGCTAATAAATTGTATACTCAATTTAATAAAACATATACTAGTTGGGCCAACGGGGTAACTTACTCATCTTTCCCTTGGACAATTATTGCATATGCAGCAGCCACTATTAATGATACAGTACGAGTGAATACCTACCTGAAGCATATTAATTCCTTAAATATTAAAGGACAGCAAAAAACGAATTGGTATAGTATGGAAGCAGGCTGTATTGTTCTGGCTATCGATAGGATAAGGAATCCGGTTATTGACAGTGAGTATACGCCTATAAATTAATACTATAAAATAGATTACATATGAAAAACTATTATAATGAAAATAAGAGCCAAAGCTTGATATTAACATTATGCATGATAATATTTCTGCTTTCACCATCTGTCTTATTCGCACAGAAACAGAATATAACGGGTAAGGTGATTGATGTTCAGGGGCAGCCGGTTATAGGTGCTACTGTTTTATTGCAAAACACTACTACAGGTGTGATAACAAATATGGACGGAGAGTTTGTACTAGTCAGTCCCGCTAAAGAAAACACGATCACTGTTAGCATGATAGGATATAATTCTGTCACTGTCAAAGCGGTAGCCGGTCAACGGGTTTCTATTACTCTGATAGAGAAAACGTATGAGCTGGATGGTTTAGTCGTGATTGGATATGGTTCTATTGCTAAGAAAGATATTACGGGAGCTGTTGGAGTTGTCAGTGGAAAAGAGCTAAAAGATATGCCTGTAAGTAGCATTAATAATGTTCTTCAGGGTAAAGTTCCCGGTCTGACTGTTACTTCCAGCAGTGGTACTCCGGGTGCGGGAAGTGTTACCCATATCCGTGGTATTGGTTCTATTACAGGTTCTACAACCCCTCTGTATGTAGTAGATGGTCTTCCGCAAACCGGTATTGATTATCTGAATCCGAATGATATTGAGTCAATAGCCGTTCATAAGGATGCTTCGGTAGCTGCTATTTATGGTTCTCGTGGAGCAAACGGAATTATTATCATTACAACTAAATCAGGTAGCCTTGAAAACAAAGCGCAAGTTAGTTATGATGGATATATCGGTTGGCAAACACCTTGGAAACGTCCGCATATGCTTAATGCCGCAGATTACATCACTTATAAAAATCTGGCAGCTGACAATGCCGGTCAGGAGCGTGTTGCCGCTTTTGCTACCCAAGAAAATATTGACGCAGTTCTCAACTTCGTTAATAAAAATTCAGGTCCCAATGGAACTGACTGGTGGAAAGAGATTATCAATGATGGTGCATTTATGCATAATCACAATATTAGCGTCAATGGCGGAACCAAAAATATAGGAATACTTTCCAGCCTAGCTTACACAGACCAAGATGGTATAGTTAAAGGTTCGAACTATAAACGTATTTCTTGGAGAAATAACTTCAATATGAAGATTTCAAAACGCGTCTCTTTAACTGCTAACGTCGGTATCATCGATGAAAAACGTCAATTGATTGACGAGAATAACCCTGCTACCGGTACTGTATTCAGTGCAATGGGAGCAGATCCTATCACACCTGTATTCCGTAATAATTTGGTTGACGTACCTATTTTTCTAAGTCAGATTTACAATGGGTATGAACCGAATAATCTCTATTCGCAGTATTCTGGGATCTTATTCTCCAATAAACGCAATCCAGTGGGACAGATTCAAAGAATGAGACAGAGTACTTATGAATATCTTTATGTAAAAGCAGGAGCAAATCTGGAGATTAAATTATTTGATTTTCTGAAGTTCAATTCGCGCTTCGGCATGGATATTAGTAGAAGCCTAACTGATGGATTTCAACCTAAATACACCCTCAATGCCAATGATTACGCCAATGAGAATACAGTGATACAGGATAATTCCAGAAGCAACTATTTTGTATGGGAACAGACTCTTTCTTACGATCAAAGCTTCGGGAAGTTTAAGATAGGAGCATTACTCGGTACTTCAGCTGAAGAAACAAGCGTTTCGAGTGTCAATGCTTCTATACAAGGGGTGATAAATAATGATAAGGATATGGCTATTCTTAATGCAGGCACAACAAACCCGGCAGTATCCGGCTATCCTTATGACAACTCGATGTTATCATTCTTCGGACGTGTCAGTCTGGATTATGACAGCAAATATCTTATTGCTGCCAATCTACGTCGTGATGGTTCCTCTAAATTTGCCGACGGACATAAATGGGGAACATTCCCATCCGTATCGGCTGCATGGCGCTTCTCCAGCGAATCGTTCATGGAATCTACTCACAATTGGTTGAGTGACGCAAAGCTGCGTATCAGCTATGGTTTGATTGGTAATCAAAATATTAGCGGAGGCGGATATGCTTCTACGTATGGAAGTACAATCTATGATCGTTACTCTTTCGGCTCCCCAAATACGGCGTCCATTGGTGCTGGCATTATTACCGTTGGAAATCCTGTTCTGAAATGGGAAACCTCTAAACAATTTGACATAGGTCTTGATTTAAGTCTCTTCAATAATAGTATTGAGATTGTAGCGGACTATTTCCGCAAGAATATAGACGATATGTTGATGCAAGAGCCTCAACCTACTACATTAGGGTTCCCGAACTTTCCTTATGCAAATGTAGGATCTATGCGCAATGTAGGATGGGAATTAGGCGTTACTTATCGCAAAACATGGGGAGATCTCAACTTTACAGCTTCCGCCAATATTTCTACTTATAAAAATGAAGTGACCTCTTTGGGTAATGGCGATGCAATTTATGGTTCAGCATACAATAATAATACCATTACTAAGACAGAAGTGGGGCAACCGGTAGGATATTTCTATGGATATGTGACCAATGGTATTTTCCAGAACGCAGAGCAAGTGGAGGGTAGTGCGCAAAGAGAAACGGCAAAGCCTGGTGATATTCGTTATAAAGATTTGAATAATGACGATGTACTCGATGATAATGACCGTGCCAAGATTGGAGATCCCTGGCCTGACTTTGTTTACGGTCTGTCACTTGGAGCATCATGGAAAGGTTTTGATTTCAATATGTTTCTTCAGGGATCACAAGGAAATGATGTGATGAATATGACTCTTTACGATTTTGAATCAGGAACGGGTTACATGAATGCTCATTCAGATTTTCTCAAACGTGCATGGAATGGTGAAGGTTCAACAGACAAGTTTCATAGAATATCTGCCGATCAAGGTCAGAATCAGCTTATTTCCGATTATTTTATCGAAGACGGTTCATACTTTAGAATCAAGAATTTGCAGATCGGTTATAATTTCTGTGATCGTTTATTGAAGTTCAAGGGAATCAGTTACCTGCGCTTATATGTTAGTGTGCAAAATCTGCTGACTCTCACGAAATATTCAGGACTTGATCCGGAGATAGGTTCCTCTAACGCTACTCTCAATGGTATAGATCAGGGCTTTTATCCTCAAGCGAGAACTTGGACGATTGGTTTAAACGTTAAATTTTAAAGTAACATGAAAAATATAAAATACTTATTCGTGTCTCTATCATTAATATCACTCTTTTCGTGTGCTGATTTTTTAGACAGAGACCCTAAAGGTGTGATGGATCAAGATAGATTTTTTCTTTCGCCTGATGCTGGTTATAGTGCTGTCGTTAAGTGCTATAAAACTCTTAATGATGTAGCTGGATATGAAGCACCACGTATGGATTTATATAATATATCCACTGATGATTCGGAGAAAGGAGGGTCTGATGCAGGTGATCGCACTTTTGCGGGAGACCTTAGTTTCGGTCGAGCTTTGGCTTCCAATACTGATTTGGTTAACCTTTGGTCGAATATGTACAATGGGATAGCACGATGTAATATTTGCCTGGAGAATATACCCAATAAGCCTTTGGTGGATGCGGATGGCTATCCTCTGTCGAATGACGTAAAAGCCAGATATATAGGGGAAGTGAAGTTTCTCCGTGCTTTCTTTTACTTTGAACTCTGCAAGATCTTCGGCGGAGTACCTTTAGTTGATCGTACGCTGACAGTTGATGATAGTAAGAAGTTAGTCAGAGCTACAGAAGCAGAGACGGCTGATTTTATAATGAAAGATCTGTCAGAGGCCGCTTTAGAAAGTAATATACCTGATAAGGTTTCTTTACCGACTACAGAATTGGGACGTGTTACCAAAGAGGCTGTATGGGCTATGCAAGCACGTGTATATATGTATTTTGCAAAAGATAATCCATCCTATTATGCAGATGCACGTGATGCAGCAAAGAAAGTTATTGATTCGAAGAGCTGCGAATTAGCTCCCAATTTCCAATCACTTTACTTGAGTGACAACTACATGTTAAGTGAATCTATCTTCCCCAATATACGTGGTGATGTTCCAAACGATCACATTTATGGTTCTTTTACCCCCGTATATTCTAATCCAAGGTCTTGTGGAGCATACGGTTTTGACCAACCGACACAGAATCTTGTCGACGAATTTGAAGAAGGAGATCCTCGTTTATTGTACACGATTATAGAACCAGGTGATAAATTTCCTAAAGAGAAAGGGTCGGAAACACTGGATTTCTCAACATATCCTAATACAGGATACCACAGTCGTAAAGCTTTTCTTGTTGTTTCAAGAAGAGGTAATGGTTGGGGAGATGATGCTTGGACATTCCATATCATACGTTATGCAGATGTATTATTGTTATATGCTGAAGCTTTAATACAGACTAATGGAGATAAGGATGAAATTGTGAAATACATAAATATGGTCCGAGACCGTGCTAATGATTCCCGTTCGGGAGATATCGAAGCCACTTCACGTGTATTGATAATTCCTAATATTAAATTGAAACCTGTAACTGTTAATGATGATTTGCTGACAGCAGTCAAGCATGAACGCCGTGTTGAATTAGCAATGGAATACAATCGTTTGTATGATCTTAAACGTTGGAATTGTTATGTAGAAACAATGAATACTTTTTCCACCTATCCTTATGCCAAAGGACGTGGAGCTGCCTTTAAAAAAGGGATAAATGAATTATTCCCTATTCCGCAGATTGAGATAGACCGCTCTGGAGGTTCAATTAAACAAAATCCCGGATATAATTAAACTTTCAGTAAATGCTGACGTTGGTTTGGGACAGTTGAATCTGTCCCAAATGACGAAGGTAAAGGAGAGAGAAAAGAACGAGCAAATGAACAAACAAAATGAGAACATAAATATTTATTAATGAACAAAATTCTTCTTTTTGTAGCAGCTTTTAATTATTTATTTCTCGATGTTTCTATTGATATAAAATCATAGGAGTAGATTCGTTAGCCACCATCGATCAGCCTTTAATTGATTATTCGATCCGCAAAAAGCCAGTTGTATTTTATAGAACTGGTATCCTTCAAGGAGATTGTGCTTCACGTCCCGAAATGGCATATACCAATATCATATCGAGAAGATTGAACCGTGAATGTATCAACTTGGGGTTTAGCGGAAACGCACTTTTAGACTTGGAAGTGGCCAAAGTGATAGCCGAAGTAGATGCCAGCGTTTTTGTTTTAGACTTTGTGCCTAATGCTTCTGCAGAACAGATGAAAGAACGAATGGAAGCATTCTATCATATCATTCGTAGTAAACATTTGGATACACCAGTCTATTCAACTGGCTAAAGAAGGAAAATGAAAAGAATATCATTTTTATCTCTTCAAAAAATATACTGGGAGAAAATGGGGAAGCTACTATAGACGGTATTCATTTCACTGATTTAGGTATGATGAGATATGCTGATTTAGTTTATCCAATCATTATAATAAAATAATGACGCTATCGGCTCGGTATAGCATCATTATATGAAGCTTATAGCAACGCTATCTTGTTGACATAGCGTCACTATTTTAAATACTTTTGATAGGTGATTTTTTGTACGTTATATCAATAGAAACAAATCTTCAAGTATCAAAATGGTAAAATATCATTTTGGTATTTGAATGATGCTATAATTGAATTTATTCAGGCGAGCAGTCAGATACGGAAAAGAATCGCATAGATTAGCCATTAGTATTATTCAGAAATTCCTGAAATCCTTCCCTTAGAGAGCACAATCATTATTATTTGATATCATGCATTGCATAGTGAATGTATTTTTTAATCTATTTATGCATTTTGTTTAATAAAGTAAGTTCATAAAAGCACTTCTAATAAATCAAAAAATCCTATTTTTATGAGTCAAAATAGCTTTCTTTTAAACGTACGTGGCGTTTCTTATAAACCAACCGTGTATTTCTTTAAAACGAACCGTACGTTTCATTACAATCAACCATGTGTTTATCAAAAATAATGCGGTATTTATATGCGAATAACAGCTCTTTTTATTCATGATTATGCATATAAATACCACATTTTATCTGTTTCTCTTTCTACTACTATCAGTTTATAAAAAATAGTGGATAGCAAAATTGACTATAATCTGTCATCAAACTATTAACTTTAATATAAAATAATCATATTGATATTTATTCTTTTTATAATTCATATAAATTTATGCTTTCAAAATATTCTACTTATTGTTAATATATTATTTATTCAAACTTAACTCTTATCAAACAGCTTGTTGTTAGCAAATGTCAACATATGATTACCTGCATTTAGTTCTTTACTTATGCTTCCTATCTTAATTGTAGCTGTCGTATTTACGGGAACTATTACATTTAAAGTAATTTCATTGCCATTACGTTTCCAAGACGATTTTATTAGTCCATTTATTGAATTATATTCAGCATCCACCCAATCCAAACCGTTGACAAAGTGCGGTTGGATAAAAAAGTGTTTGAATCCAGGATGCTGTTCATCATAATTAATACCTGCCAGTATATTATACATCCAGGCACTGATGTCACCCATAAATATATGGTTGAGGGATTGATCTTTCGATGAATTAAATATCTTCCATTTTTCAGATAAAGTGGTAAGTCCTTGTTTCATCCAATATCCCCATGAAGGCATATCCTCGTTTATAGCTAACTCATAAGCCTGATTTGCATGACCATATTTAGCAAGCATACGTAGTACGGTTTTACTACCCAACATGCCAAAATCAAGTGTATTGTTATTTTGTGCCAATATTCGGCTCAATTTGTCTGCTACTTTTTGCGTATATTCTTCGGGGACAATATCTAAATATAAAGGAATACTTTGCGCAGCTTGAGTACCATTTGCATATATGCAACTATCTTTATTAAAATATTTCGCATTAATCAAACTTTTCAGCTTTTCTGCCTTCAAATTATAGATCGTCCCGTCTTTACCTATTAAGTCTGCAAATTTTGCCATATATTCATTTTCCATATAATAGTAACAGGTAGTAGTAAAGTCTGTTTGAGTTTGTGCTTCATAAAAACACCAGTCTCCAATACCAAAAGTTACCGTCCCCTCGTCATTTTCGCGACTTGATAAATAATGTAAATATTTTTGGCAGGTATTCCAAACCATTTCAATGCCTTTTTTATCACCATAATATCTGTATAAATTCATTGGTACAATGAATAATGCTGCATCCCATACAGGACCAATCCAATCTTCATATCCCCAACCTGATGATGGAATAATTCCTGATATTCTTCCGTCTTCAGTTTGGTTGTCGATTATGTCATTTATCCATTTTTCATAAAACGTAATTCCATCAAAGTTGAGCAATCCCAAATCCATGCTAACATGCGCATCAGCTGTCCACCCATTTTTTTCCCGTTGCGGACAATCTGTAGGAATACTCATCAAGTTACACAAATATGACTGGTTCGTCGCTTCCCATAAATCATTCAACAAACTATTCGAACAGCTGAATTTTCCTACAGGTTTTACTGCCGTATGAAAGAATAATCCTTTCAGGCTTTCTTTAGTAAGATGCACAGGACGGTCGGCTTTTACTTCAACATACTGAAAACCATGATAATTAAACGCCGGCACAAGTACATTGTCTTTACCATCCAGAATATAAAGATCTGTTTGAAAATCGATATCAGGACGTTTCGAGAAATAAATATCTATATTTCCCGTTTCCAAACGACCATCCGGTTTTAACAGCTCACCATGACGTACCGCCACTTTTGTACCACTTTCTCCCTTGATTGAAAGTTGGCAATAGCCCGCCATATTGATTCCCATGTCATATACGTAAACACTGTCACCATAGTTCTTCATAGATATGGGCAAAACCTCTCGGTCTATTTCTATAGCAGGCATAATCTGGGCACTCATAACAGAAGATGGTCCAGACACACATACCGCTTGTTTCCATGACGCATCATCGAAATCTTCTTTTTCCCAACCGACAATCTCCCGCTGTTTGTCATAAGTATCTCCTCCACATATATTATTCTGCAAATAGGGGCCTGTAGAGGTTTTCCAAGAAGAATCCGAATCGACTACTTGCCGGACACCATCCGCATATAATATATGCAATTCGCATATCATCCTTGCCCGATTGCGCCATCTTGCCTTTTCGAACTCCCATACACCCAAAGGAAAAATTTCATTATAAAATCCGTTGCCTAATACCGCAGATATCACATTATTTCCAGGTTTCAGCAAACCACTGACATCGCAAACACTATATAAGTTCCTTTTATCATAATGAGTAAATCCGGGGTTAAGAACAGCCGATGAGGCCGGTTCTCCATTAATATTCATTTTGCAATAAGCAGCAGCACTCACATACAAACGTGCTTTTTGAATGCTGGCATCTCTTGTCTGAAACACCTTTCTTAACATCGGCGACGGAAGATAATCCTTATCGTAGCTATCAGTAATCCATTCTCCTGTCCACTTCTCCGGATAAATTTTAGCAGTTTCAAAACTGTCTATCGGTGACTCTATCATGTTTGTTCCGTTCTTATCTGTGGCAACTACTTTCCAATAGTATTTCGTGCAAGATTCCAATTTTTTCATCCCTGTATACTTGCTTGCCGACAGGTCAGATTCTACAACACCAGAACTCCAAACAAGAGAATTACCGGCTATTTTTCGAGAAGGAAGATAGAGACAGCCTTTGTCTGTCGAAAGATACAGGCAATAGCTACCTTGCTTAAAGTCAGCATTATCGGAATGATAATTCCAATGGAACCGGGGCTGAGGAGAATCCACACAGATAGGATGGCTCGTATATTCGCATTTCATATCGGAAATTTCCACATTCCCAGCTTTACATGCACAGAGTATAAACAGCCCCAAAACACCAGAATAAATATATCCTTTCATAATTTATTTTTCTTTTTCCGCTGTGAAATAATAAGATGTACTACAAATCCACAGATACGTAAAGCCTAAGTTTCGTTGATTGGTTATTTCCTCCCGCAATTCTTTTTCCAAGGTAGCCATATCTTTATTTTCCATACCCGCCTCCAAGAACCACAAAGTACCTTGCAATTTAGGTTGAACCAATAATCCATCGGGAATATTGTCTGTCAGTGATTCAATATAGTTTTTATAGGCTTCATAGTTTGCTTTCCGATTATCAGCATTGACTTTTTGTCCATCCACTTCCGCTTCATATTCATCTTTAGGATTCATAAAAGGATAATACCCCCAATTAATAATACCTGTGCCATATTTTGCGGCAAGAAGCAACTTTTGTTTCAGCCAGTCTATCTGAGTAAATGCCCATTCCCGACTATGATTATGCTCCATTTCCAATGCTTCCGCCCAGTTGTCAGCTTCCACCTGTCCGGTTTCCACATTGACCCAAAATTCCTTTCCGGCTCTCTGGCAGGCTTTGGCTGCCGCAGCAAGGAAAGGCTCTCTTTCATCAAGAGTAAAGAAACTTAAATGTTCGGCTCCGGAATCCTGCAACATCAGAACGTCAATATCAGATTCTTTCATTGTATTAAACCACCAAGCCTCATACTCGGCAGGCGATTGATATCTGAATCCGCGGAACTCTTCTTTATCCAACAAAAAGAAAGGTGATATTGTCACTTTGCTGCCCGGGGCAATAGCATGGCATTTATTAGCTACAGACCTCCACAACTGTCTCCAGAAATTGGCCTGCTTATAATCCAGACTGTCCATGGGATTTATTTCATTATTCAAATACCAGCCCCAAAAGGAAGGATGATTGCCATACATCTCATGGTATGCAACAATGTGCTTATTACTTTTCTTTTTCAACACAGTAAGTATACTGTCATGATTTTCGTCCGGATGATATAATCCTCCACCGATTATATTTATGTCGCACATCACTTTCATACCTAATTCATCTGCGACAGAATAAATAATCTCCAAGACATTTTCTTTACATGGTATTTCGTTCCCTTTCGGTTTAGAAGAGCAACCTCCCATAATAAGACAAAAACAAGTAATGAAATATATACAGTTTTTTTTCATATCTTCTACCAATATTTACAGTTTTAATTAAAGGAAAAAGTGGCTAAAAAGACAGATAAGAAAGAGGCCCGCTCTTCAACCACCTTGATTAAAAATAATGTTTTAATTCTCCGGTCTTATAAACCCTTCATAATTTCCGTTATTTTCCCAGTCATAAATTGAAACATTGGAAACAACAAGTTTACCAGGACGAAATTCCACATCAATCACATAAATTTTTCCCATTGCGAAAGCTACATTTTCTACAATATCAATGGAATTTTCAGCCTGACCAATCTGGAAAGAAAGAGTCATGTCAACTTTCTCGTTAATATTGGGAACTGCCGTTATCATTTCAGTTGTAGTCTCCTCCGGATTTGTCGTAATCGACGTAAACGTTTCTTCAAAATTCAAAGCTGCATTCAAATTTTCAATGTTCGAGATAGTCCCCTTCAAAGCATTTAAGACAGCTTTTTTACCCAGCGCTTTTGAAGAAACACGAATATTTGAAATCGATTCATCACCTGCATAATTTTCTGTTTTGCTGAATCGCACCATGATACCAGCCATTGCATGACGCATCACTAAACAGGCTTGCGGTTTGTCTCTATTGACATGGGCAACTGAACCATACATATAATCAACGCAATCTTTATTATCAATGGGAATTGCAGTAAAATCGTTGTTTTTCTCAGAATACGGATAGCAAGCAACTGCATAACCTGATCGAGAAGATACTTTTACATCAGCTGCGCTCTTCCAGACTTGGTTTGTCCCGATACCCACAGAGGTGTATTTCTGATTCTTGTTGCCCTCTCCATAGTCTTCGCCATTCACATACATCATGGACACCCCAATAGAGGTATTATCCTTAAAGCCGCTTTCTGTAATAAGCGAACGTGTCAGCTCGGCTATTGAAACAGAAATCTGCAATGGTACCGGTTCCACCACTTCTTCATCAGGAATGACAATTTCATCCGAGATAGTATCTTCATCATTACTACACGCTGTAAAAAAGAGACCTGTAGATAAAACTAAAAATGTTGTTACATATAATATTTTCATATTTGTAATATTTTACACATTAAAATTGCAAAATCAGTTCTCAATAAAAATTAAAAGACGAATGATTATTCAACATCGCGAACCAAATTTGGATTGCGTGTCCAACTCTCATCGATTTGCATACGAGTTCCACATATACCACAATCAAAATATACAACCCATGCGCTACCACCGCCATTGGTCGTACTAGACCAATTAAGAGCATATCCTTCACTGATGACATCATTAACATCGCCACCGGCAGCTTTAATACGATGCAATTCCGCATTCAATTGGTTCCTATATTTATAAATCACAGCCAATTGCCCTAATGAAGGTATATACCACCCCTCTTTTAAAGCGGCAGCATTTGCCTTTATAATAGGATACTCATCTCCTTCATAACCACCATTTGCCTTTATCATAGCAGCTGTATTACTTTTACCATCGAAATCATTTAAAGCACCTTTGCTACCTAACCATGAACCATCAGATATATGTGGAAAATCTGTACTTGTTCCATCGAATATTACAACGTATGAATTACTTCCATCGGAAGTAGAAAAATACGGGATATCGACAAATGGGTCATTCGTGGTACGCCATTTCACCGGATCGGAGTTGAATGTAGTACGCACTATCATTTTATGATTGCCCGGCAAATATTCTTTATCAGTAATCATGATTCCTGTAATATTTTTCACGTTATATTCTTGCTTTCCTTTATCATTGACGAATGTAAGATTTTCTGTCTCGGAAATGAATGTGTCTTCGGTGAT
Organism: Bacteroides sp. 3_1_13; assembly: GCF_001185845.1. Classification (NCBI taxonomy): domain Bacteria; kingdom Pseudomonadati; phylum Bacteroidota; class Bacteroidia; order Bacteroidales; family Bacteroidaceae; genus Bacteroides; species Bacteroides sp. 3_1_13. Next base: position 1,579,860 of record NZ_KQ236956.1, read on the forward strand.
ACCTGTCACCTTACACTTATACAAAGCATTTTGCTTGAATGTCACAGTTCTCTTTGTCTCAAGCTTATAAGTCGTATCATTCATTTTCACTTTGATACTTATCTTCCCGGCATCTAATCCTGACGGTTCTCCGTTCTCCAACTGATTGGGTACAAGCAGTATATATTTTTTCAACGCTTTTGTATTATCAGCCTCTACCTCATCAACCGTCGGCACATATTCATCATTATAAGTAACAACTACTTCCTGATCGGAGTTAGTAGGGGTAACTATTCCCGTCGTTACATCCAACACACTTGTTGTGCCAATACCTGATCCACTGATAGAAATGGATTTCAAATTAGAATCAGTCACATTCGTATTGCGTGCAATCTCAACTTCCAATATAGCTAAGGCGTGATGAAAAGAGAGGGACACTCGCGAGTTTACGCTACTGACAACAATAGGTGCGGCATACAGATAGTCAATCTGACTATCATCAACAACAATCGGCAGTTGTTTGATGTTACTTATTGTTTCATTATATGGATAATATGCAAAAAGATGTCCTTCGCTATTGCTTATCATCAATTCTTCGTCGGTTGAAATCCATTCGTCTCCATTTCTCTGATAAGGCATGTTATTGTAGTCCTTACCATCATAATAACCTCCGTCTTTCCCTTGCAGTGACAGACCAAAATATCCTTTTAATCCCTCTTTGTTAAAATTCATTTCTTCTCCTCCAATGATAGAGGGAGCTTGCATAGTGAATGTCAAAGGAGAATCTTCACTTGCATAAAAGTTGTCCTGAACAAGTTCCTTGTCGTTAGAACAGGCTATCAATAAAACTGTTGATAATAGAATATAAATTATATTTTTCATGTTGTTTCATTTTATTATTTTACAACAAAGTGATTACAAGCATTAACCAGCCAAATGTATTCAAATCCTAATTTTTTCTGATTGGTGATTTCTTTACGGAGGGCAGTCTCAAGTTCTTTTCCGTCCAGACTGCCCAAATCGGTCGGGAACCACCATAGGGTTCCTTTAATTTTGGGTTGAGCTTTCATTCCTGCCGGTATTGTTGAAGGAACTCTCTTCTGATATTCCAGATAAGCATTATAATTAGCTTGTCGAGTCGTATTATCCATACCCGATCCATGTACAACTAACGGGCTGTTATCAGTAGAAGGATCCATATAAGGATAATATCCCCAGCTGACAATACCTGTTGCATATTGAGCAGCTAGTTCTATTTTCTCCTGAAGCCAGTCTATCGGAGTAAAACGCCATACCTGAGTTCCGTTTCTTTCCATCTCCAAAGCATGTTCCCAGTCTCTAGCCAATATTTCAGCTGTCTCGATATTGCCCCAAAGTTCTTTGCCGGTTCTCCGGCAAGCATTATAAAAAGCTTTATAAAAGGCTTCTCTTTCGGCAAGAGTAAAGAACGACAAATGTTCTGCACCTGAATCTTGCAGCATGACAATATCAATTCCGCTTGCTTTCAATGTATTATACCACCATGTTTCGGTTTCTTCCGGCGTTATAAACTTGAATCCCCGATGAGTGCCTTGATCTAGGATGAAAAAAGGAGAAATCGTCACTTTTGTTCCTGGAGCAACACTATGACAACTCTCTGCCACTCCTTTCCAAAGTTCTCTCCAAAACAACGACTTTGATTTTTGCATTTCAGTCAAAGGATTGATCTCGGTATTAATATACCATCCCCAAAATGATGCATGATGTCCATAGCAATTATGATATAACTTAATATAATTATCACATTTGTTGACCAAGTCTCTTGCAGCATATTTACCGTAATAACTACCACCGGATAAATTAACATCACAAATGACTTTCATGTCCAATTCGTCTGCAATAGAATATATCATTTCTAATTCACCTTTTTTCTGATCCACCTCTTTCACATCTGTTACATCATTATCATCAGACGAACAGGAACTACAAGGTATCAAAGCCCAAAGAAACAATATAATTAAAAATATGTTTTTTCTCATAATCTAATTGAATTATATTAGGATGTTTGTTTTTAATAATAAATTTCATACATTAATATCTCGGATTTTCCACCAAATTAGAATTGGCTCCGATTCTTGCCTGAGTAATCGGGAAATAGTAATTAGATTCCGGAAATTGAGGCTGGTTAGCTCCGTCAACATGATCTAAAAATTCGATCCAATATTTACGTGTTTCATAATCCAAGACATAACGCACACCTGTATACCATTGTGTAAGAGCTTCTTCAGCATCACGCCATCTACGCAAATCCCAATATCTGTGGTTTTCAAAAGCCAGCTCCACTTTCCTTTCATGTTTAATTTTGTCTAAATCAATAGAAGTGAGTTTGTTAATGCCGGCTCTTTTACGGATCTGATTCACAAATTCAAGAGCTTCTCCGTCTTTTCCCAACTCATAAGCAGCCTCAGCCATATTCAATAGAATTTCGCCATAGCGGAAAATCATATAATCAGTACGTGATTCACACAGCCAAATCATATTGTTAGCAGAAGGGTCTACATATTTCATAATGCCAAATCCGGTATTTGTCACTCCGGAAAGAACATGATGCTGGCTTTGATATCCTACAGCCTTTACGCCATTATAACTGTCGTTAGCGTTATACGAAGTTGTGCCGTCTGGTTTTCTCAAGCCTATATGAAAATCTATCTTTCCATTTCCATATTCTTCGCCTGCACATTTTTCCCATTCATCTCCATTGGTATAGATAGATGCTTTAAACCGAGGATCCTTATTAGCCCAGAGTTCCTCCATTGTCCATAAACGACTTTTTACATAGTCTCTATCAAGTTTGCCGGATGTACCATCGATATATTCAAATTCTTCTACCATTTCAAGGTATGGACCATTTTCATTTCCACAGTTCCACACATTAGGATTGGGAGCTTGCATCATATCCCACGACCATGTACAAAGTCCGCCGCCGCTATTAAATCCTGTTCCATAATGCTGTTTGACCATAATAGCCTCACAGTTTTTCTTGGTCAGAAACAAATCCTTAAAATTCTGCACTTTATCACTATTCTCATCGTACAGTTTAAATCCTCCCTTCGTTATTATTTCTTGACAGGCATTATAAGATTTCTGAAAATAGTTATCAGCTTCACTGGAAGAAATGCCTAATAATCCGTCTAATTGCACCTTGCCATATTTGGCAATACTTCCGGCATAGAGTGCAGCACGGGATTCGAGAGCCAAAGCAGCCCACTTGCTTGCACGTCCCCACTCTGTCTGACCGGCTAAATCCTCCTTGATATCTTCACATTCAGATATGATAAAATCGTACACATCCTTTTCTGATGTTCTTATAGGATAGAGCACTTCATCAGGAGAATCTACATTAGGCACAACTGTCAGCATGGGAAACGCACCATATCGCTTAACCATTGAATAGAAAATATAGGCACGTAGGAAACGGCATTCCGCCAATCTAAGCTTTATCAGCTCTGCATCAAGAGGAGAATCAGGCAAATTAGCAATGGCGTTATTCAGATTACGTAAAGTATAATATGCATTTTCCCAATATTCGGAACAACCTCCATTTGAAGGAATCCCTGAAATCTTATAAGCAGCCAAGTTATCCCATGAATCAGAGTTGTATTTAGTCTCATCTGTAATATCCATTATCAACCGAGGACCAAACGCTTGCGAACTGTTTCCGAAAAAATAATTCATATCAGTCGAACGCGGATCTTGATTCATCGGACTTCCTGTCCAACTATTAAACAATGTAGTTGCATCACCCACCATTACCGGAGTGTACATATATTGCGATGCTATAAAATTATCCAAAAGAGTAGCGTTAGACCAAACATCATTATCCGTATATATATTAAGCGGTCTTTTGTCTAATACATCGTAGCATGAAATGCATGATAACACAGCCACAATGAATGAAATGTTTATACATATCTTTCTCATATAATTCTTTTTTTATATTAGAACTCTAAATTGACTCCAAAACTAAATGTCCTCTGCTGGGGATAATAGTAAACTGTAGAAACGCCATCAGCAACCTCCGGATCGACGCCATATTTGCTTAATGTGCTTAGTGTAAACAAGTTGGTACCGGCTAAATAGAATCTCAATTTTTGAATGCCAACCCTATTCATCCATCTTCTCGGAACTTCATATCCTATAGATGCATATTTCATACGTAGATAAGCTGTATTATGTAAACGATAATCAGAAAACAAGCTATTAGTTGAAGCTCCCCCATAACGTGGCACCAAGGCGTTAGAATCGAAATTGTCTATGGTCCAACGATGTTCATACGTAAAATTAGTCGGAACACTTTGCAAATCGACATTAGTAGAATACCCCCAAGCTCCTTGTAACAAGAATGTCACATCGAACCCTTTCCATTTGAACGTACCGTTAAGACCTGCTATCCAATTCGGTGTTGCCCCCTTACCTATCTCAATCTGGTCTCTCCAATCCAACACATTGTCTCCGTTTAAATCTTTATAAATCACATCGCCCGGACGCAATGAAGAATTATTACCGAGATCAGAATAGACATACGGCAAATTGTCTATTTGTTCTTGAGATTGGAACAGGCCGTCTGACACATATCCAAACTGACGATTAGTCCATCTCCCTGTTTTCCTATTCAATCTATCCTGATCTTCATCTTCATAATCGGGTTCATCGTATTTATCCCATTTTGAGCGTGCCCAAGTAAGATTAGTGGTAATATCCATCGAGAAATCTCCCAATTTCCAATAAGTACCCAATAATAGCTCAAAACCACGAGTATTGATAGCATTTAAGTTTACCGTAGGCAGCGTGGCACCAAAACTTGAAGGAACAGAATTTACTCTTGTGCCAGGAATGCCGGAGCGAAGACGATAAAATGCATCAACAGAACCATACAACTTCCTACTCAGGAAACTGAAATCCACTCCTCCATTGTAAATCTTCATCTTTTCCCAAGTTAATGCCGGATTTGCTAATCCAGTGACATACAATCCTGAATATGTTACATCTCCTAATCTATATTGACCATCAAATCCATAACCTGATAAATAAGGAAATTCATTCGCTGCATTTAAACCTACTGCATCATCACCTGATTCACCATAGCTTGCTCTCAATTTTAAGTTATCAATGAATGACAAACGATTCATAAATGATTCTTCAGACATTACCCATCCCAAGGATACACTGGGGAAATATCCCCATCGATGGTGCTTTGGAAATCTGGCAGATGCATCTGCACGAAAAATTGTCTCCAACAGGTATCTATTCTTATAGGAATAATTCAAACGGCCAATCCAACTGGCACGTCCCATTTCGCTTGCAGTTCCATCGGCTATTGAAGTGGTGTTGTCACCGGCAATTATCTGTTCGATGGCTGTATTTGTGTAATTGGAACGGCTCCCCATCAAATAATCACCTCTATAATCGGTACTTTCAAACACCCCCATAACTGAAATTTTATGTTCTTGAGCAAACGTATTTTCGTAATTCAGAGAGTATTGTTGAATGAACTGTTTATTATATATATAAGATTCGGTAGACTTAGTCGGGTCACTACCTCTATTAAGGGTGTATTGGTCAGTGTCAATGTCATAACTATAAAATAGATTTTGCCTTCTGAATTCTTTCATTTTATCAGAAGTCTCCTGCATACTGATAAATGCTTTCAGGCTAAGTCCGGGTATTTGCAGAATATCATATTTGGCAGTTGCGTTAATACGGTTTGTCCTATACCTGTTCTTTTGATAACCATTAAGTTCCGTACTTCCGGCTGCAATAATGTTACCTTCAGCAATACCTCCATAGGCAAGTTTCGATTTATCAGGTAGTTCTGCCGGATACTTAGCATCCGTACTATATAATCTTAGCCAGAAATTCGCTCCTCCGTTCAACCCCATATACGAAAAGCACTTATCTTCATAGATGGAATTTGCATCCATTGACAGTGAAAAGTTTTTAGTAATTTTCGCATCAACATTCAATTGGAAATTATAACGTGAATAGTCGCCACCATCATGACGAATGATAGTTTCTTGTTTGTTATATCCAAAGTAGGTATAAAATTTAATATTTTCATTTCCACCGGAAATACTTATATTATGATTTTGTTGGGGAGCATATTTTCTCATAGCAAGACCAAACCAATCAGTATTGGGGTAGTGCGGGTCTGTACCTTGAAAATATTTTTCTATCTGTTCCGGAGTATATGGAGCAGCTTCGTCAGGTTTTTCTTGATTTTGATAAAGTTCCAAGGCCAATTGTGCACTTTGACCGGCATTTTGCGGTTTGTTGATATGCGTTGAACCTTGCAAAGTAAATGAAGAATTAACGGTAACAGTCGGTTTTTGATTAGTACCACGTTTCGTTGTAATAAGAATTACACCATTACCGGCTCTGGCTCCATAAATGGAGGCAGCTCCATCCTTCAATACCGAAATAGAAGCGATTTGGTTAGCATCAATATTGTTCAATGAAGATTCTACTCCATCTACAATAATTAAAGGAATACCAAAGCCACGAATATTTAATGACGAAGAATCACTGCCGGGAAGTCCTCCCTCCTGTTTGGCTATTACACCAGGAAGTTGTCCTCCCAACATATTGGTTACATTGGCAATAGGAGCAGTAGTCAATTTCTCATTTTTTACATTTGAAATAGAACCGGTTAACATTCCTTTCTTTTGTGTTCCATAACCAACAACAACAACCTCATCCAGTAATTTGGTGTCTTCAGACATTGTGATATTAAAAAATCTTTTCTCTTTTATCGTTACAGATTGTTGTTGCATTCCTACGTAATCAATTTTTAAGACAGATGTAGTTGAAACTCCATTCAACGTAAAATTTCCATTGATATCAGTCGTCGTACCATTTGTACTTCCTACTACTACAATTGTAGCTCCAATAAGAGGTTCTCCCTGAATATCTTTAACAACCCCTCGTATAGATATTTCTTGGGCATATATACACGAACATATTATACACATCGATATCAATACGATGCTCTTCAATAAATTAAATTTAAAGTTTCTTTGTTTCATATCTACAACTATAAAATATTATCACTATTTACATAATTTCTTGGGGATATATGCATTACATTAAGTCGATTAATTTTCTCTAATTCTAGTTGTTTTAGTATGTTCCAGCATTGAAATAATCCTCTTGGTACATGGAAACAACCTTTCCATTTTCCTCCTTTGAGTGGCAACAACACTTCTCCTCTTCGGTTTAAGTATCCATACCATTCGGGGTGTTCTTTATCCTTAAAATGTGTCCAAGTGTAGTCATGTACCTTTTCAAACCATTTTAGGCATTTTTGATCTCCCGTTAGTTGATAACCTTTTAGTAGAGATATCAAGGTCTCAATGTGCACCCACCAGAGTTTCTGATCCCACTCCAATTGTTGAGGTGGGCAACCATTACGATCCATAAAGTAATAAATGCCACCGTACTCTTTATCCCAACCATAATTGAGCATTGTAAGGGTGGTCTCTTTGGCTTTCTCTATCAATTCAGGACGATTCAGGCGTTTACCTAGATCCATGATAAACCACATCGCTTCGATGGCATGGCCGGGGGTCAGCTGACGGCCTTCAAAACAGTCAACCAGACTACCGTCGACATCTACATTTTCAAGAATGATACCTCCGAGTTCAGGACGGTAAAAAATTTCCATTACTTCGTAGATGCAAGTTTCCATCGTTTCTTTTAGATAATTTTCATCTAAAAGATGTTCTATCTCCTGAGCCAGATTACAGAGTATCATCGGCAGGGCAAAGTTCTTCAGATTACGGGTCCCCGGATGAAGTTTGTTCCATTTGCCTTTCGGATTATCCACTTTAGACAGGATAATATCGAAGGTTTTTTTGGCAATGTCTGCATATTCCTGATTGCCTGTGGCCAGACTTAGCTGGCCGAAAGCCATGGTGGCGAATGTATACGAAAATATATTGTACGGTTCTACCAATGGTCTACCCGAACGATCGAGAGAAAAATACCAGTTATAGTTTCCGTCATGTCCATATTTTTTTAAAAAATCTCCACCTTGAATAGCACAATCCAACCATTCCTGACGTTTTTCTATTTTATTGTAGAGCATGGAGAACATCCATACTTCTCTACCTTGCAACCAAACGAATTTATCCGTATCGAAAACTTTTCCTTCACGATCAAGACATGTGAAATAACCACCATATTCATGATCCTGCGAGTTTTTGAGCCAAAAAGGAAGGACATTGTCCAAAAGTTCATCCTTGTACTGATTTGCTAATTTCTTAAAATCCATAATATTATCTATTATATGACAGCATGGATAAGTAATCGATGATAACGTTTATTGAATGGCCATACAAAAAACATCTCTAACTATTCCTACTGTCTAGTTGTAAATTTATTAATTATAAGGTCTATTTTATATTTATTCCGAACGGGTCCAGTATCTTTCAATCTCCTCCAGCGACTTCCCGGTGGTCTCCGGCACGAGTTTCCAGACAATCAGCATATACGGTACGCACATAACGGCAAACAGGAAGAATGTTCCGGCGGGGGTAAGGTTCTGGAGCATCCAGGGGGTTAACTGTCCGATCAGGTACGTTCCGATCCACAGAGCAAATCCTGCTATCGACATGGCTAGTCCGCGAACCTTGGTGGGATACATTTCCGAGAGGAGTACGAACACCACGGCACAGATGGATACGGCACAGCAGAATACATAGAACAGGAAGAAAATGAGCAGGAAGAGGCTGGATACTCCCAGGGAATCTCCGAAGAGGAAGTAAAGACCGATAAGGACCAGAGAAACAACCATACCCGAAACTCCATAATAAACCAGCTTCTTGCGGCCCACCTTATCGATGATGACAAGAGCCAGAACCGTGGTCAAAGTATTGACTAGTCCTACCAGAACTTGGTAAAAAAGAGAATCGCCACCTGAAAGTCCTGCATTTTCAAAAATAGAAGGGCCGTAATAGAGCACTGCATTCACTCCCATAAATTGCCCTAAAATGGCAATACAAACACCGATAATAACAGCTTTGAAGATTCCAGGCTTCATTAATAACGACCATTCCGATCTCGTTTCAGAGGTCAGTACAGATTTCGTTTCTTTTAATTGACTTTTCGCTTCTGTAATTGAATTATATATTTTTTCTAATATATTTACAGCCTTCAATTCCTTTCCACGCACGATTAACCAGCGAGGACTTTCCGGAATAAAGAATATGATTATGAAGAATAAGATTGCTGGCAATGTTTCCATACCCAACATACCTCTCCATACTTCAGTTATAAATACTTTATTCAACCAATCCACACTCAATTGCGTACCACTCTCCGCCCATGCCAATAATTGATAGTTAACTAAATAAGCTCCTAAGAAACCGACTGTTACAGCCAACTGATACAATGACACTAGGCGTCCTCTATACTGTGCCACGGCTACTTCAGATATATAAAGAGGAGAAACAATGGAAACAACCCCTATCCCTACTCCACCTATTATCCGATAGATCACCAATTGAGTAAAATCGGCAGATAGTGCACACCCCAAAGCTGATGTAGAGAACAATACGGCTGAAATAACCATCGTAAGTTTTCTTCCTAACTTATCGCTTAAGATTCCAGCAAAAAGAACACCTACGATAGAGCCTACTAAAGCACATCCTACATACCATCCCTGTTGCAGTGCATCTAATTGAAAAAGTTGAGTCACTTGGGCAATTGTTCCCGATATAACTGCGGTATCATATCCGAACAAAAAGCCTCCCAATGCTGCCACAACAGAAAGGAATATAAGATAACCAAAATTGATTGTAGACTTCATAACATTTATTTTATTTCAAAATATTCTTTATATCTGTCATATAAATGACCTGCTTGCAGGTAGGCTGATTGTGGACTCATAAAATGAGAAAATTCAAAAGTAATAGCCTTATCATATCCGGCACGTTTGGCTGCTTCCAACTTCATCCGAAGTTTATCAAACTTAATGGGTAGAAAACGAATTGGCATATCACGGTCAAAAGATTCGGCATTTGTCCAACATTGCATACCATACTTGTCTGCTAATTTTTTATTGACAGAAAAGAACGCATCCAATTCGTCATAATCAATATGCCCATCTTGAAATGCACATGCATCTACCACATCATGAATTCCATCAAAAATTTCATCCCATTCTTTTTCGTGTTGTTGTACAGAAACGGCATCTTCTTTAGTCATTTTTGTCGTTCCCATGATTGCTTTTTTGCCATCAATCCAAGGCGATATAAAAGTCGGTAATCCATTAGATATATCCTTACATTGTTTTCCTAATGCATGGAAAGCACCAATCGCCCCTTTCGTTGCCCGGCTTATTTCACCACTGATATACCATCCTCCAAAACTTTTATACTTGGAACCATAATTTTCCCAAACTTCATCAATTACATATTTGTTATCTTCCACTTCCCAGGTCATATCCCCTGTGTCCCAGTATTTACCCGAATCGTATAGTCCAAAATAGAATTTCATTCCATACTTTTCAGCTAAACGTAAAAACATATCCACCAAGTCAACAGAAGGCATATAACAACCTTTCTTCAATAAATAAGGAGAAGGAAAAGTGACAAACTTACGATAACCAGAACGGATCATTATTACCGTATCAATTCCTATATTTTTCATGTGCTGAAAATCCAAGTCCCATTCTTTCTCACCCCAGTTCTGATGTGGAATATCATGTGATATTTCATCCAAAAAAGTTCCGGTAATTTTTAAGCCATTGTTTTTAGGAACAATGAGTTTACTTTCCAAACCATCAGTTGCCACTACTGTACTGGCACTAGCTTTTGAAGTACAAGATTCAAACAAAGTTGGTACAGTCAAGGCTGACGCGCCAGCCAATGTGGCTTTTTTTAGAAAGTCTCTTCGATCTAATGTTTTCATATTAGTTTAATTAAAACAGCAGTTAACACTTATATTATTATTACCTATTGAATATATTGTCCTGTAATATCTACTTTTTTATTATTGAAAGGATCTAATATCTGATCAATCAAAATTGCCATTTCACTTCGTAGGATGTCTCGATTCATATCAAAGTCCTTCAATTCAAATTCATTCCATATCTCTTCTACCCTACCCTCTTTCATCTCAATACCTTCTTTTTCTGCAATCTCTCCTATTAGCTCTGTAGCTTTCTGAATTGATATGGTATTATTACCTTCGAATACTTGCTTATTGACAAAAGGATAAACATCACCCAATCCTTTCAACTCATTTGCCAATAATAATGTATCCGCTCTGAACCACATTTGATTTGACCAGTCAACACTTTTACCTATACCTTTTAATATACCTGTAGAGCCGATACGTTGTAGTGACTTAAACATTGGGTGATCTAACTCAACATCTAAATAAGGCAATAAATATCCTTTTCCATCCAAAATCGCATTTTGTACTTCCCGAACAGATACTTCTCTTATGTTTTTACCTTCTTTCACCGCAAGAGCTGCCAATGCTCCCGCTGCCTGCCCGATCTGCATAACCATCGGCTGCAAACGAGTGGTACCATTAATTATATTAGAAACAGATATTGATTTTTCAGCAACAATCAATCCTTCAACATCTTTCGGAATCAAAGTTCCTAAAGGTAAACCGTATGACGGTATCGGATGAAAATAAAGATTAGGCAACTCTTCATATCCATGATAACGCGTATGATGATGGTCCACAGGATAATTCCCCACGGCAATACAAGTACGATAAAGAGGTTGAGACTGCCTGAACGGTTCACAAGCATGATTTAAATCAAAACGTACTAGCCCATGGATTCTCCTAGACTCTCTATGGTAAGGAATAAATGGCAATTTGTCGGCTGTAGGATATTCATCGTCAGCCAAGCCCAATGTATTAAAACCTAATTCATGTTGCAGAAAATAAACGAAACACATCGTATAATGTTTTGCATATTTCAAGGCTTCTTCACGTTCCTCACGGGTCATTTCAATCAAGTTTACATAATAATCATTGCCTTCTATCGGCCAATTAATCATGTATTTATTATTAGGAAGTTTTCCATAAGTTATCATCATGTCTTTAGACCATACACGATCCGGTTCTTTAGGCGTGATACAAACATGACTGGCACAAGCACAAGCAAATTCATCCTTATTATATCCTTCAGGACAAGGAATAGTCACATCTTTACCATAATCTTTCAAGATTGCTACGTATGTAATATCCTGAACTATATTATTTTTCTCTTCCGGAGCGATATCTTCTTTTGTATCATGACGGCTTTCCATACCGACATCATATTTCACCCCGCACATTTTTGCTATATCCCCCAATTCAGTACCATCAATCAATATTTTAGCATGTATTTTTTTGATTGTATTATCTTTCATCTGAATTTGAGCAATCCAAACATCTTTCTCTCTTTCCAGCTTTACCAAGGTAGCATTATGCCATACTTTTAGATTTTTCTCCGCGTCAACCATTTCATGGAAAATTTTATTTCCGACTGAAGGTTCAAACAACACTGCACTCACCCAACCGGTTTTTAGAGAATCAAGTCCACCATAATAATCTGCCAAATGTTCGCGAAACTCACCAAACAAACCTGCCGGTAAATCATAGTTTCCGTCAACAGCACTTACACCTGCAGATGTAAGCATTCCACCCAGCCATTCTGTTTCTTCTACTATCAATGTTGCAGCCCCCATTCGAGCAGACTGAATACCAGCAGTCACTCCACTGGCACCTCCACCAATAATTAGCACATCAACAGAATCATCCGAATGAGAGCATGCTGTAAAACACAAAGCAAATAATAAACACAGACCTAAAAAATAGTTTCTCATACTAAATTCATTTAAGGATATAGAGTTTTATTAATAATATCACGGCACAAATATAGCTATATTTATTAAATAAACAATAGATAATAAAATATTTTATTAATAAAATCATTATTTCTTGCATTATTAATTAATAGAAGGGGGAATTACCTCACAAATCGTCTTCTTTCATTTATTATATCCACAATCATCCATAGCTACATTATCCTATATATAAATCCATTACATAGTATATAGGGAATAGAACATTCAAGACATTCTAATTTTCAAGGCCTCAAAACCACGTATTAATAAAAAAATTAATTATCTTTGTGTGAATTACCAAATATACATAGTTATGAACCAACAATTCTTGAAAGAAATAGAAAAGGGCTCTAAAAGCGCTCTCGTCAAAAAGAGGATTATTACACATTATATATATAATGGAAGTTCCACAATTCCCGATCTTTCAAAAGAACTGGATTTAAGTGTACCAACCGTCACCAAATTTATCGGTGAAATGTGTGATGACGGATATATTAATGATTATGGCAAATTGGAGACTAGTGGCGGACGCCATCCCAACCTCTATGGGCTTAATCCGGAATCCGGTTACTTTTTGGGTGTAGACATCAAAAGATTCGCTGTCAATATCGGACTGATAAATTTCAAAGGCGATATGGTAGAATTGAAAATGAATATACCTTATAAGTTTGAGAACTCAATCGAAGGGATGAATGAGTTATGCAAGCATATTCTCAATTTTATAAAGAAGCTCACTATTAATAAAGAGAAGATCTTAAATATCAATGTAAATGTGTCGGGACGTGTAAATCCTGAATCAGGGTATAGCTTCAGTCAATTCAATTTTGAGGAAAGGCCGTTGGCGGATGTATTATCCGAAAAATTGGGATATAAAGTAACCATTGATAATGACACACGCGCCATGACTTATGGCGAATACATGCAAGGCTGCGTGAAAGGAGAAAAGGATATCATTTTTGTAAATGTAAGCTGGGGAGTAGGTATCGGAATTATTATTGATGGTAAGATTTATACCGGAAAATCCGGATTCTCCGGTGAATTTGGACACATGAGTGCTTATGATAATGAGATAATCTGCCATTGCGGAAAAAAAGGTTGCTTGGAGACGGAAGCTTCCGGATCGGCACTTCATCGTATCTTATTAGAGCGTATTCAAAGTGGGGAAAGTTCCATTCTATCTACACGAATCGCCACAGAGGAAAATCCGATCACTCTTGATGAGATCATTGCCGCTGTGAATAAAGAAGACCTGCTTTGCATTGAAATTGTAGAAGAAATCGGGCAGAAACTAGGCAAACAGATTGCCGGGCTAATCAATATCTTCAACCCGGAACTGGTTATTATAGGTGGAACTTTATCTTTAACCGGTGATTATATCACCCAGCCCATAAAAACAGCCGTACGCAAGTACTCTCTAAATCTGGTTAATAAAGATTCAGCCATCATCACATCTAAGCTGAAAGACAAAGCCGGCATCGTTGGTGCTTGTATGCTCGCACGCAGCAGAATGTTTGAAAGCTAGTTTTATCTTCTACGCTGGGAGAAAAAGTTATCTATAAAGCGAACGATATAGACTACGGCTACTCCGGCAACCACTAAAACAATAATACGACTCAACATAGATTACATTTTTATATTTCACATCTATTACATACGCAGGATTTCCCTTTTAAAATAAGAATAGGGAATCCTGTAAAAACTAGAACGCTGATTATTAATTAATAATCAGCGTTCTAGTTTGAGAGCCGCTAGCCAGACTTGAACTGGCGACCTACGCGTTACGAATGCGTTGCTCTACCAACTGAGCTATAGCGGCGTTTGTCTCTCGTTTACGGCGTGCAAAATTACAGCTTTATTTGAGAAAACAAAAAGAATCCGATTATTTTTTGAGCATAATTTTTAAATCAACTTTTGTTGACGTAATCTAGAACTTTTCTTTGCGCTCAAATTTTCCGTCCTCGGTATAGTACTTCCATGTACCCTTCGGTTTATTATTTGCATACTTTCCACGAAGCTTCAATGTCCCATCTTCATAATATTCACGGTAACGACCGTGACGTTTTCCTTCCTTTACTTCCACTTCACTCTTCAACGCTCCCTCCGGATAAAACTCCCTCAAAACGTTTCCTTCAAACTTTTCGACATAGAAACGCTTCAATTCGCTCATCTGTTCTTTTTCAGTTTCAGCATCTTCGTTCATTTCCTCATCATCTTCATCGGCAGCAATGGCAACAACCTCCTCCGGTTGATATGGACTGTAATCCATCACATATTGCAAAGAAGCTGACCGTCCATCTCCTATAACCTGCATAGTCCAGTAAGGAAACGAATACAGAATATCTTTATTGGATTGTATTTCATTCCATGTGGCAGGATTCATCATAGGTTTCAGTTGGGAATAAAACTTGTGCACATCCGTATATAAGAAAATGGTAGAACTTGACTTTAAATAGGAAAGCGCATTTTCAAATCCCGGATTATTTTTCAATAAATTCTTCTGCTCGTAATCTTCCACAAAAGAGAGCAAAGACGCAGCCTTATTACTAAAAACTACATAATCATCGACATAAGTATAATATGGCTTTTCAAATTTATCAAATAGTTTTCCAAAGAACAGTCGGAAAAAGCCTTTCATTTCGACGTAATTAATCTCGAAATCTTTATAATTGACCGTCTTTATCTTAACCGGACTGCGCCGCTTAATCTTCTTTTCTATTAATTCCATGTTCTTACGGGCATCTTTTATACTTTTAGCTCTGATAGCCAGAATTAGTTCTGGGTCATGCCCCAACAACCCCGGTTCGGATTGCGTAATAGCAAATTCTCCCGACATCCAACTCAAAAAGTTTTCTTCCAAAGAGATCCCGAATAGCCCTTCAATCTTTTTCCGGGAACTTTGATAAGAATCATACAATTGTTTATTATGAACCGACATCGCATTCTCCAGCTCTTTTACAAAAGTTACCGGGTTGTTGAAACCTATATTGGTATAAAGAGCCGTCCGCCCGGACAGAATCTCATGCGCTTTCATTTTATGTTTTCCCGAATTCAATAAAGCAGTGACATAAGGATCGGCAGAATCTTTTCTCAACGTATACCCTTTCACTTCCATCCGCTCCTTATCCGTATTTAGGTAAAGTCCGGCAAAATTCATAGAATTGCTAAACAGATCAATGTATTCGTTTCTTGCCCCCAGATAAATAGACATGAATTGAGGTACGCGCGCATAATTAATAAAGACTCTGACAAGCCCCTTGCCGGAAACCAACTTCTCCGTTTCAATAAAAGACTGGTCGAGTCCGATTTTGGGTTTATTACGCGAATCAATAGCCGATTCGACAAGCCCGGACGTATAAGATCCTACCAAATGATTATCCACAAAAGCAATATAGAAAATATCCCTTGTTTCGGGATCACGCATTTCAAGGATATTAATGCCGTTATGCATCCGGTTGGTGACAGTAAAGCCACTCATGACCAATACAGTTTCCACCTGGTCTTTCAATAAATCCATTTTCGATGTTTTCTGCATATCCAGAATCAGCAGAAAATCCCACTTTGTGGCACGGGTCTTGTGAAGCGAAATAAGCATATCCCGTTCACCAACAAGCGACAACAACACTTTATTGCTTTTGACTACTGAATCGAGCTTCTCTACACTCTCCGTTACTTCCTCGAAAGATTTCGCTTTCTTCAGACATTGCCATGTTTCACTTCCACTAAACTTTTCCCAATCTTCAATCGGGGCCGATGATTGAATGATAAACGCAGCATCTTCGGGAACCAGATAGATTTGCTGAATATTACGATCAGGCGAAACAAATAAATAAACTACGGAATATACAACATATACCGCCAAAGCTAATGCAGCCACAACTAAAGTTCTCTTTACAATTTTCGAGGTACTTTTTTTCTTCTCCGGGCTTGCATATTGCTCTTCTTGCCCGCAATTTAATTCATCCATTATTGTTCTGTTATAAACTTGAGTGGACAAAGATACTAAAAAAACTATTCTGAATAAAACATAAACCATTGACTCGTATCGTAAATATGTACTAACTTTACAGCATGAAAAAGAAATTCCAACTCGAAGTTCCGGGAGGAGCCGATAAAGTCTTGCTTCATACTTGTTGTGCTCCTTGTTCATCAGCCATTATTGAATGTATGATGCAACATCATATCACCCCCGTTATTTATTATTGCAATCCTAATATTTATCCGCAGGAAGAGTATATTATAAGAAAAGAAGAATGTACGCGCTATGCCCAATCATTGGGATTGGAGATTATAGATGCTGATTACGATCATGAAAACTGGCGATGTCACATAATAGGAATGGAGCAGGAACCTGAAAGAGGAGGACGTTGCCTGCGTTGTTTTAAACTGCGTTTATTGGAGACAGCCCGTTACGCACACGAACATGGTTTCTCTGTAATTACCACGACACTTGCCTCCAGCCGTTGGAAAAGTCTGGAGCAGATCAATGAAGCCGGACAATATGCTACCGCCTCTTACCCGGATGTTACGTACTGGGAACAGAATTGGCGGAAAGGGGGACTTAGCGAGCGACGTATTGCCATCATTAAAGAATACAACTTTTACAACCAACAATATTGCGGTTGCGAATTCAGCATGAGAAAAGAAGAATAAAACAAACCTGTCATCACCAGCCAATCAATGAATCGAAATAAAAAAGGTAAAAACAGAAAACTATTCAAAAAGAAATCACATTCTAATAATAGATTAGGATGTATCATCGCCATTATTGTGCTCATTCCTATTCTTTTTGGTGTTTATTTGTATTGCCAGCAGATTAATATCCAGAAAAATAACGAACCGCAAACTGATACTTCCTTTCAGATTCCACCCGGCAAAGATCTGGAGACACCTATATCACTAGTTCCCCGGCAAGAACAAATCATCCGGCATAGCGGATATACGGTATCATACAACAAAGATTTAAAAATTCCCAACTGGGTTTCTTACGAATTAACCAGGGAAGAAACCAAAGGAAAAGAAAAAAGAGGTAATCGTTTTATTGCCGATCCACTAGTGACAGGTCCGATTGCCACAAATGCCGACTATACCCGTTCAGGATATGACAAAGGTCATATGGCTCCCGCAGCAGATATGAAATGGAGTCCTGAAGCCATGAAAGAATCATTTTATTTCAGCAATATGTGTCCGCAACATCCACAACTAAACAGAAGAGGATGGAAAAATCTGGAAGAAAAGATCCGGGATTGGGCCATAGCAGACAGCGCCATCATTATTATATGTGGTCCTATTATTGAAAAATATCCCAAAACAATCGGAAAGAATAAAGTCGTAGTACCTCAAAAGTTTTTTAAAGTAGTCCTTTCTCCTTTTGT
Source organism: Bacteroides sp. 3_1_13 (assembly GCF_001185845.1). Lineage (NCBI taxonomy): Bacteria > Pseudomonadati > Bacteroidota > Bacteroidia > Bacteroidales > Bacteroidaceae > Bacteroides > Bacteroides sp. 3_1_13. The sequence continues at coordinate 1,598,098 of NZ_KQ236956.1, forward strand.
CAAGCCGATGCGAGCTATCGGTTTCTTATTCAATAATGAGCAGGCAGTAGAACCTCTATCATCCTATGCGGTAACAATAGATAGCATCGAGAACCTGACTAACATGGATTTCTTCGCACCTCTGCCCGATGAGATAGAAAACAAAATAGAAGCAGATATTAATTACTCCCTGTGGCCTAATTAAGTAGCAAAACTCGTTTCTCTGAAATGAATTCATTTCCCTGTGCCAATGGCATTCTAGTTACAAACAGACTCTCACTTCAATAAAAGGGAGTTGTTGTATTACTCTCAAGGTTTCACATTGTAACGTCAAGAGATTGTCTTATTCCCACATATTGTGGGAAAGTATTCTCTTATTTTATGAGAAAATATTCCCATATATTGCAGGAAAATAGTCCCACAATATATGGGAATAATGGGACTACGCTGGAAACAAAAAGATAATTGCAATGAATGCCAAGCAGCACAATAAGCAACTGAATAAATCAAGCAAGGCAGACGTAACGTGAAAGAATGAATTTACAATCGCACCGAAAGAAAATATACTTTTAATGTAATCGCCTTATGATTCATCCTAAAAAGAGAACACTCCTATCCAAATTCTTTTTATCTTTGACGAACTTTTTAAATACACCTCAAAAGATGAAGAAAAAAAAGAGAAATATTCTACTATCAATTCTAATCGGAGCATTCCTCCTTTGTGCAGTTGCCGGAGGCACCTTTTATTATTATCTGTTTGCCCCCCAATTTCACTCATCTAAAACCGTATATATTTATGTAGACCGGGATGATACTGCCGATTCTATTTACCATAAAATAAAAGAATTCGGGCATGTCAATAAGTTCACCGGATTCCAGTGGATGGCAAAATACAAGGATTTCGATCAGAATATCCATACCGGTCGTTACGCCATTCGCCCCAATGACAATGTTTATCATGTATATAGCCGTTTTTCCAGAGGTTATCAGGAGCCTATGAACCTTACTATCGGAAGCGTCCGGACATTAGACCGATTGGCGCGAAGCATCGGCAAGCAACTCATGATAGACTCTGCCGAAATCGCGAGCCAACTGTTCGACTCTACTTTCCAAGCTCAAATGGGATATACCAACATAACACTCCCCAGCCTTTTCATACCGGAAACCTATCAGGTATATTGGGACATGAGCGTAGACGAATTCTTCAAACGAATGAAGGACGAACACGAACGATTTTGGAATAAAGATCGCCTGTCACAAGCTACCGCCATCGGCATGACACCGGAAGAAGTCAGCACACTTGCTTCCATCGTTGAAGAAGAAACCAACAACAACGAAGAAAAGCCAATGGTAGCCGGATTGTATATCAACCGGTTACACCAAGATATGCCCTTACAAGCAGATCCCACTATCAAATTTGCCCTGCAGGATTTTGGCCTGCGCCGAATTACCAACGAGCATTTAAAAGTCAATTCTCCCTATAATACCTATATAAATACCGGATTACCTCCGGGTCCCATCCGTATTCCCTCTAAAAAGGGAATAGATAGCGTGTTGAACTATACCAAACATAACTATATCTACATGTGTGCCAAAGAAGATTTTTCCGGAACTCACAACTTTGCCTCCAATTACGCCGACCACATGGCAAATGCAAGAAAATACTGGAAAGCCCTGAATGAAAGAAAGATTTTCAAGTAAATTTGTGATAAAACGAACGGAAAAGCCTATCTTTGCCCGATAGATTAACAAACTGTGATCAACACTAAATAAAAGAAATAGATATGAGCAAGCAACTCTTACTTGGCGATGAAGCCATTGCACAAGCTGCACTGGATGCCGGACTTTCAGGCGTTTATGCCTATCCGGGTACTCCTTCAACTGAAATTACGGAATATATTCAAATGGCCCCTATAACGACCGAACAGAATATACACAACCGTTGGTGTGCCAATGAAAAAACAGCGATGGAAGCTGCGTTGGGTATGTCTTTCGTAGGTAAACGGGCATTAGTTTGCATGAAGCACGTAGGTATGAATGTAGCTGCCGACTGTTTCGTCAACTCTGCCATCACAGGCGTGAAAGGCGGATTGATTGTGATAGCCGCAGACGATCCCAGTATGCACTCCTCGCAGAACGAACAGGACAGCCGTTTCTACGGAGATTTCTCACTGATACCGATGTACGAACCAAGCAATCAGCAGGAAGCGTATGATATGGTATACAGTGGCTTCGAATTCTCTGAAAAGCTAGGCGAACCGATCCTGATGCGTATGGTAACCCGCCTGGCACACTCCCGTTCAGGAGTAGAACGCAAAGAGCAAAAGCCGCAGAACAGCATCTCTTTCAGCGAAGATCCGCGTCAGTTCATCTTGTTGCCGGGAAATGCCCGCAAACGCTACAAAGTATTGCTTGCCCGCCAAGACGAATTTATCAAAGCTTCAGAAGAATCACCTTATAATAAATACACAGACGGTCCTAACAAAAAGCTGGGAATCGTAGCTTGTGGTATCGGTTACAATTATCTGATGGAAAACTATCCGGAAGGTTGCGAATATCCGGTACTCAAGATCGGCCAATATCCATTGCCTAAAAAACAATTGCATCAATTGATCGAGTCTTGTGACGAAATCCTAGTTCTGGAAGACGGACAACCCTTTGTAGAAAAACAATTGAAAGGCTATCTGGGTATCGGCGTTAAAGTAAAAGGACGCCTCGACGGTACTCTGTCACAGGACGGAGAATTAAATCCGGACTCTGTAGCCCGTGCCGTAGGCAAAGAGAATAAATCGGAATTCGGTATTCCTTCTGTTGTAGAAATGCGCCCGCCTGCACTTTGCGAAGGCTGCGGACACCGCGATATGTATATCACGCTGACCGAAGTTCTGAAAGAAGAATATCCATCCCATAAAGTATTCAGCGATATCGGCTGTTACACATTAGGCGCAAATGCTCCTTTCAATGCAATCAACTCATGTGTGGATATGGGTGCTTCCATCACGATGGCAAAAGGTGCCGCTGACGGAGGTCTTTTCCCGGCCGTAGCTGTCATCGGCGATTCAACGTTCACCCATTCCGGAATGACCGGACTGTTAGATTGTGTGAACGAGAACGCCAGTGTAACTATCGTCATCTCCGACAATGAAACTACCGCCATGACAGGTGGACAGGATTCTGCCGGAACCGGACGCATCGAAGCGATCTGTGCAGGTATCGGAGTAGATCCGGCCCATATCCGTGTAGTTACTCCATTGAAGAAGAACTATGAGGAGATGAAGCAAATCATTCGCGAAGAAATAGAATATCGTGGTGTATCTGTAATTATCCCACGCAGAGAGTGTATCCAGACATTAGCACGCAAAAAAAGAAGTAAGTAAGCCATGAAAAAAGACATTATATTATCAGGAGTCGGTGGACAGGGAATTCTGTCCATTGCCACAGTAATCGGCAAAGCTGCCTTGAAAGAAGGATTATACATGAAACAAGCGGAAGTGCACGGAATGAGTCAACGCGGAGGAGATGTCCAATCCAATCTCCGTATCAGCGACCAGCCGATTGCTTCAGACCTGATCCCGTCAGGCAAATGTGATCTCATCATCTCATTGGAACCGATGGAAGGATTGCGTTACCTCCCCTACCTTAGCCCTACCGGCTGGTTGGTGACTAACGAAACTCCGTTTGTCAACATCCCCAATTATCCGGAAACAGACAAAGTGATGGCAGAAATCAACAAACTGCCTCATAAGATAGTATTGAACGTAGACAAAGTGGCAAAAGAAGTAGGCTCCGCCCGCGTTGCCAACATTGTCTTACTGGGAGCAACAATCCCATTCCTGGGCATTGATTACGAAAAAGTGCAAGACAGCATCCGTGAAATCTTCCTACGCAAGGGAGAAGCAATTGTAGAAATGAATCTTAAAGCATTGGCAGCCGGCAAAGAAATTGCGGAAAAGCTAATGCAATAAAAGGCATTACCATGAGTACACAATACTGGGAAGAAGAATTAGAAACCATGAGCCGGGAGAAGTTGCAGGAATTGCAGCTTCAACGGCTTAAAAAAACAATTAATATAGCTGCGAACGCTCCATATTACAAAGACGTTTTCAGCAAACATGGCATCACAGCAGATAGCATACAGTCATTGGATGATATCCGCAAAGTACCTTTCACTACCAAGTCTGACATGCGCGCCCACTACCCGTTCGGACTGGTGGCAGGTGATATGAGCAATGATGGTGTACGTATTCACTCTTCCAGTGGTACCACCGGAAACCCGACTGTTATTGTTCACTCACAACACGACCTCGATTCCTGGGCCAACCTGGTAGCCCGCTGTCTGTACGCAGTAGGAATACGCAAGACTGACGTTTTCCAAAACAGCTCCGGATACGGTATGTTTACAGGAGGCTTAGGCTTCCAATACGGTGCAGAACGCTTGGGCTGCCTGACAGTCCCTGCCGCTGCAGGAAACAGTAAACGACAGATTAAATTCATCAACGACTTTAAGACTACCGCTTTACATGCTATCCCCAGCTATGCCATCCGCCTTGCAGAAGTCTTCCAGGAAGAAGGTCTCGATCCCAAAGGAACCACACTGAAAACCCTGGTTATCGGTGCCGAACCCCACACCGACGAACAACGCCGGAAAATAGAAAAGATGCTGGGTGTAAAAGCATACAACAGCTTCGGTATGACAGAGATGAACGGCCCCGGTGTTGCCTTCGAATGTCAGGAACAAAATGGAATGCACTTCTGGGAAGACTGTTACCTGGTAGAAATTATCGATCCGGAAACAGGCGAACCTGTTCCGGAAGGAGAAATCGGAGAATTAGTACTTACGACTCTCGATCGTGAAATGATGCCGTTAATTCGCTATCGTACCCGCGATTTAACCCGTATTCTTCCCGGAAAATGCCCATGTGGCCGTACCCATATCCGTATCGACCGTATCAAAGGCCGCAGTGATGACATGTTCATTATCAAGGGAGTAAACATCTTCCCGATGCAGGTAGAAAAGATTCTCGTACAATTCCCCGAATTAGGCAGCAACTACCTGATTACGCTGGAAACTGTCAACAACCAAGACGAAATGATCGTCGAAGTAGAATTAAGCGACCTTTCTACCGACAATTATATTGAACTGGAGAAGATCCGCAAGGATATTACCCGCCAATTGAAGGATGAAATATTGGTGACTCCTAAAGTTAAACTGGTAAAGAAAGGCTCTCTCCCTCAAAGCGAAGGAAAAGCCGTCCGGGTGAAAGACTTAAGAGACAACAAGTAACGATTCAAATATCCATGTGCTAATATACCAACCGCCGTTTTCACCATGCGGGATGGAATATTAGCACATTATTAATTAATATCATACAGCATGCAATTACTTAAAAAAAGAATTCTGCAAGACGGAAAATGCTACGAAGGAGGTATCCTGAAAGTAGACGGTTTTATTAATCATCAAATGGATCCTGTCCTGATGAAATCAATCGGAGTCGAGTTTGTCCGTCGTTTTGCAGCCACAAACGTAAATAAGATTATGACAATCGAAGCCAGCGGCATCGCCCCGGCTATCATGACAGGCTACCTGATGGATTTACCAGTTGTATTTGCAAAGAAAAAGTCTCCTAAAACCATTCAGAATGCACTAAGCACCACTGTGCACTCATTCACCAAAGATCGTGATTATGAAGTCGTTATCAGTGCCGATTTCCTCACTCCAAATGACAATGTTCTTTTCGTGGATGACTTCCTCGCGTATGGCAATGCCGCATTAGGCATTATCGACCTCATCAAGCAATCCGGAGCAAATTTGGTAGGAATGGGATTCATTATTGAAAAAGCCTTCCAAAATGGGCGTAAAAAACTTGAGGAGCAAGGCGTCAGAGTAGAAAGCCTAGCTATCATTGAAGATTTATCCAATTGCTGCATTAAAATCAAAGACGAGTAGATTGATTGGCGAGTAGATTAATTAGGATTGAAATACTGCCCTTTATCTTTCGTTCTTTTCCCATATTGCACCGCATGCTGCGGACAAACATGATAACATGCCAGGCATGAGGTGCAATCCATCCCCCAAACAGGCTTTCTGCCCATCATCATAATATTCCCTACCGGACAACTCTTCTCACAACGCCTACATCCAATACAAGCATCCGTAGTATAAAAATTCTCGGGAGACATCTGAAAGCGATTAAATAAAGGATTGATAATCCTCGTCTTAATAAAAGGAATACTCCCTTCATGACAAAGAAACAACTCTTCCCTCCTACTTATTGAAGCATTAATTTGATTGACAGTCGGAATAGCATCTGCCAGTTTTTTCTCCTCTAGTTCTTTCTTATCTACGTCAAAACCGGGAAGCAATACATAATTATTGGGCATAGTCACAGAAAAGCCTGCATGACACTTCCAGCCTTTATGACTCAAAGCCTTCTCCAGCACCTGCTGCGTAAGCCCGGTATCATCCCCACAGGAACAAACAAAAAACAAATATTGTCTTTTATACCCCTTTAAAGAGAGTTGCCGAATAAAATTAAGTACGATTGCAGGAGGCGCCCACGAATAGACAGGAAATACAAAACCGATCTTTTCATCTTTCCGCAAACAAAACTCAAACGTTCTGTCCTTTAACGCATCGGGAATAAAAACCAATTCTTCTTTTTGCTCTTTGGAAAGCTGATTTGCAATCCATTTAGAATTACCTGTACCGGAGAAATAGAATATCATAGAAAAGTATATAAAAAAGCCGCATCGACGATGTGATGAAACTCTGATAGAACAAGATTTGAGCGCTCGCCCTCTTTGTAATCCACCGGCTTAAAGCTGTCCCGAAGGATGTGGCCCGCCATTGAAGAACGAAGCTTTCTCGGTGCATCAGATTAATTTGAAGAGTTTCCCGATCCAGTCGATACGGCTAATATTTTTGTATCACAAATGTAATAAGAATACATGAAACTAACAAGAAAAAAAAAGGATTTTGTTTGCCAACTAACATTTTTTTTATTCCCTTTCATCTGCCTAACAAAAGAAAAGTGCCAGTTACTAGCTTAGTAACTGACACTTTGTAACTCGTAAACTATTGATGCTTAAGCAGCTTTTGCTTTTGCAACTACAGCTTTGAAAGCTTCCGGGTGATTCATAGCTAAATCAGCCAAAACCTTACGGTTTATTTCAATACCGGCTTTGTGCAGACCGCCCATCAATTTAGAATAAGACATTCCTTCAAGACGTGCAGCAGCGTTGATACGTTGTATCCAAAGAGCGCGGAAGTTTCTTTTCTTATTTCTACGGTCACGGAACGCGTAAGTCAAACCCTTTTCCCAAGTGTTTTTAGCTACGGTCCATACATTCTTTCTTGCACCAAAGTAACCTCTGGTTAATTTCAAAATTTTCTTTCTTCTTGCTTTTGAAGCAACATGATTTACTGATCTTGGCATAGTTTTACTTTTTTTGAATGTTAGCGCCGCTACTTCACGCAGCGAACTTCAGGCTAATGCATTCGGTTAATACTTTAATAATACTTTTACGCTTTTGATTACTTCATTGCTAAGAGTTCCTTAACCTGGCTTACATTTGTTGTATCAACAGTTGTAGAGTAGCACAGATTTCTTTTTCTCTTCTTAGTTTTCTTAGTCAAAATGTGACTGTGAAAAGCGTGCTTTCTTTTGATTTTACCTGTTCCGGTAAGGGTAAACCTTTTTTTAGAACCGGAGTTAGTCTTCATCTTTGGCATCTTACTTGTTTTTAAATTATTAAATATATAATGGCAACGCACTATACCTGCGCGTTACGCATCTTTTCTTATTCTTCGCCCTTTTCCGGCTTCTCTGCTTTTTGTGCAGGAGCAGCAGGTTTCGGTGCTCCAGCTGTTGCCGGCTTTTTAGGAGCTTCTTTCTTTTTCGGAGAAAGCTGAATAGTCATGCGCTTACCTTCCAGTATCGGCATTTGATCTACTTTAGCGTAGTCTTCCAGGTCATTTGCAAAACGAAGCAAAAGCACTTCACCTTGCTCCTTGAAAAGGATGGAGCGACCTTTAAAGAATACATAAGCCTTCACCTTATCGCCATCTTCCAAAAATCCTTTAGCATGCTTCAACTTAAAGTTGTAATCATGGTCGTCTGTCTGGGGTCCGAAACGGATTTCCTTCACATTAACCTTAACCTGCTTCGCTTTCTGTTCCTTCTGGCGTTTCTTTAATTGATAAAGAAATTTAGAATAATCAATAATACGACAAACAGGGGGTTGAGCATTAGGAGAAATTTCCACTAAATCCAATTCTCTCTCTTCAGCCATTTTCAGAGCCTGAAAGATTGGATATACTTTCGGTTCAATATCATCGCTTACTATGCGAACTTCCTTGGCACGAATCTGTTCATTGATTCTGTATTGCCCTTTTAGAGTGTCATTCTTCATTAAAAACGTTTACTTCCTAGTTTGATCTTTTTATTGTTATACTAAATATTTTATTCTGAAACGGCTGCAAAGTTACCATTTATTTATCATATTCTGAACTTCTTCGTTCAAAATTTTAGCAAATTCTTCAAATTTCATAGTTCCTTTGTCACCTTCGCCTTGTCTACGAACAGAAACTTCTCCATTTTCTGCTTCTTTTTCGCCGACAATCAGCATATAAGGAATACGTTTCATCTCATTATCACGAATCTTACGGCCGATCTTCTCGTTACGATCATCTACAATCGCACGGATTTCGTGTATCTTCAGATACATCTTCACCTGCTCTGCATATTCATTGAACTTCTCACTGATTGGCAGAATAACGACCTGTTCCGGTGTCAACCACAATGGGAATTTACCGGCAGTATGTTCAATCAGTACGGCAACAAAACGTTCCATTGATCCGAACGGAGCACGGTGAATCATTACTGGGCGATGCTTCTGATTGTCAGAACCCATATATTCAAGTTCAAAACGTTCCGGCAAGTTGTAGTCAACCTGGATCGTACCCAGTTGCCAACGACGGCCGATAGCGTCTTTCACCATAAAGTCAAGTTTAGGACCATAGAAAGCAGCTTCTCCATACTCAATCTTAGCTGGCAAGCCTTTTTCCGCACAAGCCTCGATAATAGCCTGTTCAGCCTTTTCCCAATTATCATCGCTACCGATGTACTTTTCACGGTTCACTTTATCACGCAAAGATATCTGTGCTTCAAAATTCTGGAAATCCATAGAACGGAACACAATAGATATGATATCCATCACACGAAGGAATTCATCTTTCACTTGTTCCGGACGGCAGAAGATATGCGCATCATCCTGTGTAAAGCTACGTACACGAGTTAAACCATGTAACTCACCACTTTGTTCATAACGACAAACCGTACCAAATTCTGCAATGCGCAATGGAAGGTCCTTATATGAACGTGGGAAGTTCTTGTAAATCTCACAGTGGTGAGGGCAGTTCATTGGTTTCAAGAAATACTCTTCACCCTCTTCCGGAGTATGAATAGGCTGGAATGCATCCTTACCATATTTTGCATAGTGACCTGAAGTCACATACAGCAATTTATTACCAATTGGCGGAGTGATTACTTCCTGATAATCGTAACGTGTCTGAATACGACGCAAGAACTCTTGCAGACGCAGGCGCAATGCAGTACCTTTCGGCAACCACATAGGAAGTCCCTTACCTACAGTTTCGGAGAACATAAACAACTGCATCTCCTTACCGATCTTACGGTGGTCACGCTTCTTCGCTTCTTCCAGCAATACCAGATATTCATCCAACATTTTCTTCTTCGGGAACGTGATACCATAAATACGGGTCAGCATCTTACGATCTTCATGACCACGCCAGTAAGCACCAGCCACTGAAGTCAACTTGATAGCCTTGATCGGAGCAGTCGTCATCAAGTGAGGACCACGACAAAGGTCAGTAAATGCACCCTGAGTATAAGTTGTAATGTGTCCGTCTTCCAGTTCGGAGATCAATTCACATTTGTATGTTTCGCCACGATCGCCAAACATTTTCAGAGCATCTGTCTTTGCGATGCTTTTTCTGACTACCTCTTCTTTCTTTGCAGCCAGTTCCAACATTTTAGCTTCAATGGCTGGAAGGTCGCTTTCTTTAATCACAGCTTCACCCGGATCCACATCATAGTAGAATCCGTTCTCGATAGCCGGTCCGATACCAAACTGGATACCCGGATAAAGTTCCTGCAAAGCTTCCGCCAGCAAGTGTGCACTTGTATGCCAAAACGCATGTTTACCCTCTTCATCATCCCATTTATAAAGAACAAAATTAGCATCTTCATTAATAGGACGTCCTAAATCATAAGTCTCGCCGTTCACTCCACATGCCAGCACTTCCTGTGCCAGACGCGAGCTGATACTTTCAGCAATCTGTAAACCGTTCACTCCTTCGTTATATTCACGAACGGAGCCATCGGGAAATGTTATCTTTATCATAATATGATGATGTTATATTTTCATAATTTGAACGCAAAAGTAACTAAATCTTTTGAGTTTTCTATTTTTTATCAAAAAAATGTTATTCCGATTGATCCGTAAAACGTTTGATAACATTATAAGCAGAAACAATCCCCAACTCACCGGCTTTACTCAAATCAGAAATACCCAGCTTATTATTTCCTAAGAAAATATGAGTCAGTCCACGATTGAAGTAAGCGTCTGCAAAATCAGGATTCAGCTCGATCGCCTTATCATAGTCGACAATTGCAGCCCGGTAATCTTTCAACATGGCAGAAACATTGGCACGATTATAATATGCATATACAAAGTCCGGAGCCAGATTAATCACCTTGTCCAAATCTTTTCTGACTACCTCATAATCTACCGCGGTAATCTCTTTACGCTTATTATCACCAGGAACAACATCTGTTTCGACAGCTTGTTCCGCTTTCTGATATTCCAACTGTTTACAACGAATCAATGCACGCATAAAATATGCCGGGAAGAAATCACCATCCAACAAGATTGTCTGAGTCAAATCAGAAACTGCACTCGAGAAGTCCTGCACCAAATAAAAATCAATTGCACGAGCAAAACGTTTTGAGGCATTCTTTTCATCTTCCACAATAGCCGATGTATGTGTATCGATCAAGGCAAAATGCACTTTCACCTGTTCTTCCGTCAACGGAGCTTCCATATTCGTGATGCGAAGACGTTTCGGAAGTATACCCGTACGGTTTAAATCCTCAATATATTTGTGGAAGTTCACCGAACGTTTCACGTCACTCATCTTCTCATAATAAGTCAAAGCGAACATCGGTTCCAGTTTTATATTTACGTTCTTATCCTGCACACGTCCACGATAATCACTTGTATAGCGTTGTTCAGCTTCAGAATCATCGGCAATCACTATCTTACGATAGTTATTCATATTCTTATCCGATTTCTTACGGGTCTTCTCTCCGCCTTCCTCTTCGTTTTCCTTATCCTTATTCTGTGCTACATCTTTATTCGTCACACCGTTCTGCTTATCTATCTGAGCTTTCATGACTTTAAACTCGTCCTGCTCTGCTCCTTTCTTGTCGCCAATCTTTCTGCGAGCTTCCGAACGCTGGTAATATCCGGCAAGGAAGTTCGGATACTGGTTGATAACGGTTGTGTAATCTTGTATAGCCCCGCGATAATCACCCGTTTGGGCACGTAGCAATCCACGGTTAAAGACAGCCATCATATTATCCGGCTCCATCTTGATGACAAAATCAAAGTCTTCGATAGCCCGGTTGTCGTCTCCTACCTGGGCACGCAACAAACCACGATTATAATGGCCGATAAAGTTATTCGGATCAATATCCAACGCCAGATCATAATCGCTCATAGCGCCTCTCAAATTATTCTGGTGAAAGCGTGCCAATGCACGGTTTATATAATTTCCCGCATTCTTAGCGCTCAAAGGAATAGCACGGTTGAAATCCGCTTCAGCTTCCGCATACTTAGCCTGCTGTAATTTAACAATCGCTCTTGCAGACCATGCGTCCGGATCATATTTATCCAGTTCAAGAGCCTTATTGAAGTCGTTCAAGGCAGCAATCGTATCTTTCTGTTGCAAGGACACTTCCCCCCTCATCAAATAAGCGCGGGTATAACGCGGAGATACTTTCAGCAAACTTTCCAAATCCTCTTTCGCAGCATCATAATCTTTCTTCTGGATATGAGATAATGTCAGATTATGCCATAAGGTAATATTCTCCGGATCATAATGCAATGCTTTCTTGTAATCTTCAATCGCTCCATCAAATTTACTCTGACGAATCCTTGCCAAACCACGAATCTGATAAGCACCCACCACAAACGGATTGCGTTGGATAGCTGCATCACAGTCTGTTTCAGCACCCTGAAAATCCTCCAGATTTAGTTTTGCCAATGCCCTGAAGAAATAGGGCTCATACAGATAAGGTTTAGCGTTAATAACCTGGTTAAAGTACTGAATAGAAAGTACATAGTCCTCAAAATAAAGAGCGTTTCGGGCAATAGTCATCACCCGATCCGTATTTATCTGAGCACACACCAGCGTTGGGAACAGTAATAAAACTGTTAAGATTCTTTTTACCATTGATATTTTATGCTTGTAAACGAAGCAAAAATAATGCTTTTCGCTTACTTAACAGGGATATAAACGTTTTTTATCTTTATTTCACCTGTTTCATCTTATATGAACTGCGCGCTTTCCCCTTCAACATCGTATTCAGCTTTCCTTTAATCATCTGCTTACGAAGCGGTGAGATATGGTCGATAAACATCTTACCATCCAAATGATCGAATTCATGCTGCATCACCCGAGCCAGATAACCCTCCACCTCTTCTTCATGCTCCACAAAATTCTCGTCCATATATTTCACGCGAATTTTATCACCTCTTTTCACTGTTTCATGAATACCGGGAAGACTGAGACAGCCCTCTTCCATGTTCACTTCTTCGCCCCCGACTTCCAGAATGTGGGGATTAATATAAGCCTTATTGAAGTCTTTAAATTCAGGATACTCCTCCGAAAGCGGATCCAACGTAATAGTAACCACGCGAATAGGCAAACCAATCTGCGGAGCAGCCAGTCCTACGCCATCGGCGTGTACCATTGTTTCAAACATGTTTTCAATCAACTCTTTCAGGTTCGGATAATCCGGTGTTATATCCTCTGCAACCTTTCTCAATACAGGCTGACCATATACATAAATAGGTAAAATCATATTTTTATACTCTACTAAAAATTAAGTTATTCAATATCTTCTATTAAAAACGTTTACTCTCCAAATATGTTTGCAAAATAATAGTAGCACTTATCTCATCCACCAATGCTTTATTTTGGCGGTCCTTTTTCTTCAGACCGGCCTCCAACATGGTACGATGCGCAAGAACAGAAGTGAACCGTTCGTCCACATATTCGACCGGAAGGTCCGGATAGCGCTTCTTAAGCGAACGAACAAAAGGTTCTATATTCTTCATATTCTCCGAAACCTCATTATTCATTTGCTTTGGCAATCCAATAATAATCCGCTCCACCGGTTCTTTAGCCATATATTCACCGATAAAGTTCAGAAGTTCATGCGTAGGCACTGTTGTCAATCCGTTTGCGATCAGCTGCATAGTATCGCTCACAGCTATCCCAGTACGCTTTCTTCCATAATCTATTGCTACTATTCTGCTCATGGGGTACAAAAATACAAAAAAGACGCTTCCTGTGAAAGGAAACGTCTCTTTTATTCTATTATTTAAAATGTATATTATTCTTCAACAATAGCTACACGGCTTAACTTAGCATCATCATAGAACATGTTGCCTACGCCACCCTTGTAATCAACTTTCAACTGAGAAGCAGGAACACCGAATTCATTAACCATCAGGTCACGAACTGCTTCAGCTCTCTTCTTACTCAATTTCATGTTATATTCAGCAGAACCAGTACCTTTATCAGCATAACCTGTTACAGTAAATACTTTATCAGTTGCTTTGATACCTTTAGCCATAGCTTCGATATTCATATACTCTCTCTTGCTGATGTTGCTCTTTCCGATATTAAATACAACAACATAACGTGGAATGAAACCAGCTTCTTTCTTAACGATCACTTCCGGTTTTTTGTTACGTGCTTCAACCAAGTCACGTTTCAAAGATTCGTTTTCACCCTTCAGAGCGTTTACTCTGTCTCTCATGTCGTTCAACTGACTTTCCGGAACCATCGGTACAGTAGGAACAGCATCCCAACCACGTTTCTTGAACTTGTAAGTAACACCTACAGTCAGACCAGCCAATCCTTCAGGACCTGAGTTACCAAATGCGCCTTTCATCAAAAGTCCACGCAATTCAACGTTAAGATCCAAAGCTGAAGAGAGACGGAAGCGGTTGATCAAACCGGCATTGATACCCAGTTCATCATAACCCGGACCTTTACCTGTGTGTACGAATCCAGCACCTACATAAGGAATGAATGAGTACAGACGATCTTCTTTATAACCACAGAACATATTGGTAAGGTTCAACAATACGTCTCCGTGAAGGTTAACAACATTCCATTTTTCTTTGTAGTAACCATTAGAGTACTGTCCTCCGTCTACAAGCGGACCGTTAGCATAAGGAGTAGCACCTTTAGCCTGAAGACCGTTGTAAGCCACGCGTAATCCGATACCTGGAGTAAACCACTTACCTACAGCAATGTCAAGTGCCGGAGCAAGACGTTTTCCGAAGTCGGCTTTACCATCATTGTCGCCAAAATACATTTGTGCGCCAACGCCACCACTAATAAACCAGTTAGCACCAAAGCGGTTAGTTTCCACTCTATAACTCTTTGCTGCATTTTCTTTTTCTTGTGCAGGCAAACATACAGATGCTGCTGCCAATAAAATAAACAATAAACCCTTTTTCATCTCAATTTATTTTAGTAAATAATATATTTCAATTGTCTTACAGGATAGATACACAACCCAAATGTTCTACACCTGACTAAGAGACAATAAACGTCATTCTTCTTTCTAAATTTAGTGCAAATATAGATATTTAATATAACACAAACAAAAAAACACGTAAATTTTCATTCATTCATAGATTTTTATAGAGCGATAAAAGTCTTAGATAACTCCAGAAGGCATCTGAAAGGGTTTGTGACAAAAGAATTAAAACAAAAAAAATAGTCAATGATAAATAATATCACTGACTATTTTTCTTCTTTGTCTATATACTTTGTTAATATACCAGTTTTACATTGTCAACCCATAATGTATTTCCCGGAGAACCGATATAAGCTCCTCCATGACTGGATGTGAATTGAATATACATATGAGTCGGAACATCATTTTCATCTCCCCAGGCCACTTCGTGGATAGGCACGCTTTCACCCTTGCTGTTCACCGTATAACTTTCGGTTGCTTGCAGACGCATCATGTGCGCCTTGTATTCCGGACGATTCGTTATATCACCATACATAATCTCATAAGTTACATTATTTTTCCAGTCCGTAGAGTGATAATAATAAGTCACCATTGTCCCTATCCGTTTCGCATACACATTTCCATTGGCATCTTCCCAACGTTTTTGCAGCAACAGGATAGCTGCCGGATAATCTTTTCCGGGCACATCCGTAATCTTACTGAAACCGGTAGCACGAATACGATTCTCCCGGTCAGACATCTTCACCTTGTAATCAAACTGAAGAGCAACCGGTTTTTTTGTAAACGGAATACCCGTCTGCAACATTTTCTGCGGATTTTTAGTGCCCTTAATCGGCTCATGCACCGAACCGGTAAAGATAGAACCTGCCGCCAACACTGTAATATTAACCAATCCTAGCACTTTCACACTTTCCATGCGTGTATCCAAACGGGCACAGTATCCATCTCCCCGCTTCTCCGGAAAGACCGAAGTATTAGTTTTCGTAATACCGGCCACTTTCGCCATCACATTCGAAGTAGCCCAAGGCGATCCGCCCATATTCTTATAAACCTGATCTCCCTTGATCACCGACGTCGGCCCTATCGCATATACATTCTTAGTATTCCCGCCAATAATGCTCGACTCCTTTATCTGACGGTCCACCCATTGATCCATGTCCCCGAAAGGAACTACCTCAACTTTATGTTGCGCCATCAAAGACAAGGAAGAAATAAATGCAACGAAACCTGTCATCAACAGGCGATGAATGCTTTTCTGAATCATCAATACTTTTCCTTTCTTTTTCTTCTTATAATTTATAATCCCATTGTTTCAAAGCAAAATCCCAGTTCTTTTCTACCAATTGAATCGTACGGTCGTCATATTTATATTTATTCTTCTTATATCCCTTCTTTCCGCCCACGTATTTTTCTATATCGCTACGTGCTTCAGCAAATCCGGGGATAGAAAGAGACTTATAAATAGTTTCCGTCATACCCATCGCATCCGCTTCGAAATCTTCAAATTTCACTTCCATCAGGTTACCTTCCGGAATAAACTTCTTATCCGATTCATACTTATGATAAAGCTTTGCATAGATAGAAAGGATATTTTCCTCCAATTGTTCATTGCTAACATCCTGCAACTTCAACGGTTGAATCGTATTTGTAAAGAAACTGCGTGTAGATTCGAATACAGTATACGGGTTACGCACCAGGTAGATAAACTTAGCATTCGGGAACATTTTCACCAATTCCTTCACCCTTCCGGTATGCGGAGGGTTCTTACTAAGAAATTGAGTACCGTGAGTATTCCACAAAGAAATCTTAATCAATTTAGTGAACACCTCTTCAAACACCTTCAATTCGGCATCCGTTATGTCATCAAACAAAAGATATTTATCAGCGTACTCCTGCTGATACTTCGGCAGAAACCAGAAATTATAATAGGTATAAGGCATCATGTTCGACAAAGCAAACTCCTCTTCCTGGGGAAGATCCACTGCCAGTTCCATATTATCTGTCGGACGCTTATCCGGCATCAGCCAACTCATATTCTTTTTGAAGAAAGGTTGTCCCCACATCATCAGATGAGGAAATACAGTCTGATAAGTAGTATTATACCCAAAATGCTTATCACAAGAGAATACATTATGTACAAACGTAGTTCCGCTTCGCCAGTGTCCCAGGATAAATACCGGGTCATGCTCCAACGGCTGATTAGCGAGCAGTTTCTCGTAACGCTTGTCCTGCAATGACGCCAATGGAGAAAGCAAGCGACACACAGCCTTGGTCAATCGATATTTCCCCTTGTAGGCTGCATCAATTTCACGACCGGCAGTAATAGCCTTGAATGTCTTCCAGTCGGCACCTACCAATGTATTAATCGGAAGTTTATTAAATTCGAGTAATCCCACTTTATTAATTAAAAATTAAAAATCGAAAATTAGAAATGACAGTAAAGCCATCATTTCCAACTTCCAAATTATTGTTTAACAATCTATTTTATTAGTCGTACGGCCAAGCCCTGGCGTTCCAACTCCTTCACTGCTTTTTCTACCGCTTCATAATGCTCCGGAGCAATTCCCAGCTTCGTCATATCCAATACCGGCACATCTTCCGTGTCACTCATATCTTTCATTTCCACCCGGTCAATAATCATACCTACCGCAGAAGTATTATTGGTGATCGGATCGATCAAGATAAAGGAACCGCACGATTTATTTTTCTTATAAGGATCAAAGAACAGCTCTTTAGCCGTAGTCAATACCACGCGGGCAATCTGATTCAATTGCAAAGGCAAAGTCTCTTTGGTCAACTGGCCATTCTCCAGAGACAGATGTTCCATTGTATTCACATCCACCTTGTACTTTATTGTATCGATGCGCGTACGGCTCAAATTGGTAGTCTGTTTAATAAAGAACGATTTATTAATATCCATCGGTTCTTCATCCATCCAAACCATCATCGCTTCAAAATTACGATCCACAGTCGGCAGATTGTCAGGATGCACCAACATTTCACCACGTGACACGTCAATTTCATCTTCCAGCGTCAAAGTCACAGACTGCGGTGGGAAGGCATAATCCAACTCTCCGTCATAAGTCACGATGCTCTTCACCTTAGAAGTTTTTCCGGAAGGAAGTGCCATCACTGTATCGCCTTTGCGAACAATCCCCGATGCCACTTTACCGCAGAATCCTCTGAAGTCCAAATTCGGACGAAGCACATATTGAACCGGGAAACGGAAATCCGTAAAGTTGTGGTCATTGTCGATATGAACCGTTTCAAGGAAATCGAGCAAAGAAATCCCCTTGTACCACGGAGTACGTTCAGACTTATCCACCACATTATCCCCATCCAATGCAGAAAGAGGAATACAGTTTACGTCCGGAATACCCAACGGAGTAACAAACTTCTTATAGTCAGCCACAATCTCATTAAAACGCTCTTCCGAGAAGTCCACCAAGTCCATCTTGTTGACAGCCAATACCACATGCTTGATCCCCAGCAAAGACACCAGAAAAGTGTGACGACGAGTCTGGGTAATCACTCCCGTGCGGGCATCCACCAAAATGATAGCCAGGTTAGCCGTAGATCCGCCGGTAATCATGTTACGGGTGTACTGTTCGTGTCCCGGAGTATCCGCGATGATAAACTTACGGCCATTAGTAGAAAAATAGCGATAAGCCACATCAATTGTAATTCCCTGTTCACGTTCAGCCTTCAAACCATCCAGCAATAACGCATAGTCAATATGCTCACCTGCATTTCCTACACGTTTACTATCACGTTCCAGTGCATCCAGTTGATCCTCATACAATTTCTTACTGTCAAACAACAAGCGTCCGATCAATGTTGATTTTCCGTCATCCACCGAACCCGCAGTCAACAGTCTCAATAAGTCTTTCTGTTCATCCTTATCCAGAAAAGCTTTTATATCTAATTTATTATCTGCCATTACTAGTTACAATTAAAAGTATCCTTCACGTTTCTTTTGTTCCATACTACCCTCCTGGTCAAAGTCAATCACACGGGTAGTACGTTCACTCTTGGTGGTAGTCATCATTTCTTCCACAATCTCTTCGATTGTAGCAGCTCCGCTTTCCACTGCCCCAGTCAGAGGCCAGCAGCCCAACGTACGGAAACGCACCATCTTCATTTCAATCTGATCCCGGTACTTTTCAGGCAAACGCTCATCATCTGCCATAATAATATTACCATCCAAATTAATCACCGGACGTTCCTTAGCATAATAAAGCGGAACAATCGGAATATTCTCCAGACGAATATACTGCCAGATATCCAACTCTGTCCAGTTACTAATCGGGAATACACGGATACTCTCCCCCTTGTGCACACGGGCATTATAAATATCCCACAATTCAGGACGCTGATTTTTCGGGTCCCATTGATGAAATTTATCCCGGAAAGAGAAAATACGTTCCTTCGCGCGTGACTTTTCCTCATCGCGGCGGGCCCCACCAAATGCAGCATCAAACTTATATTTATCCAGCGCATGAAGCAATGCCTGCGTCTTCATCAAGTCTGTATGCACTTTACTTCCATGCGTAAAAGGTCCTACCCCTGCATGAAAAGCCTCCATATTACTTTCCACGATCAGATTCCATCCGTACTTCTTCGCATATTCATCACGGAACTGAATCATCTCCTTGAATTTCCATTTCGAGTCGATGTGCATCAATGGGAATGGCACTTTACCCGGATAAAACGCTTTTTCAGCCAAGCGTACCATCACCGAAGAATCCTTTCCGATACTGTAAAGCATCACCGGATTCTCAAATTCCGCCGCCACCTCGCGGATGATATGAATAGACTCGGCTTCGAGTTCCTTCAAGTGGCTTAATTTATATTCTTCCATTATTTTTAAAATTATGAATTACGAATTATGAATTTGCTGATAACCGCATACTAATTCTTCATCCCTAATTCCTCATTCTTCATTTTATACTCTTCACTTTTGGCAAAACAAGCTCCAACAAACGGTTCACCGATTCCTCCAAAGTCAATTTGGAAGTATCCAGTGACAAAGCCGGATGTTCCGGAACCTCGAATGGTGCGGAAATTCCTGTAAAATTCTGAATCTCCCCTTTCCGTGCCTTCGCATATAAGCCTTTCACATCACGTTTCTCACACTCCTCCAACGGAGTGCTAACGAAAACCTCCAGAAAATCATCCTTACCGATAATATTCGCAGCCATTTCGCGAATATCATTATTAGGGCTGATAAATGCAGCAATCGTAATGATGCCACTATCCAGAAACAGCTTAGACACTTCAGCTATACGACGAATATTTTCCACCCGGTCCGTTTCGGAGAATCCCAGGTTATTATTAATTCCACTACGGATATTATCCCCATCCAAGATACGGCAAAGCAATCCGCGCTTATGGAGTTCACGTTCCAATGCAATAGCAATCGTGCTCTTTCCGGAGCCGCTCAATCCGGTAAACCAGATCATCACACTGTGTTGCCCTAAAAGTTCTTCTTTATCCTGCCGCGTCATCATGCGGTCAAATATCGGATATATATGGTTCTTTTCTTCCATTTACAGATTTATTTATTAAAAGTTCCAGATCAATGGGATCAGGATAATAGATATTAAGAAAGTTATAATATTAAGCGGCAAACCGATACGTACAAAATCCGTAAACTTATAGTTACCGATACCTTGCACAATCAGATTCGTTTGATAACCGATAGGCGTTGAGAAGCTGGCAGATGCAGCCATACAAATCACCACAAAGAAGGGCGTCGGACTTACTCCCAATTGTGAAGCAATCGACAATGCCAGCGGGAAAGCCAAAGCCGCTGCCGCATTATTAGTAATCAATTCCGTAAACAAGTTCGTGATAATAAATACCATTGCAAGCAACACATGCGGGCCGTAATCATCACTCAATCCGATAATAAACTTCGCAACGCTATCCGCCACGCCGGAGTTCACCATCGCCTTACTGATAGCAAAGGCACAGGCAATCGTAATCAGAATATCCCACGAAATATATTTAGTATATTTACGGGCAGGGAACAGATTCGTCCATGCCATAATAATAGTAGTAATAGACACAAAGAAAAACATATCCAACTTGATATCCGGAAACATCTCCTTCGTTACCGGAAGCTCCCCTACCGTTGCACCCACAATCATCAGCACCAGCAACAACAAAGCAAACCAACGCTTCTTCTTCCCGGTAGTATCCGGCTCATTCCCATTCGTCAACAAGACAAACACAGAAGATTCCCCCCATGTCGGAATAAACGTATCATCCGCCATCACCACCAATGTATCCCCTTCGTGAAGTACCACTTCCTCCAGATTCGACACAAAACGTTGTCCGTTACGTGTTTTAATCTCTTTTACCTCCGCACCGTAATGACGCTGGAAATTAAAATCCTTCAGTTTTTTATTGATACCGGGAAAACGGGCACCCAAAACAGCCTCTACCCGATGCAACTTCTCCCCTTCTTCTACTTCTTCATCCGGCACAGCCGTATCCGGACGTGCATCCGGCAAAAGACGTTTGGAGAAAAGAAATATATAAATGATTCCGGCAATAGCTATAAAAATACCCACCTTTCCGAGCTCGAACATAGAAAAGCCTTCAAATCCGGCCTCCAATATCATACCGTGCACCACCAGATTGGTAGAAGTACCGATCAAGGTACAGATACCTCCTAAAATAGTCACATAAGAAAGAGGAATCAGAAACTTCGTAGCCGGAAGATTCACCGACTTAGCCCAATGCTTGATAATCGGGGCAAAAATAACCACAACAGGCGTATTATTCAGAAAGGCAGAAATAAATGCCACCGAAGGTAATATACGCAACTGTGCCTTAAATACTGTCGTCTTTCCTTGCGGAAGCAACTTCTTAATCACTTGTCCCAATGTGCCCGACTGACGAATACCCTCACTCACCAGAAACAGCAGAGCAACGGTAATCATCCCTTTATTACTAAACCCTTCCAACATCTCCTTAGGAGTCAGAATGCCGGCACACAGAAACAAAACCACTACCGAAAAAAGTATCATGCCCGGACGCATCTTATCTGCTATCAAAGCCGCTACCATTCCTAATAGGGATAATAGTACAAATACAATTTCAAATGTCATATAAACATTATTTAGTGTTCTCTTTTTGGCTCAACGATAAACCACGGATTCAATAAATCCTCCTTATTATATCGTAGAGGTTCTTCCTTTCCAGCCTGATATACTTCCATCCCTGCAGCACGGGCTATCGCATGCCCGGCAGCCGTATCCCACTCCATCGTCGGAGCGAAACGCGGATATACATCAGCCTTACCTTCAGCAACCAGACAGATTTTAATTGAACTTCCGCTCGAAATCAACTCCACACTGCCGTGTTTCTTCTTCAAATCTGCAATATATGATTCCGTTTCAGGCGACAGGTGCGAACGGGAAGCAACCACGATCAGATGATCGTGCACCTCTTTCAAAGGTATCTGTTCCGACTTCCCAATCAGTTGTTCCAATGCCACGCCGTCATCTTCCAAACTGACAATACCGGAACATTTATAAGCCCCTACACCTTCGATCCCGAAATAAAGTTCTTTTTTAACAGGCACATAAATAACACCGAATACAGGTACAGAGTTCTGCACCAAAGCGATATTTACCGTAAATTCTCCATTGCGCTTAATAAACTCCTTCGTTCCATCCAGCGGATCTACAATCCATAAAGTATCCCATCCTCGACGGATCTCATACCCTAAATGCTTCCCTTCTTCACTAAGAACAGGAAAAGGAGTATCGTTCAGAATAGCCACAATCGCTTCATGCGCTTTTCTGTCTGCTATAGTTAGCGGAGAGTTGTCAGCTTTCCTCTCTATTTCAAAGTCCGATGCCGGATCATTATAAATAGAAAGAATCTTTCCACCTGCTTTTAGAGCCGCGTCGATAGCAGCCATTACATATTTTTGTTCCATTCAATCTCTAAATTAATGCCCTATTCACATTCAGGCAAAACATCCTCCAAATTAAGAGTTGACAAAAGTAAAAACTTTCTTTGCTATAAAAGTTTCCCCACTATGATTTATAACTTCTTTTAGTAGAAAGATAAAAATATCTAAACGAAAAAGCCACTCATTTTCAATAAAAAAGCAGTAACTTCCCAGTTACCGCCTTCTTATTCGGAAAAAAACGTTCGTTCTTTCCAATATATATTACCAAAAAGAAATCAATATACACGATACAGCAACCAAGCACCCTGGAAATCCGAACGGTTCGGGTATTTAGCCTTGAATGCATCGCGAGCTTCAGCAGCAGCAGTCTTGTCAGCAAAAGAGTTCACAATCACACGATACATTGCCTTATCAGCATTAAATGCAATCGTAGAGTGATATCCCTGTCCGTCCAACCAATCTTTCAGGCCTTCAGCATTCGCTTTCACACCAAAGCTACCTGCTACAACGCTATAATCTTTCAATCCTTCGTTACCGGAAACCACTGTAACCTTTTCCTGACGAACGCCGGATGTATCTGCCACTTTAGTAGTTGTCACAGGAGCTGCAACCACCGGAGTAACCTCTACCGGAGCTTCCACCTGCGGTTCTGCCAATTCTTGCTGTTTTGCTTTTTCGTAAGCTTTCTTATAGGCACTTTCGCTGGATTTACAAGATGCAAATGCTAGCACCAAGCATACTCCCATTCCTAATACGACTAATTTTTTCATAATCCTATACTCTGTTTTAATTAATAATTCAATATTCTCGTCTATTATATTTAGTTTCGGGCAACAAAATAATAGAAATTTTATCATCCGGCAAAGAAATCCGTCAAAAAAACGTCTATTCCGGCTTCTTCTTATACGAAATAGTGCCTGTTGCCTGATAAGTAGGCATCAAAAGTACCTCCGCAATCTGAATATGTGCAGGAGCCGACGCGGCAAAATAAACCGTTTCTGCAATGTCATCTCCCGTCAACGGACGAATCCCTTTATAAAAATTATCGGCAGCTTCCTTATCTCCCCGATAACGCACCACTGTAAAGTTTGTCTCCACCATTCCCGGTTTGACATTCGTCACTCTCAATGGAGTATCCACCAGATCAATCCGGAGTCCGTCCGAAAGAGCCTTCACGGCAGCTTTCGTTGCGCAATACACACTTCCGCCCGGATAAGCGGCATCCCCCGCAATAGATCCTATATTAATAATATGTCCGCGTCCGCGTTCCACCATACCGGGCACCACCAAACGCGTCATAGCCAACAGTCCCCTTATATTCGTATCGATCATGATATCCCATTCATCCAGGCTACCCTCGAATTCCTTATCCACACCGATCACCAGTCCGGCGTTGTTCACCAACACATCAATCGCCTTCCATTCTTCGGGTAATGATTCCAAAGAGGCGGCAGCCAATTTCCGGTCGCGCACATCAAAAGGCAATATATAAACCCGGACACCATACGCCCCTTCCAGTTCAGCTTTCAGTTCTTCCAGTTTCGATACGGTACGGGCATTCAGAATCAGATTCCATCCCTCCCTCGCAAATTTACGGGCACAACCCTCACCAATTCCGCTACTGGCGCCGGTTATAAAAACAATCTTAGCTTCCATTATGTTTTGATTTACAATATTCGAAAACAAAAGTACGCCTTAACCTTCAAAGGTTAGCTACGAAAGTCAGTTAAATAAGATTAAACCATAAAAGAAAAAAAGAATTATAAAACGTAGCAAAAAAATTCAGTTTTCACGAACAACCTTTTCATAAAAATGTTATATTTGTTGTATCATAATCATTTTAAACATTATACATTATGAAAGGATTGAATGTTTTAGCAGCTTTTCTGGGTGGTGCAGCCGTAGGCGCAGCCCTTGGTATTTTATTTGCTCCTGAAAAAGGAGAAGACACCCGTCACAAAATCGCAGAGATTCTTCGTAAAAAGGGAATCAAGCTGAATCGCAGCGAAATGGAAACTCTCGTTGATGAGATCGCTGCCGAGATGAAGGGAGAAATAGCAGAATAAGTGAGTAACCAAAGACTAAAAACAGAGCGACCATGTTTGCAGACGATAAAAGTATTGAGAATTTTCAGCAGTTGTTTTTCGAGTTCAAGAAATATCTGGAGCTTCAAAAAGAATATACCAAATTAGAATTGACGGAGAAGTTAACCATACTTTTTTCCACGTTAATTATGATATTAGTACTTATTATCCTTGGCATGGTTGCCCTGTTTTATCTGCTTTTTGCTCTTGCTTATATATTGGAGCCTTTAGTGGGCGGTCTGATGTCGAGTTTCGCCATCATAGCAGGCATCAATGTTGTTCTCATCGCCCTGGTTATTATTTTCCGCAAGCAGCTCATCATTTCTCCGATGGTGAACTTCCTCGCTAATTTATTTTTAACTGATTCAAATAAATAAATTATGAATGCGCAGACCCCGCAGAAATTTACATTAGAAGAGATTGCCGAACGTAAAAAGAAGCTTTTAAATGAGATCCATGCTCAAAAAAAAGCCATGACAGCTACTACACGCGAAATATTTGCCCCACTTGCTCCGGCAACCAACAAGGCGGATGCACTCATGCGTTCGTTCAATACCGGTATGGCTGTATTTGATGGCGTAGTGATGGGAATCAAGATTATGCGGAAGATACGGGCGTATTTTAGAAATTTGAGATAAAAACCATTTAGTCAATCGCTTGATTGGATATTTTCAAATCGTCTATGATTTGTTGTAACACATCTTTTAACTTCGGCAAATCATGTTTTATCACGTCATAAACAATTTCAGCATCTAAATCAAAATAATGATGTGCGATTATATCCCTCATTCCCATTACACCTTTCCAATCCATCTCTGGATAGAAAGATAATAACTTTTTATCTGTTAATTTATCAACACCTTTCACTCCTTCACCGATGGCTATTAATAACATACAAGTACTCTCTAGTCTTTCCATTCCGGATGGAGTCAAAAATAAAAAGAAGGGGAAGTAATAGTTTCCGAGTTCGCTAATATCCTTTCCACCGTTTGGAAAATTTTCTTTAGCAATGATTCTATTATCTGACTTTTACACATAAATTCCATCTTTATTGATACACCCTCTCAATAATTCATCCATATTATTTCGCAACCGAACCAGATCAACAGGGCATTTCAATAGTTTTTCCAATTCTTCTTTAATATGAACTAAAGTAAAAATAGAAGGTCTATCAATTTCAACACAAATATCGACATCACTACCCTCATGTTGTTCACCACGAGCAACGGAGCCAAATATCCCCATGCGAGAAATACCATATTTAGCAGCATTCTTGCGCATATACTCACGAAGCAAAGATAAATATTCTACAGTAGTCAACATAATAAATTGCTTTTATCTATATTACAAAGAAATGCATTTTCTTTCAAAAACACAATAGATAATCAATAAAAAATATTCTAATTCTTTCTATTATACAAAACTAGAAATCTGAATATTATCTTTAATCAATAAGCATGCTATTAAAAAAACAATATATCAACGATCTTCACAGACAGTTGATATATTTAGAATACATATCAGCATTTTGCCAATATGAGGGGACAGATCAGGAATATACCGCTGTATTTTTCCCAACCTGCAGAATGTAGGGGATTCATGTGTGTAGCATGAAGTTAGGGACCTACATATTTCGTTATTATTATATGCTATTTATATAAATCCTCTCCATACAGAAATGGAGATTCAAAATCTTTCAATAGTGGATGCTTAGTGTCCTTCTCACTTAAGATAGCCTTGCCTGTAGGAATTCTCCAACAAATTCCAAGTGATTCATCTAATATGCTGATGCCTCCATCATGCTGTGGAGCATAAAAGTTATCACATTTATATTGAAACACTGCTATTTCACTCAATACTGTAAAACCATGAGCAAAGCCACGAGGAATAAAGAATTGACGATGATTTTCCCCTGTCAACTCTACCGCTACATGCTGACCATAGGTAGGTGAACCCTTGCGGATATCAACAGCCACATCCAGCACTGTACCCTTTACGCAACGTACCAACTTACTTTGGCTGTAAGGCATAGTTTGAAAATGCAGCCCCCTCATCACTCCATACGAGGACATACTTTCATTATCCTGTACAAACTTAATAGGACGTACCTTTTCATCAAACTCCCTTTGCGAAAACGATTCGAAGAAATACCCCCTATCATCCTTAAAAAGACGCGGTTCAATGATCACCACCCCTTCAATATTTGTCTTAATAACTTCCATACAGATACTTATCTATTCTTATACATATCCTCGTAGTAGCTCTCATAGGCACCACTGGTGATATTATCCATCCACTGCTGATTATCCAGATACCACTGCACTGTTCTCTTAATCCCCTCTTCAAACTGCAGACTAGGCTCCCAACCCAATTCATTCTTCAGTTTCGTAGAGTCAATAGCATAGCGTAAGTCATGTCCCATACGGTCCATTACATAAGTAATCAATCCCTCGCTATACCCTTCAGGATTACCCAGTAATCGGTCCACAGTCTTAATAATCACATGAATAATGTCTATGTTCTTCCACTCGTTAAAGCCGCCGATGTTATATGTATCCGCAATCTTACCATTATGGAAAATCACGTCTATAGCCCTTGCATGATCTACCACATAGAGCCAGTCACGCACATTCTCTCCCTTACCATATACCGGTAACGGTTTGCGATGACGAATATTGTTAATAAACAATGGAATCAGCTTTTCGGGAAACTGATAAGGTCCATAGTTGTTCGAACAGTTAGTCACAATAGTCGGCATACCATAAGTATCATGAAAAGCGCGTACAAAATGATCACTACCTGCTTTCGAAGCCGAATAGGGTGAGTGTGGATTATACTTTGTTGTCTCTTTGAAGAACTCATCGCCATATACTTCGTGTGCAGATATATCCGAAGACTTGCCTTCCGGGTGCGTCAATTCCAATGCTCCATACACCTCATCAGTTGAAATATGATAGAAGCGCTTACCCTCATAGCCTTCCGGAAGATACTCCCAAGTTAACCTGGCAGCTTGTAATAAAGAGAGAGTTCCAAGAACATTAGTACGAGCAAAAGTAAACGGATCTCTGATGCTACGATCCACGTGACTTTCGGCAGCTAAATGAATGACTCCATCTATATGATACTGTTTGAAAATTTTCAGCATCATCTCAAAGTCACAAATATCCGCTTTCACAAAAGTGTAGTTTGGTTTATTCTCTACATCTTTTAAATTAGCCAAATTTCCCGCATAAGTCAACTTGTCCAGATTGATAATATGATAATCGGGATACTTGTTCACAAACAAACGCACCACATGGCTGCCTATAAATCCGGCACCACCGGTAATGATAATATTTCTTTTACTCATAAGTTACTTTTTCCTGTACGTTCCACTTCCTCTACCACCTGCAACAAATACTGCCCATATTGATTCTTCAGCATCGGTGGGGCCAACTCACGTATCTTGTCGGCATCAATCCATCCTTGTCTAAAAGCTATACCTTCCAGACAAGCCACTTTCAGTCCCTGTCGTTTCTCAATCACCTCAATAAAGGTCGATGCTTCACTCAATGAGTCGTGTGTACCCGTATCCAACCAAGCAAAGCCACGTCCCAGTGTCTGTACTTTCAACTCACTATCCTCCAAAAATCGCTGATTCACAGTGGTTATCTCCAATTCCCCACGGACTGATGGTTTGATGTGCTTCGCTACATCTACCACCCTATTAGGATAGAAATAAAGCCCTACTACCGCATAGTTTGATTTTGGCTGTGCAGGTTTTTCCTCAATGCTTAGGCAATTACCTTTATCATCAAACTCCGCAACCCCATAGCGTTCCGGATCACTTACCCAATAGCCAAACACGGTAGCTTTCCGCTCCTTTTCTGCCATGTACACCGCCTCCTTCAACATGCTACTAAAACCATTGCCATGAAAGATGTTATCACCTAGTACCAAACAGACCGAATCACTGCCAATAAAATCCTCACCAATAATAAAAGCCTGCGCCAATCCATCAGGTGACGGTTGTTCTGCATACTCAAACCTCACACCATAGTCACTACCATTACCTAACAAACGTTTAAATCCCAGCAAGTCATGTGGAGTAGATATAATCAATATTTCACGAATACCCGCTAACATCAAAACCGAAATGGGATAATAAATCATCGGTTTATCAAAAATCGGAATTAGTTGTTTGCTAATCCCTTTGGTAATAGGATACAAACGTGTACCGCTGCCACCAGCTAAAACAATACCTTTCATGTCATTATATAATCTATATCTCTTTACAAATATTCCATAAGAACAGTACATTACCAATCAAGTATCTACGCCACATTCGTTTAGGCTCTTTTAGCAGTCGATAAAACCATTCCAACGAATGTTGTTGCCACCATAATGGAGCCCGTTCGGTAGTACCTGCGTAAAAGTCAAACACCGCCCCTACAGTACCCACATGACAATGAATGTTCAATTTTTGCCAATTGCTGTAAATCCATTTCTCTTGTTTGGGAGCCGTCATGCCAATCCATAAAAGATCTGGATTTGCCTCATTAATAGCCGCCACAATAGCCGCATTATCTTCTTGTGAAAATTCCGGTTTATAAGGAGGTGAATAAGTCACCACTTCCAAGTTCGGATAGTCCACTGCTGCCCGTTGTTTAATCAATGCCAGAACATTCTCCGAGCTACCCATAAACATACATCGCCCTCCTTTCTCATTAAGGCGATTCATCTCAAGAATGAAGAGATCCCAACCAGCTATTCGTTCCCGCGGTTGGCTTTGCGTCTTTAGCCATTTACAAACCTTCACAATACTTGCTCCGTCAGGGATAAGTGCATCTCCCTTCATCAATGCATTGGCAAAGAGTGGATCCTTCAGGGCAGTGTTGTAAGAATGTGCATTAATTGTGTTTATTAGCAACTTTCCTTGAGGTAATAATTTTAGTTGCTCTGTGCTCTCCATGATAGAGAGTTCTTTTAGCTTAATCATATAACTACAATTACTTTATTATATATTTCTCATAAAGTTCTACTGTTCATCTTGCTATGTTACTCCACAACAGTTCTTCCTGACATAGCCTTACATTTCAGTGAAAGCGGCTTCATCAATTCTCTAAGTTATTCAAGACTTATGCAATTTTGTGTACAGATTCTATTAAGGCTATATTTTTCGTACAATAGACATCCAATATGATGCTCCAAAGCATCATTACTTCTTTAACAGTTGTTCATACAAACCTGCTATTTCATTATTTATAATCTCAAGATTAAATGTAGTAGACGCTAGCAGCTTGGACTCCTTTGCGATATTTTCTCTCAACAATTTATTACCTATCAACTTTTCCATCTGATTTGCCAAGCTCATTATGTCTCCAGGCTTAAATAATAATAAATTTTCTCCATCTTTTGCTATATCCGGTATTCCTCCCACAGGAGTTGTTATAACAGGCAGAGCATAAGCCCATGCATCTAAAACAGCCATAGGGAATCCTTCCGCATAGCTAGGAAGACAAAAGATTGTAGCTTCCTTAAAGGCTTTATCTTTCTCACACCCATTTACCCATCCTAAAAATTCCGTTTGCTTATTTACACCAAGTTCTTCAGATAGCCTCCTTCCTTGCTCTATTTCACCATTACCAGCAAATACAATCAGCCAATCTGGATAAGTATTAGCTAGCAAAGCGAATGCTTTAATCATATCCATATAACCTTTACGAATGTTCAGTGTCCCTGCATAAAGTATTATATTTTTCTTTTCATGCTTTTCTTTAAGAATTTCCGTAGTACATGGATTATAGATCACCTGCAACTTATCATTCAGTTGGAGTGCATCGTTAACATATTCTTTCCACATTTCCGATAAAACAATCACTCTATCAGCCCGATTAAACAAATAACGATAAATCCATCTATATTTACTATTCACAGTTGTATCTGGTGAAAAAGCATGAAAATGAACAATTACTTTCTTTCTACAAACTTTAGCAAACGAAATAAATAAACATTTACGCAAAGCAGATGGTGGTTCACTAGTATGAATATGTACTAAATCATAACTTGGAAGTACCCATAGAAATTGAACAAAGCCTTTTATAAAATACCACAATTTATATTTTCCATTTCTATCTATATGGGTCTCAATCCATTTACAATGATAATCATTCCACTGTTCTCCCTTCTCATGGGCCTTTACCACAGACGTTATGCCACCACGTGTCTTACGAGACGTAGCAACGACTAATACTTTTGCCATATAATTAACAATATTTTATATCAGACTCTGCTCACTATAGTCTGCTAATAAGAAAATGATAAAAAAGTATCTTTTGTATTAGAACTAAACTTTAGAAAAGGAGCAACTTTTGTACTATCATTCAGAAATAACCTGAAACATAAAATTTATCTATTAAATAACACAGGTTTCATATTTGCATAACATTCTCTCATATTGCACAATGAATGAAATATCTCTACAGAAGAAGATTGTACTTCATGGATTGCTTTTACCCACTCATCCACCGTTTCAACAACACAAAAAGGTTCTAACCTTTTTCTTGAATGATATGGATTACGAGTGATGATAAGTGGCTTTCGTAATCCTTCTGCATCAACAATAGTAGAAAGTCCAACACAATAATTCAGCTTATTCTGAAGAAGTGGACAAACTAATGCTTTAGCATTAGCCATTTCATTTATCATTTGTGGATAAACATCCCCTGAATTCTCTGTAATAACTACTTCTATATTAGGAATCTCTTTACATATCTCCGGTAACTTCTCAAAATTATTACCTGCATGACTTTTACAAGTAATAATTTTAAGCGGAGCACCTGTTCTTTTAAAAGCTTCAATCAGTATGTCAAAATCACGTTGTTCCTTTCCTGTTGAAACAAAAAAGCCATTGTCACTTTTAGTAACTCTATTGTAAAATTTCTCATCAGCCCCCCACCCTGGCATAGAACACTTATCTCCTTTTACTAAATTTCGTTCAATAGTCTCTTTCATAGAAAGTTCAGAGAGGAAAAACAAATGCTTCACACCACTTAGCAAAAAACGATAAAAAAATGCCTTAAAACCTTTTGTCACCTTAGGAGTATGATGCAGATAAGCAAAAATTGGGGTACGGATAAACCCTAATACAGAAAAGCTTAACAGCAACGCATGCGCCTTCAAATTCAGATTAGGAATAAATACCAACTCCGGACGATACTTACACAACAGCTTCACATCGTTCCATAATTTAGCCGCCTCTTTGGTCCAAATGACTTCATGACCTTCTTCTTCCATCTCACAAGCCCCATAAAGCCAATGCGATGGATTCTTACCTTCTTTCCATAGCTGATAATTAACAGGGGTTCCAATATATAAGATTTTCATAATTAACGATTAAATAATTTACAGCTAATCAATGACCAACACTTTTTACGTAGCTGATCCACAGCGATGGTTAAAACGAATAATGCTATAATAAATCCTGCAGTATAAAGTACAAAAGTTGGAATATTCAATGTGGTCCACCATTCTTCAACAGTAACATAATACCATTTAGAGACATTCCCTCCTTCATGAATAAGATATACAGGAAACATAGAGGCCGCAACAAAATTAATAGAAGGATGATGAGTAATATTAGTGCGTGCAAAAGCTAAAAATAAAAATATAGCCCCTAATACAATAAAAGGAGAAGCATACGAATTACTTAACTTTGCTATCCAATAATTATCAGGGAACAACAAGTTCACCAACAACAAACAACCTACCACAAAAATATATCCTTTCCAACTATCTTTTACACCAACATTTTGATACGATTTTAATCCATAACCAATGATATATAAACAGACAAAATGAATTAAACTATATCCGTATGAATCAAAATGTTTATTCAATATGAATCCATACCCCATGTCTAGCAAAAGTACTATTCCAGAATACTTTAAAAGATCACCATTGCAGCAGCCACTCAAAAGTTTATTAAGCATAGGTGAAACTAACATTAGCAGAATATAAATATCAACAAACCATCCACCACCAGATACCGGACCGCTTAATGGTTTAGCTATCCATTCCCACCAAGCATGATGAATACCTAAACAAGTAGTATCTACTATCAAATGAAATAGTTTATAAAAAACAATTATCCACATTAAAGAGAGGAATGATTTCCATGATAAGCGGATACCATAATAACCAGATATAAGAATAAAAAGATTCACCCCAAAAATAAATGGTACATACCAGACAGTTAATATGGAGTGACTTCCTACATAGACAGGCGATATGCCATGAACGAAAATATGATAAATCACTATCATACTCATAGCAACAATACGAAGCAATTCAAGGTTTGAATCGCGCTGTTTAACAATAGCCATTATTATTAATAATTCTTATCTGCTAATTTCAATGCCTTCTCAAAAAAATCCAACGATTTTTTTCTATATTTAGCCATAATTTCATCCACTTTCAAATAATCGATCTCTTGCTCAATCGCTAAAACATCTCCATTAAACTTTCTCTCTGAAAGCCCAAACATATTCAATAAACTATCTATGCGACTATGAGTAGAGTTGCCCACCTTAGGATTAACACGATAAAATGTTACGAATTTGCGATGTGTCAAGATAGCAAACACTGTACCATGAAAAGAGTCAGTACAAACATAAGCGGCATTACTCAATAGGTGTACAAAGTCCCAAGCATTAATATCATAAGGTGCATAATCCCCTAATGTTTCATCTGCAGGGACATATTCATCCATATGACGCATTATTACAGTTTTTAAACCGGTTTGCTTAGCTAATCTACATGCTTCTTCACGAATATCAGTACGCGGGCCCAAAAAATAGCAAAAGATATATGGTTCTGATGGAATTTGTTTAGTAGAGTTCTTTGCAAAGTCTAGCCACTGAGTACTTGTCAATAGCATAGTCGGATCTGCAACAACTTCTGCTTTTTTACAAGAATAAGAATCTACTATCTCTTTTGCTTTTACTTCACGCACTGAAATCATATCCAAGCGCTCTAAATAATGTTTTGTCCCTGTACATTGAATCGCAGGAATTTTAGATACACCATAACTGGCAGCATAAGAAAACTTAGGCACATTATCATCCACAAAATTCAAATTCCAATAGTTGCTATAGAAGCCAAATGGTCGCCACACCTGATCACTTCCTACAAATATAGCATCAAACTCTTTTGAACCTTCACACAAGGCCTTGTATCCTTTATATTCTCGGAAATAAGGTAGAAACTCTTTTTGCTTAAAAGAATTAGTTGCATCCCGACGAACTTGTTGATTGGGTAAATAATCTGGATATTTCCGACAATCACTCTTAAATCGTCTTTTATTCTCCAGTAATTCAAATCCTCCACTAAGCATTAATCCTGGTGCTATTTTGAGCCAATCCCATATTGAACGTTGTTTTTTATACTTAATAAAAGTCAAATCATATCCAAACCCTTTCACGATTTGCAATGTAGCATAAGCTTGCAAACACGAACCATAATTGGTGTGATTAAAATCACTTACTATAACTCCACCTATTTTTCTCTTCCCCATAATAATTTATATTTTTTATTCAATATCAAATTTTAGGAGCTTTCCCTTTTACTAATGGAATCAAAAACCACAAAAACTTATAGCATCCTATAAATTGCTGAATATTAGTATGTAAATAAGATATTAACCATTTTAATTGATTACCTCCATGAAGTTGCAAATCATATATAGGCACTTTCTTTCCCAACATTCTATTAAAACCAATAAAAGCAGAATTACGATATTTTTTTATTCTAGCCATCACTTGACTATCATTCACTGTTTTTGCTAGAATTTCGTCAAGCGCAATCACCCCCTCATCTTTAGCTTCCATTAACCAGTCGAGCATTTTATGATTACGTACTATTAACGAATTTATTCCTACCTTATCCTGTATATATGGTTCTACATGGATATCCCCAAAGCTTACATCCGCCAATTCTCCATAATGATCTATACACATTGTACATCGACGAGGTACAAAAATGCTCCTAAGTGGATGATAATAATTCTGAAATCTTTCCTCGTACTCTATACCCTCTCCTTTTACAACCATATTGCCCAAACAACCATTATCTCGATAAGCAAAATACGTTAGTTTTTCTTTTTGTATTCCTCTTTTACGAAAAACATACTCTGTCAAATGAAAATTTCGACCAGATGAACAATAAATGGCAAAATATCCTGCAACCTTTTCACGGAATCGTTTGTCCACCTTCTCATATTTCCGGAATCCTTCTATATGGCAAGGTAAGCCAACAATTATATACCGAGTACCTTCTGCTTTTTTTATGTCACGAATAGCATGATTAAGAGAAACAGGTGCATATTTACTACTTTTTCCCATTAAAACTTCTTCACGAGTTCGGGCTATATATGAATTGACCAACAATGGAGCTTGTGCATTAAATGCTGTCACCACTGCTCCATCAATATATTCCTTCTCAAGAAGAAATATAAGGAATTGACTTACCATACCACCAGATGCACAATGATAACGTATATCAAAATCACTACTATGACCTACAAAACATTTTAGATAATGTCCCATTAATTCGTCCGTAACTCCTTCAGTAAAACATTCTCGTGTCAATTGTTGCAGATTTACCCCTATGCCAGGACATACATCATAACAACGATGACATCCTTTATTATTCAGACACATTTCATTATCTACTATAGGACGAAAACATCCTTTCTTCACATCTACGTGAATGGCATGAGACGGACAAGCATCTTCACATACACCGCAACCAGTACATAGATCATGTTTTACAGTATATCCAATATTGGGTTTATATATCATCTCACTTAAATTTATATAATAGAATAAAGAATAAACTTATATGATGTTTCATACAAAATATATAAAGGCTATTTCCTAATCCATATTTACGACTTACTGGATCTCTATAAAATTCTGATAATATTGGGTTACGTGTTTCCTTACTTAGATGCCTAACTTTCTGTAAAAACGGCTCCTTACTGTATGATATATATTTAAGAATTATTTTAAAAACCCGTAGCATTTGTGAGAAATAATGATTTTTATAATCGGCATATTCAAAATTTATTTCACAATATTCTCTTAATAATGTTAGCATTTTTAGTAGTCGTTCATGTTTCTGCTCCGAATAATTTTGAGAGATAGACACCGGATTTATTAGATAATTATAAAATACATTAGGAATAATCCCTACACTCTGTACATAAGGTAAGAAATAAAGTAAAAAAACAAAATCTTCTGAAGCAACTATTCGTTCACTTGGGTATCGTATTCCACTTTCCATGAAAAGACTTCGACGAAACAAAGCCATACAAGAACTCATTTCATAATTATAACTCTTTGGATTTTCATAGTCTTTTCCTATAACCCCCATTAAAAATCGATGTACCTCTTCACATCCCCGAAAATACTCTTCGTGCACTTTGCTTTTGGATTCTAACTTTATCCCATCAATTGTTATTCGGCGATGCTGAAAACAGCACATATCCAAATTCTTTTTTTTACATATTTGATATACTGTTTCGTATGTTTCTAAATCTACATAATCATCAGAATCACAAAAAGTAATATATTCTCCTGTAGCAAATTCGATTCCACTATTACGTGCCATACCGAGCCCCTCATTAGTCTTATGTATAACCTTTACACGAGTATCCTTTTGCGCATACAAATCACATATAATAGGACACTTATCCGGACTACCATCATCTACTAGAATAATTTCAATATCCTTCAATGTCTGATTTAAAAGAGAATGTACACAACTGTCCAGATACTGTTCAACCTTATAAACTGGAACTATAATAGAAACTTTAGGATTCATAAAAAATTACACTATTATTAACAAGTTTTTACCTACGCAATTTAATGCCTACAAAGCACACTGCAAATACAACGAAAGGGAAATAATAATTTGAATATACAGTTGCATTATACCACATAAAAACAAAACTTACCCCTCCCATAAAAAGCCCTAAAGCCGACCAATATTTTACCACTCCATCTTTCGCATTGTGATAAAAAGAATAGAAGCGTATGATAATAAGGACATAGAGCAAAAGAAAAAACACAAAACCCATCCATCCCAATTCCAACAGCACGTATGAGAAAGTAAAATAGAAATAATAGGTAGGAGAATATTTCTCTGCTAACGGTGTTTTAAATATTTGCGACTGCGTCAACGAACCAATACCATTACCCACCAAAACTGTTTTCATATCACTGGAAAGCAAATACGTACTCCGCTTAATACACGTATTACGATTAAAACTCAAGATACCCGATTTGCCCGATTGCAATCCATAGTCATTTTCCAAATAGCCGCTCACTTTCCCACTGTCGAACGTAGCATTTACATAATCTTCATTATAATAGAAAGACAAAGTAAATTTCACCACTGGTATCAGCAAAAAGTAGGCCACCGCCAATATAACAATCTGTTTGATGTCGAATCTCTTAAACAAAATATACCCCCCATACAAGCACATGGGAAGAAGCATATACAGCAATTTGATTTCAGCAAGTATTCCAGCTATGAAACAGAAAGAAAAGATGAAAACAAAACGTTTTAAAGTTATCCTTTTCTGAAAGTAATCAGCTGTAGAAACAAAAGTTATCACAGCCAGATAGATGGAAAAATCTCCATTTCCACTAAAAGTACCTCCCATGGAATCACCCGTTTGTCCCAAAGCAAACTCTACAACTACAAACAATACATTCCATTGAACAGACTTATCAAGCACTTTTTTAAACCAATCAACATCTGCTTGCTTGAAGAACATGATAATCATATAGGCAATCAAACCGTAACGTGCAAACTGCCTCGCTCCCCATATTGTCGCCATGAGCGGTGTAAAGCTAATGATAGATGAAACAATACCCAAAAGCAAAATAATCCCGAAAACAGGCCCGATCCACGCCCCGATGCTAGATTTAATATTTGGCCAACCTCTTTGGGGCGCATGGAAAACAAGTAACACACACAATAGAATATCCGGCACAAGAGCCACTAGTTGACTGTTCCAGACAAAACGGGGAATCAACGAACCATAGATGATCCACAGAATAGTAAAATGCAATATTTTTCTTCTATTCATGCTTAAGGAAACGTTTGATTTTAGTTATCCAATACCCTTTCTTCATTTTCATCTTATCCGCAAAGCTCATCCAAGTAGCCGCATAGTGATGAATGGTTCGTGTATTATAAGTAAGCTCGCATTTATTAGAAAGATACTCTATGGGACAAAAATATTCCCAAGGGTAAATAGTAATGTTATTAAGTTGCAATGGAATGTCCGATAGTTGCAGACCATGTCTTTTCAACACATTGGTAGTAATAGGTACAATAGGAATTTGCTGTAAAGTGCCATCAGACAATACATAATGATTGTTTTCATAATACTCCATAATTTCCCGAATGATGGGATTACCTGCCTCACAAGCAAATCCTAATCCAGGATTCACATTAATAGCAGCTTCCGGTGCATTAACATTCTTCTCAAAAGCCATCCACGCTCCTCTTTCAAGAATGTCATAGATTGGCTTCACCATTTCCACATCAGTATCAAAATATACGCCGCCATTTTCATAAAGGATCTTCAGCCGCGCATAATCACTCACATAAGCATATTTTTTCTTTTCGTAAGCTTCCGCAGTGAAAGGTATGCCTTTTACATCGAATTTTTTTTCGTCCCATTGAATGATTTGATAATCGGGCATTAGCCTACGCCAACTATCTATATAACATTGGTAGTTAACAGGAATAGGATTACCACCAAACCAACAATAATGTATTATCTTAGGAATCATGTCAGTTATTTTTTAGATGTCGAATCCAAGGGTTTCCTTTATCCAATATTTTTTTTGCTGGTATACCTGCTATGGTTGTACTACGTTCTAAAAAGTCTTTATTCACCACAGCATTAGCACCAATAGCACATTCATCTGCGATATGGATTCTCCCAAAGAGTTTAGCACCGGGACCTATCCATACATTATCACCAATCGTTGGCACATCATCTGCCAAATCACCTTGCTGACCGATGTTTACACCTTGATGAATATCACAAAAAGCCCCTACTCTAACATTATCATTTACCACGATAAGACCAAAATGATTTATTTTAAGCCCAGGTCCAAAAACATTAATGGGAATATCCCAACCCATCTTTACACCATAATGACGATGGATCATATACCAGATTTTCTTCAGAATTTTATGATAAACACCTTTTTGATTAGCGTGATATTCTTCATATCTTAACGCTATGAGAAATTTCCAATGTTCTCCTCCAAAAAACGGTGGAAAGTGCTTTGTAATGCCGTATACTTGCCTATCCAAGTTTAAATAATGTTTGAGGTCTTTTTTTGTCCTAATCACGTCACAATTCTCCTATTATACGTTCTTAATAATTTCCTTCAATTTATCTTCCAATTGCTCATAATATCCCCAAATTACATTTTCTGCATCTGGTAACAAGCAGGGTTGTGTAGCAAACTCCATATAAGAATCCTTGCTACTATTCAATTCGGAAATTAACTTCAATTGATTTTCTGGAATTTCCGCCTGCATAATAAATACAATTGCTTTAGAATTAATCACATCTGGTTCCGGGTTGTTATTACACCCAAAGTAAATAGGCACAGTGCCTGCCTGAAACGCCTCCATCAATTTCTCCGTACAATAATAAGGATCATTGCTATTTTCAGGAGTCAGGTTAAAACGATAATCGCGAAGATAAGAAAGTTTATTATCCTTATGTATCATACGCAAAGTGTCATTGTTATGCATACCACGACCATCACAATCCACTCGGTCTATAGAACTTAAACGATCATATAAATGCTGACGTCCAGGGTCAGAATGACTACATAAAAAACAAGCAAACTTACGATTGTCATACGAATGATTCAAAGGGTTATTCATGTGCAAGACCCTTTCTTTTATCTCTTTGTAAGTATCGGTTGGTTGAAAAGTATTCCATGTCATCCAAAAAGGAATACGTAAATATTGGTCATGTTCAAGATTATCAAATCCAATAGACAATTGAAAACGGTTGTCATTTAAAAATTGGTGTTCCCACCTTTTCATTCCCGGCTTATGCAAGTTTTCACGTGCCACAAAAATACGTAAATCACAATCATCAAAAACAGTCAACCAGTCAGGAGCAAAAATAGAATATAGCCCTATTTTAAGTTTTGGTTTACCAATGAGTAATCCCCTCTTCTCGATAAAGTTAACCAACCACAGGTCTGGACTATAGACCCTACTCCAATTATAAATTCTCACTTGGTGCCCCTTAGTAGCTTGCAATCCAACATGGCGACGTTCAAGAATATCTTTCCAATAAATATATTTTCTTTTTACACGATTCATTATTTTCCTATTTTTGTTACATCCCACCATCTATTTACAAATAAAACGATAGAAAGATATGATAATACAAAAGTGATTATAAGTATAAGACACCACTCATAGTACGAGTTTGAGTAATACTTTTGTTGAATACAAAGTAATATAGGCCAATGTACACACATAGGGATAATACTATACTTTCCAAAAGGTAGCATCCATTTCACTCTTATGCATTTACAAAGCTCCACTACTACAATGCTACCGCTTATTGCTGCGAGATAAAATGTAATAGGATTTTGAGTTATCATATTTAAAGCTATATTCTGTGGTCTGAAAAACAAATAAAAACAAATGAACCATATAATAAATGCAGAAAGGCATCGGTAAAAATTGAATTTATCATCAATAAGCCATTTTTTCATATAATGTCCCATAGCATAAAAAGGTAAACTTGTTGCAGCCGCACCCAAATAAAAATAATTATGACCGTGATAACCTACATACCATCCCCATAATCCAATGAATATTACAACAACTATAGTTTGATAACGAGGGCGAACAAGCAAGAAATAAAAGATTACTTTGTCCATAATTAATACAAGTAAGAACCATAATGGTCCATTTACCTTAAAAGCTATAAGCCATTGCCCTTTTACTATATAATAGGTCGTAATACCCAAAATAAAAAAGATAAAAAACTGAAAGATAAGATTAAGGATCCCTCTCCCCAACTTAATTAATGAAGGCTTATTTAATAAATTACCCGAGCCCAGGGGGGGGTAAATATTCCAGACAACAAAAAGAAAAAAGGGACATAAAAAGAGCCTAAGACATTCCAATAAGTCGTCAATAACAAATCCTTGCTAAAATTAGTTGTACAAACGATATGAGAACTAATAATTAACACAATACCTATTGCCTTAGCAATATCAATGTGATCAATTCTATTCTTTGCCATATAATATCGTATTTACCCAATTTTGTATATATAGTCTTTCCATTCCTATTTTAGAAGAAAACGACAATTTTTTATTCATAAACTCCACATCAAGAATGGGTTTATTCACATCAATGCATTTTACTTGTTGAGTAATAACATCTTTAGATACAATAGATTCCAATAATCTTCTATAGTTTTGGTTAGAAGTAATAATCTTCTTTCCTGCAGCTAATGCCCATACAAATCGAGGTGTCAAAGCAGTCTGCATTGGTCGATCAATATCAAGAACACACTCACTCTCCTCCATAATCGTATTATAATCGTCCGCATTTATGGGGTACTCAATAAACAAATTATCATTGTTATCCTCCAACTGTTCTTTAAAGAATGGCATCAATTTGAAGTAATAAGACCATCCTCTTTGTTCACACAGAGGAATTATGAAGTTTCTTATAATGTACGCTCGTCCGTCGTGGTCAGTTCCAATACAACTTATTTTATATTTAAATTCTGGTTGGTATCGTGATTTTTGCATTTCACGAGGTATAAAAAAGGGCAAATATTCTGCTTTCTCATATTTATCAGCATCACTCATATCAAATGTATGAATAGAGTCATACAGATCTTGATGTCGATAATAATCAAACCAATTACTTGAATCCCAAACATACAAATGAATCTTAATATTCATATTTTTTTTCCGAAGATGCTTTAGTAAGTATGAGGAACAATCTTCACCATTAATAATGAAACACTCATCATAACTATGACTTAGAGTTCCTTGCTTTATGTAACCATACTATTTTCCGCCACGCCAATTTTATCGGCTGTCTTTCAGCCGATAAAATAAAAATGCCCGTAAGAAAATATTTTTGTTTTAACATTCCGGTTTATAGAAACATGGCAGAAGAGCCTTCTTGTCGCAGTCCTTACCATGAAGAATACATTCAAACAAGTGTTTCAGGTAATTCTGAGGGTCTATGCCGTTCA